>JAEZHK010000044.1 GCA_023416655.1 Bacillota bacterium
GCGCCGTCCTCGAGCGCGGCGACCATCGCCGCCACGCGCCCGGGCTCCCACACGTCGTCCTGGTCGGCCAGCAGCAGCAGGTCGCCGCGGGCCGCGGTGAGCGCCTCCTCGAACGTGCGCACGTACCCGAGGTTGCGGTCCCGGGCGACCAGCCTGATCCGCGGGTCCCCGATGCCGCGGACCCGTGCCACGGTGTCGTCCGGCGACGCGTCGTCGACCACCACCACCTCGTCGTCCGGGCCGAGCTGCGCCAGCACGGACCCGAGCTGCTCGACGACCCACGGCGCACCGCGGTAGGTCGCGACGCAGACGCTGAGACGGGGGTGGTGGTCGACGGTCACGCGGTCCTCCCGGTCCGGCGCGCCGCGCCGCGGAGCGCGACGAGGTGCACGACGATGCCGGCCACCGGGCCGGCCAGCAGCGCGACGGCGGCGCGCACCTCGAGCGCGCCGGGCAGCAGCAGCAGCGCGACCGCGAGGGCGACGGCGGTGAGCCAGCCGCCCACGAACGCGCCGTGCCGGCTTTGACCTGCAGCTTGATCATTGCTGTGACTTTCTTGGCCATGGGTATCCTCCTCTACATTATGTGGTGAAGCGGAACAGCCGTCTGGCTGCCCCTCCCACTCTGAAGCCCGCGCGGCGCGCGGGAATTCAGCGTTTCTCGCGTTGAAAAGCCGCTTGGGGATTTTCAACGCTCTGGTTATTCGGCCCGGACGACCTCGTCGTACTCCAGGTCGACGGCGGTTTCACGCTTGAGCATCGGCACCATCACGCGCACCTTTTGAGCGCCCGCGTCAATGGACACCACCCGCCCGGTGAAGTTCTCAAAGAGGCCCGCCAGGATGCGCACTTCGTCGCCCGGCTGGATGTCGATGCGCGTGGCGACGCGGTTCTCGCCGATGGCGTTGAAGTCCAAATCGGAGAGCGGCGTCGGGCGCGACCCCGGGCCGACAAATCCCGTGACCCCGCGCGTGTTGCGCACAAGGTACCAGGATTCGTTGGTCATGATCATTCGAACCATCACATAGCCCGGCAGCAGCTTGCGCTGAACGGTCTTGCGCTTGTTGTTTTTGATCTCGACCGCTTCCTCAATGGGGATCTTGACCTCGAAGATCAGATCCTGCATGCCGTTGTTTTCAACGGACTTTTCGAGGTTGGCCTTGACCTTGTTCTCATACCCGGAATAGGTATGCACAACGTACCACTGCGGCCCCTGAAGTTCTGACATACTTACTCCTTACGTTGCCGAGCCGATGATCCACTGGGCGAACTTCGCCGCGCCGGCGTCAATGATGCCGACGATGATTGCCATCGCCACCATGAAGGCCAGCACAACCAGCGAATAATTGATCAGTTCGGAACGGGTGGGCCAAGTGACCTTCTTGAGCTCGAAGGCCATGTTCTTGAAGCTGTTCACGACCCTCCAGAAAAGGTTCTTAAAGAACAGGCCGATCTTCTGGAAGAAGTTGGCGTTCGCCTTCACGCCCTCGTTGTCCTTCGCCATGCGCCTCACTCCTCGTCCTCCGCTTAACTTTAGCGGGTCTCCTTGTGCGCGGTATGCTTCTTGCAGAAGCGGCAGAACTTGCTCATCTCGAGACGGTCGGGGTCGTTTTTCTTGTTCTTCATGGAATTGTAGTTGCGCTGCTTGCATTCACCGCAGGCCAGCGTAACCTTGACACGCTTATCGGACGCCATTCGCTTTCCCTCCCACCCGGAAATATCATCATCACAACCAAAGCCCCCAACGGGGGCAAGCTGAATAACTTTATCACAGTCGAACCCGGTATGTCAATACTTCCAGCGCGAATTGCAATACAATTTCAGTTGATTTCTTGTGAACCGGCCAACTCTCAGCGAGAAGGCCTTGCCCGCCGGATCTCCATCCAATTATGGGCTTTTTTAGTCTCCTCAAACCCCAGGCCGCGGTAGAATTCCTGGGCACTCGAGGTAAAGAGGAGCCACTGGTACACGTCCGAAAGCTCCGGATGGTTTAAAATGCGCTCCACCATCGCCCGGCCGACGCCCTTCATGCGGCTGTCCGGGTCGACGCACACATCCATCAGGTAGCAGAAGCGGGTCTTGTCGGAAAGCGCCCGGGCGTAACCGATCTGCCTTTCGCCCTCGAACGCGCCCACCACGAGGGTGGAATTCGCCGCGCCCTTTTCGACCTCCTCGCGGGAGATGCCAAGGCTCCAGGGCATCTGGGCGAGCAGCGCCGACACGCGCTCAAAATCCATGTTGTCCGCACCCTCGCGCAGCGCGAAGTTCACCGTGAGGCCCGCCTCCAGCGCCTCGATGGCCGCGGGAAGCTTTCCGATGTCCGGGATCAGCATGTCCGCGCCCGCGGCGATGAGCGCGTCCCCGGAAAACGTCGTGGTGACCGCGATGACATACGCGCCCGCCGCCTTGCCCGCCTCGACGCCGCTGACGGCGTCCTCCACGACCACGCAGGCGGAGGCCGGTAGGCCCATCCCCTCAGCCGCCGCCAGGTAGATGTCCGGGTACGGCTTTTTGCGCTCCACGTCGTCCCCGGTCAGCACCGTCCGGAACGTCTCAAAGGGAATGCCTGCCACGCGCAGGTTGTGCCGGACCTTGATGAGGTCCGCGCTGGAGGCCAGCGCCATGTTCCGGCCCTGCCGCTTCAGTTCTTCCAGCATCGGCTTGGTTCCGTCGTAAACCTTCAGCTCCGCGTCCACGAGCTCCCCGTAGATTTCGTAGCATAGCGCCTTCATCGAAAGCTCGTAAGTAAACCCGTACTTTTCGCACACGCCGCCCAGAAAGCGGTTTTCGCCCATGCCGGTGAACTCTTTGAAGTCCGAAAGTTTCGCCGGAATGCCTGAGTGGTTCAGCGCCTCGCAGGCCGCGGCGGTGATCACCGGCTCGGAGTCGACCAAGACGCCGTCCATGTCGAACAGTATCCCCAGTATCTTCATCCCAGCACCATCCTTCGCGGGGATATCATACCATAGATCGACAAAAATGCAACGAATTTTTAGCGAAGAAACAATACCACAAATCAACGTGCTGCCCGGGATTCCGAAGCATTTCAGGCCTACGCAGCTCTTTTTCGCGCCGAAAAGCCGCCTGCGGATTTTCATCGCTTGGTAGATCACTGGAAGGAACGCATACGACGGCGCGCATTTGTGCAAGCTTTCTCTGAACTGCGCTTTTGAAACGGAGGGTCTTTTCATGAATCAACCCGAGGACGCGCTGGCAAGGCGGGTGCGCGCGCTGGCTGTAACGCTGACCGCATCGGACCGCGCGCCCATGCGGCTGGGCGGCGCGCAGCCGCGTTCGCTGCGTTCTCTGGCGGCGCAGGTGGCGCGTTTTTCGGGGAGTCCCGGCGCGCCCGCGATGGAATGGCTTCGCGACAATGTGCGTCAGGTGGGCGAAAGCGCGCTTTCGCTGCGCAAGGGGGCGAAGCTGCCCGCCTCGGACGGCATGCCGCGCGTGCAGCACCTGGCGCGGGCGCTGGTGGCGGGCGGAGACGAACTGGTCACCTTCGACCATCTGACCGCCGCCGTGGCCGCGTTTGACGAGATCCAGCCGCTGACCATGCGCGAACTCTGGCGCATCCCGGAGGCGCTTCGCATCGAGCTTTGCGCGGCGTTCGAATCGGTCGGCCAGCGGGTCATCTGGGCGCAGAGGGAGCGCGTCGCGGCCGAGGACTGGGTGACCTCGGGCGCGAAAGTGGGCGCGCTGCGCGCACAGCACGCCGGCGCGTTCTACGAGCGCGCGCTGCAGCTGACCCATGAACAGGAAATGCCCGCGGCGCGCCGCGCGCTGGACCAGTGGCTGGGGCGGCGCGGCGAGGAATCGGAGGTCGTGATCCGCCTCGAGCACGAGCGGCAGGCGCTGGACAAGCTGTGGCTCTCCAACATCATGGCGGGCTTCAGGATGCTGGAGGCGCTCAACTGGGCGGACTCCTACGACCAGCTATGCCGCGCCGAGAAGCTTTTGCGGCTGGACCCTTCGGGACTGTACCCGAAGATGGACGAGGAATCCCGCGGGCTGATCCGCGAAGAGGTGGCGGTTCTGGCCCGGGTGACGGGCCTGAGCGAACTGACCGTGGCCCGCCGCGCGGTGGACGAGGCGGCGGGGCTGGAAGGCGCGCAAGGCAGCGTGTGCTGGTGGCTGTACGACGATGACGGCCGCCGCGCGCTGACCGAAGCGCTGGGCGGGACCCGGAACAAGCTGCCCCGCGTCATCCCCGACCCGACCGGGAACAAGCTGGCCCTCGCGTTCGCCGCGGGAACGCTGGCCATCCTGGCTCTCCTGACCATGTTTTTGGGCAATCCGCTGTGGATCATCCCGGCGCTGCCGCTGTCCTGGCGCTTCGCCGAACTGATTGCGGGCTACGTCGGTTCTCGATGCCTCACGCCGCGAAGACTTTTGAGGCTGGACATGACCAAGGTGCCGGACGACGCGAGGACGCTGGTATGCGTGCCGGCGCTGCTGTCCGGCGAATCCCGCGCGAAGGCGCTGGCCGAGGGCTTTGAGGCGCTGGGCGCGCTGTCTACGGACCCCAACGTGGAATACTTGCTGCTCTGCGACTACTCCGACGCCCCCGACCGCGAGCAGCCGGGCGAGGAGGAACTGGTCGGCTACCTGCGCCAGCGCGTGACCGCGATGAACGCCGCCGCGGGGATGAAAAAGTACCATTATTTGCAGCGCGAGCGGCGCTATGCTCAGGCCGACAGGCTCTGGCGCGGCCACGAGCGCAAGCGCGGCGCGGTGCTGGCGCTGAACGCGCTGATCACCACCGGGGACGAGTCGCAGTTCACGCCGGAGCGCGCCAGCGCGCAGCACCTTTTTGAGCGGGACTTCCGCTACGTGCTGACGCTGGACGCGGACACCCGGACGCTGCCCGACGCGGTGAAGCGGCTGGTCGGCACGATCGCGCACCCGCTGAACCGGCCCAGAGTCGAGGACGGCGTGCGCAAGGGCTACGCGCTGATCGCGCCACGGGTGGAGCAGGGCTGCGCCCGCAGCCGCTTCGCGCGGCTCATCGGCGGCGAGGGCGGACTGTCCAGCTATTCGGTGTCGGCCTCCAACCTGACGATGGACGCCTGTGGGCGGGGCGCGTTCCCCGGCAAGGGCGTCTACGACGCGCGGGCTTTCCACCAGGCGGCATCGAAGCTGCCCGACAACGCGATTTTAAGCCACGACCTGATCGAGGGCCTGCTCGCGGGCGCGGGGCTGGCCACGGACGTGGCGGTGTACGACGACTTCCCGGCGTCGCTGCCCGGCTACCTCAAGCGGCTCGAGCGCTGGACGCGGGGCGACTGGCAGCTGATCCGCTTTATCCATCTCGCGCCGGACGCGCTGGGCAAGTGGATGCTCGTATCCAACATGGTGCGAAGCCTCGCGCCCGGCGCGGCGCTTCTGACGCTGATCGTGGGTCTCTGGTCAGGAAACGCCGCGGCGATCCTGACCGGCTTTGCTTACGCGTTCCTGCCCGCGCTGCTGCCGCCCTCCCTTTCGTCCATCCGCCGGGCAGCGGCGGCGCTGGCGCTGCTCCCGTCCGAGGCGGCGTTCACGCTGTCCGCGGTCGCGCGCGCGCTGTACCGGCAGTTCAAGTCGGGTCGCGGGCTGCTCGAATGGGTGCCCGCCGCCGACGCGGAGGGTTCAAACGAGCGGGACCTTTCGATTGTGGCGGCGCGCGTGGCGACGCTGCTCACGCTGCCGGGGCTTTTCAACCTTTCGTGGCTGCTGCCCACCGCGGCCCTCGCGGTGCTCTTCTGGATCGCGCCCGGCTGGATGCGTCTGCTCGCCGTGCCGCAGGTTGCGGAGAAGCTGTCCGACATCCAGCGGGACCAGCTGACGGGTCTCGCGCGCGCCACCTGGCACTTTTTTGAGACGCAGACGCCCGCGGACGGGCCGGGCCTGCCGCCGGACAACGTGCAGCTGGACCCGCCGGTGGGCAAGGCGCCGCGCACCTCACCCACGAACATCGGCCTGTATATTCTGGCATGTGCCTCCGCACACCTGATGGGCATCCTCGGGCGCGAGGAGTTTCTTCGCCGCATCGCCCACACCGTGGAAACGCTGGAGAACATGGAAAAGTGGCATGGCCACCTGTACAACTGGTTCGATATCGGGA
>JAEZHK010000077.1 GCA_023416655.1 Bacillota bacterium
CCCTTTCGTCAGCCGATCGCGGTGTCCATGATGGTCTGGGCCGATTCCACCTCGGGGTTGAACTCGCCCGTGATGCGCCCGTCGGTGATGACGAGCACGCGGTTACTCATGTTGAGCACCTCGGGCAATTCCGAGGAGATCATGATGACCGAGCCGCCGTTCTCCGCAATCTGCTTGATGAGCACGTAGATCTCGTACTTGGTGCCAACGTCGATGCCACGGGTCGGCTCGTCCAGAATCAGGATCCGGGGGTTGATCTCAAGCCATCGCCCGATGATGCACTTCTGCTGGTTGCCGCCCGAGAGGCTGACCGTCTTGGTCTGGGGTGTCGGCGTCTTGATGGACAGGTTCTTGATCTGCCTGAGCGCGATCTCCTTCTCGGCCGAGGCCTTTACGAAGCCACCCTTTGTGAGCCGCTCGAGGCAGGCCATGGTGATGTTGGACTGCACCGAAAACGGCAGCACCAGGCCCTGCAGCTTCCGGTCCTCGGGCACGAGGCCGATGCCCGCCCGCTTGGCGTGGGCGGGTTTTTTGATCTTGACGGGTTTTCCGTCGATCAGGACGGTGTGGCCCTTCGCCTTGTCCGCCCCGCAGATGGCGCGGACGATCTCCGTTCGGCCCGCGCCGACGAGGCCGACCAGGCCCAGAATCTCGCCTTTTTTCAGGGTGAATGAGATGTCGTGCAGCTTGTGCGTGTTGATCGATCGGACTTCCAATACCGTCTCCCCGGCGCAGTGGGGCCGGTCGGGGTATTCGTGTTCGATGGAGCGGCCCACCATCTTGGCGACCATTTCGGCGCGGCCCAATTCCGTGACGGGCTTGGTGTCGATCACCTGACCGTCGCGCATGATGGTGACCACGTCGCACAGTTCAAAGATCTCGTCCAGCTTGTGGCTGATGTAGATGATGGACACGCCCTGGGTTTTGAGGTTTGCGATGATCTGGAAGAGGCGCTTGAGCTCGTCGTGGGTCAGGGAGCTGGAAGGCTCGTCCATGATGATGAGCTTGGAGTGGTAGGAGAGCGCCTTGGTGATCTCCACCATCTGCTTTTCGGCGGCGCTCAGGTCGCCCACCATGGTGCGGGTGTCGATGGTGCTGCCGATGGAGTCGAGCAGTTCCCTCGCCTTCTGGTGGGTGCCGCGCATGCCCTTCATCTGGGCGAAGCGGCCCAGGAAGATGTTCTCGCCCACGCTCATGGTGTTGACGAGGTTGAACTCCTGGTAGATGATGGAGAGGCCCCGGTTCAGCGACTCGATGGGCGTCGTGTGCTCGATTGTCTGGCCATCGAAGATGACGGTGCCCGAATCCTTGGTGTATACGCCCGACAGGATCTTCATCATGGTCGATTTGCCGGCGCCGTTTTCCCCGACGATCCCGTGCACGGTGCCGCGGCGTATATCGATGGATACTTTGTCCAGCGCCCGGACGCCCGGGAAGGACTTCGAGACGTCCCGGATGGACAAAATGATGCCGTTCTCCTTGTTCTCCACGCGCCATTCCCCTTTTCTACGCTTCTTCCACCAGTTCGAAAACTGGTGGAAGAAGCACGTGCTGACAACCCCCGAGGCCCTCGTCGCGTCCGATGACCGCTTTACGCGGCCTTCCGATCATTCCCGGCGACTTGTCGCCGGGAATGCCGTTTCCATAACCAGTGCGCACACTGGTTATGGAAACATTTCCTCCGGTCAGCGGGCCGCCCGGAAAATCCGAAGATTTTCAGGCCCGCGCAGGTTTTTCCCTCGCAAAGGAAAGACGCGAAGCGGATTTTCTTTGCTCAGTCTACCACTCGGGGTAGGGGAAGCTGTCGATGGTGTCCTTGGTGACCACGTCCAGCGGGATGAAGTTGATTTCTTCGTAGGCCTGGCCGTCCAGCGCGGCGCGGGCGTTCTTCAGGGACTGGATGGCCATGTTGGTGAAGCTCTGGCCGATGCACACCGCCTGGGTGCCCGCCTTGACCTGGTCGAAGCCCGCGCGGCAGCCGTCCACGCCGACCACGAACACGCTGGACATGTTCTTGTTCTTCAGGGCCTCGATGACGCCGGTGGCGCCGTTGTCCCAATGGCAGAACACGCCCTGAATCTGGTCGCCGTACTTGACGATGAAGTCTTCCGTGATGGCCATGGCGTCCTGGGTGATCCAGCCGGAGCAGTTCTGGGAGTCCAGCAGGGTGATCTTGGAGCCTTCGATGGCCTTCATGAAGCCGTCATGGCGCTTGATCTGCGCGTCGTGGCCCGCCTGGCCGCCGACTTCCACGATGGTCGCGCCGTCCGGGAACGCGTCCACGAACGCCTTGCCCGCGGTCTCGCCGGCCATGGTGTCGTCAACGCCGCAGAAGAAGTCGCGGTACTCCGCGAAGTCCTTGGAGATGTCGGAGGAGAACATGCCCACGATCAGGCCGGCCTCCTTGGCTTCCATGAGGCTGGGAACGATGGCGTTGATGTCGCTGGGGTTGATGAAGATGGCCTTGAAGCCCTGCGCGATGCAGGTGGAGACCGCCTTGGCCTCGTTCTGCACGTCGTTCTGGCCTTCGTACACGGTCATCTCAAAGCCGTATTCGCTTGAGTACTGTTGGAACTGCTTCCAGGCGTAGGCCTGGGACTCGTTGGAGAGCGCCTGGGTGATAAACGCCGCCTTGTCCGCCTCCGCAGACGCCACCGTGAAGAGACCAAGCACCATCATCAGAACCAGTACCATTCCCAGAGCTTTCTTCATCTCTTTCTCCTCCTCTTGATCTATGCGGGTTTTCCGCAACCGAAACCTATTCGCCGAGCGCCTCTTGAAGCGCGCGGATCATGACAGACTTGTCGGGGATGAGGCCTGTCCACATCGTGATGTTGATGGCTGCCTGGTTGACCAGCATGCCCATGCCGGTGTTGGTGCGCGCGCCCCGCGCCCTGGCCGCCCGAAGGAAGGGGGTGACGGCGGGGTTCGGGATCACGTCCTGCACGAACATTGTTGGCAGGATGGTGTCAAGGTCAATGTCGGGGATTTGGTCCACGTCCGGGTAGAGGCCGATGGGCGTGGCGTTCACCAGAATGTCTGTGTCCGCGGGGACCTGATAGCGGTGGTCCCAGCGGACGAACCGGGACCCTTCCGCGATTCGTAAGAGCAATTCCATCAGGCTCATGGACAGCGCCTCGTCCTCGGGCCGATTGACGATGGTGATGTGGTTCGCGCCCGCGAGGCTCAGTTCCACGCTGATGGCGCGCGCCGCGCCGCCCGCGCCAAGGATGACGACCTTCTTCCCCTTCGGGTCCACGCCGTTTTCCCGGAGCGACTCCA
Organism: Bacillota bacterium; assembly: GCA_023416655.1. Lineage (GTDB taxonomy): Bacteria > Bacillota > Clostridia > Christensenellales > Aristaeellaceae > JAEZHK01. The sequence continues at coordinate 3,283 of JAEZHK010000077.1, forward strand.
TAAAGCCCTTGCCGTCGGTGTTCTCGCCGAAGAGGCGGCCGCCGTCGCTCACGATGGTGTTGACCGCGCCGATCAGCTCCGCGCTTTTCGAAAGCTCGTCGAGCAGCGGGATCACGCGCAGCTTGTGGGGAATGGTGCAGTTGATGCCGCGCATCTTGAACGCCTTGAGGCCCAGGATGGCGTTTTCCAGCTGGTCCGGGTCCACGTCGATGGTCAGAAAGCGCCAGCGCTCGAGGCCCAAGGCTTTAAACGCCGCCTCCTGGATGACCACGCCGGGGTTCTCCGCCGCTGGATGCCCGAACACGCCCACCAGATTGTCCAGATAGTTCTGCTCCTTCATGAATCCTCCCCCTTATGAAATCGCTCGCGCGTGAATGAAATCTGCCAAGGCAGCTTTCATTCAGCAAGGATCGTGCCGGTTTCCTAAAACGCTGCGGCGTTTTCGGGCGGAAACCGGTTCGGGTATGCTTTCCCCGTCGGCCGGGCAGGCTCGGCCTTTGGGGGAAAGCCAAATCCGCCGCGCAGGTCGCCGGATTTGGCTTAAAGTCGAAAGGGCTGCGGCCCTCTCGACGCTCTCCCGGGATTGTCACATTACGGAAGCCGCGTAGTAGGCCGCGCCCACTGCCTGCCCGAACTGCGCCACGGTGTAGGCGGGGTCCGCCTTCAGGTCCAGCATCAATGGGGTGAAGGCCAGGTCGTCGTCAGCGGCGAAGAACCGGGCGGGGGAGAAGCCCGCCGCGCCCTCCCGCATCAGCTCGAAGCAGCGCGGGCGCTTTACGAAGCGGCCGAACAGAACTCTGTCCTTTGCACGGGGGGCCAGGATGAATTCCGTCTCCCGCCAGGTGACAGCTAGGTATTCGCCGATCTTCCGGAACACGCGCTCCGCCGCCGGGTCGCCCCCATCGGCCAGCGCCGAGATGAACTCGAGCAGCGCCTTGCGCATGTCTTTCGGGGAGGTCGCGACATACACGCCGCCGTGCTCTTCCGTCAGAAAGCCCTTTTCGAAAAGCTCCCGGTATCGCTCCGGTTCGTCCGCCTGAAAGTACTCGATCGCCAGCCGGTACGCGCCGCTCTGACTTGCGTACTTCTGCAGCGTGCCGGGGAGGGCCGTGTTGAAGTTTAAGAGGCTCCGCGCGTCGAGCGGTTCATGGGCGCGGGCCGGGTGTTCGCCGAGGTCTATGATGCAGTTGTAGACCTCCAGCGGAATGTCCGGGATTTCGCCGCGCTCGTCGATCCAGCCGGTGCCCAGCTCTGTACCCAGCGTGTGGGCGAACGCGCCGTCCGCCACCTCGTTTGCGCGCTCCGAGTGGGCCAGTTCCACCGCGGCGGTGTAGGCGGCGAGGGAACCGTCGTTGGCGATGTGCACGACGCCTCCGGGCAGGCATTGGGTTTTCAGGAGGTTTTGCAGACCCGTCAGCCGGGCGAAGTCCGCCTCGTAAGCCTTGGAGTGCGCGCGCAGCGCCCGCGTTTTCAGCGTTTCGCCGCCGACCAGCTTGTCCTTGATCACCACGTCCGGGAAGCACACGCCGATTCCGTCCAAAAGCTCTGGTTCCCCGAACTCCGCGTCCGCCGCTTCCACGGCCCGAAGCGTCGCCTCGTAGGAGGCGTGCTTGTCCAGCATCGCGCGTCGGAGTTCCCCCGCGCGACCGCCTTCGGGCAGCGAGAGCGCCTGCCGGATGACGCGCACCATCAGAAGGATCGGGTTCAGGATGGACTCCACGTCGGTCATGATGGTGGGGTTCCAGTCGTACTCGCGGAAGGCCAGGATGCGCCCGCCCTTTACGCCGATCATCTTGATGTCGGTGCCGCCGATGTCCATGCCGCACAGCGTCGCACCAGCGGCCTTTTGTGCCGCCTCCCGGAACCGTTCGACCGCGCCGGAGGATTCCCGGCCCGTTTCGCCTGCCGCTTCCATCGCAACGCCCTCGCGGAGTTCGAACCGGAACGGGGGGAAGCCCATCGCCCGATTGACGCGGTCGGTCACGTTCAGGCACTTGCCATAGCCCGAGCGCGCCGAAAGGGGGAGGGCAGTCTGGAACACTTCGTCAAGTTCCGCGCAGAGCTTTGCCGCGGTTTTGTCCCCGGGACGGACGGTAAGCGTCATCTTCACGCCGCCCAGCACGCTGATCAGGTTGTAGAGGTTTGCGTGGAGGTACTCGCGGATGAAGGTCCATTCTTCGGCGCCCGTCGCCTCGGGGAACGGGAAGCGGTAGGTTTTGACCTCGCCGGTCACCAGTTCCACGGCGCAGTCCACCGCGTGCGCCCCGGCTTGAAACGCCTCTCGGACTTCGTACAGGTACACGCTTTCGCCGCGCCGCGCTCTTTCCAAAAAGCTCGTAATCATGCCGATCCCCCTGCACTTATTGGATGTCGAGTCCCAGGCCAATGAGGATCTCCCGGAACCGCGCCATCCGCGACCGGTCTAGGGGGCTGGTGTCCGAAACGGGGTAGGTTTTCCGCAGCGCTTCGTACTTCTCCCGGCACATCGGGTTGTAATTGATCAGTTCCACCGGGACCTTGCGGGGCAGCGCCGCGATCAGTTCCCCAATGGCGCGGACATTCTCTTCCGCCATCGTGAACCCGGGGATCAGCGGCACGCGCAAGAGCAGATCGCTTTCGCTTTCGGCCAGCATGCGGAGGTTCCTCAGGATCAGCGCGTTGTCCGCTCCCGTGTACGCCTTATGGAGCGCCGGGTCCGCCAGCTTCACGTCCGCGATGACCCGGTCCGTTACCGGAAGGAACGCCTTGAGCGTCTCCGTGGGAACCTGCAGGCAGGTCTCGATGGCGGTGTTGACGCCCAGCGCCTTGCATGCGGCCAGCAGCTCCAGCGAGAAGGCGGGCGACATCGTGCATTCCCCGCCCGACAGCGTAACCCCGCCGCCCGAGGCTTCATAGAACACGCGGTCCTTTTCCACCTCGCGGAGGGCTTCCTCCACGGTCATCCTGACCGCGTCGAAGCGCAATGCGCCGGTGGGGCAGGCTTTCACGCAGAGCCCGCAGAGGGTGCACTTGTCGTCGTCGATCGAAACGCCCTTCTCGTCGAAGGCAACCGCACCCTCTGGACAGGCGGCGACGCAGGCTTTGCAGCTTACACAGCGGTGCCTCGCGTACCAGAGTTTGATGTCAGGCTGTAGCCCTTCCGGGTTCTGGCACCACGCGCACCGCAGGGGGCAGCCCTTCAGGAAGAATACCGTCCGGATTCCCTCGCCGTCGTTGATTCCGAAGCGCTTGATGTCAAAGATGTTGGCGCTCGTCATACGTCGGCGAAAGCCGTGCGGCTGATGATCTCCTCCTGGAGGTCAGGCGCGAGCTCGGTGAAGTAGGCGGTGTAGCCCGCGACGCGGATGGTGAGGCTCCTGTACAGTTCCGGGTTCTTCTGCGCCGCCAGCAAATCCTCGCGGTTTACCACATTGAACTGCACGTGGGAGATCTTGAGCGCCGAGAACGCGCGGATCAGCCCGACGAATTTCTTCACGCCCTCCTTCGTCTCAAAGAGCGAGGGCAGGAACTTCATGTTGAGGAGTGTGCCGTTGCTGCCCAGTTTGCTGTCCACCATGGCGACGGATTTCAAGACCGCGGTGGGGCCGCTGACGTCCCGCCCGTACATGGCGGACATGCCGCCGTCGGCCAGCGGTTCCTGCGCCATCCGGCCGTCGGGCATTGCGCCCACGTTCTTGCCCATGGGCACGTGCGCCGACACGGTGTACAGCCCCGCGTGGTAGGGGCCGCCGCGCACGTTCGTGTAGCGGGAAAGCCGCTCCGAGAAATCCCGAACCCACTTGTACGCGATCTCGTCCACCCAGCTCACGTCGTTTCCGTACTTGGGGGCCTTGTTGAGAAGACGGAGGCGCATCAGTTCCTCGCCCTCGAAATTTTTCCGGAGCGCCTTGAGCAGCGCCGTGCGGCCTATGATGTTCTCTCCGTATACCAGCACCTTCAGCGCGGCCAGGCTGTCGGCCACGTTGGCGCACTGGATGGCCTGAATGCCCGAGAGGTTGTAGTGCGCGCCGCCCGCGGTCACGTCCACGCCCTTTTCCAGGCAGTCCCTGACCACACTGGTGAGGAACGGGGAGGGCAGTAGCTCCGCGTGGGCCTTCTCCACCACTTCACACGCACGAATCATGCGCTCGAAGAAGAAGTCGATCTGGGCCGCGAAGGCGCGCTCCACGTCCTCATAGGTTTCAAAGTCCGCGAGGGTTCCCGTATGCGCGCCCATCTGCTTTCCGGTCAGAAGGCACACGCCGTCGTTCAGCGCCAGCTCCAGCGCCTTGACCAGGTTGAACATAGCCGCGTCGCTCCAGCCCAGGGAATTGCCCATGGTGGTCAGCTCCACGCAGCCCACGACGGCGTAGTTGCGCGCGTCTTCCTCGGAGATGCCCTGACCCGTGAGCGCAGGGATCACGGCCTCGTCGCCAAACAGCTGCGGCATGCCGCTGCCCTTGCCGATGATCTCGGCGCAGCGGGTCAGAAAAGCCTCGGGCGAAGCGGCGTGGACACGGGCGGAGAGGTTCGGCTGGGGCAAAAGCAGATGCTCCTGCGCGCGGAGGAAGACGTAAGAGAGTTCGTTCGTCGCGTCCGATCCGTCCGAAAGCTGCCCGCCCAGCGCCACATTGAAGCCGATGGGGAAGCCCGCAAAGTACTGCGCGCTGCCGGAAGAACGAAGGTACACGATCTGGTTGAACTTGAGGAACAGGCACTCGGTCAGTTCCAGCGCGCGCGCTTCGGTCAGGAGACCCGCGTCCCGGTCCTTTTGATAGAACGGGAGGAGGTACTGATCCATGCGGCCGGGGGAGAAGGAGGAGGCGTTGCTCTCCATCTGCAGGATCACGAAGAGGTACCAAGAGGCCTGCACCGCCTCGTGGAAGCTCTCCGGCGGATTTGCGGCGAGCTTTTCCGAGATGCGGGCGACTTCGAGGAGGTCGGCTTGATTCTCCGGGTCTCCCGCCGCCATTTCGCGGGCCAAACCCGCGTAGCGCAGCATGAAGCGGCTCGCGCCGTCCAGCGCAATCTCGATGCCCTCGTAAAAGCTCGCGTTTTTCGGATGGGCGGCCTTTTGCTCCGCCGCCAGCGCCGCGAGGCCCGCCGGGCCGTACTGAAGCCACCTTGGCGTGTCCGGGCAAATGTGCCCCTGCGCGTGGTCGGTCTGGTTGATCTTGGCCACTTTTCCGATGGCCTTCATCTCCGGGCCGATGCGCTCCTCCAAAATGTCCTCCAGCGTCTTGCCCTGCCAGAAGGGGAAGAGGGAAGACCGGAATTCTTCAATATCTTCGGGGTGGACGCCAAATTTATCCTGCGGGCGGTCGGGCAGCGTTTCAATCTCCTTGGCCACCCAGCTCATGCCGGATTCCGGGAAGATGACCCCGCCGCGGACGCCTGTGGTGCGGTTGCCCACGATCAATTCGCCCGGCGTAATGCGGATTTCGATTTTTAAAAGGGCCTCGCGGAGCGCCTCGGCGCGCAGGAGGTTTCGCGAAAGTCCGGGGTGCTTTTTGTACACCTCGGTGACGATTCTGGCCTGCTCGATGGACGCAAAGCGCTCTTCTGCGAACATTTCCGCCTTGAGACGCTGAACCCGCCCAGATAGTGGTAACGAATTGATAATGTCCATGCGAAGTCCCCTCGTTGAAAACTCACGAAACGCGCAATCGGGAATCATCAGGAACACACACATTGCGGCTTACGGTGTTATAGTATCATCGAGGGGCGGAATTGAAAACCCTTATATGGACCCATAAAGTATACTATTGTGAACGAAATGAACCGTTTTTGCCGGCTGCCTCACTTTTTCGGAAATCTCTGGGCGACAAGCCGGTGCCTGCGAGGAACACCCGGTAGAAGTATTTGGGGGAGTGGTAGCCCACCATCGAAGAGACCTCCTCGACGCAGAGGCTGGAGGAGACGAGGATCGACTTCGCCGCCTCAACGCGCAGCTTCTGAAGGTACTCATTGAGCGACATGCCGGTCTCCCGCCGGAAGACGCGGCTTAAGTAGGACTTGCTCACGTACACCATGTCGGAAAGCTTTTGCACGGTGATGTCCTCGGCCATGTTCTGCTGCATGTACTGCTTTACGCGGCCCACCATGTCGTTCTGAGGGCCCTTGGCCAGGGATTTCCGGGCGACGAGCATTGCCAGCGCCTTGACGTAGTGGTTGATCAGCGGTTTGCAGGGCGCGGGGCCTTTATATTCCTCGTGCAGCTTCTCCAGGAGGCACTTGAGGCTCGCGTTGTCGTCCTGAATGCGGATGACGTCCGGGATCACGAGGCCGGGGATTTCCACCCACACGCAGTAGATCTCCTGATGGCGGCTGTATTCGAGGCATTCGGTGTGCTCCATGCCCTTCGGGTAGATGACCGCGTCGTAAAAGCTGGCCCCCACCGACGCGCCGGAGGTGATCACCTCGGCCCGGCCGTAGAGGAAGTATAGCAGCTCGATGCAGTCGTGCTTGTGCTTGGAGAAGTTCCAGATGCTGCTCTTCTCGTCAAACCGCTCGCAGAACAGCACCGGCGTTTCGACTTTCTCCAGCGCGGCGCAGAAGCCCTCGAACCCGTTTTCCAGAAATTCCACCGCCGCCCCCCCTTTGGCTCCGGTTTACGCCAATATGATTTCGACGCCGTTTTCTTCGAGTGAGGCCCGGCAATTGTCCGGCACCGCGTCGGTCACAACCGCGCTCACCTCGCGGACGGGCATGAGGAGCACCACGCCGCGCCGGTTGAACTTGGAGGCGTCCGTCAGAATGACGCGGTGTTTCGCCTGCTTTGCCATCGCGCGCACCGCCTCGGCGCGCATGAGGTCCACGTTCGAAAACCCCTGCGCCGGGTCGTAGCCGTCGGTCCCGATGAAGAACTTGTCCACGAAGAACTCCTCGGCGCACTTTCTGACCAGCGGGCCGGACATCACCTGTGCGTCCGGGTCGTAAGCGCCGCCCAGCAGCACCACCCGCGCGCCGGGCAGCAAGCGAACAAAATCCGCGATGAAGGCGGAATTCGTGATGATGGTGACGTCCCGCTTGGTCTTTAAAAGTTCCGCCGCCAGCATCGCGCAGGTGGAGCCGGATTCGATCATCACCGTCTCGCCGCTATTCACCATCTCGGCGGCGCGGGAAGCGATGCGCGCCTTCACCTCGTAGTCAAACGCCATGCGGTAGCGGATGTCGCTGGTCGAAACGCGCACCGCGTGGCCGTGCTGCCGCCGGAGCAGGCCGCGGCTTTCCAGGAAGTCCAGGTCCTTGCGCACCGTCACCTGCGATACGCCGAGAAGCTCCGCCAGCTGGTTTACGTCCAGCGTCTCTTCGCGGCTCATCCGTTCCAGGATCGTCAGGCAGCGCTGATTCATAGTTCCTCTTTCCGCGCTCAAATGCGCAGGGAGTAATTGGTCACCCCGTCTTTGGGCTTCAACCGTTCCGGGGCTCTAACGCGCCGGGAATCGGTTTCCGTAACCAGTGCGAACACTGGTGGAGGAAACAATACCGCAAGTCAGGGAGCCGCCCGGAAATTCCAGAGAATTTCAGGCTCCCGCAGAGCTGCCTCTTTCGCGTTGAAAAGCCGCCCGGCGGATTTTCAACGCCTTTTACAGAGCTTGCTCTGTGCGGGCGATGATGTCGTCCTGCGTCTGGCGGGAGAGGACGTTAAAGAACGCGGAGTACCCGGCCACGCGCACGATCAGGTCCCGGTGTTTTTCGGGGTGGGCCTGCGCGTCCAGCAGCGTCTCCCGCGAGACCACATTGTACTGCACGTGGAAGCCGTGCAGCACGTCAAAGAAGGTTCGAAGCAGCAGCATCAGTTTCTCCCGGTCGCGGGGCTTTGAAAGCATGGACGGCGAAACCTTCTGGTTCAGCAGCACGCCGCCGGTGATCTTCTCCGTGCGCAGCTTCGAGACGGACTTGAACACGCTGGTCGGGCCATTCACGTCGGCGCTGTGGGTCGGGGAGCAGCCTTCCGCGAGCGGTTCACCCTTGTGCCGCCCGTCGGGCGTCGCGCCGGTGCCCGCGCCTTGCGGCACGTTGGCGGAGATGGAGGAAGTACCCGCGTAGTACGCGCCGCCGATGGGGCCGCGCCCGAAGCGGGTGTTCCTGTGCTTTGCGATCTCGTCGATGTAGCTGTCGTAGCCTTCGACGACCAGCGAATCCACAAAGTCGTTGTCGTTTCCGTACTTGGGCACGGCGAGCAGCTTTTGCCGGATTTCCTCGCCCGCCTCACCCGAGAAGTCGTTCATCAGCGCGTCCCAGAGCGCCTCGCGGGTGACCGTCTTGTCCTCGTATACGCATTTTTTGATGGCGGCCAGCGAATCGCCGAGGTTGGCGATGCCCACCTGCAGGTCGCTGATGAAGTCGTACACCGCGCCGCCCTCTTTCAGATGCTTGCCGCGGCCGATGCAGTCGTCGGTCAGGGCCGAGCAAAGGATGTCGGGCACCTCCTGCTCAATCACCATGTCGGCGGCGGAGTCCAGCACCACCGCCTGGCGGCAGAATTCCCGGACGAACACGTCCCAGGCGCGCATGACATCCTCAAAGGTTTCCATGTCCCGGAAATGGCCCATGCCAACGGACACGCGCCTGCCGCTGTCCGGGTCGATCCCGTCGCCCAGGGCGATCATCAGCGTCTTCGGGAAGTTCAGAAAGCTCATGCCGGTGCAGCGGTAGCCCCACTTGCCGGGCACGGCTACCTCCACGCAGCCAATGGCGCTGTAGTTGTAGGCGTCCTCCCTTGCGATGCCGAGGTCCAGGAAGGAGGGGATGATGATCTCGTCATTGTTGAAGGCAGGCATGCCAAAGCCGCAGCGGATGACCTCGATGCACTCGCGTAAGAACTCATCGGAGAGGCCCTTATGGTAGCGTACGGTCAGGTTCGGCTGGGGCAGGTGGCAGCGCGCCACGGTGCGGAGCACCAGATGGCTCAACTCGTTCACGGCGTCCTTCCCGTCCGGCGTCTGGCCGCCCACGGTCACATTCTGGTAGAGCGGGCTGCCGGCGGAAAACCGGGTGTGGGACCAGGAACGGATCTTGTTGACGGTGAAGGTGCGAAGCCACAGGTTTTCGAGCAGCTCCTCCGCCCGTTCCGCCGTCATGCCGCCCTCAAGGCTGTTAAGGTAGTAGGGCAGCATGTACTGGTCGAACCGGCCAAAAGACAGCGAGTGGCCGTTGGATTCGATCTGCAGGATGCAGTGCAGCATCCACACGCTCTGGATTGCCTCGTGGAAGGTCTCAGCGGGCCGCATCGGCACTTTGCGGCAGATGCGCGCCATTTCCTTGAGTTCCGCCGCACGTTCGGGATCGGCTTTCTCTGCTTCCCGCTCGGCCAGCGCTGCAAGACGGAGTGCGTAGGCCTCCACCGCGTCCAACGTGATCAGGATCGCCCGGTAGAAGTAGCTCTTTTTCAGGTCCTCAAACTGATAAAGCTTCAACGCTTCGAGCGCGTCCAGCGTACGCGTGCGGACGCCCTCGAGGCCTTCCTTGAGCGCGCGGCCGTAGTCCACCGCGATGTGCGCGTCGCCCGAGGTAATGTTGCCCTCGGTTTTGATGATGCCCAGATCGTAGAACAGGCGCGCGCTCTCGGGGAAGGCGGCGTAGCCTTTGTCCTTGAGGGTGCGACCCTTCCAGTAGGGGTAGATGTCCCGGAGGACGCGCTTGTTCTCCTCGGAGATGGTGAAGCGGTCGCCGTCCCGCTGGCCGAACAGCTCCAGCTCCTTGACCACCCAGTCCATCGCGTATTCGGGGAAGATGGGCGCGGCGCGGTCGCTCCCCGCCTGGTTGCCCAAGAGAAGGGAGTCGGGATCGACGTAGAGGGTCATGTTGCGGAGCACGTTGTCCAGCATCCAGGCGCGCTTTAAGACCACCTGATCCATTTCGTGTGCGCGATAGCTTTCGGTGGCCAGCACGGCGCGCTCCGTGCAGACGGCGGGCTGCGTTTCGATCAGCCGCGCGCGGATGGCGGCGGTGCGCGCGTTCAGTGACCCGAAGTGGTTTTCCATGGGATCCTCCCTTTTTGATGCGCCATTTGGAATTTTTGTTTTGGGTGTGGTGTTTCGTTTATTGCGGAGCGCGCGGCGAACCCTTGCGTATTCCGCCTGCCCCGCCACCATTATATGCGCGGCAGGCGTCAATGTCAACATACGAAGATTATTTTGCTTTCAAACGAAAGTAAGTATTTTTGTGAACGAAGGCTTGCGCGCGCCGCGCTCATCGGGTACAATGTATGGAAGGAAAGGGGATGGGCGTTTGGAGCGGTTTGTATTTACGGGGGGCTACACCCAGGACACCCTGATGGGCGACGGCTCGATTCTGAAGGCGCGGGGCAGGGGCATCGCAACTTATGCGCTTTCGGAGGGAAGGCTAGTTTTGCGCTCCGCCATCGATGCGCCCAACCCCACGTACCTGGCCGTTCATCCAAGCGGCAAGGCGCTCTACGCCACGCACGAGCTGATGGACTATATGGGGCTTGCCTCCGCGGCGGTTTCTGCTTACCGGATCGGGGAGGACGGCGCGCTGAACCTTCTCAGCCGTCAGCCCACGCTGGGCGGCAATGCCTGCCACCTGAGCCTCGGCCCCGATGGGCGGCACCTGATCGTGTCCAACTACATGGGCGGCAGCGTGTGCGTGTTCCCCATCGGGGAGGATCTGAGCGTCCAGCCGCCCTCCTGCTTCTTCCAGCATACCGGCGCTGGGCTGGACCCGGTGCGGCAGGGCGCGCCCCACGTGCATCAGGCGATCCCGGACCCGCTTGGCAGGTATGTTCTGGTTCTGGATCTTGGAACTGATGAGATCTACGCCTATTATGCTGACTGGGACAAGGGGCACCTGAGATCCCCAGCGCTGCCTTTTCATGCCCCGAGTGGTTCGGGGCCAAGGCAGAGTGTGTTCAATACGGCGGGTGACAGGCTGTACGTACTGACCGAGATGGGCAGTGGCCTGTGCGTTTACAAATACGATGGGGATTTTGGCATGGGGGCACTGATAGAGGTGCATTCCCTGCTACCTAAAGAATACACCGGCGAGAATTCCGCCGCGTGCGTCCGGCTGCATCCGAACGGAAAGCTGCTCTTCGCCTCCAACCGGGGGCACAACAGCATCGTGGCCTTCCGCGTCGTCGAAAGCGGGCGGCTCCGGCCCATCGGCATCACAAAAACCGGCGGCCGCATCCCGCGGGATTTCGCGCTGACCCCGGAGGGAGATACCTTGATCGTCGGCAATCAGGAGAGCGACGAGCTGGTGGTGTTCCGGGTAGACGCTGAAAATGGCGTATTGGAAGAAATTTCCCGCGCCGCCTGCCCTTCGGTCACGGCGGTGGCAATTCTCTGAGCGTTGAAAATCCGCCGGGCGGCTTTTGGGCGCGAAGGAGGAGGCTCTGCGGGAGCCTGGAATTCTCTGGAATTCCCGGGCGGCTCCCTGACCTTGGGAATTGTTTCCTCCACCAGTGTCCCGGCGCACGGGTCGCCGGGAACGATTGGAAGGTACGACGAGGTTTCGCAACGGACTGGGCGTTATTGCAAACGCATGTGACCGCCCTATCTGGTGCGCGGGCGCAACGATGACTAAACGGGCGGAGGCGGTTCCATGAAGGCGCGCATCTTCAACATCCAGCGCTTCTCGCTGCACGACGGGGCGGGCATCCGCACCAACGTGTTCTTTCAGGGCTGCAACCTGCGCTGCGCGTGGTGCGCCAATCCGGAGTCGCAGGCCGTGGCGGACGCGGGCGCGAAGGAATGGGGCGTAGAGGAACTCGCGGACGAACTCGTCAAGGACAAGCCCTTCTTTGACAAGAGCGGCGGCGGCGTGACGCTGACCGGCGGCGAGCCGCTTTTGCAGGCGGACTTCGTCGTGGCGCTTTGTGAAAGGCTGCACGAGCTGGGCGTTCGCGTGGCGGTGGAGACGGCGGCCTGCGTACCCCCGGACGCGTTTTACCGGGCGGCTCAGGCGCTCGACCTGATCCACATCGACCTCAAGCATTACGATGAGGCGGCCCATAAGCGGGGCACCGACGCCAAACTTGAGCGGATTCTCGATAACATCCGGATCGCGCTGGCCTCGGGCGTGCCCACCGTGCTGCGCATCCCCGTCATCCCAGGGTTCAACGACTCCGAGGAGGACGCGCGTGGTTTTGCGCAACTGCTGACGGCGCTTGGCGCTTTGGAGGTGCACCTGCTGCCCTTCCACCAGATGGGCGAGAGCAAGTATGAAAAGCTTGGCATGGCCTACGGCTTCGCGGGAAAAAAACAGCTGCACGAGGAGGACCTTGACGCCTTCGAGGCCATCTTAACTGAGGCGGGGCTGAATGTACAGATTGGAGGATAGCGCGATGAAACGCATTCTGGTGCTCAATCTTGGCTCCACCAGCTTCAAATTCAAGCTCTACGAAATGGGCGAGTCCGAAACGCTGCTGGCCACCGGCGGCGTGGAGAGCATCGGCGGCGAGGGCGCGTACATCGTCCGCGCGGGCGAAGATACAGAGAAGGGACCCTGCGGCTGCAAGACCCACGCCGATGCGCTGGAACTGACCATGGCGGCACTCGCGCGGCTCAAGGTGGAAGTCGACATGCGTTCGTTGGATGCGGTCGGCTACAAGGCGGTGCACGGCGGATCGATCTCCGGCTCGCAGGTGGTGGACGAGGCGCTGATGCGCGAGATGGAGCGGATGATCCCCTTCGCGCCCGCGCACAACCCGGTGTACCTGAACATGATGCGGAGCGTCCAGGAGAATTACCCGGCGCTTACCCAGATCGCCTGCTTTGAGACCACCTTCCACGCCACCATCCCGCTGGAGCGGGCGGTGTACGGCGTGCCCTACGAGTGGGTGGAGGCGTACGGGCTTCGGCGGTACGGCTTCCACGGCTCCAGCCACAGCTACGTCGCCTGGAAGATGGCGCAGGTTGCGCCCTCGGCCCGGCGCATCGTCAGCGCGCACCTCGGCGGCTCCAGCTCGCTTTGCGCCATCATGGACGGCAAAAGCGTCGCCAACTCTTTCGGCGCGACGCTGCAGAGCGGCCTCTTCCACAACAACCGCGTCGGCGACATGGAGGCGTTCTGCCTGCCGTCGCTTGCGGAAAAGCTAGGCGGGCAAGACAAGGCGCTGGAGGCTCTTTCAAAGAAGAGCGGCTTTCTGGGGCTTTCTGGCGTCTCGAACGACCTGCGCGCGGTGGAGGAGGCGGCCAGGGCCGGGAATGAAAGGGCGGAGCTGGCCATCGCGGCCTTTGCCGATCAGATCGTCGGCTACACGGGCATGTATGCGGCCTTTTTGGGCGCTCTGGACGCGCTGGTGTTCACCGGCGGCATCGGCCTGAACGCCGCGTCGCTCCGCGCGCGCGTCGCGGACAGGCTGGGCTTCGTGAACGCGAAGCTGGACAATACGAAAAACGTCCGCGGCTTCGAGGGCAGGATCAGCGCGCCGGACAGCGGCGTAGCAATCTGGTCGCTCGAAACCAACGAGGAACTGATGGTCGCGCGCGGCTGCGTGCAGGTGCTGGGGGCGTAACCCGCCGCGGTACGCGTTCCAGCCCTTGACTTGAAAGACTGTGCGCCGGGCCGCCTTGACGGGTTGCCCGGCGCGTATTACAATGGAGCCGCGCGCAAGGTGAAGGCAACGCTCCATAGCCGGGAGCGCCTGACGCGAAAGTTGGGGGAACGCCATGATGAATTCCGCGTCGACGGCTTCGATGATCCGCTCGTCCAACCGGGCCAACGTGCTCCGGGAGGTGCTCTTGGGGCGGAGTTCCTCGCGCACCGAGATCGCGAAGAACCTGAGCCTGACGAAGACGACCCTGACCAATATCATTGGCGAGTTGATCGAGAAGGGCATCCTGACCGAGCGCCCCATCGAGCCGCGCCGCGGCCTGCCAGGCCGCCAGCCGATCGGGCTTGGGCTGTCGGAGCGCGCCCCGGTCATCTTCGGCATGGACATCCAGCGGGACGCGCTGATCTGCTTTCTTTCGGACCTCGGCGGCAGCATCCTATATAAGGCGCGCTGCGTCTATCCCCCTGCATCGCAGACGATCGGAGAACTCAAAGCCCGAATCGAGGCCATGCACGGGGAACTTGTGCGGTCGCTTTCGCGGCCCATCCTCGCCGCGGGCATTTCCGCGCCCGGCCCGATGGACGTGAAGACCGGGTTGCTCCGAAAGCCCTTTGAACTCTATACCGACGACGCGGACTTTGACATCGTCGGCTTCGTCTCCGGCCTTGTGAACGCCCCTTCGTTCATGATCAACGATGCGGCGGGCATGGCGCTGGCGGAGAAGCTGATGGGCCGGGCCAGCGGCGTCGAAAGCTTCATGGCGATGGCCATCTGCAGCGGCATCGGCGGCAGCCTGTACCTGGAGGATCGGCTGTACGAGGGCATGCCCGGTCGGCTCAATGGCATCGGCCACACCACCATCGACATCTACGGCGCCCGCTGCTCCTGTGGCAACGTCGGCTGCCTCGAGATGTTCACCGGCATGAAGAACATCTTGGAGCAGGCCGAGGGCTACCGCGCCATGTACCCGGAGCACCCGCTGTTTCTGGGCGGGGTGCACGACATCTACGACGTGATGCGCCTGTCCTCAAAGGGGGATGTGCTGGCGAGCGTTCTGATCGTCCGCTACTGCGAATACCTTTCCCGCGCGCTGTACAATTTCATGTCGGCGCTGGACCTTGAGACCGTCGTCGTCGGCTGCGTGCCGGGCGACGTGTCCGACAGCTTTGTGCGCGTTCTCGATCACGTGCTCAATACCCGCGTGGAGGGCTGCGGTCGGCCGCCCGTCCGGGTCGTGCCTTCCGCCTTCAGTGAAAACGCTTTTCTCTACGGCGCGACTGCCGTCGTGCTGAACAAGCTGTTCGTCGGCGAGCTCGCGCTGGTCTAATGGTTCCTTCGCGCCCTCGGGGGCGCGCTTTTTTTCTCACATTGATAAAATCAGTTGACAAACACTGATGCATGCATATAATTGTTTACATAAGGCTTCGACACAAGGGAAGTATCGCACAAATATCAACCCATCAAAACCGAGGAATCGCCCTTGATTTTACGAAATCGCTTCGTTTGCGCTTGTAAATCCGTCTGAACACGCATCTTCGACGCAATTTTCCGTTGATTTGGTCACTTGAGTTTACCAAATATCCCCCCTGGAGGAACGCCCATGACTTCACGCGAACGGATCATCGAGACGCTGAACCATCGCGAGCCGGACGTGCTGGCGATCGACTTTGGCGGCATGCGCTCCACCGGCATCCACGCCATCGGCTATAGCCGTCTGGTCGAGCATTTAAAACTGAACCTGCCGCCCGCGAGGCTCTACGACGTGTTCCAGCAGCTCGCCGAGCCGCAGCCGGAGATTGCGGACATTTTGGGCGGGGACGTGGCGCAGGCACATCAGCGCTGCCCGGCGTTCGGCGTCCCCATCGACGGGGGCTGGAAGGAGATCGAGCTTGCGGAGGGTGTGCGCGTGCTCGCGCCGATAGGGTACGCCCCGGTCCTCGAGGCGGATGGCAGCGCCACCATCTACGTGAACGGCGTGAAGACCGCCCGGAAGCCTTCGGCCAGCCTGTACTTCGATCAGGTCGTCCACCCGTACCAGGGATGTGAGTCGGAGGCGGATATCGACAGGGTGCCCATCGCGCCATGGACGGAAGCGGACATCGCCTTCATCGAAGCCGGGTGCCGGAAACTGTTCGTTGAAACCGACAAGGCCATCCTCGTGCCCTTCGGCGGCAACATCTTCGAGGCGGGCCAGCTGGATTTCGGCTACGAGGAGTTCTTCGTCAACCTTCTGCTCGAGCCGGACATGATGCACTACTACTTCAACCGCCTCACCGACATCTACATGGAGAACCTGAAAAACCTGCTGCCGCGCATCGCGCCCTACTGCCAGGTGTTGCAGTTCGGCGACGACTTGGGCACGCAGGAGGCGCCGCAGATCTCGCGCGAAACCTACCGGCAGATGATCATGCCCTACCACGCGCGCCAGTACCAATGGGTGCGGGACAACTACCCCACTGTCAAGGTCTTCCTGCACAGTTGCGGCGCGATCGGCCCCCTGATCCCGGACCTCATCGACGCGGGCGTCGAGGTGCTCAACCCCGTCCAGATCTCAGCCAGGGGCATGGACCCGTTGGCGCTCAAGCGGGAGTACGGCCGGAGCCTTTCGTTCTGGGGCGGCGGCGCGAACACCTCCCGGACGGTGACGTATGGGACGCCCGCGGAGATCCGGCGGGAGAGCGAGGCGCTCATCGAAATCTTCGCCCCGGGCGGGGGCTACGTGTTCAACCAGGTGCACAACTTCCAGCCCAACGTGCCGCCGGAGAACATCCTGGCGGTGTACGGCGCCGCGCAGGATTTCCGCCGCCGCCAGAAGAGCAGATAAGCCTGCGGGGGCTCCGCCCCCGCGCCCCCGCCCCTGGACCCCTCAAAAGGGAAAGCTCAATTTTTACGGGTACACGCCCGTGAAATAATCAGCGAGGAGGTTCTGCCATGAAGAAAATCCTGTCCCTGATCATCGTTCTTCTGCTCATCCTGTCGTCCACTGCGTTCGCGGAGATCATTCTGGCGCACGACAAGCTGAACCCCAACTACCAGCCCTACTTCGAAGTCTGGGCGAAGCTGTGCAAGGAGGCCACCGGCGTCACGTTCACGCCGGTCTCCTACCCGTCCACCGACATCTTCACCGCCAACATGAAGGCCGCGCTGCCCACCGACGCCGCGCCGCAAATTTTCACCTGGTGGTCCACCTGGCAGGGCGCGGAGCTGGTGCAGGCCGGCCTGGTGCGCGACCTGACGGAGGTCTGGGACGAGCTGAAGGACGAGTATGACGCGGGCCTTCGCGGCGCGTTCACCTTCGACGGCAAGGTGTACGGCTTCCCGCTGGACCTGGCGTACTGGTTCATGTGGTACAATACCGACCTCTACGAGAAGTACGGCCTCAAGGTGCCCGAGACCTGGGACGAGATGATGGCCAACTGCGACGTGCTGGTCAAAAACGGCGTCACGCCCTTCTCGCTGACCGGCTCGGACAGCTGGACTTCGTTCATCTGGTTTGAGGAACTGCTCATGCACTCGAACCCGCAGGCCTACGAGGACCTGTGCGCCGGCAAGATCAAGTGGACGGACGACGCGGTCAAGAACGTCTTCGTGATCTGGAAGGACATGTTCGACAAGGGCTACTTCACCACCGGCAACCCCGACTACTTCACCGACATCCCCAAGATGTTCACCGAAGACCGGCTGGCGATGATCATGGGCGGCAGCTGGTACCTGTCGCCGCAGCTGGACGCCGCCTATGCCGACGGCAAGGTCGGCGCGTTCCTGGTGCCCAACATGGAAGGCCAGCCGGACGGCATCATCTATGAGGTGTCTAGCGTGCAGGTCGCCAAGAACCTCAAGGAAGAAGAAGTCGCGGACGTGCTCAAGGTCGTCAAGTACATGATGTCCAAGGAGGGCAACCTGGCCTACGCCAAGGAAGCCAAGAAGATCCCGGGCAACCCGTCCGCAAGCACCGAGCACGTGCTGCCGGTCATTGCCGACCGCATCAAGGAGATCTCCGACAAGGGCTACCAGCTGCACAACCGCTTCTGGGAGAACTGCCCGACGCCCATCATGTCCACCGCCATCGAGTGCTTTGACGCCTTCATCAAGAACCCCACCCTCGAAACCGCCGACGAATACCTGCAGATCGTGCAGGACGAAGCCGACGACTACTATTCCTGACGGAAGGCGAACAGAATCCGCATAAGCGGCTTTTGTTCGCGTAGGAAAAGCTGCGCGCGCCTGAAACGCCCGCGGGCGTCCCGGGCGGCGCGCTGACCGAAGGTGTTGTTCCTTCAACCGGTGTTCGCACTGGTTGAAGGAACACGTTTCCGGCGCGCAGGTCGCCGGAAAGGGTTGAAAGCAGGACGAGGTTTGACGGAAACCGAATCCCAAGACGCTTGAGGTTGCCAGAGTACGAGGAATCCCGGCGTGACCGGAACAATGAATTCCCGCGGATCCGCTATGGATGGAGGCTCAACATGCTTCGCAGACAGGACAAAATCGCGGGCTACGCGTACATGGCGCCGGCCCTGCTGCTGGTGACGTTCCTCTTGGTGTATCCGATGCTTTCAAATGTCTACATCAGCTTTTTCAAGTGGGACGGCCTAAAGCCCATGCAGTTTAGGGGCGTGGATAACTACGTCCGGTTCTTTGGCGACATCAACTTCACCCACTCCTTTACCAACACCTGGATCTGGGTGGCGTTTACGCTTGCCGTGGTGGTGGGCATGGCGCTGGTGCTGGCGGTGTTCGTCAAAAACGTCCCCGGCGAGAACATTTTTAAATCCATCTTCTTTTTGCCGCTGGCGATCTCGTTCGTGTCCACAGGCTCCATCTGGATCTACATGTTTGGCACCGAGTACGGCGTGGTCAACGACATTTTGAACCTCTTGGGCATGCAGGGGCGCATCGGGTGGCTGGACGGCGCGCCGCTCAACACCGTCTCCATGCTGCTGGCGTCCCTCTGGCAGGGGCTTGGCACCAGCATGGTGCTTTACCTGATGGGCCTGACCAGCCTGCCCTGCGAGCCACTGGAGGCCGCCGCCATCGACGGCGCGAACGCCTGGCGCACCTTCCTGCACGTCACCTTCCCGATGCTCAAGCCCACCCACACCATCGTCATAGGCATGGCGATGGTCAATTCCTTCAAGACCTTCGACATCATCTACATCATGACCAAGGGTGGCCCGGCGCGCTCGTCGGAGACGCTGGCGGTCACCATGTACACGGAGACGTTTTTAAAGAGCAAGCTGGGCTACGGCGCGGCGATCGCGGTGTTTCTGTCCGCGATCATCCTGCCGATTGCTACCGTCTATATCCGCAAAATGATCTACGACGACGCCATCGACTACAAATAAGGAGGGGAAGCGCATGGTCACCAGTTGTTCCACCGGAAAACGCCGCTCTTTCACGCTGCGCCTCGTCCTCCTCGGCGCGCTGGCGCTCGTCTGGATTTTTCCGATTCTGATCTCGATCTACATCTCCTTCAAGACGCCGGACGATTTCATGACCTCCCACTTCGTGCACCTGCCGATCAAAAACGGCTTCATGGAAAACCTCAATACGGCGGTCAATACCTTCTCGCTGTTCAGGCAGTACGGGAACTCGCTTCTGTACGCGGGGGGCGGGACGCTGATGTGCATCGTGGTCAGCGCGATGGCGGCCTACGGCTGCACCGTCGTGCGGCCCAAATTCAGCTTCCTGATCTTCATCATCATCTACTCCGGCACGGTGTTCCCGTTCCAGATGTACCTGTTGCCATTATACCGAACCTATGTGGCTACCAAGCTCTACAATACGCAACTGGGCATGATCCTTTTCTACGCCACGATCTGCACGCCCTTTGCCACCTTCACCTACCGCAGCCACTTCATGGGTATGTCCGGCGAGATCCGCGAGTCCGCGATGATCGACGGCTGCAGCGCCTGGGGCATGTTCCCGCACATCTACCTGCCGCTTCTGAAGGTGCCCACCGCCGTGGTCATCGTGTTCCAGGCCATGTGGATCTGGAACGACCTGCTGTTCGGCATGGTGCTCTCCCAGTCGCCGGACGTGCGGCCCGTCATGGTGTCTATCTTCCAGATCGCGGGCGAGGGCGGCGGCAACCTGGTGGTCTTGATGACGGCGGTGTTGGTGACCAGCGTCCCGACGCTGGCGCTCTTCATCGGCCTTCGCAAGTACTTCATCCAGGGCACGGCCGTTGGCATCCGGACCAAGTAGGCTCTCGGATTCCTTCCGGCATACAGCCCGCGTCCTATGACGAATAAAGGCGCGCCGCGAACAGCGCACCTCAGACGGTTGACTGACCTCGTCGTACTTTCCGATCGTTCCCGGCGACCTGCGCGCCGGGAACGTATTTGTTTCCATAATCAGTGCGCACACTGGTGGAGGAAACAATACCTTTGGTCAGTGAACCGCCCGGAAAATCCGCAGATTTTCAGGTTCACGCAGTCTTCCTCCTTCGCGTTGAAAACCCCTCGGGGGTTTTCAACGCCCTAGAAAAGGCGCGCCGCGAACGGCGCGCCTTTCGGCTTGGTTACTGGTTCTTGGATTAGTCGTAGAGCAGCGGCGCGATCTTGGCGTCGTCCATGTTGGCGGCGGTGTAGAACTGGCAGCCGGTGTCCACGATGGGCTCGACGGTCTCGCCGTTCATGGCCTTGAACGCCAGCTCGACGGACAGGTAGCCGATCATGTAGGGATCCTGGGTAACGGAGCCGTAGAACCAGCCGTTCTTGACGGCGGTCTTCTGGTTCTTGCCGGCGTCGAAGCCGATGACGATGATGTCCTTGTAAGCGCCGTTGGTGCGGTCGAGGTCCTGGCCGTCGGTGGTGGCGGCGAGAATGCCGGCCACGGTGGCTTCGTTGGAGCAGAAGATGGCGACGGGCTTCTTCTGCAGCAGGCCCTGCGCGGTGGTCTGGCAGTCGGTGATGCTGGTGGTGGCGGGAATCAGGATGTTCAGCTCAACGGAAGTCTTGCCAGACTCGGAGGCCTTGTTGTACTTGTCATGGCCGGTGATGGCGACTTCGCCCGGCTTCACTTCGGAGACAAGCTTCCACATCTCGTTCAGGAAGCCGATGGTGCGGCCCGTCACGGAGGCGGAGGTCGCGTCCTGGCTCATCGCGCCGATGGTGATGGGCGCTTCGGGCGTGGCGGCGGTGATGGCGGCCTTGATGGACTCGATGGCGAACAGCTGGTCAGCGGCCAGGGCGCCCGCTGACTCGTTGTTGGTGGAAGCGGTGGAGACGATGGTTCCCTCGGGCGCGTTCGGCACGCCGGAGTCAAAGCCGATGACCGGGATGCCCTTTTCCTTGGCGGAGAGCAGCTGCTCGGTCACGGACTCGGTGTCAAGAGCCGCCAGGGCCAGCGCCTTGGGGTTCTTGGCCAGCGCGGCGTTCAGCATGTCGATCTGGACCGAAATGTCGGACTCGCTGGGCGGGCCGTCAAAGGTAATGTCCACGTTGTACTTCGTGGCGGCATCCTTCGCGCCCATCGCGACGGTCTGCCAGAACTGATGCTGGAAACCCTTGGAGATGATCGCGATGTAGGGTTTCGCTTCGGCGAGCGCCGAGGCGGTCATCGCGAACACGAGAACCAGTGCCAGAACCAATGCCAGAATCTTCTTCATGGTGAAGTTCCTCCCGTTTTGATATTATTCCAGCGGCCTTACGGCCACGCAGAATCCTTGAAACCTAAATCTTCTTGACTTTGTTGCTGCGGTTCACGCGGTACTGGTCGAGGAGCACCGCGCCGATGACGACCGCGCCGGTCATGAACGTCTGCCACTGGCCCTGCAGGCCCATCGACATCAGGCCGGTTTTGAGGATCGACATGGTGAACACGCCAATGAGCGTGCCGGTCAGCGAGCCGGTGCCGCCCGACATCGAGGTGCCGCCGATGACGACGCCCGCGATCGCGAGCAGTTCATAGCCGTTGCCGGTGGAGGGGGTGATGGTGGTGTACACCGCCGAGAAGAAGACGCCCGCGACGCCGCAGAAGAAGCCGCAAAGCGTGTACACCAGCGTGAGCCAGTACTTGGTCTTGATGCCGGAGAGGCGCGCCGCCTCAAAGTTCGAGCCCATCGCGAAGGTGTAACGGCCGAACTTGGTGCGGTTTAGCACGACCCATGCGATCAAAAACACCGCCACCAGCCACACGATGCCGATCGGGAAGGCTTTGAATATCCCCAGCTGCTCCTCGTTGCCCAGCTTGTAGAACACGTGCTTGAAGTTCTGGTCGGTATAGCGCATGGTGGTGACCTTGGTGATGATGGCGCCAAAGCCCATGCCCATCATTTGCGTGCCCAGCGTGGCGATGAAGGGGGGCAGCTTGAGGTAGGCGATCATCAGGCCGTTCAGAAGGCCGATGACCGTCGCGACCCCAACGCCCAGCGCCAGCGAGGCCCAGATGCTCCAGCCCCAGCCCTGCGCCATGCCGCCGATGAGCATGCCGCAGATCAGCGTGGTGCCCAGCGACAGGTCGATGCCGCCCGTGATGATGACGAACGTCACGCCCAGCGCCATGAAGCCGATGTAGTAGGAGGCGCTCAGGATGTTCGCCAGCGTCTCACCGGACGTGAAGTTGGTGCCGAAGATCGCGAAAAAGACGTAGAGCAGCACCATCACCGCCGGCGCGAACAGCTTCTGCCAGTCGAACGTGAGGCCTGCGGTCCGGTTTTTCGTTACAACCTGCTGCGACATTGAATCAACACTCCTAACTCATCGCCATCGTGGCGAGTGTCATGACCTTCTCCTGGGTGGCTTCGGCGATGTCCAGCTCGCCGGTTACGCGGCCTTCGCACATCACGACCAGCCGATCGCTCATTCGCAATAGTTCGGGCATTTCGGAGCTGATCATGATGATTGACTTGCCCATCTTCACCAGCTCGCCCATCAGGTGGTAGATCTCGGATTTCGCGCCCACGTCGATGCCGCGGGTGGGTTCGTCAAAGATCAGGATGTCGCAGTTCTTGATCAGCCACTTGGCGATGACCACCTTCTGCTGGTTGCCGCCGGAGAGGTTCTTGATCAGCTGGCGGACGCTGGGCGTCTTGATGGAGAGCTTGTCGATGTATTCCCGGGTGGCCTCGTTCACCTTTTTCCGGTTGATAAAGCCGCCGGAAGTGAACTGGTCGAGGTTCGCCATGACGCTGTTGTCGCTGACCGAAAGCCCCACCGCGAGGCCAAAGGCCTTGCGGTCCTCGCTCAGGTAGCCGATGCCGTGATTGACCGCGTCCACCGGGGAGTGGACGCTGATGGGTTTCCCGTTTAAAAGGATCTCCCCGCCCTCCTTGGGGTCCGCGCCGAAGAGCGCGCGCATCGTCTCGGTGCGCCCCGCGCCCATGAGGCCGGCAAAGCCGAGGATTTCGCCCTTTTTCAAGCGGAAGCTGACGTTTTTCACGTTCTGCGCCACGAGGTTTTTGACTTCCAGGATCGTGGGCGCGTCCGTAGGCACTTCGCTAAAGGTCTTGGGCTGTTCGTAGATCACGCGGCCGACCATCATGGAGATGATCTGCTCTTTGGTCGCGTCCTTGGTGTTGACGGTGTTCACGTACTGCCCGTCGCGCATGACGGTGATGCGGTCGGTGATCTGCGGCAGCTCGTCCAGCCGGTGGGAGATGTAGATGATCGCGTGGCCGCGGCTTCGAAGGTCCCGGATGAAACGGAACAGCTCCTGCACCTCGTTTTCCGTCAGCGCGGCGGAGGGTTCGTCCATGACGAGCAGTTCGCTGTCGTAGGACAGCGCCTTGGCGATCTCCACCATCTGCTGCTTGGCCACCGAGAGCTTGTTGCAGGCGATTGACGGGTCAATGTCGATGCTCAGCGAGCGAAGCAGCTTCCGCGCGTCGTCGTTGGCCTTCTTCTTGTCTAGGAACGGCCCCTTCATCGGTTCACGCCCGATGAAGATGTTCTCCGCCACGCTCAGGTGCGGCATCAGGTTCAATTCCTGGTGGATGATGCCGATGCCGATGGCCTGTGCCTCCTCGGGGGAGCTGAGGTTGATCTCCTGTCCTTTGTAATGGATCGTGCCGCCGTCCCGCTTGTAGATGCCGGTCAGCACCTTCATCATCGTGGACTTGCCCGCGCCGTTCTCTCCGACCAGCGCGTGTACCTCGCCCCGCCTGAGTTCAAAGCGGCAGTTGTTCAGCGCGTGCACGCCCGGAAACACCTTCTCGATGCCCTCCATACGGAGCAGCACCTCGCCGGATACAGCTTTCATTGGCTCCTGCACCCGCACACCTTCTTTCCTTTTCCAGCAAATAGCAGCCATATAAAACCGGCCGCAGCATATGCCAAGCTTAACGCTACTTAGAACGATTGTGAAGCCACGTCGTTCCTTCCAATCGTTCCCGGCGACCCGCGCGCCGGGAATCGGTTTCCATAACCAGTGCGAACACTGGTGGAGGAAACAATTCCTCAAGTCAGTGAGCCGCCCGGAAATTCCGGAGAATTTCAGGCTCGCGCAGAGCTTCTTCCTTCGCGCTCAAAAGCCGCCCGCTTGGATTTTGAGCGCCGGTTATTCCCAGAGCTGCGTCCAATCGGTCGCGCCGGGCCACAAAAACACCTGGCCCTTGACCAGCCGGCAGCCGCGCTCGGCCTTTTCGAGCAGCGCCATTTCATCGGGCGTGAGCGCTTCCCCGTCGACGCAGGCGAGGTTTGCGCGGATGTTCCGCTCGCTGCCGGAGAAGGGGATGGGCACCGCGCCCTTCTGCACGGCCCACTTGAGGCAGGTGAGCGCCGGGTGGATGCCGTGCGCCTTGGAGACCTCCACGACCTCGGGAAGCTCCGTGTCCGCCACGTCCTCGGGGCTGCGGTCGCGCTCCGGGCGGTTGGGCGAGCCCAGCGGGCAGAACCCGATCACCTGAATGCCCTTTGAGACACAGTAGTCAAACAGTTCCACCTGCTGGAAGCTGGGGTGCAGTTCCATCTCGATCAGGGACGGCTTCACCCGGCAGCCGGGCAGCACGGCCTCAAGCTTCGAGATGGTCATGTTGCTCATCCCCAAGTGCCGCACAAGGCCCTGCATATGCAGTTCCTCCAGCTCGCGCCATACGCCCA
This sequence comes from Bacillota bacterium, assembly GCA_023416655.1. Classification (GTDB taxonomy): domain Bacteria; phylum Bacillota; class Clostridia; order Christensenellales; family Aristaeellaceae; genus JAEZHK01. Next base: position 27,826 of record JAEZHK010000077.1, read on the forward strand.
GAAACTCCTCTTTCGAGAAGGGTCTGGAGTCCGGATTGCGACTGTCGCCGTCGCAGCCCGGCGCGTGGTAGTTGGGGAAGGGCCAGTGGACGAAGTACGCGTCCACGTAAGATAACTTCAGGTCCGCGAGCGAGCGCTTCAGGGCCTTTGTCGGCTCACCCGGGGCGTGGTGGTTGTTCCACACCTTGCTGGTGACGAAGATGTCCTCCCGCCGGATCTTGCCGGACCGGAACGCGCTTTCAAACACGAGGCCGATCCGGTCCTCGTTGCCGTACACCTCGGCGCAGTCAAAGAGCTTGTAGCCCGCGTCGATGGCGGCTTCCACGGCCTTTGACACCTGCTCGTGGCTGTAGTGGTCCGAGCCGAAGGTGCCAAAGCCCATGGCGGGGATCCTGTCGCCGTTATATAAGCGGAATTCTGCCATATCAAACATTCTCCGTGCCGTCAAAAACTACCGCCACTTTGCCGCAGTGGCCTGAGGCCATCAGCTCGTAGGCCTTGTCCGCGTCTTCCAGCTTGAAGCGGTGGGTGATGAGGTCTTCCGGATGGATGCCCCAGCGCACCAGCCGCTCGACCAGGTCTTCCATGCGGGCCAGGCTGGTCACCCAGCTGCCGTAGATGGTCTTCTGGTCGTGGATGATGTCGGGCGACGGGTTGAAGCTGACCGTGCCGCCCTCGCCGACGAAGGCGATCTTGCCCCACTGACGGGTGGCGCGGATGGCCAGCTGGCGGCCCGCGTCCGCGGCGGAGGCGTCAAAGGCGCGCTCCACGCCCTTGCCGCCGGTGACGGCCTTGACCTTCTCAAGGGTGTCCGCGCCCGGCTTGAAGACTTCATCCACCAGGTTCAGCTTCTTGGCAAGCTCGATGCGCTCGTCGCTCATTTCGACGCCGATGAGCTTGTTCGCACCCAGCGCGCGGCACAGCATCAACGTGGCCAGACCCACCGGGCCGAGGCCCACCACCAATACCGCGTCGTTGCCGGAAACGCCGACTTTTTCAATTGCCTCGTAGACCGTGCCGAAGCCGCAGGCCACCTGCGCGCCGTCGCAATAGGTCAGCTCGTCCGGCAGCGCGACCAGGTCGCGCTCGTCGCAGAGCATGTAGGGCGCCATGCCGCCGTTTCGCTGCCAGCCGTAGGCCGCGCGGTGGGGGCTGGAGCAGGAGATCTGATAGCCCATCCGGCAGTCGTGGCAAACGCCGCAGCCGTGGATGTGGTACACGACCACGCGGTCGCCCTTTTTGAAGCGCACGAGGCCGGGGCCTTCTTCTTCGATGATGCCGCAGGGCTCGTGGCCCGCGACCATGCCGGGCTGGTAGCCCTCCGCGCCCTTTCCGGTGTGCTCCCGGTAGATCGCGCGGATATCCGAGCCGCAGATGGTGGAAGCCATCGTCTTTACCAGAACCTGGCCGTGGCCGGGCGTGGGGATTTCAAATTCTTTCATCTCAACGGTGGAGTTGCCGGGCAGAATGGCCCCCGTCATCTTCCTGCAATGATCGCACATGCGCTCCGTTCTCCTTTACGCCATTGTTATCGCATGTGCATATCATAGCAAAACCATTGTGCAATGTCAATGGTTGTCTTAAGCCAAAAACGAAACATTTCGCTTGAATGTTGTCCCGGCGTTGTTGACTTTGCGCGGGGGCGATGCTATGATGTTAACGGCACAAAGCGAAACATTTTGTACCTGTAAGGAGCGGCCGTGGCGAAGACATACAAGGACATTCAGGCGATGACCGGTCTATCGCTCTCGACGATCTCAAAGTATTTCAACGGCGGCGCGCTGCGCGAGGAAAACCGCGCCGCCATCGAGCAGGCGATCCAAAAACTGGACTACCGCGTCAACCTGTTTGCCCAGGGCCTGAAAAGCAAAAAATCGCGCAAGGTGGGCGTACTGATCCCGGACCTTTCCAGCACGCACCATACTTTTGTGACCAGCGAGGTCTGCTACCACCTGCGTCAGGCGGGGTACGACACGGTGGTTTGCGACGCGCACCTGGACAGGCAGATCGAGCGCGACGCGCTCAATTTCCTCCTGGACCGGATGGTGGACGGCATCATCACCATCCCGCTGGACCCGTCCGGGGACCATCTCCAGAAGGCCCGGGAGCGCCGGGTGCCGGTGGTCCTGATCGACCGGCTGGTGCGCGGCTTCAAGGCGGACGCGGTGATCGTGGACAACGCGGGCGCGGGCGCGACGGCGGCGAAGGAGCTGGTGGAGCACGGGCACCGGCGCATCGGCCTCATCACCGGCCTGAGTGAAATCTACACAATGCGGGAGCGCACGAAGGGCTTTTTGTCGCACCTTGCGCACTCCGGCATTCCTCATGACGGCGAACTCACCCGCGAGATCGAATTCAGCGTTGACGGCGGGTATCATTCCACCTTGTCGCTCATGCGCCTTCCGGACCCGCCCACCGCGCTCTTCACCGCCAATTATGAATTGATGCTGGGCATGATCATGGCGCTCAACGAGATGGGCGCGCGCATCGGCGAAGACGTATCCGTGGTCGGGTTCGACAACCTCATCCTCGCCCGGGTGATCAAGCCCCGGCTGACCATGATCATGCAGCCGATGGAGGAGATCACGCTCATGGCGTCCCGCCTGATGATCGAGCGGCTCGAGAACCCCGCGCCGGGCATCCGCGTGGTGGAACTGCCCACCCAGTTGGTCGAGGGCGAGTCCGTCAAAACCATCGGCGGCTGACGGCATTCGCGCCCCGGCCCCACCGCCCGAATCCGGCGGCGCGGACCATAACAGTCTTTGCGGGGTATCAATCGGTTCCGGCGGCTCAAGCGCTGGAGTCGTTTTTTGCATACTGGAAAGGAATACTTCCATAGGTCAGCATCCCGCCCGTAAATCCGCGAGGATTACACCACGCTAAAATCCCATACTTTTCCGGAGCCGCCTTGGGACTTGGCTGGATTCTGTCGAATTCGGATAAATTTGGAAATACCCTTGATACATGTATTGACAGGTAATTCATTCTGCTGTAAATTGTCAAGGATGTATGATCAAAACAGTTTTATTCAAGGTGACCTGGCGGATTATTAGGGATGAATTTCCTGCGGACAAGAACGGTAAAGAAACACGCTGATGGAATTACGGAGGACGAAATATGGCACGGATGATCAGGAAAAAATCAATCAGGGTTTTTCTGGTGCTGGAAATCATCCTCATGCTGGCACTGCCACTCATAGCGAAAGCGGCTCCAACAATATATCCGTTTTCAAACCTCGGTACAAAGATGGATCGATATTATACCGTGGGTAATTTTTTCAAGGTGGGTTCCGAGACCGGAAACGATGAATTTACCGAGTGTCCGGGGGTGGTATCCGGAACGACGAGTGCATTTTACCCAAGTGATCCTGTTGCAATGTCAAACTCTTCTGACCCCTATACGGTATACATCAAGGCGGAAGGCGGTTCAAACTGCAAGGCATTCACATTTATAGATTTGGGATTGAGCGCTTATTATATTGGACCCGGTTATACTTATACTTTTTCCAGTTTCAAAATTACTTTTTACGATGCATTCGGAAGTGAGATTTCTTCCAACACCTATAGTTCCTCACCCGGAGAAATTTCTCAGACAAGCGTTTCGCAGCTCAGTAATATTACTTCACATGGCTTGTGGAATGTCATCGGCGTCGCATCGATTAAAATTGAGTATGTGTTGATGAACAATGGCACGCCGGGCGCGGCAAACCTCGCTTTTGAAAATATCACGGTCGACAATATCAGCACGGACACCATTGCGCCGGGTGTCTCGGACAAGACGATCACGACGTCGGGCTTAAGCCATACAGGCGTAACTTTGAATTGGAACAAGGCGACGGACAACGCAAGCGCACCGACTGCGCTGCAGTATCTGGTATACCGGTCCGGCAGCAATAACCTGGGCAGCGTGGCCAATATTGAAGCAAACGCAGCGCCTCTTGGCAGTTTCGCGGCGGATATATCCACAAAGGCCGTGACGGGTCTTACAGCGGAAACTACCTATTACTTCAATGTAATTGTGAAGGATGAGGCGGGCAATAAAACCTGCTACACCACGAAACAGGTCACCACTTCCGCAGCGCCGGATACCACCGCGCCCTTTGTGACAGGCGTAAGCGCGTCGACGGCGAATGGCACATATAAGGCAGGGGACACAATAACGATCACCGCAGGCTTCAGCGAAAATGTGAATGTAACAGGAACGCCGCAGCTGGAGCTGGAAACCGGTACTACTGATAGAATAGCATATTATGTGGGCGGTTCGGGCACCAACACGCTTTCTTTTGGCTACACAGTGCAGGCGGGAGATACCTCCGACGATCTCGACTATAAAAATACTTCGGCCCTGACGCTTGGCGGCGGTACAATCAAGGACGCGGCGAACAATGACGCGACACTTACCCTGCCTGCGCCCGGCGCGGCAGGCTCACTCGGCGCAAACCGAAATATTGTGATAGACGGTGTCGCGCCGACGGTGACCATCAACCAGGCTTCCGGGCAGGCCGACCCGGCAAACGGATCGCCGATTAACTTTACGGTTGTCTTCAGCGAGGCGGTCACGGATTTTGCAACCGGAGACGTCACGCTCGGCGGCACCGCGGGAGCGAACACGGCGGCGGTAACGGGAAGCGGAATGACCTATAACGTGGCGGTATCCGGCATGACGGGCGCTGGAACGGTCATCGCCAGCATTGCGGCCGGTGTGGCCCATGACAACGCTGGGAACGGCAATGCGGCATCGACATCCACCGACAATACGGTTACTTATGACGTTGCGCTCAGCGGCACGCCGACGGTATCGGTCACAAACGGGTACGGCGCGGGCTCCGATCAGATCAAAATTGGCGCGACCCTGACGGCGACGCCGAATACAACGCCGGATACAAACCTTTCGTATCAATGGGAAGTATCGGCGAACGGCTCAGACGGCTGGACAGACGCGACAGGCGCGGGGAGCAGCACGTCGGCCTATACGGTCGCGGGTGCCGACGCTTCGAGATTCCTGAGAGTCAGGGTGACATCCGCTAACGCGACCGGCTCCCAGTATTCCTTAAGCAGCGCGCAGGTGCCGTATACAATAACCCTTACGAAATCGGGCGATACCGGCACGGACGCGGCGTCTTTCAGCGATTCCTCCTCTGTCGCGACGGCATATGCCGTGAACGGCTCGATCCCCGTGTATTACACACTGGACGGCAGCGGAACGCTTTCAAATACCCTCAGCTATTCGGGCGGAGCAATCACTCAGGTGACGGCCCCCGGCACAAGCAGCTCGACCTATACGGTAAGTGGCAGCGATGCCTCGGACGGTGTGATCTCGATTACGGCAACGTTTGCGCATGTGAACATTGCGTTCGTCCCGGTGACGGACATCGCCGACCTGCCCACCACGGCGACGGCGGGGAGCGACCTGACGCTTTCGGGCACGGTTTCCCCGGGAAACGCGACGAACAAGACAATCGCCTGGAGCGTGGCGGACGCGGGTACGACCGGCGCGTCGATCTCCGGCGATACGCTGTCCACGACCGCCGCGGGCACCGTGACCGTGACGGCAACTATCATCAACGGCAAGACGGCGTCCGAGAACTATACCAAGAATTTCGACATCACGGTCAACGCCGCGTTCGTCCCGGTGACGAACATCACGGATGTTCCCACCACGGCGACGGCGGGGAGCGACCTGACACTTTCGGGCACGGTTTCCCCGGGAAACGCGACGAACAAGACAATCGCCTGGAGTGTCGCGGACGCGGGCACGACCGGCGCGTCGATCTCCGGCGATACACTGTCCACGACCGCCGCGGGCACCGTGACCGTGACGGCGACCATCGTCAACGGCAAGACGGCGTCCGAGAACTATACCAAGAATTTTGACATCACGGTGAACCCCGCCATGTCGAACGACACCCTCGAGGAAGAAGTGGGCGACACGACCGTCGTCGCGGAAGGCATGTTCGCGCCCGACGCGCAGCTGATCGTCGTCCCCATCGCGGCGAACGAGCCCGATCGGGAGGAACTGGAGGCGCAGATGGGCTCGAAGCAGATCATCGCCGCCTTCGAAGCCCGCATCGAACCGGACGGCGCCTTCGAGCCGCCGCTGACCCTCACCTTCCAGGTGGGCCAGCAGTACAACGGGCAGACCGTGTACATCCTGCACAAGCTGAAAAGCGGAAACATCGAGCAGTTCACGCCGACGGTGGCGAATGGCGCCGTGTCCATCATCGTTCAGGAGCTTTCGCCCTTCCTGCTGGCGGTCGACGCGCCGCTGCGCATCACCACGCAGCCTCATGACGAAAGCGCCGTGGAGGGGCAGGAGGTCACGTTCTCCGTGTGGGCGACCGGAGAAGGGCCGCTCACCTACCAGTGGCAGCGCGGCGACAACTCCAAGGCGCCCTGGGAAGACATCTCCGGTGCGACAGCGCCGGATTACACCATCGAAAGCGTGTCGCTTGGCAATCACGGCGAAAGATACCGGGTGATCGTCTCCGATGCGCTGGAAAACAGCGTCACCTCCGATGTCGTGACCTTGACGGTCACGAAGGCGCCCGCCTCGCCGGATACGGGCGATCACGACCAGCCCATTTTGTACGCCGCGCTGACCATCCTCTTCGCGGCGGCGCTGATGCTGCTCCTCCGCAAGCGCAGGGCCTGATGTCATGCGCCCGGGTTCGTCCAGATATCGACAGGAACGGGGTGTCCGGCGGCATTGGGTTGCCGCCGGACATTTCCGTCGCCGCCGGACGCGCCGCAGCCTGTTTGGATCCAAAGCGCGAACGGGGCTTGCGCTCCTCTGTCTTGTGGGCCTGATGACGTCCGGCATCCTGCTCATTCGGTATGCCGTGGAATCCCGGCAGGCTAACGCGACGAACGAAGCCGTCCAGGCATTGTACCACGGGGATGAAAGCGCGCCTGAGGCGGACACCGCCGTCATCCCCGCCGCGACGGGCGTTCTTTTGAAAGCGCCGGAACCGACCGAGAAGCCGGTCAAGGTTCTGAAGACCTCCGGAAGCGTACTGCCAAAGTTCAAATCCCTTCTCAGGACGAACAAAGACGTGATCGGCTGGCTGACCATCCAGGATGTGCTCGATCTGCCGGTGGTCTACCGGGACAACACCTACTATCTGCGGCGGGACATCCATAAAAAGCGGAGTTCCGCGGGCACCCTATTCCTGGACGAGAACCACCCGCTGCGCACATCCGTGCGGAACCTGATCATCCACGGCCACAACATGCACGACGCGACCATGTTCGGGCGGTTGCACCGGTATCTGCGGCTGAGCTACCTGCAAAAACACAGCGTGATCCAGTTCGACACGCTGTACCAGGAGAACACCTATGTGGTGATTGCGGTGCTCGTCGTGCCGGAGAACGTGCGCGACCCAAAGTACCTCAATTATCTGGGGCATCCCTCGTTCCACTCCGGGAAGCAGTTTCTGGACTATGTCGGGGAACTTGTGGAGCGGTCGGTCTACGAGATTCCCATAGACATCCATGAAAACGACGCGATTCTGACCCTGTCCACCTGCTATGAGGACGAACGCCTGCTCGTCGTCGGCCGAAGGCTTCGGCCCGAGGAATCCCTGTCCGACGTATTGGAGCGGATGTGGGAGGCGCGGGAGAAGTAAGGCGCAGCCGCGAACCAGGCGGGCTATTCGCCATGATGTGATCGAAAACACATCCGGAAGGGATAATGAACATGTACAAATACAGCGTGACCCAGTGGATTGCCGGAAGCGAGCCGGTGGAAAAGACGCTCCAGCGGCTCGGGGCGCTTGGCTACGACGGCGTGGAGTTCGCCGCCGAACCGGATCAGGACCTGGACGTGCTGAAGCGCGGAATGGCGGAAAACAACCTTTCCTGCACCTCGCTCTGCGGCATTTTCCCGGCGGCGCGGGACCTGGCTTCTTCCAGAGACGAAACCCGAAAGAACGCAAAGGAGTACCTCCGCGCCAGCATCGACATGGCGGTGACGCTGGGCGCGCCGCTCATCATCGTGGTGCCTTCGGCGGTGGGCAAGACCGCACCGGATGCAACCTGCGGGGAGGCCTGGGACAATGCCCGGGGCAGCATCCGGGAGGTCGCGGACTACGCGGGCGAGAAGGGCGTGACCCTTGCGCTGGAGGCGGTCAACCGCTACGAGACCTTCCTGGCTTCCAACCTGACGCTTTTAAAAAAGCTCATGGAGGAGATCGGCCATCCGTCGGTTCGAATGATGGCGGACCTCTTCCACATGAACCTGGAGGAGCGCAGCATCGAGGCTAGCCTCCGCATGGTCGCGCCGTCCCTCGCGCATGTACACGTGGCGGACAACACGCGCGAACCCGCCGGGTTTGGGCGCACCGACTTCCTCTCGGCGTTTCGGACGCTCCATCAGGTCGGCTACCGGGGCGCGGTGGCGATGGAGTTTTTACCGCCCGTCGCCAACCCCTACTTGGCGGCGGGGATGGATTCTGAGGAGGAGCGCATGTTGCTGTATATGCGCCAGTCGCTGGAGTACATCCGCGCGATCGTGAAGTCCGTAGAGCGCGCGGAAAACGCATAAGGGGGATGAAGCTATGAACTATCCGGAGATCCGTCACATTCCGCGGAATCCGTCCCTTTCCGGGCTGGCGGAGGCAATCCCGAACATCGTCTATTCCACCGCCACCGGTGTGGACATTGTGCTGACCTTGCTGCTGCCCTGGGGCGCGAGGGAGCGCGGCGAGCGCCTGCCGCTGATCGTGTTCATCCAGGGCAGCGCCTTCACGTTTCCGAACGTTGGGTACGAGCTGCCGCAGTTGGGCTGGTACGCGCAGCAGGGCTATGTCGTGGCCACGGTGACCCACCGCAGCTGCATGGACGGGCATGCCTTCCCGGCGTACCTTGAGGACACCAAGACAGCCGTCCGCTTCTTAAAGAGCCATGCGGATGAGTACGCCATCGACCCGGCCCGCGTGTGCGCCTTTGGCACCTCGTCCGGCGGGAACACCGCGCTGCTGCTGGGGCTTACGGGGGACGACACGGCCTTTAAAACGAACGAGTACGCGGAGCAGTCCGACGCCGTCAACCTGGTGGTGGAGTGCTTCGGCCCGACGGACCTTGTGAAGATGATGGAGGGGATCGGCGTGGAGACGCTGCCCCTCGACGACATCTTCTACGCGCTTTCGAAGGGACGGGACATGCGTCAGGTGCTGTACGAGATGAGCCCGGTGAACCGCCTGTCGCCGGGGAAGGCGTATCCCCCTGCGCTCCTCATCCACGGCGACGCGGACGACGTGGTGCCCTACGACCAGATGGTGCTGATGTACCATGCGCTCCTGGGCCACGGCGCGGACGCTCGGGCCATCTGCGTGGACGGCGCGCCGCACGAGGGCAGCTTCTGGAGCCGGGAGCTGCATGACAGCATCCTAAATTACATTCGGGAAAAGTTGTAAGGGGCACAGGGGTGTGCAAGGGACATTGAGAACGATTCCTTAAGGGGAAGGACACGGAGAATTGTCCCATTTTGTTTCTTTCTTGCATGCTCGTTTGAGGAGGTGCACTAATGGAATATTTGTACCATTACACGAACATTGAGGCATTAGCCTGTATCCTTAAAAATCGAACGATACGATTTAGCTCGATTGACCAGCTCGACGATCTGCAAGAAGGTGCATGTGCCCACGAGGGGAATTATGGCAAATACTGCTTTGTTAGTTCGTGGACTTCCTCCTATCAGGAAGATATTCCGATGTGGCGCATGTATACGAAGAAACAAGCGGGTGTGCGTATAAAAGTGCGCAAAGACCCATTCGTACCACATGACGCAGCAGAAGGGCTTTCTGTAGAATCTCATTCAGAAATGCAAAGGCAAGTTGTTCCGGTACGGAGACTACTAATGGATAAGTTTATTTGCATCCCTCAATCTATCGACAATCTGTTACATGAAGTAGACTATACTGATGATTCCTCCCGGCTATCTCCAAGTATTGTAGAGAGCGAAGGCAAAGGTATATCTTTTAAATTCGAAATGGGCAAATGTAAAAACAAATACTGGGAATTCCAGAAGGAATGGCGGTATATAATTCACATCCTCCCTGTTGATGCTAGTCTCTTTCTTTCTGATAAACTGGCGGAATTTTACGATAAGCTCCATAATGTTATTACAGCACAAGCAAGCCTAGGGTTCAGTCATTTTGATCTGAGCTTTGCTGATGAAGCTTTTGACGACATGGAGATTACCTGCTGTCCCGACCTATCCTATGGTAATCGCATCATCTTGGAGAGCTTGGTCGAAAAGTATAATCCTCGTGCAGTTATTAGAGAATCGGATTTGAGTGGTTTGCTCAGGTGATTATTAGGTCCCTGCTCTACATCCAAGAGAGATGTAAGTTCGTGCCAAAAACAAACGGCTTCCGGGGCGGAGCGGCCCGCGCTGTTGAGGGCGCCAAGCACGCCGCGCCGCCCCGGGCGCTGTGAACGGGTGCGCGCCGCATCCCACGCATGCGGCCCACCGAATCGCAAAGGGATTGCTCCGCCGATTCCCCGTTGCCACCATTATACCCCTTGGCCGACTAAAGCGGAAATATGAATGCGCCCATAACGATATATTTTTAGCGATATGGTCTTGGCGGTACGCTGCCCGTGCAAAAGGCAAAAAAGACCCGCGCCCAATGGACGCAGGTCTTTGACTGCCCGGCCCGCAGCGCGCTCCGGGCCGGGCATTTCTGTGCTTACTCGGCGTAATACGCCTTCTTGTAGATCTCGCCCAGTTCGGAGATCAGCGGGTAGCGGGGGTTGGCGGTAGTGCACTGATCCTCGAACGCGCGCTCGGAAAGGCCCGGCAGCGCCTTCAGGAAGGCCGCCTCATCCACGCCGCAGGCCTTGATGCTCATGGGCATGTTCAGCCGCCGCATCAGCGCCACAACCGCCTCGATCAGCGCCTCCACCTGCTGCGCCTGCGTCTCATCCTTGCCCGCCAGGCCCAGCTGCCGCGCGATCTGCGCGTAGCGATCATCGGCCACGAACTCGCCATACTTGGGGAAGATCGCGAACTTCGTGGGCTTCTGGGCGTTGTAGGCGATCACGTGCGGCAGCAGCACCGCGTTCGCGCGGCCGTGCGGGATGTGGAATTCGCCGCCCAGCTTGTGCGCCAGCGAGTGGTTGACGCCCAGGAAGGCGTTGGAGAACGCCATGCCCGCGATGCAGGACGCGTTGTGCATCTTCTCCCGCGCGACCTCATCCGTAGGGTCGTCGTAGCTGCGCGGCAGGTACTTGAACACAAGCTCGATGGCCTTGATCGCAAGCCCGTTGGTGTAGTCGCTGGCCATGACCGACACGTAGGCCTCGATGGCGTGGGTCAAAACGTCCAGCCCCGTGTCGGCGACGATGGATTTTGGCACCGTGGCCACAAACTGAGGGTCGATGATCGCCACGTCCGGCGTCAGCTCATAGTCGGCCAGCGGGTACTTGATGTTGCCGTTGGCCTTGTCGGTGATGACGGAGAAGCTGGTCACCTCCGAGCCGGTGCCCGAGGTGGTGGGGATTGCCACCAGCTGGGCCTTCTTGCCCAGGTTCGGGAAGTGGAAGGCGCGCTTGCGGATGTCGATGAACTTGAGCTTCAGCCCGTCGAAGCTGGTGTCCGGGTGTTCGTAGAACAACCACATGCCCTTGGCCGCATCGATGGCGCTGCCGCCGCCCAGCGCGATGATCACGTCCGGCTGGAAGGCGTTCATGGCGCGCACGCCGCGCATGATGGTCTCCACCGACGGGTCCGGCTCCACCTCGGAGAACACCTCGTAGTGCATCTTGCCTTCGTGCTTGTCGAGGTAGTACGTCACCTTGTCGACGTAGCCCAGCTTCGCCATCATCGGGTCGGTCACGATGAAGGCGCGGGTGATGCCCGGCATCGCCTCCAGGTACTGCACGCTGCCCTTTTCAAAGTAGATCTTGGGCGGAATCTTGAACCACTGCATATTCACCCTCCGCTTGGCCAGCCGCTTTTTGTTGATCAGGTTGACCGAGGACACGTTGGCGGTGGTGGAGTTTCGGCCAAACGAGCCGCAGCCCAGCGTCAGGGACGGCGTATTGGTGTTGTAGATGTCGCCGATCGCGCCCTGGGACGAGGGGGAGTTCGCGATCACGCGGCCCACCTTCATCTGCTTGGAGTACTCCACGCACAGTGCTTCGTCGTCCGAATGGATCACCGCGGAGTGGCCCAGGCCGCCCAGTTCCAGCATCGCCTTCGCGTACTCGAAGCCCTGTTTTTCGTCTTCGCACACGAAGTAGGCCAGTACGGGGGAGAGCTTCTCCAACGACAGCGGGTATTCGCGGGAGGGACGGGGGAGTTTCGCGATCAGCAGCTTGGTGGATTCCGGCACGTTCACGCCGGCGTTTGTCGCGATCCAGTGGGCGGTCTTGCCCACCACGTCGGGGTTCAGACCCTTCTTCGCGGGCGGGAACACGTAGTCGGAGACTTTTGCGGTTTCGGCGTCAGTCAGGAAGTGGCAGTCGTTGTCCTTCATGATCGCTTCGAACTTTTCACTGATCTCTTTGTCCACGATCACCGCCTGCTCCGACGCGCAGATCATGCCGTTGTCGAAAGTCTTTGAGATCATGAGGTCGGTGCACGCCCGGCCCACGTTGACGTTTTTGTGGATATAGCAGGGCACGTTGCCCGGGCCCACGCCCAGCGCGGGCTTGCCCGCGGAGTACGCCGAGCGGACCATGCCGCTTCCGCCGGTCGCCAGGATCAGCGAGATGCCGGGGTGGTTCATCAGCGCGTTCGTGGCCGCGATGGACGGCGATTCGATCCACTGCACACAATGCTTCGGCGCGCCCGCCTTCACCGCCGCGTCCCGCAATATGCGCGCCGCCTCCGCCGAGCAGTTCTGCGCCGACGGGTGGAAGCCGAAGATGATGGGGTTGCGGGTCTTGGCGCAGATCAGCGCCTTGAACATGGTGGTGGAGGTGGGGTTCGTCACCGGCGTCACGC
>JAEZHK010000085.1 GCA_023416655.1 Bacillota bacterium
ACGCCGTCATCCTGAACGCCGTGGACGTCGAGGGCAGCGCCCCCATCGTCGACATGTTCATCGACGCGGGCATCCCGGTCATCGAGTGCAACACGCTGACCAACAACTCCGACAAGGCCACCTGCTACGTCGGCTCCGACGACGTGGACGCGGGCAAGATCCAGGCCGATTTCCTCAAGACCGTGCTGCCTGAGGCCGCCAAGGTCTGCTACATGATGGGCCCCATCGGCGTGTCGCCGCAGATCTACCGCAAGCAGGGCATCGAAGAGAACCTGTTCAACGGCAGCAAGATCGAAGTGCTCCAGGAGCAGACCGCGAACTGGAAGCGCGCCGAGGCGCTGGCGCTGGCCGAGAACTGGCTGACCACCTACCAGGACCTCGACGCCATCATCTGCCAGAACGACGACATGGCCATGGGCGCGCTGGAAGCCGTTGAGGCCGCGGGCCGCAAGGACAAGGTTATTGTCATCGGCATCGACGCCATCGAGGATGCCAAGCAGGCCGTCAAGGATGGCCGTCTGGACTGCACCGTGTTCCAGGATGCGGCGGGCCAGGGCGCGAAATCCGTGGACGTGGCGCTTGAGTGCGCCAAAGCCGGCACCGTTGAGCACGACGACGTCATGATCCCGTTCATCCTCGTGACCACGGAAAACGTCGACCAGTTCATGTAATATTCCCCGGGTAGGACCATCCCGAAGCCGCTATGCGACGCTGCGCTTGGGCCGGCCAATCGCATGGCGGCTTCCTTTTAAGGAAGGTGTCTTTATGCTCAGGGGCATTCCCGTCATCCTTTCGTCACAGCTTTTCAAGACCATGATGGACATGGGCCACAGCGATGTGCTGATTCTGGCGGACGCCAATTTCCCGGCGGAAAGCTGCGCGAAGCGGCTGATCCGGCTGGACGGCGTCGAAGTCCCGGATCTTCTCCGCGCGGTGCTGCCGTTTTTTCCGCTGGATACCTTTGTCAATGATTCTGTTCGCCTGATGCGTAACCTGCCCGAAGAGCCGGTTCCCGAGATCTGGAACCGTTACGAAGAAATTCTCCGCGAGCTGGACTTTCAGCGCGCGTTCAAGGGTTTTCACCTGATCGACCGCCTGCCGTTCTATGACGCGGCTCGCAGTGCCTACGCGATTGTGCAGACCGCAACCACCGCAAGGTACGCCAACATTGTGCTGCAAAAGGGCGTCCTGTAGCATGTTCATGACAACATTGAATCTTGAACACTAGCGCGGCGGGATGTCCAAATACATGAAAGCAAGGGGAGAAATCATGGACCATCAAGCATTGATCCGTAAAACGCTGGCCGCGGGCGACGGCGTATTCCGCCTGAACCCGGTATTTGTGCCGCGCCAGTTTGGCAAGGCGGGCCGTCGGTTGAAACTGCATCCGGACGATTACTACGCGCTGGGCATTGAGCGCGGTTCAATCAAGGAGCGGTGGTTCTCGTCGGTCATCCCCGCGCAGAACGGACCGCTCGCCGCGCCCGACGAGGGGCTCAGCTACGTGGCCGTTTCCCCCGATACGGACGAGAAGTTCACGCTCAAGGAAGCAGTGGATGTGCTGGGTGCGGAACTCATCGGAAGCGAGCTGATCGAAAAGTACGGCGGCTGGCCGATGTATTCAAAATTCTTCGATTTTCTGAACCCGCTGTTTCACCACGTGCACCTGATGTTTGAGCACGCGGCCAAGGTTAATAAACTCGGCAAGCCCGAATCCTACTACTTTCCGCCGCAGCTCAACAACCACACCGGCGAAATGAACGCCACCTACTTCGGCTTCGACCCGGACGTGGATCCGGAGGAAGTCAAGCAGCGCCTGCGCGACTATTTGAAAGGCGACACACGCATCACCGAGCTTTCGCGCGCCTACCGCGTGGCGCTGGGCACCGGCTGGTATACGCCCGCGGGCGTCATCCACGCGCCCGCGTCGGTTCTGACCTATGAACCGCAGTGGAACAGCGACGTGAACTCCGTTCAGGAAAACGTGGTCTCCGGCGAAATCTACCCGCACAGGATGCTCGTGGAGGAATGCCCGCCGGAGAAGCAGGACGACATCGATTACATCTTCTCACTGCTCGACTGGGAGAAGAACATTGACCCGCACTATAAAAAGCACTACTACCGCCCGCCGGTCGTGGCGTCCGAAAGCTCCGCGCACGTGGAAAAATGGGTTTCCTACGCCAACGAATACTTCGGCGCGAAGGAATTGACCGTGTTCCCCGGGCAGAGTGTGGTCATCCGAGATGGCTGCGCCTA
The DNA here is from genome assembly GCA_023416655.1 of Bacillota bacterium. GTDB lineage: Bacteria > Bacillota > Clostridia > Christensenellales > Aristaeellaceae > JAEZHK01. The sequence goes on from JAEZHK010000085.1 coordinate 2,257, forward strand.
TGGCTGCATCTTTGTGCAGGGGCATGGCAAATTCGGCGTCTTTGACGCGGAAGCGCCCGTCATGCTGCGCTATGGCAAGCAGAGCGCCGACGAGTACTTCGTGTCGGAACCCGCGGCGAAGCGCGGCATCCGCATCATCAACGAAAGCCGCCACGACGATCTGGTGCTGCTCAAGCACTTCGGACCGAACCACCCCGATATGCCCCGGTAAAAACCGCATCAGGAGGTTCGCCATGCAGTATCTTCTGGGCCTGGACAACGGAGGGACCAGTTCGAAAGCGGTGCTGTTTGACCAGACGGGGCGGGAGATTGCGTCCGCCAAGCGGAACACCCCCATGAAGACGCCGAAGGTGGGCCACA
>JAEZHK010000135.1 GCA_023416655.1 Bacillota bacterium
CCCCGCGTGAAGCCGGCGACATGCAGGGCGAAATCCTGGCCGACCTCTACGCGAAGGATCCGTCCATCGACAAGAATGGCGACGGCACCCTCCAGTACATCATGTTCATGGGCGAGCCCAACAACCCCGAAGCCATCGCCCGCACCAAGTACTCGGTGGATACCGCCGTGGCCAAGGGCGTGAAGCTTGAGCAGCTGGGCGAGACCCTGGTCTGCAACTGGGACCAGGCGCAGGCGCAGGACGCCATGACCGCCACCTGGGCGAGCTTCGGCGACAAGATCGAGGTCATCTTCGTCAACAACGATATGATGGGTCTGGGCGCCGTGGCTGCCCTGAACCAGGTCGGCTACAACACCGGTATCGATGGCGATCCCAAGATCGTTGTCATCGGCGTTGATGCGGTTGATTCCGCGCTCGAGTCCATCAAGAACGGCGGCATGACCGCCACCGTCAAGCAGGACGGCGACGCCATGGGCAAGGCCAACATCCGCATCGCCATCAACGGCGCGCTGGGCAAGCCCTGGCTCGACGGCACCGACTACCAGCTGGCTGCCGACGGCTACTCCGTCCGTATCCCCTACGCGAAGGTCACCGGCTAATCTTTCAAACGAGCAAAGGCTCGCTGAACCCCGCGGGAAGAGGCGCCTTACGCGCCTCTTCCCCGTATTCGTAATATAGGTTTGGTGATGAGTATGGATGAAACCTACGCGCCCCTTCTGGAAATGGCGGGCATCGACAAACAGTTCCCGGGCGTCAAGGCGCTGGACAACGCGCAGCTGACACTCCGGGCGGGCACGGTGCATGCGCTGATGGGCGAAAACGGCGCGGGCAAGTCCACGCTGATGAAGTGCCTGTTCGGCATTTACAAAAAGGATGCCGGCGTCATCCGCATGGACGGCAAAGAGATCAACTTCTCCGGCCCCCGCAACGCGCTGGATCACGGCGTGGCGATGGTGCATCAGGAACTCAACCAGGTGCTTCGCCGCAACGTCATGGAGAACGTGTGGCTGGGCCGCCTGCCCGTCAGGTTCGGCTTTGTCGATACGCGGAAGATGTATAACGCGACCCGCGCGATTTTTGAGGACCTGCAGATCGACGTCGATCCCAGGACCCGGATCGGCACGCTGTCCGTCTCCCGTCGGCAGATGGTCGAGATCGCCAAGGCAGTGTCCTACAACGCCAGGATCCTGGTGCTGGACGAGCCGACCTCGTCGCTCACCGAGAACGAGGTTGAACATCTGTTCCGCATCATGAAGCAGCTGACCGCCAAGGGCGTAGGCATCATCTACATCTCCCACAAGATGGACGAAATCCTGCGCATCGCGGATGATGTCACCATCATGCGGGACGGCCAGTGGGTCGCGACCCGCCCGGCCAAGGAACTGGACACCACCGAGATCATCCGGCTGATGGTCAACCGCGACATGTCCCACCGCTTCCCGCCCAAGATCAACCAACCCGGCGACGTGCTGATGGAGGTCAAGAACCTCTCCGGCAAGTACGAGCCGACGTTCCATGACGTCAGCTTTACGCTGCGCGCCGGCGAAGTGCTGGGCGTCTCGGGCCTGGTCGGCTCGCGCCGCACGGAGCTGGTCAACGCCATCTTCGGGTACTACACCAAGGAGGGCGGCGAGATCCTGCTTCGCGGCAAGCCCGTCTCAAACCGCAAGCCCATTGAATCCTCCCGGAACGGCTTCGCGCTTTTGACCGAGGAACGCCGCGCCACCGGCATCTTCCCGGAGATGACGATCACCTTCAACGCCATCATCGCCAACGTCAAGCGGTATGGCAAGTTCCTCCAGTCGAACCGCAGGATGAATACGGACGCCGACTGGGTCATTAGCTCCATTCGCGTCAAGACGCCCTCGAAGCGCACCCACATCAAGAGCCTGTCGGGCGGCAACCAGCAGAAAGTCATCATCGGCCGCTGGCTTTTGACCAAGCCGGACGTGCTGCTCTTGGATGAGCCGACGCGCGGCATCGACGTGGGCGCGAAGTACGAGATTTACCAGCTGATCCTGAATCTCGCGGCGGAGGGCAAGGGCATCATCATGGTGTCCAGCGAAATGCCGGAGCTTCTGGGCATCTGTGACCGGATCCTGGTCATGTCCAACGGCCACCTGAGCGGCATCGTCGAGCGCGGCGTGGATTTCGGCGACATACCCGGCGAGCAGGAGACGATCATGCGGCTTGCCGCGCAGTACGTATAAGCGAGGATGGGAAGCATATGGAGAAAGTAACCAAAGGGTTCGGCAAGCGCAGCGTCGGAGAGCTTCTGCTCGATTACGCGCTGTACATCATCCTTTTTTTGATTCTGGCGACGGTTGTCATCATCCGGCCGGATTTCTTCAGGATTGACAACGTCATCAATATCATCAAGCAGGCGTCCACCAAGGGCATCCTCGCGCTGGGCTGCGCGGGACTGATCGTGCTGGCGGGCACCGACCTTTCCATCGGCCGCGTGCTGGGCCTTTCCGCCGCGGTGACGGCGTCGCTGGTGCAGTCCACCACCTACGCGTCCCGCATGTACCCGCAGATGACCGAGCCGATCAACCTCCTGATCCCGCTGCTCCTGGCCATCGCCATTGGCGTCCTGTTCGGCGCGATCAACGGCTTCGGCGTCGCGAAGCTGCATCTGCACGCGTTCATCATCACGCTGGGCACATCGCTGATCGCCTGGGGCGTCAACAACCTCTACATTGAGTCCCAGCCCTCCGGCACCGCGCAGGCGCTTTCGACTTTTGAGCGCGACTTTTTGAACAAGGCGGCTGGCAACCTGATCATCGGATCGGTGCGCATCCCGCTGGTCGTCATCTACTTCCTGGTGCTGGCGGTCATCGTGCACATCATCTGGACCCGAACACGCTTGGGCAAGAACATGTTCGCCGTCGGCGGCAACGAAGAAGCCGCGGCGGTTTCTGGCGTCAACGTCACCCGGACGATCATGTACGTCTACCTGATCGCGGGCGCTCTGTACGGCATCGCGGCGTATCTGGAAGCGGCTCGCGTCCAATCGGTCGGCGCGAACACCGGCATCAACTACGAGCTTGACGCGATCTCCGCCTGCGTCATCGGCGGCGTCAGTTTCTCCGGCGGCGTTGGCACAATCCCCGGCGTGGTGATCGGCGCGATCATCCTGCAGGCGATCAACTACTCGCTGGTGTTTTTGAGCGTCAACCCGTACTATCAGTACATCATCCGCGGCCTGATCATCATCATCGCGGTCGCCATCGACGTCCGGAAGTACCTGGCGAAGAAGTAATGGACAAGCGAAACGAAAATGAGCCTGAAAAGAAGCGCGACGGGACCACGCAGGACGACAAACCGCTTCTGCGAAAGGACCTGTTCGCTTCGCGGGGCCGCCTCTACGACAAGATCAAGATCCGGCTCAAGACGCTGGACCACATCATCTACGTGCTCGTAGGGCTGCTCATTCTCGCGATCCTCCTGGGCATCGGCTCCAACCGCTAGCAATATGCTGGCGGTTTTCCTTTTTGTAAGGGATTGCAGTTGCCACGAAGCGAAGTGCGAAATGGAGGAAAATCCTCCGAATCAGGCCGCGCCGTCAGCTTCCGCGCCGCGCCAGGTACAGGTCCATCGTGTCGTGGATCGTGATCTCCCCGCCGTGCGCGGCGATCGCGGCCTCGATTTCCGGGATCAAGCCGCGCCGCTCGTCCTCCCCCGCCGTCTGATGGTCGGAATAGGTCTTGAGGAGGCCCGCATAGTCAGAGGCTGAAAGCGTCCGCGTCCGGTGAAAAAGCTTGCTCTTGACGTCCGCGAATCCGTTCCGGTTCAGCGCGTCCAGGACCCTCAGGCAGTCGCGCTCGGAGAACGCCTCCGGTTCCGCTTCCGCCGGGCGGTACTTGCGGTAAATCCTTCGGATTTCGGTGTGCAGCGCATCGCCCGGGTTGCCCGCGAAGGGCCTGTTCCAGAAGAGCGCCGCCGCGCCGCCGGGTTTTAGAAGCCGCAGGACCTTCGGATAGCCGGTTTCTTCCGGGATCCAGTGGAACGCGGTGGCACTGTAGACAAGATCGAAGCGCTCCTCCGGCTCGTACCGCTCGAAATCCGCGCAGACTACGCGGAAGTTCTGAAACCCCGAGAACTTCTCCCGCACATACGCCGCCAGGTTCCGCCCTGCCTCGACGGCTACCACATCGCAGCCCGTTTCAAGGATTGGCTGCGTTGCCAGGCCCGTTCCGATGCCGATCTCCAGCGCCTTCATGCCCCGCTTCAGGCCGGAATAGCGGAAGATCTCGCGGTAGATGTCGGCCGCGTACCCCGGTCGGTACCGGTCGTAGCGGACCGGGTCCAAATCAAACGTCATCCTGCGCTCCATGGGCAACCTCCTCGCTTTTCCCCATCATATCACGGCGCCGCTTTGATGGCAAATTCCGGCAGAAAGCGGGCTGGCAATAGTCCCTTCGCATGCCCCCGACGCGCCGGGACCATCCTAAGGCGGGAGGTGTGCGCATGCAATCCATCTGGACGACCACAAAAATTCCCGCGCGCCCGAGGCTTTCCTCGGACATCAAAGCCGACGTCGCCGTAATCGGCGGCGGCATGGCCGGCATCCTGATTGCCTACCAGCTCATGCGGCGCGGGCTGGAGGTGGTCGTGCTGGAAGCGGAGGGGATCGGCAGCGGGCAGACCGCCGGAACCACCGCCAAGATCACCGCCCAGCACGGCCACGTGTACGCCCGGCTGATAGAGCAGTGCGGCCGGGAGCACGCCGAGCAGTACGCGCGCGCGAACCTCGCGGCCATCCGTGAGTTTGAGCGCGTCATCGAGCGTGAAAACATTTCCTGCGACTTTGAGCTGAGGCCCGCCTACCTGTATTCCACGTTGGGCTTGGAACCGCTGGAGGACGAGGCGGAGGCCGCGAAAAGCCTGAACCTTCCCGCCTCGCTTGCGCCTTCCAGCGAGCTGCCGTTCCCGAGTGTGGGCGCGGTCCGCTTCGACAACCAGGCGCAGTTCCATCCGCTGAAGTTTATGAAGGCGCTGTCGACGAAGCTGACTGTCTACGAAAAGACGCGCGTCACGCGCGTGGATGCGGAGGCGCTGCACACCCTGGACCACGTCGTGGAGGCCAAGCACATCGTCTTCGCGTCCCATTACCCGTTCGTCAACAAGCCCGGCTACTATTTTGCCCGGATTCATCAGGAGCGCTCCTATGTCCTGGCGCTGGAGGGCGCGGAAAAACTGCCCGGGATGTACCTGGGGCTGGAGCCGGAATCGCCGTCGCTCAGAACTTACGGAAAATACCTCTTGCTCGGCGGCGAGCGGCACCGGACGGGCGAGAATGTGCCGGGCCGGTATGAAGCGCTGCTGGAAAAGGCGGAACGGCTGTTTCCCGGGACGAAGGAAGCCGCGCGCTGGTCGGCGCAGGACTGCATCACGCTGGACGGCGTGCCCTTCATCGGCCGCTACGCGCCCTCCCGCCCCGGCTGGCACATCGCCACCGGCTTCATGAAGTGGGGCATGACGGGTTCGATGACCGCAGCGATGATCCTGGCCGACGACATCACCGGCAAGCGCAACCCAAACGCCACCGTGTTCCGCCCGCAGCGCTTCTCCTCCGCGGAACTCCCCCAACTGACGCGGGACGGGGCGCACGCGGTCAAAGGGCTTGCGCTGGGCGTCGTGCCGCCCGACAAGGCGTTGAGCGACCTTCCCGCCGGACATGGAGGCATTGTCGATGCCGATGGCCGCAAGCTGGGCGCTTACCGGGACCCGTCCGGCAAAGTTTTCCTCGTCACCACGCGCTGCACGCATCTGGGCTGCGAGCTGAGTTGGAATCAGGATGAACTCAGCTGGGATTGCCCGTGCCACGGTTCCAGGTATACGTATGATGGCCGGCTCATCAGCGGGCCGGCGCAGGAAGGGATCGCCGTTGAATAGGAACTTTCAGGGCTTCTACTTCAAGCAGGAAACCGGGGATCACGCCGTCGCACTGATCGCGGCCCGAGGCCGGGACGGAAGCGGCAAGGCTTTCGCGTCCATCCAGGCGGTGCTGCCGTACGGCACCTTTTCCATCCCGTTTCCGCCGGAAGGCGTGCGTATTGGACCGGACATCCGCTTTGGGGAGAATTCTCTGAACGCTTCCGGTCTGTCGCTTGATCTGGATGGCGGCGGACACTCCATCCGGGGAAGTCTGTCCTTCGGGCCGCTCGCGCGCCCGCAATACGACATCATGGGGCCATTCAAGTACTTCCCCGGCATGGAGTGCCGCCACCACCTCGTCAGCATGGCCCACGAGGTGCGGGGAAGCCTCGAGATTGACGGGCATGTGCAGTCCTACGACGGCGCGTCGGGCTACATCGAGGGGGATTCCGGCCGCTCCTTCCCCAAGCGCTACCTGTGGACCCACTGCTTCCCGCCGCCGGGCGGACCGCGGTCGGTCATGCTGTCCGTCGCGGAAATCCCCTATCTTGGCATGCGCTTCACCGGCGTGGTCGGCTTCATGCTGACGGACGGGCGGGAAGAGCGCATCGCCACCTATCTGGGTGCGAGGGTGCTGGAGGTGGGTAACGGCCGCGTCACTGTCCGCCAGGGCAGCGACACGATCTCCGTCGAATTCGATCGCGCCGGGTCCACTTCCCTTCAGGCGCCGGTCGACGGCGGCATGTCCCGCGCCATCGGCGAAAGCCTTTCGGGCCGCGCGCGCTACCAGCTTGTCCGCGACGGCCGCACGGTCTTTGATTTCACATCCAATAACGCCAGCTTCGAATACGAATACGACCGGTAAGGCTCGCCGAATGCCGCCGCCGGGGCATTTTTAATCGCGCGTTCGGTTGCCGAATGCCGATTGGTCTGCTATAATCATCATTAGAACATATGTTCGCTTTACTCCGAATCGAGGAGAATCCGCATGAATGTCATGGAAAAGCTGACGCTTCTGACCGACGCGGCCAAGTACGACGTGGCCTGCACGTCCTCGGGCGTCAACCGCTCGGGCAAGGGCTCGTCCATCGGGAGCGCGGCCGCCTGCGGCATCTGCCACAGTTTCGCCGGGGACGGGCGCTGCATCTCGCTCCTGAAGGTTTTGCAGTCCAGCGCCTGCCGGTACGACTGCGCCTACTGCGTCAACCGCCGCACAAACGACACGCCCCGCGCCACCTTCCAGCCCCGGGAGCTGGCGGACCTGACGCTGGCCTTCTACCGCCGCAACTACATCGAAGGGCTGTTTTTAAGTTCCGGCGTCGCGGGCACCGCCGACCGCACCTGCGAGATGATGTTGGAGACGATGCGCATCCTCCGGGACGAGTACCGCTTTGGCGGCTACATCCACTGCAAGGCCATCCCCGGCGCGGACCCGCTGCTGATCGAGCGCCTGGGCCTTTACGCCGACCGGATGAGCGTCAACATCGAACTGCCCTCGCAGGAGAGTCTGCGCCGCCTGGCGCCGGAGAAGAGCAAAGAGAACATCCTCCTGCCGATGCGACGCATTGCGGGCGGCATTCAGGAGAACAGCCGCGCGCTGACGCTCTACCGACACGCGCCAAAATTCGCGCCCGCCGGCCAGTCCACGCAGATGATCGTCGGCGCGTCTCCGGAGAGCGATCGAACCATCCTGACGCTTTCGGAGGCGCTGTACGGGCGGTTCAGCCTGAAGCGGGTGTTCTACTCGGCTTATGTGCCGCTCAATGCCGACCGGTTGCTGCCGCCCGTCGGCACGCCGCCGCCGCTGCTTCGGGAGCACAGGCTCTACCAGGCGGACTGGCTGTTGCGCTTCTACGGCTTCAAGGCGGACGAGCTGCTCGACGAGCGCCGCCCCAACCTGGACCCGGGGCTCGACCCGAAGTGCAACTGGGCGGTGGGGCACCTCGACCAGTTCCCGGTGGACGTCAATCGCGCGCCCTACGAACTGCTGCTCCGAATCCCGGGCGTGGGCGTCAAGAGCGCCGGGCGCATCCTGCAGGCTCGGCGGCAGGGCGCGCTGGATTTCGAGGCGCTGCGCAAAATGGGCGTGGTGCTCAAGCGCGCGCAGCACTTCACGACCTGCTCGGGAAAACCGCTGATCCGGTTGAATCTGGACAACCAGGCCATCCTGACCAGCATCCTGTCCGACCGGGCGACGGTGCTCGGGGAGCAGGCGGTGCAGCTATCACTGCTCGACCCATCGGAGGAGGATCTTCAGAAATGTCTTACAGGACAGATGTAGTCTACCGCTACGACGGCACACTGGACGGGTTCCTGTGCTGCGTGTTCGAGAGCTACGCCAACCGGGAAATGCCCGCGGCGATCCTGGGGCCGGGCGACGAGCAGCTTTCGCTCCTGACCACGAGGGAGATCGAGACCGACGCGTTCCGCGCGGCGAGGGTGCTCAAATCGATCCCGGCGCGCATCTCGGAGGACGCGCTGTACCTGGTGGAGCGCGCGATGCTGACCTCTATGCCCGAGCGAGAAAAGCGCCTGCTGGAGTTCTTACACCTGGGCTACCGCAAGGGACCGATGGTGATGGACATGCTGCACGACGACGCCGTCGCGCCGATTTTGAGCGCCGTCACCCATCTGGGGCGGGAGGCGCACCTGTACCTTGGGTTCGTCCGATTCACCGAGAACGCGGGTGTGCTGGCTTCGGTCATCGAGCCCAAGAACCGCGTGCTACCGCTGATCGCGCAGCACTTCATCGACCGCTACCCGAACGAGGCGTTCGTCATCTTTGACCGCACGCACCGGGAGGCGCTGGTGGCGCAGCGCGGCCGGGGGCGCGTCGCGCCGCTGGAGGCGCTGGAACTCCCCAATCCAGACGATCTGGAGCGCGCCGTGCGCGCACTGTGGCGCAGGTTCCACACAACCGTCACCATCGACCAGCGCAAGAATTACTCGTGCCAGCGCACCCATCTGCCGCTGAGATACCGCCGCGTCATGACCGAATTCGAGTTCGACCCGGCGAACCGGAGCGCGACGCGGGAGGAGATCCCAACCGGTCCGAGCGCACACCCCGCGCAGCTGCCGGGGGTATGAACAAAAGGTAGAGTCCAATACAGGCAATGGAGCCCATGGGGCGATGCGCATCCCTCAGTTTTCTACAATGAAATCCGCCCGCGGGACGGGCGTGAAGGAGGACACCATGCTGTTCAAACTGGCGCTCATCGCGGTGGCGGATGTGGAGAGGTCCAAGGCGTTCTACGGGGACCTGTTCGAGCAGAAGGTCGCGCTGGACTTGGGCTGGAATGTGATGTTCAGCGGCGGCTTCGCGATCCAACAGAATTTCGCGTGGCTCACCGATCTCCCGCCCGAATCGGTGGTTCCCCGCGCCCACAACATGGAACTGTACTTCGAGGTGGACGACTTCGACGCGTTCCTCGAAAAGCTCTCGCGCCGCCCGGAGATCGAGCTGGGGCATCCGCCCAAGAAGCACGACTGGCAGCAGCGCGTCGCCCGCCTCTATGACCCGGACGGGCACATCATCGAGGTCGGGGAATCGATGGCCGTCATCGCGCGCAGGTACCTTGCGGAAGGCAGGACGATCCCGGAGATCGCGGCACTGATCCAGCACCCAATCGCGGCTGTCGAGGCGATGATTGGCAGCGACCTGTAGGCCAATGGATACAAAAAAGCTGCCGTGCGGAATGCGCGGCAGCTTTGCTGTGGCGGAGCGTTTTTCTATTGCATTTTCAGGCTGTAAGGAAGGCTTGCAATATTTTCCGGTTCTTGGGGAGGTCCGGCTTGATGACCCAGGCGCCGTCCACAGTGCCGGTGGAAAACGCGCCGTCCGCGGGCAGGCGCAGCTGCTGAACTTTCTGGCTGCCGCCGAGGAGCCTCACGGAGATAGCGCCGATCTCAAAGACGTTGATATTGGTCCTGATGGTCGAAAGCGCGGTCTGCATCAGCTTTGCGAGCACGATGGGGTTCCGGTTCGAGCGGAGCTTTCCGAGCAGCGCCTGCAGCACGGCGCGCTGGCGGCTGGTGCGCACGTAGTCGGAATCGATCTTTCGGATGCGCGAGTAGGCCAGCGCCTGCGGCCCGGTGAGCAGGATGCTCTCGCCGTAAGTCTTCAGGTAGTCGATGGGGCGGCCGTCGCCCAGCCGCTTCCAGGTGGCATCGAGGCCTTTGTTGATCTCCTGCATCTCCGCCTTGGAGACGCGCACCGTGACGCCGCCCACGCTGTCGATGAGGTCAGAGAAGCCCTCGAAGTCGATCACCGCGTAACGCGTAATGTTGAGGCCAAACGCCCGGTTGACCGTGTCCATCGCAAGCTGCTCGCCGCCCAGCCGGTAGGCCGCGTTGATCTTGTTCTGCCCGTAGCCGTCGAGATTCACCAGCGTGTCCCGCATGATGGAGGTCATCTTGATCTCGCCGCTGCCCAGCGAGGCCACGATGATGGTGTCCGTGCGGCCGCGCCCTTCCTCGTTGTCCGCGCCCAGGAGCAGAATGTTATTGTAGGCGGAGGAGAACAGCCCGTCCAGCGAGAAACCGCCGATTGAGATCGGCAGGTTGGTGATCAGCATCAGGACCACCCACAAAACCGCCAATAGCAGCGCGATGCGGAAAAGACGGCCGATGCAACTCGGACGCCTTCTGGGGCGATACGGCTCATAGTACATAAACCTACTCCAATTCAGCGGCCCAGCATGCGGGCGGCGAGCGCCTCGTCCCCGCTTTGAAGCGCCGCGCGGATGCGCGTCGAGGAGACTTTTTCACCGTCCAGGAGCACCACCGGCATTTCGTAAACTTCAAACCCCATCTCCGTGCCCAGTGCGCGCAGGGTTTCGATGTTCCCTTTCCCCCGATGGCCAAAGGTGAAATCCACCCCCGCCACCACCGCCCGGACGTCGTAGCGCGAGGTCAGCAGTTTCATAAACGCGCGCGGGGAGTTCTCCCCGAACGTCTTTGTGAACTTCACCATGTCCACGCAATCCGCGCCCAGCGCCATGAGCGCCTCGCGGCGCGCGTCCGCTTCCATCAGAAGCGCCGGGGCCATGCCGACCACGCTGCGCGGATGGTTTTCAAACGTATAGACGACCGAACACCACCCGTGGTTTCGCGCGATTTCCACCGCCTGCCTGACGAGCGCCTGGTGGCCGATGTGCACGCCGTCAAACATGCCCAGCGCCACGGCGGACGGCTGCCCGAAACAGGGATTCGTCCCACGCGGCGCTCCATTGTCTTTAGCCTTTGAAGTTGGTTTACGCTCGTCCTTCGTCATCCGATCGTCCGCATCCAGTGTCATGCTTTCATTCCTTGCAGTCATCAATTGCGTCTAGCCTCCGAACCCTGCGAAACCCAAGAAAGCCAGCGCGATCAGCCCCGTAGAGATCAGCGCGATCGGCAGCCCTTTCAGGCCCTTCGGCACGTCGGAGAGCTCAAGGCGCTCCCGCACCCCGGCCAGCAGCACCACCGCCAGCAGGAAGCCCGCGCTGCCGAAGATGCCGGTCAGCGCGCCGTAGAGGAAGTTCTCCGCGCCGGCGCCCAGGAGCGACGCGCCCAAGAGTGCGCTCAGAACCGCGATCAGCGTGTGCAGCGCCGCCGGGTCATCTGATTTCAGCGGGTTCCTGGCTTTCAGCACATGGTTCGCCAGCCAGAAGACGCCCGCGATCACCATCACGAACACCACCGTGCCGAAATAACCCAGCTTCAGCGGCGTCAGGATAAAGAAGTACAGCGCGCAGTTCACGACGGAGGCGACCGCACTGATCAGCGCCACCACCGCGCCGAGGCGCGCCGAGGCGGACAGCTTGTCCTCACCGAGCGCTGAGCGCTCCGCGAAGAAGCGGGAAAACACAAAGTTGTTGGTCAAAACGGATCCGAGAAGGATCGCCAGGACCTTCGCGCCGTCGATCATGCGCTCTCCCCTCCCTTCGAGCGCCCGGATGCGATCGCCCGGATCAGGGCCACGATCAGCCCGGCCAGCAGAAACCCGCCCGGCGCGGAAGCAAGCAAACGCATCGGCTGGAAGCCCTCGCCCAGCTTAAGCCCGAAGAACGCGCCCGCGCCCAGGACTTCGCGGAAGCAGCCGACGAGGAGTAGCGCCGCCAGGTACGCCGCGCCGCGGATCACCGCGCGCACCAGCGAATCCTCCAGTTCATGATCCACGTCGAACACGTCCGGATAGCCGGTCATGGAACAGGTGAGCGCCACCAGCGGCAGGGACAGGCCCAGCGCCGGGGCGACCTGAGGCAGCGCGACCTCAGCAACCATCTGCGCCATGGACGCCGCCGTCGCGGCGAAGAGCAGGTATGTCAGGCTCCGCGCCCGGGCGGGGAGGAACTTCAAAACCAGGGAGAACAGCAGACTGGTCAGCGCCATGGCCGCCAGCGTCCCAAGGCCAACGACGAGGCCGCTGAGCCCCGAATTGACCACTGCCAGCGCGGGCAGCACCGCCAGCACCAGCGCGATCACGCCGTACCTTCGGGATGCGGCACTCGGCGCGCCTCGAAGCGCGTTACGCATGGCGCTCCCTCCTCCCATGTCCGTAGACGCGCGGACAGGTCGCGTGGTCGATCAGCGGCGTGAAGGCGTTCATCGTGAGGACCGCGAACGTCACGCCCTCCGAATATGCTCCGAAGTGTCGGATCAGAATCGTCAGCACGCCGCAGCCCAGGCCGTACAGCCACTGGCCGGGGCCGGGGCGCGGGCTTGTCACGTAGTCGGTCGCCATGAACACCGCGGCGAAGAGAAGGCCGCCCGACATGATTTCCATCCAAGGGTTCGCGCCCACGATCCATCCGGTCAGGATCGCGCCCACGACCATCGAAAGCGGAATGCGGATGCTGATCGTGGACGTCGCCAAGAGCCACACGAGGCCCGCCAGCAGCATGAGCTTGGAAATTTCGCCGATGGAGCCGGGGATATTGCCCAAAAAGAGGTCCATCCAGTCGAAGGTCTGGTACAGCGGCGTGGCGGAGGACACGGCGTCCGCGCCTGGCGCGACAAAGCCGCTCATCAGAGCCGGCCAGGAGATCAGAAGCATCGCGCGGGCCGTCAGCGCCGGGTTCATGAAGTTGCAGCCAAGGCCGCCGAAAAACTGCTTTACGACCAGAATGGCGAACGCGCTGCCTGCGCCTGCCATCCAAAGCGGCGCGGAAGGCGGCAGCGTGAGGCCCAGCAGCAACCCCGTCACCAGCGCGGAGAAGTCGTCCACGCGGATGGGCTTCCGGGCGCAAAGCTGCCAGATCAGCTCCGTCAGGACCGCCGTGGCCGACGAGACCAGGAGCACCCACAGCGCGGGCAGCCCGAAATTGTACACGCCCATCGCCGCCGCGGGCACGAGCGCCAGCACGACGTTCAGCATCAGCCGCCGGGTTGTGACGGGAGAGATCACGTGCGGCGGATCGGAAACGAAGAACTTCATTGCCTTCTCCTTTCCGCCTGGATCTGGGCGTCACGGAAGCCGGGGGTCAACCTCCGGCGGGCCGGGCATATGTAGGAGCAGCCGCCGCACAGGATGCAATCCATCACGCCGATCTCCTCCGCCCTGTCCAGCTGTTTGGAAAGGAGGAAGGCTTCCATCTCATAGGGCACGAGACCCGCGGGGCATACCTGGGCGCAACGCCCGCAGCGGATGCAGGGCGTCGGCTCCGGCGCTTCGCCTGGGCGGTAGACCACGATGCCGCCGGTGCCCTTCACGACCGGCGCATCGGAGCTTTCCGCGCACAGGCCCATCATCGCGCCGCCCAGCACGACCTTCGTATTCTTTTCGAAGCCGCCGCTGAACTCCAGAATTTCGCCCACCGAGGTACCGATCGGCACCCGGATGTTGGCGGGCCGCTTCACGCGCCCGGTCACCGTCACGATCCGCTCCACCAGGGGCTTGCCCTCAACCACCGCGTCCGCGATGGCGGCGGCTGTCGCCACGTTGAGCACGACCACGTCCACGTCGATGGGGAGCTTTCCGGCGGGCACTTCCCGCCCGGCAACCGCCTGAATCAGCTGTTTCTCGCCGCCCTGCGGATACCTGGTCGCCAGCATCATAACCGTCACGCCGTCTTTCCCAGAGGCGGCCTTGCGCATCCCCTCGACGGCGTCGGTCTTGTCGTCCTCGATGGCCACAATGCCCTTGTCCGTGCATAACGCGCGCATTGCGGCTCGCAAGCCATTCAAAACGCGCTCGGGCTGCTCCACCATCAGCCGGTGATCGCCGGTCAGGTGCGTCTCGCACTCCGCGCCGTTCAGGATCACCATCTGGCACTTGGCTCCGGCGGGGATGCGCAACTTAACGTGGGTCGGAAAGCCCGCGCCGCCCATGCCGCAAATCCCCGCCGCCTCGATGGCGGGAAGGATCGCGTCCGCGTCGCACTCTTCGACGTTGGCGAGCGGTTTCAGCTGGGTCCATTCGTCCTTGAAGTCGTTTTCGATGGCGATGCTGGCGGGCGCGCCTTCTTTGGCGGGGCGCACCTCCGTCACCACGCCCGACACGCTGGCGTGCACCTTGACGCCGAGATCCCCTTCGGATTCCGCAATCAGCTGGCCGATCTTCACGCGCTCGCCCTCGTACACGATGGGCCTGGACGGCGCGCCCAGGTGCATGTTCATCGGGATGCGCACGGATTTGGGCACAAACTGCTCCACGACCAGCGCCTTCGTCGGCCCTTTGCCAGACGAGGCCCCGCCGAGCGGACGCACGCCGCCCCAGAATCTGCTCTTCAGCATACTGCCTCCCTATCGCGCTGGGCGTTCCCGCCGACCAGCAGGGATTTGACGATGGTCCCTCCTACGATGCAAAAACCCGGGTAACCAGGTGAGTCAAAACGAGAAGCAGGGCCGAAATCACCGCGACAAGCGCAAACGATGCCCATACCGGAAGTTGTCTATCCATGCCGCGCCTCCTAAGATGCTTGTGGTTCGTCCACGATGAGCGCCTTCGCGCCGTCGGTCATGACAACAGATCCATCGGAATTGACGAAGATCGCGTCCACCCCATCATATTGCTTGATCAGCTCCATCCCTTTATCGACCCCCATCACATAGCAGGCGGTCGACAGCGCGTCGCCCATGGCGGAACTCTTGGAGAGGATCGTGACCGAATCCAGCCCCTCGTTCACCGGCCATCCGGTGGCCGGGTTCAGAAGGTGATGGTAGCGCACGCCGTCCAGGATGAAGAACCGCTCGTAATTCCCGCTGGTGACGACCGAGAGGTCCTCGGCCTTGAGCGTCAGCTTGTTGGCGCCGTTTTCGGCCTTCGGGTCCTGGATGCCCACCACCCAGGGCGCGTCGTCCGTCGCGCGGCGGCCCACCGTCAATACGTTCCCGCCCAGGTTGATCAGCGCGCTCTTGACGCCCTGTTCCCGGAGGAATTCATTCAGCCTGTCCGCGATGTAGCCCTTCGCGATGCCGCCCAGGTCCAGACCCATGTCGTCGGGCAGTTCCACGGTGGAGCCTTCTATGACGAGTTTTCGGTAATCCACATGCGTCGCGGCTTCCTTGAGTCTCGCCGCGTCGGGCAGCTTCGTGGTTTCGCCGGAGAAGTCCCAGAGCTTCGTCTCCGGCTCCACGGTCACGTCGAATGCACCACCGGAAGTTTCACTGACCCCGAGCGCGTCGGTCAGCATCTCGATGGTCTCCGGCGAAACCTGCACGGGGCCGGACTCCTCGTTGATGCGCCAGATGTCGCTGCCCTGAATGGTCCTGGAAAACAGCTTTTCGTAGCGCGCGCACTCATCCAGCGCTTCCTTGAGCGCTTTGTCGTCCTCCACGAAGGCCGACAGCGTGATCACCGTGTCAAAATAGAACCCGACCACCGATTTTTTCTCCGGCGGCTTCGGCTGGCAGCCGGTCAGAAGGACCAGCGCGAGCGCCAGCGCGGCCACGCGCTTCAAGTACCCTATTGGGACCACCCCGATTTCTCAAGTGCTCTATTTACGTATTTTGCCGCTATTCCCGTGACCAATCCGGTCGCGCCGGACAGTGCCATGTAGAGGGGCAATATCGCCAAAAGCGCCTCCGTCCGGACCATCCAGGCCGCCACCGCCAGCTGCCCCGTGATGTGCGCCAGCGCGCCCGCGATGGACACCCCCACAATCGAGGTCCCGCGCATGCGCTTCACCGCGTACATGACCAGAAGGCTCAAAACGCCCCCGGAGAAGCTGTACAGCATCGCCAGCCCGTTCAGGTACACCAGCGCGGAAATGCCCACCTTGACGACCATCAGCGCCCAGGCGGCCTTGGGGCGCATGAGGTAGATAGCGTAGAGCAGCACGGTGTTCGCGAGACCCAGCTTCACGCCCGGAATAGTATTGACCGCGCCCAGCTGGCTTTCAATGTAGGATAAAACCAGCATCACCGCCGACAGGAGCGCCATGCGCGTCAGAGTCTTTGTGCTCATGAGCCTTCGACCAGCTCGATCGACACGGAATTAGGCAGGCACACGATCCAATCGCCCATCGCGCGGTGCTTGCGGCTTTCGTCCGTCACCACGCCCTCGTGCACGCAGTCCTGATTGATGCAGGTGGAATACGCCATCTGAACGCCGCCGCCCTTGATCTCGATCACGTTGACCCTGCCGTCGCCCTGGTCGATGCGGATGGTCTTGTCCTCGTTCAGCGGCACATGCTGGTAGGGTTCGCCGCCGGTCCCAAGGTAGACGTTCACATAGGAGGCGCTGGCTGTCTTGGTTTTTGCGAAGGAAAAATATAGAATCAGCGCCGCGGCAATCACCGCCAGCGCGATCAAAATGTCCCTTCCCGTCATCAACCGGCCGAACTTTACATCCTTCATATCGGTACAATTTTATCAGACTGCGCACCATAATGCAAGTGCGCGCGGCCCTTGAGGGCCGCGCGCCGACTGGTTTTGCAGGTCAGTTGTCAGAATTAACGTCTTTCGTGTCGAGTAGCGCGGCGCAGGGATCGCTGCTGCGGTCGATCCAGCTGACGCCGAGGCAGCCGCGGCCCAGGTGAATGCCCAGCACCGGGCCGATGCGCCGGATTGTCGCGCGGTGGCCCTTCGCCTCGACCTTCGCCTTGAGTTGCACCATCTGCTCGTCGGCCATGAAGCCCTCGACCAGACAGTCGCAGGGTTCCTTGGGCAGGCTGTCCACCAGCGTCTTCATTTGCTCATTGCGGCCGCGGACCACGCCGGTGGAGATGATGGAGCCCTCGACGCATCGAAGCACCGGGCGGATGTTGAGGATGGTCGAGATTGAGAGCCGCACGACGCCCAGGCGGCCGCTGCGCCTTAGCGGCGCGATGTCGTCCACGGTGAAGGCGATCCGGACGCAATTTCGAAGAGCGGTCAGCGCCGCCGCCGCCTCGGAAAGCGACATGCCGCCGTCCAGAAGCCTTCTGGCCTCCCGCACCATCTGGTAGAGGCCACCGCTCGTGGTCAGGGAATCCACCACCATGATGCGGTCCGGCGCGAGGTCCCGCGCGGCCATGCTGGCGTTGCCGAAGGTGCCGGAGAGGCGCGACGAGATGGTCAGGCACAGGATGTCCGCGCCCGACTCGATCAGCTCAAGGAACTCGCCCATGAACGAAGCGTAGCTGGCCTGCGAAGTGCGCAGCTTTTCCATGTTGGCGTCGACGAGCTGCTCGTAGTCGCCGTTTTCGTCCATGTAGCTTTCCCAATATGTCTGCTGCCCCGACAGGTTGTAGGTCATCGGCACCACGGTGACGCCCAGCGCCTCCGCTTCCCCGCGGCACAGGTGGGCCGAACTGTCGGTCACGATCGCGATCATAGCGCCTGTCCTCCGATGATTCTGAATTTCCGGTACCGCTGGTCGGCCAGCGCCCCAGCGTCCATCTCCGCGTACTTTTGAACCGCGTCCTTCAGCGCCCGCCCCAGCCGTTCGTTCAGCGACGCGCTGTCGCCCTCCTCAAACACCCGCTCCACCACGCCCAATCTCATGAGGTCCTGGGCGGTCAGCTTCAGGCACTCGCAGGCTTCCTTGACGCGCTTGGCGTCCTTCCAGATGATGGACGCCGCGCCCTCCGGCGAGATCACCGAATAGACGGCGTTCTCCAGCATCCACACCTCGTTGGCCGCGGCCAGCGCCAGCGCGCCGCCGGAGCCGCCCTCGCCGACGATCACCGAGATCACCGGCACCTTGAGGCCCATCAGCGTCTGAATGCTCTCCGCGATCGCGGCGCCTTGCCCGCGCTCCTCCGCGCCGAGGCCGGGATACGCGCCGGACGTGTCCACGAAGCAGATCACGGGCCTTTTGAATTTTTCCGCCATAAGGAAATGGCGGATGGCCTTGTGGTAGCCCTCCGGGTGCGCCATGCCAAAGTTGCGCTTGACGCGTTCCTGGGTGTCGCGCCCCTTTTCGATGCCGATCACCGTCACCGGGCGGTCCCCAAGGCGCGCGATGCCCGCCACGATGGCCCGGTCGTCCGCGAAGCGGCGGTCACCATGCAGCTCCACGAAGTCGGTGAACAGCGCCTGAATGTAGTCCATCGAAGTCCTGCGGCCCTTTGCCCGGGCCGCCTGCACGCGGCTGTACGCGTCCATCAGGCCACCCCCCGGTGCAGCGACAACAGGCGCGTCAGCAGCGCCTTCATTTCCCGCCGGTCGCAGATGATGTCGACGAAGCCCTTCTCCAGCTGGAATTCGGCCCGCTGGAAGCCCGCGGGCAGTTTTTGGCGGATGGTCTGCTCGATGACGCGCGGCCCGGCAAACCCGATGAGCGCCTTGGGTTCGGCGACCAGGATGTCCCCCAGCGTCGCGAAGCTTGCGTCCACGCCGCCGGTGGTGGGGTCGGTCAGCACCGTGATGTAGAGAAGCCCCGCCCGGCTGTGCCGCTCCACCGCGCCAGAGGTCTTGGCCATCTGCATGAGGGACAATATCCCCTCCTGCACCCGCGCGCCGCCGGAGAGCGTGAAGCCCACGACCGGGAGGCCCCGCTCCGTGGCGAGTTCAAAAAGCCTCGTCACCTTTTCGCCCAGCGCCGTGCCCATCGAGCCCATCATAAAGTTCGGGTCCATCGCGAAGATGGCGACCGCCTGACCGTCGATCAAGGCCGTGCCGGTGACCACGCCCTCGGCTTCGCCGCTCGCGGCCCTGGCTTTCTCCAGTTTGTCATCATATTCCGGGAAGCCCAGGAGGTTCGTAGAGGTGATGCCCCTGTCGATCTCCTGAAAGCTGCCCGCGTCCACGGTGATCGCGATGCGCTTCCTCGCGGCAAGGCGCGTGTGCGCGCCGCAGCGGCGGCAGACGCCCAGCGATTCCTCCAGCTCCGCGTCGGTGGAGCGCATCTTGCAGCCGGGGCACTCGTTCAGCGCGCCCTGCGCCTTGCTCTCGCCCTCCAGCGTGTTCCGTGCTTTTCCAAAAAGATACTTGGGCAGCATTTATCGCGCCTCCAGGAATGATGTGGTGTAGCTTCCGTCGGCGAAGGCCTCTTCGCAGATCAGGTCCTGCTGCAGCTCGCCGGTGTGGTCGATGCCCTCGATGACCATCTCGCTCAGCGCGGCGCGCATTTTGCGGATCGCCTCGGCGCGGGTCGCGGCGTAGACGATCAGCTTGCCGACCATGGAATCGTAGAAGGGCGGCATCTGGTAGCCCTGGTAGAGCGCGGTATCAAAGCGCACCCAGGGGCCGCCGGGGATGTGCAGAAGCTCGATTTTGCCGCAGCTGGGGCGGAAGTTCTCCGCCGGGTTCTCGGCGTTGATGCGGCATTCGATGGCGTGGCCGCGGATGCGTACATCGCTCTGGGAGAACGGCAGCGGCACGCCCGACGCCACGCGGATCTGCCATTTGACGAGGTCGATGCCGGAGACCATCTCGGTCACCGGGTGCTCTACCTGGAGCCGGGTGTTCATCTCCATGAAGTAGAACGCGCCGGTGCGGGTCAAGAGGAATTCAATGGTGCCCACGCCCTCGTAGTCCACGGCCTGCGCAGCCTTGGTCGCGGCGCGGGTCAGTTCCTCGCGGAGACCCGGTGAAACGGAAGGCGCGGGGCTTTCCTCGATCAGCTTCTGGTGCTTGCGCTGGACGGAGCAGTCCCGCTCGCCCAGGCACACGACGTTTCCGTCCTGATCGCCCAGCACCTGCACCTCGATGTGCTTGACGTCGGTCAGGTACTTTTCAAGGTACACGCCGTCGTCGCCGAAGGCGGTGCGGGCCTCGGCCTGCGCCGACATAAACGCGCGCTCAACGTCCTCGATTTTCTCCACCAGCCGGATACCGCGGCCGCCGCCGCCCGCTCGCGCCTTGATGAGCACCGGAAGCCCGGCCTTTTCGGCTTCGACGCGGGCCTGCTGCGCGCTATCCAGCAGGTCGCATCCCGGCACCACCGGGACACCCGCCTTTCGCATCGTGCGGCGCGCCTCATCCTTGTCGCCCATCCTGCGGATGGTGTCGGCGGAGGGGCCGATGAACTTGATGTGCTGCGCCGCGCAGCGGCGCGCGAATTCCGCGTTTTCGGAGAGAAGGCCGTAGCCGGGGTGGATCGCCTTCGCGCCGGTCACCAGCGCGGCGGACAGAATTCTGTCCATGTTCAAATAGCTCTCCCGGGCCTGCGGCGGGCCGATGCACACGCTCTCGTCGGCCAGCGACACGTGCAGCGCGTCGCGGTCGGCTTCGGAGAAGATTGCAACCGTCTGGATGCCCATCTCCTTGCACGCACGGATCACGCGCACCGCAATTTCGCCCCGGTTCGCGATCAGAATTTTGGGAAACACACTTCATCCTCCTGAGAGGCCATTTTCCGGTTTGAGGTATGATGCGGGCGGGTTTCTTATGCCACAATGAATGTGAATTCGCCGGAGGCGCAAACTTCGCCGTTCACCCGCGCCTCACCCAAAACCACGTAGACGTTCAGCTTGCTCCGAAGTAGGGCCGATCGGGTCTCGACCAGGTCGCCCGGCCGCACCGCGCGGCGAAAGCGGGTCTTGTCGATACCCGCGTACATGGGCGTACCGGACCCGATGGCGTCCCGGAACAGCACGCAGGACGACTGCGCGATCAGCTCGCACAGCACCACGCCCGGTACCACCGGATTGCCAGGGAAATGCCCGTCCAGGAACCATTCGTCGCCGCGCACATGGTACTTGCCGCGGGCCGCGCCGTCCTCGTCCAGAACGACCTCGTCCATCAGCAGCATCCGGCCGCGGTGGGGCAAAATGTTCTCGATTTCCTGTCTGTTCATAAGCGCCTCAGTACAGCTTGAACAGCGTCTGGCCGAACTCGACCACCGCGCCGTTCGTAATGCAGATGTCGACGATCTCGCCGTCGTGGGTGGCGGTGATCTCGTTCATCAGCTTCATCGCCTCGACGATGCAGAGCACGTCGCCCTTCTTCACCTTGTCGCCAACCTTGACAAAGGCCTCGGCATCGGGCGCGGGAGAGGCGTAGAACACGCCCACCAGCGGCGACTTGACCTCGATGATGTCGTTGAAATCGACGCCGACGTCCTGGGCCTTCTCCACCGGTTCCGGCTGCGGCTGCGGGACGGCGATCTGCGCGGGCGCGGGCGCGACCGGCATCATCACCACGCCGGGCGCGGCGCACTCCAGCTTCACGTGGTATTCACCCTCGGTGACTTCGATGGCGCTCAGGCCGTTCTGCCTTAAAATCTGCGCCAGTTCCCGAATCTGCCTGACGTTCATGCGCACCTCCTGATGGCGAGGACACCGTTGTGGCCGCCAAAGCCCAGGGATATCGACAGCGCCGTCCCGATTTCTACGCTGCGCGCCGCGTTTGGCACGTAATCGAGGTCGCACTCGGGATCGGGCATTTCCAGATGGATGGTGGGCGGGACGATTCCGGCGTTCAGCGCCAGCACGGAGGCGATCAGTTCCGCCGCGCCCGCCGCGCCCAGCATGTGCCCGGTCATGGACTTGGTGGAGGAGATCAGCGCATTCCGCGCGGCTTCCTCGCCCAGCGCTTTTTTGATGGCCAGCGTCTCCAGCTTATCGTTGAGCGGCGTGCCGGTGCCGTGGGCGTTGATGTACAGTTGCCCGGCGATGCCGCCAGCCTCCCGGACCGCCTGCTCGATGGCGCGCGCGCCGCCGACGGCCTCCGGATGCGGCGCGGTGATGTGGTAAGCGTCGCAGGTGTTGCCGTAGCCGACGATCTCGCAAAGGATTTTCGCGCCGCGGGCTTTCGCGCCCTCATAGGTCTCCAGCACCACGACGCCAGCGCCCTCGCCCATTACGAAGCCGGTCCGGCGGCTGTCAAAGGGCAGCGACGCGCGCTCCGGGTCGTCGGTCTCGGCCAGCGCCTTGCAGCTGATGAAGCCCGCGACGCCCAGCGGTTCGATGGTGGCTTCGGCGCCGCCCGCGAGGATGGCGTCGGCGTATCCATGCTTGATCGCGCGGTAGGCCTCGCCGATGGCGTTGGTGGAGGTGGCGCAGGCGGTGACCACCGGAAGCGACGGCCCCTGCGCATTAAAGCGGATGGCGATGTTGCCGGCGGCAATGTTCCCGATCATCATCGGGATATAGAGGGGCGAAACGCGCCCCGGCCCGCGGGTGATAAGCTTTTCGGTCTCGGCGACAAAGGTGTGCATGCCGCCGATGCCGCTGCCCACGTAGACGCCCAGGCGTTCCGGGGCTACCTGCCCCACGATGCCGCTTTCGGCCACGGCCTCATGGGCCGCCGCCATCGCGTACTGCGTGAAGAGGTCCATCCGCCGGGCCTCGCCCTTGTCGATGCCAGAGGATTCGGGCGCGAAGCCCTTGACCTCGGCGGCTACCTTTGTTTTGAATTCGGTCGCGTCAAAGCGCGTGATGAGCCCAATGCCGCTCTTCCCGGCAAACAGGCTCTCCCCGAACGATCGAATATCGTTTCCGACGGGCGATATGACGCCCATGCCGGTGATGACCACACGGTTCATGTGCCTTCCCCCTACCCTAGATATACAGTCCGCCGTCGACCTGAAGAACCTGCCCGGTGATGTATCCGGACGCATCGCCCGCCAGGAACGCCACAGCCTCCGCGATCTCCTCCGCCTCGCCGATCCGGTTCAGCGGCACGGCCTTCAGCGCCTGCGTGAGCACTTCTTCCTTCATCGCGCCGGTCATTTCGGTCTTGACAAACCCGGGCGCCACCGCGTTGACGGTGATGTTGCGGGCGGCCAATTCCCGGGCCAGCGTCTTGGTCAGGCCGATCATCCCCGCCTTGGCGGCGGAATAGTTGGCCTGGCCGGCGTTGCCCATCAGCCCCGCGACCGAAGCGATGTTGATGATGCGGCCCGCGCGCTTTCTGATGAAGTCCGGCATCACGGCCTTCGACACGAGGAACGCGCCGGTCAGGTTGACGTCCACCACCCGGCGGAAGTCCTCCTCGCGCATCCGCATGGAAAGGCCGTCGCGGGTGATGCCCGCGTTATTGACAAGAATGTCGAAGGGACCCAGCGCGCCCCGGGCTTCCGCGACGGCTTTATTGACCGCCTCGCCGTCCGACACGTCGCACTGGTACGCCGCTGCGCGAACGCCCAAAGCCTGCACCTCGCGAAGCGTTTCTTCCGCAGCCTGCGCGTTGCCCGCGTAAAGAAGCGCGACGTTGACGCCCAGCGAGGCCAGCTTGACCGCCACCGCGCGGCCGATGCCGCGGGTGCCGCCGGTGATCAGCGCGATCCTGCCCTTCATTGGAACCTCCCCTTGAGCGCGGCGAGCCCGTCCAAGCCGCCCACGCTGACGGACTCCACGCCCGGGTCGATCTTCTGGATCAGCCCCGCCAGCGTGTTGCCCGGCCCGACCTCGACGAAGAGGTTCGCGCCCTCTGAAATCATGTGTTCGACCGTCTCCTGCCACCGAACCGGCGACGCGATCTGCGTTGAAAGCGTGTCGGCCTCCGAGCCTGCTTCGTAAGGCCGGGCGGTCAGGTTGGCGTAGAGCGGCATGGTTGGTGTGGAAAAAACCGCGTCGGCCAGCGCGGCGCGAAAGCCCGACGATGCTTCCCGCATGAAAGGCGAGTGGAACGCGCCGGACACGTTCAGCCGGATCGCCCGGCCGCCGTCCGCCCGCGCCGCCGCCTGCAGCGCCTCCGCCGTCTCCTGCGCGCAGGCGACAACGGTCTGTCCCGGGCAGTTGAAGTTGACCGGGTAGGCTTCATGCAGGCCCTTGCACAGCGCCACCACCTTCTCGGCAGGGAGCTTGACCACCGCGAACATCGCGCCGGGGTTCTTCTCCGCCGAGGCCTGCATGAGCGCCGCGCGCTTCATCACCAGCCGGAACGCCTCCTCAAAGGGCAGAAGCCCCGAGAACGCGGCGGCGGCCATCTCGCCCAGCGAAAAACCCGCCGAGAACGCGGGCTGCCCCGCGGCTTCCCTCGCAGCCAGCGCGCAAACGTAGTCCGCCAGGAACAGGCAGGGCTGGGCGTTGACGGTCTGGGTCAATTCTTCCGCCGGGCCTTCGAAGCACTGCTTCAGGGTGCCGGGGCGGATGGCCTCGGCGCGGTCAAACGCCTCCCGCGCCGGGGTGAAATTTTCATAGAGGTCCCGGCCCATGCCGGGCGCCTGCGCGCCCTGGCCGGCGAAGACGAAGGCTATCTTGTCCATTTCGGAGCCTCCGAGAACAGCTTCAGGGCTTCGTCCAGGATGGAATCAATGATCTCCGCCGCAGGCCTTATGTCGCACACGAGCCCGGCGATCTGCCCGGCCATAAAGGAGCCGTGTTCCAGGTCCCCCTCAACGGCGGCCTTGCGGAGCGAGCCGATGCCGAAGGCTTCGATTTCCTCATTGGTGATCGAGGAATCGTACTCCATGCGGCCCAGCTGCGCGGTAAAAATGTTCTTGAGCGCCCTCACCGGATGGCCCAGCCGCTTTCCGGTCACGGCGGTGTCGATGTCCTTGGCCTTCACGACCTTTTCCTTGTAGGCGTCGTGGATGCGGCACTCCGTGGAGCACAGGAAGCGGGTGCCCATCTGCACGCCTTCCGCGCCCAGCATGAACGCCGCCGCGAAGCCCCGGCCGTCGGCGATGCCGCCCGCCGCGATCACGGGAATCTTCACCGCCTGCGCCACCTGGGGCACCAGCGCCATCGTGGTGGTCTCCCCCACGTGGCCACCGGATTCGCAGCCCTCGGCGATGACAGCCGCCGCGCCTTCGCGCTCCACGCGCCGGGCGATGGCGACGGATGGCACGACCGGCACCACCTTGATGCCCGCCGCGATCCAGTCCTTCATGTACTTGCCGGGAAGCCCCGCGCCGGTGGTGACCACCGGGATCACTTCCTCCAGCACGACCCGCGCCACATCGTCGACATGGGGGCTCATCAGCATGATGTTGACGCCAAAGGGCCTCGCGGTCATCTGCCGGCAGGCGCGGATCTGCTCGCGCAGGTACTCTGCGGGCGCATTCATGGCGCTGATGACGCCAAGGCCACCCGCGTTCGAAACCGCCGCGGCGAGGTGCGCCTCGCTGACCCAGGCCATGCCGCCCTGCAGCACCGGTTTTTCAATGCCCAGCGCCTCGGTCACTCTGGTGGTCATTTACTTCGTCCCCTCGATGCGGTTGACCAGGTCCTGAACGGTCTTGTCCGAGGCGTCCAGCTCGATGGTCATGGAGAACTCGTCCTCCAGCTTCATGGCGATCTCGGCCACGTCCAGCGAATCAAACTCCAGCTCGGCAAACGTGCTCTCCGGCTTGATGGTGGAAACTTCGATGCCTTTGTACTCCGCCAGAACCCCGGCAACCTTCTCAAACGTCATGACGAATGTCCTCCAATTTCAATTATTATTGTATGTGATGGCAATTGCCTTTCGGCCTCAAGGGTTCCAGCGGATCAGGCACGCGCCGGTCACCAGCCCCGCGCCGAACGCGGAAATCGCCAGCGTTTGGCCCGGTTTGAGCGCGCCCGCCCGGTTCAACTCGTCCAGCAGGATCGGGACCGTGGCCGAGGAGGTGTTCCCGTAGCGCTCCAGGTTGTGCGGGAATTTCTCCGGCGGCTGCTCCATCCGGGCGCGCACCGCCTCCAGGATGCGGAAGTTTGCCTGGTGCAGAAGAAAGTAATCCACCTCGCCCTGGGCAATTCCGGCGTGAGACAGGATCGCTCGGAGGTCCTCCACGCAGGCGTTGACCGCGAAGCGGTAGACCTCCTGTCCGGCCATGTGCAGAAAGTCTTGCGCAAATGGTTGCGTTTCAAACGGGCTGTTGCCGGTGGATGAACGCATGTATAGCGGCATGGCGCCGCCGTTGGCCGTAAGCCTCATCGCCAGAAGCCCTTCCCCGCCGTCCACCACCACCGCGCCCGCGCCGTCGCCGAAGAGCACGCACTCCTCCCGGCGCGTCCAGTTCACGATGTGGCTCATGGCTTCGGCGCATACGACGAGCACACGCCCCGCCTTGCCGGACTTTATAAACGCGTCGGCGACGTCCAGCGCGTAGACAAACCCGGCACACGCGCCGTTTACGTCCAGCGCGGGGCAGGCTGCGCCCAGGTCCCGCTGCACCACGCAGGAGAGCCCGGGCGTCACCCACTCTCCCTGCACCGTGGAGCACAGGATGAAATCAATGTCCTTCCCGGTCAGCCCGGCGCTGTCCAGTGCCGCCTCCGCCGCCTTTGAAGCCAGGCTGGCAAGCGACTCTGTCGAGAGGACGCGCCGCTCCTTGATGCCGGTGCGGGTGGAAATCCACTCGTCGCTGGTATCCAGGAACTTTGTAAGATCCTGATTGGTCACAACCATGGAAGGCAGCGCGCTGCCCGTGCCGATGATTCTCAAGATTCTGTGCCTCCGTCGGGGGATTTAGTCGTCAGCTCCAACGCACGTCTTTGAAAGAACTGGTTGAGCGCGGTGAGGCCGTGGAGCAGCGCGGCCTTCTCCTCTTCCGGGATGCTGCGGCCCACGGCGCGCACCATCTGCCGGTGGAAATAGCGGTGGGAAATATCGGCGCGGCGGCCGAGCTCGGTCAGCTGCACGTAGATGCGCCGCCCGTCCTTTTCGCAGCGGGCCTTGACGACGAAGCCCTTCTTCTCAAGCCGCTTCACCATCATCGTCACCGACGGCGGCGAGATGTCCAGCGCCTGCGCGATGTCGGTGACCATGCGGCCGTCCGGCCCCGCGTCGCCGACCGCCTCGATCATGTGCATTTCGCTGATCGAGAGGCTGTCCCCGCTGAAGCTTGACAGCATGGCTTCCTCGATGGCCAGCACAGAGCGGTAGGTGTTGACCAGCATTTCGTTCAGCTGGGCCGAAAACGGATCCATGCCGCACCCCATCGTTTATTTAGTCTAATTAATTATATGAGCCGGTCAACTGCTTGTCAAGCGGCTGGAAATGGCATGGCTGTTAATTTCGCGGGCGGCGGGCGGTTGAACGCCGCCACAAGATGTGGTATGATCAGAGCGTTGAAAAACCACCGGTGGGTTTTTTTACTGGAGGTGGCGTCATGGGCGGAATATGCTGGATCGTGGGCGCGGGCGATTTCGCCGGAACGCTCCCCTCGATCGGTGAGGGCGACATGGTCATCGCCGCGGACGCGGGCTACAAGGCCCTTGCGCGACTCGGCGTCAAGATCGACCGCGTGGTGGGCGACTTCGACTCCCTGGGCGAAGTGCCCGTCCACCCGGGCGTGGAGGTCCACCCGGCGGAAAAGGACGAGACCGACATGATGCTGGCGGTCCGGACGGCGCTCGCGGCGGGCTACCGCGATGTCCGCATTTACGGCGGGCTGGGCGGGCGGCTGGACCACAGCTTCGCCAACCTGCAAACGCTCGTCTACCTCGTACGCCAGGGCGCGCAGGGCTGGCTGATCGGCGACAGCCTCGCGGTCACCGCCGTCGCGGACGGCGAGCTGCGCTTCTCCGATAAGGCCGAAGGCATCGTCTCGGTGTTCGCCGCCGACGGCGCCGCCCACGGCGTAATGCTGGAGGGGCTTAAATACCCGTTGCACGAATACACCATGACCGCGGACAACCCCATCGGCGTCAGCAATGAGTTCACAGGCGTTCCCTCGCGCATCGCCGTTCGGAAAGGAATTATCCTCGTGATGACGGACGAGCACGCCGTCGACCGGCTTATTAGCATAAAATAGTGGACATAATTATCCGTAATACATGCATCACATGGCCCGTCCACCGCTTTAAGTTATTTGAGACTTTTGATACAACTGCCTACGACGCTGCAAAATCTGCGTTTCTGTCAATGCGTTCTGCCGTAAAACAGAAACATAAAAGCGCCGCTAACTATTTTCGATTGACATGCGAAATCAGCCAGGTTGCAAGGCACAGGCCGAGAGCGAGGATTGACCCGACGGAAGGGGCAGAAACTGCATTCTGCCCCTTGCTCGTCATTTCGTCGCTTCCTGGGGGTTGGGAAAATCAATACTTGCCGAACTCCTCATCGCTCAAAGCGATGATTTTCCCCTTCCCCTTCTTCGGCTTCTCCTCGCCCCGTTCCGGCGCGGCCTCCGCCTTCGGTGCGTATGCCTGGATCTTCGCTTTCGCCATCTCTCCGCGCTTCAGCTTGAACTTGCCGACCGAATCGCGCATCATCTCGGCCTGGCCCGAAAGCTCCTTGCTGGCCGCCGCGCTCTGCTCCGAGACCGCGGAGTTCGCCTGAACGACTTCGGAGACCTGCATGACCGCTTGATTGATCTGGCTCAAACCAATCGCCTGCTCGCTAGACGCCACGTCGATCTGGTTGACCAGCGAGGCCGCCTCCGCCACGCCCTCTACGATTTTTTCCAGCGCCTCCGCCGTCTGGCTCGCCAGTTTCGTCCCGGCCTCCACCTTCCGGATCGACCCTTCGATCATCTCGGTCGTCTCCTTGGCCGCGTTTGCGGACTTGGCCGCGAGATTGCGCACTTCCTCCGCGACCACGGCAAAGCCCTTGCCGTGCTGCCCGGCCCGGGCCGCCTCCACCGCCGCGTTCAGCGCCAAGATGTTCGTCTGGAACGCGATGTCGTCAATCACCTTGATGATCTTGGAGATGTTGGCGGAGGACACGTTGATGTCGTCCATCGCCTTGAGCATATCCTTCATCTGCCCGTTGCCCTGCTCCGCGTTGCCGCGCGCCGCGCTGGCGAGCTTATTGGCGTCACTGGCGTTCTTCGCGTTGAGCCGGGTCTGGGAGGAGATCTGCTCCAGCGACGCGGTGACCTCTTCAATGGAGCTGGCCTGCTCCGACGCGCCCTGGGACAGCGACATGCTGGAATCGGCCAGCTGGCTTGCGCCGGAGGACACCTGCTCGGACGCAGCGTTGATGCCTGAGAGAACCTCGTTCAGGTTGTCGCTCATCCTGCTGAATGCCCTGGCCAGGTCGCCGATTTCATCCTTGGTGTCGATCGCGACGTCCACGTTCAGGTCCCCGTTTGCGATGTCCTCCGCCGCCGCGATCATCCGCTTCATCGATTTGCTGATGGAGCTTGAGATGTAGAGCGCCAGGAGGAGCGCCAGGATGACGCCGAGGATCAGTGCGCCCACCACCGTCATGCTCGCAGTCTGGGCAAGCGCCGTGTTTTCGTCCGCCATGGTATCGGCATCATTTTTCAGCAATTCCACCAGTTTAAAAATTGCATTCTGCTCGTTCTGCTCCGCTGTGTCGACCTCGGCGGAACCAAGCAGCTCAACAGCTTCAACGTTTTTATTCTGCTCGCTGAACGCCACGACCTGATCCACATAGCTCCCGAAGACCTTCCGTGTTTCGAGGAATGCGTCATATGCCTCCTGAATGTTTTCCGTTTCAATGAGCTTCGCGAACTCTTCCTGCAGGGTATCAAGCTCCGCTTTGCGTTCGGAAATTTTCTTCTTGGAATCTGCAATCTTGGCATAGTCGGTCTGCAGGATCGCATCTCTGGTATTCACACGCAGCCGCTGGAAAGCGGCGGTGATATCCGTCAATAAGCCAATAGGAATGGTGTTATGAGAATACATCAACTCACTGCTCGCCGAGATGTTCGTCAGATTGATGATCCCCACAACGCCCAAGGCGATTGCGATCGCCAGCACAAGCGAGAAACCCAATAGGAGCTTCTTGGAGATTTTCATGTTCGCAAACCACTTCATACGTCATTCTCCTTCTCTCGTTTGAAAAGCCTCAGCTTCGTCGCCAAGCAATACGCCGCAGTCCAGCAGCAGTTTGATCTCTCCGCCCACCTTGCCGAATCCCTTGATGTAGCTGCCCGCCTGCCGGTTGATCTCCGGCGGCGCGGCGATGTCGCCTTCGGGAATGGCGATGACCTCGGCCACCCGGTCCACGATCAGGCCGATGGAATTATGAAAAATATCCACGACGATGATGCACGTCCTGGTATCGTAGGGTTGTTCTGGCTTTTTGAAGCGCAGCCGGACGTCCATCACCGGGATGATCTTCCCTCTGAGATTGATGACG
>JAEZHK010000138.1 GCA_023416655.1 Bacillota bacterium
AGCACCACTGGTTGTATTTCATCGGCAGGTCGCGCCAGGACTGCACCCACTTAGAGTACATGGCGCAGAACAGCGTCTCCGAAGTCGGGCGGATGACCAGCTTCTCCTGAAGCACCTCCGAGCCGCCCTGGGTGACCCACGCCACCTCCGGCGCGAAGCCTTCCACGTGCTCGGCCTCCTTGCGGAGCAGGCTCTCCGGGATCAGCATCGGGAAATAGACGTTCTTGTGGCCGGAATCCTTGAACCGGCGGTCCATCTCCTGCTGGATCAGCTCCCAGATGCCGTAGCCGTAGGGCTTGATCACCATGCAGCCGCGCACCGGCGCATAGTCGACCAGGTCGGTTTTCAGGATGACGTCGGTGTACCACTGCGAGAAATCCTCGTTGCGCGGCGTGAGATGCGCGACGAATTCCTGCTGTTTGTCCTTCTTGCCCATCAACGAATCCCCCTTAACATATGAAGCAATTATAGGCACTTGCAGAAAGAAATGCAAGTGAAGTTTTATTATGAGGCGCGGGAAACCATGATGGCTTGGTCAATCCGCGAGGTCCGCGAACGCGCCGGAGACAAACGAGGCCAGCGCCGAAGGCTCAATGAGGATCTGCACACCTCTGAGCCCGGCGCTGACCGATATGATTTCCCGCCCTTTCGCTCGGCTGTCCAGAAAGGTCGGGAAGCGCTTTTTCATGCCGATGGGCGAACACCCGCCCCGAAGGTACCCGGTAACGTTCGTCAGGTCCTTGAGCGGCAGGAGCTCCACGCGCTTGTTGCCGCTGGCGGTCGCGGCGCGCTTCAAATCCAGCGCGCGAGCGACGGGGATCACGAAGACCACGGGGCCGGTTTTGTCGCCGACGGCCACGAGTGTCTTGAACACCATCTCCTGATCCAGCCCCAGCGCGTCCGCCGCGTGGGTGCCGCTCAGGTCCTCCAGGTCAAACTCGTATTCCCTGACGTCGTAGCGTACCTTCGCGGCGTCGAGGAGCCGCATCGCGTTTGTTTTCTTCACCTTTCATTCGTTCCTCTCGGAAAACTCCTGGGAGATCGCGTCGGCGAGATAGGGCATCGAGGCGATGGCCTCCATGAGGGTATTGCGGTTGTGCCCGGCCTCCACCAATAGGGACGTGCCCAGGTGCTGGTTGTAGCGGCCGTTTTTGACCATCACGCCCCGGCAGATGCCGGGAGAGATCGCGTTGAGCCGGTTCGTCAGCTTCTGGGCGAACGCCATGTTCCTGGGGTAGTAGTCGGGGTCGTCGTCAAAGCCCTTGCCGTTGCCCACGAGCAGCATCAACTGCGCGGCATCCGCGCCGCCCGCCTTGACCGAGAGCGTCTTGTAGACCACGGGGCTGTATGCGTCCCGGTGCAGGTCGATGTAAAGATCAAACCGCTCCGGATAGCCCTCGATGGTCTTGAGCGAGCGCTCGTAGGCAGTGCCGAGCTCCGGCGGCTCGTGGTCTGTCACGTCGTGGGTCACGTCGAAACCCCGGTCGGTCAGAAGGTCCGCTAGGGCCTCCCCCACCCGGACCACCGAATGGGACTGGTCGGCGGTGCGCCACGCCTCGGTCTCCTGGTAGGGGTCGCCGGGGACCATGCGGTAGGCCTCGTTGGTGTGGGTGTGGTAAATGAGGATGGTGCCTCGGGGGCCGGGCTTCGGGGTTGGCTTTGAAAGGATCTTCGCGACCTCCACGATCAGGTGGTCGCCGAATACCACGTCCACTTGCGACGGGGCGGCGGCGGCAAACGCCGCCACCGCCCCGAACGAATTCGCATTCGCTTCTTCAGTAGGTGCGACGGTCACCGCGGGCGCGGACTGCGCCGGCTCCGGCGCGAGCAACTCGCTTGCCAGGATCACGGCCAGCACCACCGCCAGGAGCGTCAGCGCAACCCCCAACAGCAGGCTGGATGCCCGGACAACCTTCAGGCGTATCAAGCGCATCACCCCTTCCCCTTCGGGTGATACATCCTATTCGCCCTCAAGCCATCGCATGCGCTCCAAACGCATGCGATGGCGTTGGAGACCAAAGCGGATTGTTTAAATTCCTGCGGGAATTTCCGGGCGCAATCCGAACGGCAGGAATTGATTTCTCGTCGGGCGGGCAAGCGCGCCCTTTGGGGAAATCCATATGAACCGGCAAAGCCGCTACATATGGTTGAACATGGAGGGCTGCGGCCCTCCAAGCCTCCCAAAGCAGATGGCCCATGCCGCCTGAGAAAGTCTTGTGCGCGTGATGATGCCCTTCAAGCCAATGCCTCGCGGATGGCCTTCGCGACCCGCTTAAACTCCGGCTCCCTGGGCTTCGAGCCGTCGTACTCGATGGCGGTTCCGAGCACAATGTGCCGGTGCTCGCTACGAAGCGGGATGAACAGAAGGTTTTTTCCGGTGACGCGGTGATAGAGAGGACCCAGCCCTACGTAGCCCTCGTACAGTTCGCCCATCTCGTCGGAGGCGTCCGCGTAGTTGACGTCCGGGTAGATGATGACCCGCATGCCGGCCTTCAGCGCTTCCAATGTCTTTCGGAAGGTGATGACCACCCGCGCGCTGGAGCGGTAGACCGGGATCGCGCCCATCGAAGCGCAAAGTCTTGGCACCAGCCAGGACAGGATGCGCGCCACCGGCAGCGCGAGGATCCTGGGCCAGCCCTTGCGCTTGGTGAGGGTATAATCGGCATACTGATGGTAGCAGGTTTTTCGTTCGCAGAACACGCTGTATACCCAGGGATGCACCGGCGCGCTCAGCCACAGGAGGGTATCGATCGGGCCCCGAAGGTCCCGGTGGCGGCAGACGTAGACGGCGGGCGCGGGCAATTCCTCAGGCGGGGGGGACTGGTAATCCCGGAAGAAGATCCGGCTCCAGAACCTGAGTCTGGTGTAAAACCTGCCGTACTCCATGCTTCCGGGTTCTCCTCCCTGCCAAATGAGAATCATCATGCTCAGACCGTCGCCAATCCGGGCGTTTCATTCAAATCGTTCCCGGCGACTTGCGCGCCGGGAACGGTTTAACGTAACCAGCGCGCACACTGGTGGCGGAAACAGTTCCTTCAGTCAGTGAGCCGCCCGAAAATCCCGCAGGATTTTAGGCTCACGCATTCTTCTTCCTGCGCGGTGAAAAGTCGCCCGGCGGATTTTCATCGCAACGAAGTGTGGATGAGCGCCTGCGCGGCGTCCAGCATGTTGGCCGCGTGGCGGCGGGAACTCTCCGGATCGCCCGCGCCGCCGATGAGCCTCGAAAGCTCCTCGACGCGGCCCTCGCGGTCGAGCCTTCGGACAGTGGATCCCGTGCGGTCGCCCTCCACGGTCTTTTCGACCAGGAAGTGCGCGCCCGCCAGCGCCGCGATCTGCGGAAGGTGGGTCACGCAGATCACCTGCCGCTTCCGGGCGATGGCGGCCATCTTCTCGCCCACCGCCTGCGCCATGCGGCCGGAAACACCGGTATCCACCTCGTCAAAGATCATTGAAGGCACGCCGCCTGCGTCGGCGGAGATCGCCTTGAACGCCATCATGATGCGCGAAAGCTCGCCGCCCGAGGCAATGGCGCTGAGCGGCTTCAACGGCTCGCCCGGGTTGGGCGAGATCAAAAACTGCACCTGGTCCGCGCCGCGGGCCGTCTCCTCGCCGGGCAGGATTTCCACCTCGAAGCGGGTGCGGCCCATGCCGAGGTCCTGAAGCTGCTCCACAAGCCGGGCGGACAGGTTTTCGCTCAGCGCGCGGCGGCTCAACGAAAGCGCGCGGCAGGCCTCCTGAAGCGCCGCCTTGGACGCGTCGCGCTTGGCATCCGCTTCCGCGCGCAGCGCGTCGTTCTCGGTCAGCGCGGCGAGGCTAGCCTTAGCATGCTCATAAAAATCGAGTACATCCGTCAGCTCCGGCCCGTACAGCCGCTTGAGCCGCTTGAGCTCGCTCAGGCGGTCAGCGGCGCGCTCGGCGGCCTGGGGATCGTACTCAAGCGTATCCTGGATGCGTTGGAGCTCGCTGCCCACGTCCTGCGCGGCGTAGAAAAGCTCCTCAAGCCGCGCCCGAAGCGCCTCGAAGCGCGGGTCAAGCGCCGCGATTGCCGCCATCTCCGCCGAAGCGCGGCTGAGCGCGTCCTGCGCGGCGAGGGTTCGCCCCTCACCCCTGTAAACGTAGGCATAGGCCGCGCCCACCGCCTGGGCGATTTTCTCGCCGTGTTCGTGGAGCGCGAGCTTCCGGGCCAGCTTCTCGTCCTCGCCGGGCTTGGGTTTGACCGCTTTGATCTCCTCGACCTGCCGGGTCAGCGCGTCCACGGTGCGGATGCGCTCCCGCTCGTCCATCTGAAGCTTCTTCGCCTCTCGCTCGAGCGCCCGGTATTCGGCATGCCTCAACGCCACGCGCTGGAGTAGCGCGCGGTGCGCCTCGTCGCCGCCTTCGTCGAGGAAATTCAGGTGCTGCGCGGGGTTCATCAGCGCCTGGTGCTCGTGCTGGCCGTGTACGTCCATGAGGAGCGCCGTCACCTGCCGAAGCTGCGCCGTGGGTACCACCTGGCCGTTGATCCGGGAAACAGACCGGCCCGCCGCGGAGACTTCCCGGGTCAGCGCGACCAACCCGTCCTCCGTCTCCACGCCCAGATCGCCCAGCAGCGCCTTCGCGCCCTCCGGCATCTCGAAGACCGCCTGAACCAGCGCCTTGTCTTCGCCGGTGCGCACCAAATCACGCGCCGCGCGGGCGCCCAGCGCCAGGTTGACCGAGTCGACCACGATCGACTTGCCCGCGCCGGTTTCGCCGGTGAGCACGTTCAGCCCCGGTTCAAATTCGATGCGCAGCCGCTCGATCAAGGCGACGTTACGGATCGAAAGCTCGAGTAGCAAGGGACGCCCTCCTATTGACGCAGCAAACTGCCACCCCGTAGTTCCTTCAAATCATTCCCGGCGACCTGTGCGCCGGGAATGTGTTTACATAACCAGTGCGCACACTGGTGGGGGAAACAATACCACAAGTCAGGGAGCCGCCCGGAAATTCCGGAGATGTTGGCTCCCGAAGGTTCTTCCTATCGCGCTCAAAAGCCGCTTGCGGATTATGAGCGCCCTAGTAGCGAATCAAAGTTTTGAATCGGCCGAGCACCGTCTCCACCAGATCCTCACCCTGCACGACCACCAGGATCGTGTTGTCGCCGGCCAGCGTGCCCACGATCTCCGGCCACTTCATGGAATCGATGGCCTCGGCGGCGGCATTGGCGGAGGCGGAGAGCGTCTTGATGACGATGAGGTTGCTGGCCGCGTTCATCGACAGCACCGATTCGGAGAAGATGCGGATGAAGCGGTCGCTCATGCCCTGTTCGGCGCGCTCGCTGGTGGCGTAGCGATAGCCGCCGCCGTCGCTGAGCACCTTGACCAGGCGCAATTCCTTGATGTCGCGTGATACGGTGGCCTGCGTGACGCGCACGCCGTGCCGCTTGAGCTGTTCGGCCAGCTCTTCCTGGGTTTCGATATTCTGCGATTCGATGATCTCCAGAATCATGGAGTGGCGCACCGATTTCATGGCCTGTCCTCCCAATTACACTCAAATCGCGGTCGTTCAAAGGTTCGGGTCATTCCGTCCAGTCGGACAGCTTGCCCCGGAGAAGTTCGAAAAAACTGTGCGGCCTGAGCCGCACGAAGCGGATGTTCCTCTCGGCGCGGCGCACGGTGATGCCGTCGTCCGGCGTGATCACGTAGTGGCCGTCGACGACCACGCGCGCCCGGCGCTTGTCGCCCAGGATGGACACGGTAACCACCTGTTTGTCGCCAATCACGATGGGCCTCGCGGCCAGCGTGTGGGGACAGATGGGCGTGAGCAGTATGCAGTCGAGGCCCGGCGCCACGATCGGCCCGCCCGCCGCCATCGAATAGGCGGTGGAACCCGTGGGCGTGGCCACGATCAGCCCGTCGCCGGAAAAGCGATCCACCACGCCGCCGTTTGCGGAAACCGACAGCGACAGGGCGCCCACCGACGAGTCCGACCGGTTGATCGCCACCTCGTTGAGCGCAAACGCCTTTTGGTCGGAGGCCGTCCGAACCTCCAGCAGCATGCGCGGCTCGATAAAGTACCGCCCGTCGGCCAGAAGTTCCACGTCCTCCTCCAGATGGTCGGGCTGAACCTCGCTCAGAAAGCCCACGCGACCCAGGTTGACGCCCAGCATCGGAATGTCCCGAGGCAGCGCGGCTTCGAACGCGTGCAGGAATGTGCCGTCCCCGCCCAGAACCATCATCAGGTCGCAATCGTCCAGATGGGCGCAATCCGGCAATACGCGCATCCCCTTGGCTTCCAGCGCGGCGCGAAGCCGCCGTGCAACCTCCTGCACACCCGGTTTCGCGTCGTTTCTCCAGATCGCCACCGTTCGAAAGGCCATGCTCTCAGCCCCTATAACGCATATTGTATACCATGCATGCATAAGCATACAAGATTATTCAGCCGATTTCATAAATTTGTCATATGCCGCCGAAACGACCCGCTCGATGCGGGCGGAATCGACTGCGGATTGGGCCTCATTACGCCGGGTAATGTATAGCAGGAATTCCACGTTACCTTCCGGGCCGGTGATCGGCGAAAAATCGAGGCCCGCCGCCCGGAAACCCAGGCCTTCCGCACAGGCGACCACGTCCGAGATCACCGCGCGGTGCACCGCCAGGTCCCGCACCACGCCCCGGGGTCCGACCTGGTCTCGGGGCGCCTCAAACTGGGGCTTGATCAGCGCGACAAAGCGCGCGTCGCAGGTCAGCAGGGGGAGCGCCGCAGGCAGGATCGCCTTGAGGGAGATGAACGAAACGTCGGTCGCGCCGAACGACGGCGGCTCGGGGAACATTTCGGGCTCCAAAAAGCGGGCGTTTGTGCGCTCCATGACGGTCACCCTGGGGTCGCTTCTAAGCCGCCAGTCCAGAAGGCCGTAGCCCACGTCCACCGCGTAGACGCGCCTTGCGCCGCGCCTGAGCATCACGTCTGTGAATCCGCCGGTGGAAGCGCCCACGTCCAGGCAGACTTTGCCGTCCACGTCCAGCCCGAAGGCCATAAGCGCGCCGAGCAGCTTGTGCGCGCCGCGGCTGACGTAGGGCCGCCCCTCTCGGACGGAAAGAATCAGGCCGGGCTTCACGGGGTCCGAGGGCTTGTCCAGCCGCTCCTCGCCCTGGTAGGCGCGCCCCTCCATGATGAACGCCCGCGCCGATTCGATGGTCAGCGCAAGCCCATTCTCCACCAGCGCCTGGTCGGCGCGCCTAGACGGCACGGCCGGACGCCGCGCGCTTTGCGCGCACGCGGGTGAGCACCTTTTCCACCACCTGCGGCACCGACAGCCCGCAGTCGGCCATCTGGCCGGGGGCGGTGTCCTGCTCGATGAAGCGGTCCGGGATACCCAGGTTGATCACCGTGGTCTCGATGCCCCACTCGGCCAGCTTTTCAAGCACCGCCGAGCCGAACCCCCCCAGGACCGCGCCGTCCTCCAGCGTGACGAGCAGCGGGTGCCTTTCGGCGGCCTCCCGGAGCATCTTCTCGTCCATGGGCTTGATGAAGCGGGCGTCGATCACGCCGCAGCGCACGCCGCGCCCCACCAGCTTGATGGCGGCGTTCAGCGCCGTCTCCACCATGCGCCCGACGGCCAGGATCATCGCGTCCTCGCCCGCGCTCAGAAGCTCCCACTGACCGACCGCCAGCGGCGCGTTCTCCTGCATGTGGGGGCCCATGTCGTCGGCCTCCTGCGCGTAGCGGATGGCCATGGGGCCGTCGTGCTCGAGGCTGAGCCGGATCAGACGCTTCAAATCCCGCACGTCCCGGGGCGAGCACACCGTCATGCCCGGCATCGACCGGAGGAACCCGATGTCGTACGCGCCCTGATGGGTGGCGCCGTCCGCGCCCACAAGCCCCGCCCGGTCGATGAGCAGCGTCACCGGCAGCTTCTGCAGGCAAACATCCATGAGCACCTGGTCATAGGCGCGCTGCAGGAACGTGGAGTAGATCGCAACGTAGGGGCGCATGCCGCTGACCGCGAGGCCCGCCGCCATCGTGACGGCGTGCTCCTCGGCGATGCCCACGTCGAAGAAGCGGTCCGGGTGGCGGTCCTTGAAGATCGAAAGCCCGGTGCCGATGGGCATCGCGGCGGTGACGGCCAGAATGCGGATGTCACTATCGGCCATCATGGAGAGCTCCGCGGCCATCGCCTGACCGTTTTTCAGGCCCGCCTTTTTGACGAACTGGCCGTTCTCGACGTCAAACGGCTGCACGCCGTGGAAGACATCCGGCGAATCCTCCGCCGGTTCGTAGCCGCTGCCCTTCCGGGTGACCACGTGCACCAGCACCGGCCGCCCCGCCTGCTTCGCGCGGCGAAGCACCCGGATCAGACGGCTCAGATCGTGCCCGTCGATAGGGCCCTGGTACTCAAAGCCCAGCGCGTTGAAGAACCTGTCGTCGATGACCAACGATTTGAGCGAATCCCTGACCCGCTCCATGCCGTGCAGGATGGGCCGACCGACGCGGGGCATTTTATCCAGCCAGCCGCTGACGGCGTGCTTCACCCTGCGGTAGGGGTTTGACTGGCGCAGCGCGGTCAGATGGCCCGACAGCGCGCCGACGTTTTTGGAGATGGACATCTCGTTGTCGTTCAAAACCACCACCATGGGGGTCTTGCACTCGCCCGCGTCGTTGAGCGCCTCGTAGCACATGCCGCCGGTCAGCGCGCCGTCCCCCACCACCGCCACCACATGGTGCTTCCCGCCCATCAGGTCCCGCGCGCGGGCCATGCCCAGCGCGGCGGAGAGGGACGTGGACGCGTGGCCGGTGGTGAAGGCGTCATACGGACTCTCCTCGATTCGGGGAAAGCCCGTGATGCCGCCGGCTTTCCGGAGCGTATCAAAGCGCGGCCCACGGCCGGTCAAGAGCTTATGGGCGTAGGCCTGATGCCCCACGTCGAAGACCAGCTTGTCGGCCGGGCAGTCGTAGACAACGTGCAGCGCAATCGTCAGCTCCACGACGCCCAGGTTGCTGGACAAATGTCCCCCGTTGGACGATACGGTCTCAAGCAGTTTCTCCCGGATCTCCGCCGCAAGCGCCTCAAGCTCCTTGAGGCTCATGCGCCTCAGCTGTTCCGGCGATAGAATCTCGTCTAGCATTCCATTTCTCCCGAATCCGTTACATGATGATGACGGCGATCAATACGCCCAGCAGCGCCCCGATCAACACCTCAAAGGGCGAGTGGCCGAGCAGTTCCTTGAGCGTCTCGTGGGTCAGACCCATGCCGCCCTCGGTCATTTCTTTGACAATTTTGTTGATCAGCGCGGCCTGCTTGCCCGCGGCGCGACGGACACCCGCCGCGTCGGTCATGACGACGGAGGCCAGCACGAACACGATCGCAAACTCCGGGCTGTAAAATCCCCTGGACACGCCCACCGCCGTGGCCAGCGCGCACACCACCGCCGAGTGGGAGCTGGGCATGCCGCCCAGACCGAACATCCTGCCCAGGTCCCAGCGCTTTTCCAGGAAGTAGTAGAACAGCACCTTGAGCGCCTGTGCGATAAACCATGCCGCGACGCACGTCATCAGCACACGGTTCGCGATCAGTTCGAAAAAGAGCATTGTCGCCCTGCCTTTCGTGACAGCCTGTAGTAGAATCCCGCTTTTCTTATCATTCCCGGCCGTTCGGCTTCCCGCTGCGCGATGAAAAGCCGGTTGGGAATCTCAAATGCTAAGCTTTTCTGTGCATCATCTCGCACAGAAGGTCCTGAAAGAACGCCGCCCGCTCGCCAAACGGCGCGAGCGCGTCCATCGCTTCCTGCTGAAGCTCGATGATCAGCGCGCGGGTGCCGCCGGTGCCGTAGACGCTCACGCAGGTGAGCTTGCCGGACGCAATGTCCTTGCCGGGGGTCTTGCCGATCGTCCGTTCGTCGCCCTCCACGTCCAGAAGGTCGTCCACCGCCTGGAACATCATGCCGAAGTTGGACGCGTAGCGCGAAAGCGCCCGAACCTCGTCTTCCGTCGCGCCTGAGAGCGCGCAGGCGGCCCGGAGCGCGCCCCGGAACATCGAGCCGGTCTTGTGCAGGTGAATGTACTTGAGCATGACCGGTTCCACGTCGATGGCGCCCCGCTCGCAGCTGAGGTCCACGCTCTGTCCGGCGATCATGCCCTGGACGCCCGCGCCCCGGGCGATCTCCCAGACGGCGCGGGCCCGCTGCGCGACGCGCGCGGGATCCGATAGCGCGTGGGCCAGCATCATTTCGTAGGCCTGGTTGAGCAGCGCGTCGCCCGCCAGGATCGCGTGCCCCACGCCGAATACCATGTGGTTCGTGGGCCGCCCGCGGCGCAGGCTGTCGTCGTCCATGCCAGGCAGGTCGTCGTGCACCAGCGAATAGGTATGGATCATCTCGATGGCCGCGGCGTAAGGCAGCGCCTCCGCCCGGTCGCCGCCCAGCATGTCGACCGCCGCCAGCAGCATCGCCGGGCGAAGCCGCTTCCCGCCGGCGAGCGCGCTGTAGCGCATCGACTGCCGAAGCAGCGGCGGCACCTCGTGCCCGTCCGCCGACCATGGTTTCTCCTCCAGCGCGCGCTCGAGCGTCTCGTCCGCGAGCAGAGCGTATTCTTCCAGCATCATTGGCCGACCTCCGCCTCGAACGGCGCTTCGCCGCCCTCCGTCAGGACGCGGATGCGCGCCTCGCCCTCGTCCAACAGCGCCTCCAGCGCCTTTGAAAGCAGAATCCCCTGCTCATAAGTCTTGAAGCACTCGTCCAGCGGCAGGGAACCCTCTTCGAGGGATTTGACGATTCCCTCGAGGCGGGCCATGTCTTCCTCAAAATTGACTTTGCGGTTCATGGAACCTCCCTCCGGCGCACGCGGGACACCACGGCGTCCAGCGCGCCCTTCCAAAGCGTAATCGTGACGTCCTGACCGGGCGCTACGCCCTCGGCGTCGGTGATGATCTTTCCATCAGATTTGACCAGCGCGTACCCGCGGGACAGCACCCCGTCCGGGTTCAGCCCGTGAAGCGCGCGCATCAGCAGTTGGAGCCGCCCCCGCGTCGACACGGTCCTCCGCTCCAGCGCAAGGTCCATGCGCGCCCTGAGGCGCGTCAGCGCGTCCCGCCTCGGGCGGATGACGAGCGCTTCCGGCGAACGCAGCCCGCGGCCGAGCCTGACAAGCCTTTCGCGGTTCAGCACGAGCCGGTTGCCCAGCGCCCGGGCCAGCCTGCGCCTGAGGCCCTCCAGGGCGTCCAGAAGCTCCTGCCGCACGGGCGACGCCATCTCGGCCGCCATCGAAGGTGTCG
The DNA here is from genome assembly GCA_023416655.1 of Bacillota bacterium. Classification (GTDB taxonomy): domain Bacteria; phylum Bacillota; class Clostridia; order Christensenellales; family Aristaeellaceae; genus JAEZHK01. The sequence continues at coordinate 11,228 of JAEZHK010000138.1, forward strand.
CCGCCCGGGCGTCCGCCACGAAGTCGGCGATGGTGGTGTCGGTCTCATGGCCGACGCAGGAGATCACGGGAATCACCGAACGCGCGATCGCCTGCGCGACAATTTCCTCGTTGAAGGCCCAAAGGTCCTCGATGGACCCGCCGCCCCGCCCGCAAAGGATCACGTCCACGCCGCCGTGCCGGTTCAGCTTGTCCAGCGCGCGCGCGATGTCGGCGGCCGCGCCTTCGCCCTGCACCTGGCAGGGCGCGATCAGGATATCCACGGCGGAATTCCGGCGGCGCAGGATTCGGAGCATGTCCCGAAGGGCCGCGCCGGTGGGCGAAGTGACGATGCCGACCCGCGCCGGAAGAAGCGGCAGCGGTTTTTTGAGCGAGGGGTCGAAAAGCCCTTCCTCCGCCAGCTTCTTTTTGAGCGCCTCAAACTTCAGGTACAGCGCGCCCGCGCCCGAGCGCCACATGTTCTGGCAGTAGACCTGGTAGGTGCCGCTGGCCGCGTACAGCGACGCGCCGCCCTCGATCAGCACCATCTGCCCGTCGGCGGGTTCAAAGTCCAGCGCCTGCGCGTTCTGCCGGAACATCACGCACTGCACACGCGCCGCCTCGTCCTTGATCGAGAAATACAGGTGGCCGCTGTAGTGGCGCTTGAACCCGGTGATCTCGCCCTTGACCCGGAGTGCGCGCAGAAGCGGATCGCCCGCAAGCAGCTTCCGGGCGTACTCGTTCAGCTCACTGACGGAGAGCGCCGAATCAGCCTGCATGACGGGCAGCCGCCTCGATGGTGTTTTCGAGGAGCATCGCGATCGTCATGGGGCCTACGCCGCCCGGCACCGGGGTGATGCAGCCCGCGATTTCCTTCACATTTTCGTAGTCCACGTCGCCGGTCAGCTTGCCGTCCGGCAGGCGGTTCATGCCCACGTCGATGACCGCTGCGCCCGGCTTCACCATGTCGGCGGTAATCAGGTTGGGTTTTCCGATCGCCACAACCAGCACATCCGCGCGCCGGGTAACTTCGCCCAGATCGCGCGTGCGGGAGTGGCACATCGTGACGGTGGCGTTCTCCCTGAGGAGGAGCAGCGCCATCGGCTTACCCACCATCACGCTGCGGCCGACCACGACCGCCTCCGCGCCGGAGAGTTTTACGCCCGCGCGGTGCAATAGCTCAATGCAGCCCCGCGGCGTGCAGGGCAGTGCCGCCGGCGCGCCGCTCATGAGCAGCCCCTGCGTCATTGGATGCAGCCCGTCCACGTCCTTTTCCGCCGCGATGGAGCGGATGATCTCGGCCTCGTTCAGGTGTTTGGGCAGCGGCAACTGCACGAGCAGGCCGTGAATGCTGTCGTCGTCATTGATCTTTTGGATTTCGTGGAGCAATTCCTCCCGCGAGGTCTCGGCGGGCATGCGGATGACGTTTCCGACCATCCCGGTCTCCTTGCAGGCGCGTTCCTTGTTGCGCACGTAGACCAGGGAGCCCGGATCGTCGCCCACGAGAATCACCGTCAGCGACGGGACGACGCCCTTTTCCTTCAGCCGCGCCACCTTTTCCTTGAGTTCCTCGCGGATCGCGACGGAGATGCCCTTGCCGTCAATAATACTCCCGCTCATGCGCATTCCTCCTTAAGCCTCAGCCTGTCGCAGCCGATCAGCGCGACGCCCGCGGCGTTGTCGCCCGAAAGCTCAGGTCTTGCCCAGTGTATCCGAATGTCCGCTTTGAGCCGCCTCAGGCGCTCCGGCAGAAGCGCGCGGAGCAGCGCCGACGACGCGACGCCCCCGGCCAGCAGCACGTCCTGAAGGCCCGTCTGGCTGGCCGCCTGCGAGATCAGCCTCGACAGCGTCCGGGCGATCAGCGAATAGACCTCGGCAGCCACGTTTTCCGCCCCGGCCCCGGCCTGGATCAGCCGCATCAAAGCGGCCTCCGCGCCGGACAGGCTGCAACTCATCCCAGACACGCTGACCGGAAGGGTGCTTCTCGCCTCTCCCTTGATCGCCAGCGCCTCCAGATACGGTCCCGCCGGAAAGTTTAGGCCCAGCGCGACGCCCACCCGATCCACCAGCTGCCCGGCGCTGATGTCCGCCGTGCCGCCCAGAAGGTCGATGGAAAGGCCCCCGCCCACCTTCAAAATCTCCGTGGTGCCGCCCGACAGGTGGACGGCCAGAAAATCCGACGGGAGGTCGCATCCCACCAGCGCCGCGCGCACATGCCCCTGCTGATGCGTGGTCTCAATCAGCGGCACGCGAAGCGCCGAGGCGACCGAACGGGCGACAGAAGCGCCCGCCGTGAACACCGGCATGTAGGAATCCTCTGCGGGCCGCGGCTTCACGCTGACCGCCACCGCGCTGACCGGCCCTTCCGCGCGCGCCATCAGCGCTTCCATCAGCTCCGGCAGCCGCTTCACATGCTGGAACAGCGCCTCCGATTGCCGAAGGCCCCGCTCCCCCGCCGGAACGTCCAAGAGGCGTCCCGCTTCGGCGAGGATGTCCTCCCCGTCCGCCAGCGCCAGGCTCGTCCGGTAGCAGCTGGTGTCCACGCCCAGGACCATCAGGCGTTCTCCCGTGCCATGGCGCCCAGTACGCCGTTGACGAAGGACGAGGCCTTGTCGGTGGAATACTTTTCGGAGAGCTGCACGGCCTCCTGGATTACCGCGCCGCCGGGCTCCTTGCCCTCAGACAGCTCGTAGGCCGCGACGCGCAGGATGGCCAGGTCCACCTTCGACAGCCTGTCCAGCTTCCAGCCGTGGGCGAAGCGCTCGATCTTTTCATCGAGCGCCGCCCGGTTGTCCCGGACGCCCTCAAAGACCGCCTGCATGTATTCGGCCTCGTCCTCGCCGGGCTTGATCTCCAGAAGTTCCCGGCAGGTATCGTCGCCGCCGTCCCCGCCCATTTCCCATTCGTAGACCAGTTTCATCGCGGCGGCGCGCGCTTGGGTTCTATTCATCAGTCGCACTCCTTTGGTGGATCGGCTTGACCGGAAAAAACGCCACGATCCATTCCATCGCGGCGTTCAGACAGCCGTCGGACCCCTTCGTCCTCTTCAATCCTTCCCGTTGACATACGCGCCGGGAACGCAGTTTCATCCATCAGTCCGAAGACTGGTGGATGAAACAATTCTTCATGCCCATTCAGTCCCAGGGAAATTTGATGCGCGCCAGGAAATCGTAAAACCCCTGCGGAAGCTGCCTGGCGCCCGACAGCCACCAGCCGAGGGCCGCAAGCCCCACGATGAGCAGCGCCTTCCAAAAGCCGATGGTCAGGATGAGTACGGCGGTGATCAATCCCCCGATGCCGCCGAGCAGGCCTTTGATCGTCTCCCTGTTCATCCTTCGCCCTCCTGTAGATTTGCCCCGGTTCGTACCCAATTAAGGCTCACATCGTTCCCGGCGACCTGTGCACCGGGAATCGGTTTCCATAACCAGTGCGCACACTGGTGGAGGAAACAATTCCTTCAGTCAGGGAGCCGTCCGAAATCCCGCAGGATTTCAGGCTCACGCAAACTTCTTCCTACGCGATGAAAAACCTCGGGTTTTTCATCGCCATGTCTACCAGACGTCCTTCTCGCTTACTTCGCCCGGGACCGCCTTTTCCGGCTCCTGTTCCGGGTACGCCTCGGGGATCTCCTCCGGCGCTTCCTGCGTTAGCTCGGGCACTGGTTCCGACTCCACTTCCGGCGCGGTCTCCGGCGCGAGTTCCGGCGCATATTCTGTTTCGGGCGCGGGCGCGGGCGCGGGTTCGGGCTCCGGCTCGGGTTCATAGGCCGGTTCAGGCTCCGGCTCCTGCGGGAGCGGCTGCTCCAGCTCGCGCAGATGCGACTCCTTGAGCGCCATGGCGGGTTCCGGATGATTCAGGTGGAGCGGCGGCTGCGGCGTGACCTCGACGATCTTGGAGACCATGATGGTCACCTCGCGCACCGCGATGCCGGAGAACTCCTCGATGAAGTTCTTGATGGAGCGCTGCATCATCATGGTGACGTTGGGGATGTGCACGTCCGAAGCCAGCGTCATGTCGATGGAGACGGAGATGGAGTCCTCGTGGTTGATGATGGAGGTCTTGATGTCCACCACGCCCTCGTCGTGGGCGATGGCCTGCTTGACCAGCGTGTCCATCGCCGCCACCGAGATGCGCACCGAGCCGTTTTCGGAGTTCTGCACCGAAACGCTGGAGCGGTCCGTGCGGGGTTCGCGCTTGAAGGCCAGGGAGAGCAGCTTCAGCGCCCAACTGAGCGCGATGAGCGCGATCACCCCGACCAGCACAACCCACCATACACCCTTCCCGATGTTTGCGTCGTAACCGGCGATCGTCAGCACCACATTGTTCCCTGTGTAGGAGACGACACCCAGCGCCGCGGCAAAAAACACGCCCAATATGCCGGTCAGGGCCAGCAACAGGCGCTCGAAGAAATTCAGTTTCATGGCCATTCTCCCTTCACCTTACAGATCAGGTCGATTCGTTCTCATCGGGCAGCTGGTCGTCCGCCTCCATGTCGCTCTCCGACGCGCGCTCCTGGTCCTCGAGCAGCGCCCGCTGCTGCATTTCGATCTCGGCGGCCGCGCGGTGTTCGCGCTCAAAGCTCATGCCCTGCACGTGGACGTCGATGGAGCGTACGGTAAGGCCGCTCATGGTTTCGATGGCCTTCTTGACGTTCTCCTGAATGCCGGAGGCCACCTCCGGGATCGGGGAGCCGAATTCGACCACGATGGTGATGGCCACGGTGACGCCGCCTTCCGCCACTTCCACCTTGACGCCCTTGGTGAGGCCCTTACTGGACTGGCCGCGGCGGGTCAGGATGTCGGCAAGCCCGGTAGAGCCGCCGCCCATCGAGGCGACGCCCTCCACCTCGGTGGCGGCAAGGCCCGCGATGGTGGCGATGACGTCCGTGGCAAAGCTGACCGAGCCGTTTTCGCTCGATTCCAACTGCACATTGGTGGGCAGATTTTCGCTCATAACAAAGAGGCACCTCCTTTGGGTGTGCCCTTATTATAACAGATTTCCGCGATCTTAGCAAACGCTCGAGAAGATTTAATGGCGGGGACAAATTGAAGGCTCATTCTTTACGCCCCGCCCTCCAAAACCGGAATGACCTTGATGTTCCCGCCGCTCTGCCCGGTTTCGCGCGCGGCCAGCGACAGGATTTTCGCGGCGTCCGCCTGAGTGAGTACCTCGGTGCGTACGAGCACGTTTACCGAGTCCGCGTGCACGGTGACAAGCGGGTCCAAATACCCTTCCGCCCGGAGCACGCCCTCGACGGTGACCTCCTGCTCCATCCACCCGGTCAGCTGAATCAGCTTTTCGCGCGCCCTGTCCCGGATGTCCTGCCCGGCGGATTCGTCCCCGATCAGCGCGTTCAGCTGCTGGATTTCGACCTTCCGGACGGTCTCCCGTTCGCTCCGGAAGCGGGCGATGGAGTCCACCGGCTCGTACACGCGGGAGGCGCTGGGCACGGCGCCGCCCTCGCGTCCGCCCGATCCGATGAGCATGTACAGGCTCAAAAGCGCCGCGAGCAGCGACAGCATCAGCACCAGCTGCGTGCGCCGGTCGGCTTTTACAAGCGTATCCCAGAACGCCCGCAGGTTATCCGCCGTTTTCATTTGTCTCCCTCCATCTTCAGCACCTGAATCTTGCCCGCGTCCACGCCCAGGAGCGCCTGCGCCGCGCCCGACAGCTCCAGCGCCACCCGTATGTCGTCCGCGCCGTCGGCCACGATCACCACGCCCCGGACGGACTGGGGCTCCTGCTGCGAGAACGCCTGGGAATCGCCCTCGCCCGCCGACACCAGCACCCGGACGCGGCCCGCGCCCCGAACGGCGGAGAGCACCGCCTCCATCCGCGCCTCCAGCGCGGTTTGCTGCCCCTCCGGCGCGCTGCGGTTCGCAAAAAAGAGGACAAGCACCGCCGCGACCGCCAGGAGGATGATCCACTCCATCCGCTTCGCGCCCTTGAGCGCCGCCCAGAAATTGCCCATGCCGCCTCCTTCAGGGCAAACGCATGAAAAATATGCGAGCACATTTTTCGTGCGTTTGCGAGGGGAACGAGGGACGGCGCCTGAAAATTCTGCGGAATTTTCCGGTGGGAGGCGACCTTCGCCCGGCGCCGGGATCGGGTGCGCATTTCGCAAGCAAAATGCCGCCCGCGCCGCCGTACAGGCCGCCGGCACGATCGAACACGGAGGGCTTCGGCCCTCCAAACCACCCGGAGTTCATCAAAACATCGTGCATATGTGTGCCGCCTCCTTGCCAATCCCTTACGCGGGGATCGCGCCCAGCAGCGTGAGGAAGAAGTCCAGCACCGAAGCGCTGACCATCAGCCCCGCGATCAACTTCAGCCCCGGCCAGGGCTGGGAGCCTTCCGCCGCGGGCTCCAATAGCGCGCACAGCGCGCACAGCGCCACCAGCCTCAGGCACACGCCGGTCAGCCGCTCCATGGGCTCCCTCCCCTTTTATAGTCTGAGCATTGCGCCCGTCACCAAAAGAGCGATCAACGCCGCCGTGGCCACCGACGCCACCATCAGCCCCAGCACCTCGGAAAACTGCGCCATCATCTTCTGCGCGCGGCCCGTCTCGATGGGCTCGGTCACCGCGGCAGCGAGGCGCGTCAGAAACATCACCCCGCCCAGCTCGATCATCGGCCCCGCCGTCAGCGCGAGGAGCAGCATCAGCCCCGTGGCCCCGATGGCGCTCTTGATCAGCTGGGCGTTGGCCCCCACCAGTTCCAACGCGTCGCCCACGTCGCCGCCGATGATGGGCAACAGGCTGTCCACCGCGTACTTCGCGGTGCGGATCGACGCGCCGTCCTGCCCGCTGCCGATCAGCCCCTGCACGCTGAGGACGCCCATCAATACCGTCGAGCACAACCCCAGCGTCCACTTGCAAAGCCCCGAGATCAGCCCGGTCATGCCGCCGAGCTTTACGCTTTCGGAGAGGTTCCCCGCCACGATCAACGCTGCGCAGCAGGCGGTGAGCGGCAGGATCAGGTGCTCGATCGACCAGCCCAGAAGCCCGCCCATGAGGGACGCCGCCGGGGACAGCGCCGCGGCGGTGGCCGCGCGCCCCGTGGCCGCGAGCAGCGCCGTCATCGCCGGGAACAGCGCGTCGCAAAGCTTCACCGTCAGGTCCACCGCCTGGCGCGCCTGGTCGATGGAACGGACCACCAACCCCACCAGCACCGCCGCCGCCGCGAGATAGCACACTGTGCCCGCCGCGCGGGCGGCCGCGCCGTCGCCGGTCAGCCGCTTCAGGATCGCCAGCGCGATGGACGGCAGGCAAAGCGCCAGCATCCACGCGCCCGCGGCGGACAGGCGTTCGCGGGCGATGCGGCCCGCCTCCTCCAGCGCCTGCTTCGCGTCCAGCCGGATCTCGCCCGAGGCCAGGCCCCTCAGGGTCGCGCCCACATCGAAGCCCGCCTCGTCCCCGACCGCCTGAAGCTGGGAAGTGTCCACCGCGTTCAGCACGTCATCCAGCGACTGCGCCCGTGCGGTGAGGCCAAAGAACAGAACAACCAGCGCAACTACCAACAGGACGAAAAGCCGTCTCATCGCATCCGCACGGCGAGGCGCATCCGCCCGCCCTCCCAACCTCGTCGTACCTTCCAATCGATCCCGGCGACCCGCGCGCCGGGAATCGGTTTCCATAACCAGTGCGATCACTGGTGGAGGAAACAGTTCCTCAAGTCAGTGAGCCGCCCGGAAATCCCGCAGGATTTCATGGCTCACGCAGTTTTCTTCCTATGCGTTGAAAAGCCGCCCGGCGGATTTTCATCGCCCTTGTTCATGGCATCAGCGCGGCAAGGCGTGATACTAGGCCGGTGATCAGCGGCACGCTCATCGCGGCCAGCGCCACCCGCGCGCCCAGCTCGATCCGCCCGGCCAGCGCGCTCTCGCCCGCGTCCCGGGAAAGCTGCGCGCCGAACTCGGCGATCAACGCGATGCCCGCCGCCCGCAGCATCAGAAGCGTTGATTCGCCGGAGACACCCGCGCCCGAGGCCAGCGCCCGCGCGGCGTCGGCCACGGTCTTGAGGTCCCCGACCGCCATCAGAAACGCCACCGTGCCCGCCGCCATTGCCACCGCCGCCGCCATCTCGGGCCTGTTGCCCCGGAGCATCGCCGCCACCAGAGCCGCCGCCACGCACAGGAGCACCAGCCGCACGACCTCCATGAAGCCCACCCCCGGTCCAAACAAGTTGCAGGGCTACGGCGCGTGCCCGCCCTAGTACAGATTGAAAATGCTCTTGACGCTGGTGAAGAAGTCGCTGACCAGGTTTGCCACCATCAGGAGCACGATCACCAGGCCCGTCAGCGTCGTCAGCATCGCCATGTCGTCCCGCCCGGCCCTGGACAGCACCTGCGCCAGCACCGAGACCAGAACCCCGATGGCGGCAATCTTGAACACCAGGTCGACGCTCACGCGCACCCCTCCTGCCACTACTGGACTATCCTCTGCGCCCATGATCCGCCGGACGGATATGGAGCGTCCTACATCAAGAGAATTGCCAATGAAAGCCCGGCCAGGAACCCGAGCGTCGCGTACAGCTTGCTCTCCTCCTTGGCCTTCTTGTCGGCCTCCCGCCGGAGCGACTCCAGCGACTCCATCGCGCTTGCGATCAGGATGCGCTGCTGCGCCGCGCCGCTCTCGCCCAAGCCGTCGAACAGCTCGCCCAGCGCCTCGAAGTCCGGCGCGGTCAGGCAGTCCAGCGCCGCGCCTCGCTCGCGCAGCGTCTCCTTCGCCCGCCGCCACGCTGTACCAGCGCCGCAGCCGGCCATCGCCTCCGCCACCGCGCGCATCGCCGGGTGCCCGTTTTTAAGCGCCTCTTTGAGCGGCAGGAGCTTGTCCAGCATGTCCACCCGGAGCTTCTTCACGCTTTCCGCCAGCGCGGCCAGCGCCTTCGCCCTGCGCACGCAGGCCCCCGCCACCGCCCGCCCGGCCAGCGCGCAGGCGACGGAGAGCAGCGCCGCCGCGATCAGCCGCAGCATCATGCCCTTTCCCCCCTACGGCCTACGCATGCGCCCGGAGCGCATGGCTGAGCCCCTGTCCCTCCCGCGCGTCCATAATTTCCACAATTCTCCCAGGCGCGCCGCCCAGGACCGCCAGAACTTCAAACAGCCCATCCTCCACGAGGGACTTCAAACCCCGCTTGCGCATGGCCGCGGGGATGTCCGCCGCGTGGGCCGACGCCAGCACCATGACGCCCGCGCAGGCCGCCTCGTACACCGCCCGCGCGTCGCCCTCGTCGCCAAGCTCGTCCGTCACCACCACGTCGGGGGCCATGGACCGGACCAGCCGCCCGATCAGCTGGGCCTTGTCCGCGCCGGTGGCCACGTCGCAGCGAGGCCCCAGCGCCATCGTCGGCAGGCCGTCCAGCGCGGGCGCGGAGAGTTCCCCGCGCTCGTCCGCCAGCGCCACCCGGTATCCGAGGCCGGAAAGCTGCCGCGCGGCGTCCCGCAGCATGGTGGTCTTGCCAAGCCCCGGCGGGGACAGGATCAGTGCGCTGTGAAGCCTGCCGTGGCCCGTCAGATGCGGCATCAGCGGGTCGGCCGCGCCCGGGACGGCCCGCGCCACCCGGATGCACATCGACAGCGCGCCGGTCAGCGCCACCACGCCGCCCTTGTCGGAGGCGTACCGCCCGGTCAGCCCCACGCGGTGGCCCTCCGGCAGCGTGAAAAACCCCTGACGGATGGACTCCTCGCAGGCGTAGATCGAGTAGCCGGTCATCTGCAGCAGCAGCTCGTCCATCTCCTGCCGGGTGACCTCCGGCCCGACGAGCTTTGCCCCCGACGCGCTGCGGACCTCCACCGGCTGGCCCGCCCGGACGCGCACTTCCGTCAGCGCCGCGCCCTTGGGGAGCCTGTCCCGAAGCAGCGGGAAATCGTCGAACACGCCGTCCACCTCTCGCCATTTCTATGCCCCCCGAGGCGGACGTATGCCTACAGCAGGTCTACAGCAGGTACTGCAGCGCCACCACCAGCGCCGCGCCCGGCAGCCCCAGAAAACCCACCGACAACGCCGTGAAGGGGTTGATGGCGATGTAGATTCCGGTGATGCCGCTCAGTTGATTGATCAGCCACAGCGCGAGCGCCCCCATCAAGCCGCCCGCGATCAAACGCCAGAGGAATCGCATTGGCACCAGCAGAAGCCATCCGATCGCGTATAGAAGCCCCAGTCCCAGCGCGAACGACACCACCAGCTCCCACGGGATCCTCACCACCCTCACCCCCCTTCACGCACTATCAAGCTATGCTTAAGGGGCGGAGAAAATCCGCCGGTCGGGTTTCTTGCGCCAAGGAAAAGGGAGGACTGCGACGCATGAAATTCCAAGGCATGTCCCCGAGCTTTGTTAGCACTCTCGTATTTTGAGTGCCAATTTAACTTGACATGCGCCCCGCGTTTCCATAAAATATGGTTGTCCCTGTAAACGCAAAAACCAAGCAATTGGGAGGCATACGAAATGGCCAGGACTGGAAACATCACGATTCACGCGCAGAACATCATGCCCATCATCAAGCGGTGGCTGTACTCCGACAAGGACATCTTCCTGCGCGAGCTGGTCTCAAACGGCGCGGACGCGATCGCGAAGCACCGAATGATCGCCATGAATGGCGAAGCGACCGCGGAGGAAGCCTACCGCATCGACGTCATCCCAAGTGAAGCCGAAGGCACGCTGAAGATCATCGACAACGGCGTGGGCATGACGGGCGATGAGGTAGAGCGCTTCATCGCGCAGGTCGCGTTCTCCGGCGCGGAGGAATTCCTGAACAAGTACAAATCCGAGGGCGAGGACGGCGGCATCATCGGCCACTTTGGCCTGGGCTTCTACTCGGCGTTCATGGTGTCCTCGAAGGTGGTCATCGACACCCTCAGCTGGCAGCCGGGCGCGGAGGCGGTGCGCTGGGTCAGCGAGGACGGCATGCAGTACGAAATGGAGCCGTCGGACCGCGCGGAACGCGGCACGACCATCACGCTGACCGTCTCCGAGGAGGAGCGCGAGTTCCTGCAAGCCTTTAGGCTCCGCGAGACGCTGGAGAAGTACTGCGCGTTCATGCCGGTCCCGATCTACCTCCACGAGGAAAAGGGGCCGGAGGCGGAGCACGACCATGACCACGAGCACGAGCACGTCCACGAGCATGAACATGAGCATGACCATGACGATGAGCATGACCATGACCACGATGACGACCACGACGATGCGGCGAAGCCGTTCAACGAAGTCAGCCCGCTGTGGCTCAAGCGCCCGGCGGAAGTGACCGACGACGAGTACAAGGCCTTCTACCACAAGGTGTTCCACGACTACGAGGAGCCGCTGTTCTGGATCCACCTGAACGCGGAATACCCCTTCAACCTGAAGGGCATCCTGTACTTCCCGCGGCTGAAGAATGAGTTTACCGCCAACGAGGGCGTCATCAAGCTCTACAACAAGCAGGTCTTCGTGGCCGACAACATCAAGGAGGTCATCCCGGAATTCTTGATGCTGCTCAAGGGCGCGATCGACTGCCCGGACCTGCCGCTGAACGTGTCCCGCTCGTTCCTTCAGAACGACGGTTACGTGAAGAAGATGTCCGCCTACATCACCCGCAAGGTGGCGGACCGGCTGGTGTCGGAGTTCACCGGCAAGCGCGAAACCTACGAAAAGTACTGGAACGACATCCACCCCTTCGTCAAGTACGGCTGCATCCGGGACGAAAAGTTCTACGACCGGGTGAAGGAAGCGCTGCTCTTCAAGACCACCGACGGCAGGTTCCTGACGCTGGCCGAATACAAGGAGAAGAACTTCGGCGAGAAGAACAAGACCGTGTTCTACACCAGCGACGAATAGCGCCAGGCGCAGATGGTGGCGCTGTACCAGGCCGCGGGCAAGGACGTGGTGCTCTTGGGCACGCTGATCGACAACAACTTCATCAGCTTCCTGGAGTACAAGGAGGGCGACGGCGTCAAGTTCCAGCGGGTGGACGGCGGCATGGAGGGCCTCACCGAGGAAAGCGGCTCCGACGAGGCGCGGCAGAAGCTCGAGGCGCTGTTCCGCGCCGCGCTGAACGACAAGGACCTGCCGGTCAAGCTGGAGGCTTTCAAGACCGACGAACTGCCCGCCATGATCACCGTGGAGGAGCAGTCCCGCCGCTTCTCGGAGATGAGCAAGGCCTTTGGCGGATACCAGATGCCCGAGCACCGCTCGCTGGTGCTGAACGCGCGGCACCCGCTGGTCAAGCAACTCGAAACAGCCGCCGAGGGCGAAATGACCACCAAGATCGCCCAGCAGATCCTGGACCTTGCGGAGATGGCCCGAAATCCCTTGGAATCCGAGCGGATGGTGGCCTTCCTCAAGCGCTCGGGCGAGCTGCTCACCCTCGCGGCGCAGAAAGGCGCTTAACCGAACAGCCTGAAGATTCGCCGTTCGACGGAAGGATTTCAAGATCCTTCCGTCGAATTTTTCAGTTCAGACACGGTGAAACACGCCCGAACGAGGGGCGCGGCGACCCGAAGAAAATGGATGGTTGTTGCGATGAAAAGGCTGGCAAAGGCGGTTTTGTGGATTCTGGCGTGCCTGATCCTGCTGGTCGGGCTAGGCCTGGGCTACCTGACGCTGACCGAATACCGCCCGGCCGCGTCGGAGGCCGTGACGCTCGCAGGAGAAGCGGCGTCCGCGCCGAAGCCCGGCGACAGGCTTTCGGCGGTGTCGTTCAATATCGGCTACTGCGGACTGCCCGCGGAGGCCGACTTCTTCCTGGACGGCGGGACGATGGCCCGCGTCGGCTCGAAGGACATCATCGACCGGGACCTGGCGGGTGTCACCGAGGCGCTCAAGGCCGAAGCATGCGACCTCGTACTTCTGCAGGAGGTCGACAGGGATTCCAAGCGCTCCTACGGCGTCGATGAAGCCAGCGCTCTGCACGAGGCGCTGGGCGGCCAGTCGGCGTTCGCGAACAACTTCCTGTGCCCGTTCGTGCCGATCCCCCCGCTGGACCCGATCGGCAAAGTGGACAGCGGCGTCATGACCCTCTCCGGCGCGAAAGTGGACAGCGCGACGCGTGTTAGCCTGCCCTGCCCCTTCTCCTGGCCGCTCTCCACCTGCAACTTGAAGCGCTGCCTCTTGGTGACGCGCGTCCCGGTGGAGGGCTCGGACCGGCAGCTGGTGGTGGTCAACCTGCACCTGGAAGCCTACGACGACGGCGCGGGCAAGGCGGCGCAGACCAGGGTGTTGGTGGACTTCCTCTTGCAGGAGTACGAGAAGGGCAACTATGTGGTGGCGGGCGGCGACTTCAATCAGACCCTGCCGGGCGTCGACGCCACGAAGTATTCTGTCAAAAAGACCGGGAACTACATGCCCGGCACGGTGGAGAAGTCCATCCTGCCGGAGGGCTGGACGTTTGCCGTTGACGATCGGACGCCCACCTGCCGCCTGAACGACAGGCCCTACGACGCGTCGAACCCCGACAACCAGTACTACGTGATCGACGGCTTCATCCTGTCGCCCAACGTGGCGCTCGATTCTGTCCGGACGCTGGCGCTTGGTTTCCGCTATTCCGACCACAACCCGGTCAGGATCGAATTTACGCTGTCCTGACCCGGAACAAGCAAAGACATCGCACGAAAGCACGTCGGCCATGGCTGGTAAACCCGGGTGCCCAATCAAACACGTTCCCGGCGACCTGCGCGCCGGGAACGTGTTTGCGCTATCAGTGCGAACACTGGTAGCGCAAACAATACCATTTTTCAGCGGGACGACCGGAAATTCCGCAGAATTTCAGGCCCGCGAAGTCCTCCACGCACAGGAAAGTTGCGAAGCAGATTTTCTATGCACGCTATTGCGTGATGATGCCCTCGTCGTTCTGCATGACGCGCAGGATGGTCTTTTCAACGCCGGTCGCCGTGTCGACGTACACCAGGTATTGCTCGTCGTTGGAAACCGAGGCCATGATCTCCCAGCACTGCACCTCGCCCTCGTCCAGCGGGATGATGCACCGGCGGACGCGGTCCACGGCCAGCGCCTGGTTGACGAGCGACCGGGCATCCGCTTCGGTGATCACCGGATCGGGGATCACGCGGGCGCGGTGGTTGGTCAGGTAGTTGACCGCCTCGATGCCCACCACCAGGCCGTCCTTCATCGAAACCTGCAGCTTGACCAGGTCCGGGTAGAGCAGCACACCCCCCTGCGTCGCGGCGTAGTTGATGGTCAGGATGCCGTCCAACCTGCGCCAGTAGTTGACTTCCATGTTCTCATAGCCGTGGGCCGCGAGGAAACGCGCACCCTGGTCGATACAGTCGCCCTCGGTGAGCTTGATTTCGCTGTTGGCCAGCTCAGGCAGCATGTAGACGACCAGCCCGCCGACCTTGGTGATGCCCGCTGTCAGGGTGTTCCCGTCCTGCAGCGAGACGGCAAATTCGTAGCAGCTCGAGAAGATTTCAGAGTCCCCCGTAAAGGTGACGCCCTTGACCCGCTCCTTGCCGACGAAATCGGTCAGCATGCCGGCCGCCGCTTCCTGGGTGACAGGCTGCCCGGTGGGCTTGATGTCCTGTTTGTTGCGCGCGTCGGAGAAGGGGCCGTCGTAGAGCAGCTCCGGATAATCGACGGCGGGGTTGTTCTCCTCCTCGGGCGTCGGGGCGGCGGCGGCGGAGGGGATCAGGTTGCCCTCCCCGAACACCGGCTCGCCCGCGTCATACCGGGCCAGCAGGTCCTGCAATTGCCGATTGAGCTGGACGCTTGTGGTGTGCAGGCCGTCCAGCAGTTTGTAATCCTCCGCGGTCAGCGCGCCGCCCGCGCCGATGCGTTCAGACATCACCCGCGCGATATCCGCGACCTGGTTGACAAATTTCATCGCCCCCAGCAGCGTCGTGTCGCTCTGCGGGATCTGGCTGATGTTGCTGGTCACAGCCTCCGCCTGCCGGGAGATGGTCGTGAGCAGCGCCTGTTCCTGGGAGCCGCTGCCCGTCACCGTCAGCTTTTCCAGGTTCAGCTGGATGCCGTTCATCAGCTCGATCGTCTCGTAAAACGACTTCTGGTAAGTGGCATTAACCTGCAGCGTCAGCGCGGACACGCGCTGCTGCAGCACCACGCTGGAGATGAGCAGCGCCGCCGCCAGCGCGCCCGCCATCACGATAAAACCCTTCTTTTGAATGCGCCCGCCCCATCGTATCTTCATGCTCATACCCCGAAGTAGTGACGGCCGATCACGGTCTTGATGTTGCGGGTGCGGATCCACTCGTCCGAAGTCCCACTTGGGTTATAGAAGAAGAGGCATCCGCCGGTCGGGTCCCAGCCGTTCATCGCGTCGCGGGCGGCGCGGATGGCGGAAGAAGTGGGCGTATTGTTGATGGAGCCGTTGGACACGACAGAGAATTGGCCCCTCTGGTAGATTACGCCGGAGATGGTGTTTGGAAACTTGGAGGAGCGTACGCGGTTCAGGACCACCGCCGCCACCGCCACCTGCCCCTTGTAGGGCTCCCCACGGGCCTCGGAGGAGACCAGTTTGGCCAGGAGCCTTTGGTCGCTGGAGGTGATGGACGCGGTCGACGAAGACGTTGCCGTCTTGACGCCGCCGCCTGACGAAGTGAGCGTAACGCCCAGCGCCGCCGCGGTGGCCGGGCCCACCCGGCCGTCTACAGGCAGGCCGTTCCTGCGCTGGAACAGCTTGATCGCGGCCTGCGTCGACGCGCCGAACTTGCCGTCGGCCGCACCTTTCAGGTAGTCGTACTTGATCAGCCGCTGCTGCACCTTGACCACGTTCGAGCCGCTGGAGCCGACCTCCAGCACCACCGCCGCCTGCGCCGACAAAAACGCAAAGGTGATGACCGCCGCGAGGATCAGCGAAAAGTATCTGTTTTTCTTCATGATCCATTCCCCCTCATTGCTTGAGCCCAGCGCATGACGTCGGAGTAGAAGGTGACGGGCTCATCCCCCTCCAGCGCCTTGACCTCCAGCGGGTTTGTGCCGCAGAGGTCCGGGTAGAGCACGCACCACCAGTTGCGGCCCTCGCCCCCGCCCAGGATGATGCGCACGGTGCGGTAGCGCCCGGCGGGCACCACCATGCGACCGTACACCCGGAGCGGGCAATCCACCTCGCGGATCTCGACCCTCCCCCCGGAGACCCGGGCAAGCGCCGATCGACTTGCGCGGAGGCGGCGAAAGGCCTCGTCTGAGCTCGTGGCATTGCGGACGATTTTGACCGCCAGCGCGCGCACCCGGTCGCGCACCTGAAGCTTCTTCGCCTGATCCTTTGGCGCGTCGCTGCGCGCGACCACCTGAAGCCGGATAATCCCCTTGAGCGGATCGGGCGCCAGCGCCTTGGCCGGAATCATGCACGCGACAATAGCGCACAGCGAAAGTACACAAAAAAACCGAGCCATCCCTTTACTCCTCGTCATGCGGAATTGGATGGCTCTAGGCTGGGCGGATTTGGGCGAATTTATGCAGTTACAGGGGAAGGGTTTCGGTCACAATCGCGCTTTTTCCGAGCATTTCGGCGGCGCGGCGGGCTTCGGCGCCATCCCGAAACACCCCGTATACGGTGGAGCCGCTGCCGGACATCTGCGCGTACAGGGCGCCAAAGGCGTACAATTCCCGGATTTTCTCCGGGATCTCCGGGAGCAGCATTGCCGCCGGCGCGGTCAGCGCGTTCCGGGCCGCGGCGCGAAGCCGGTCGTAATCGCCCGAACAGACAGCCTCCGCCGCTTGGGTGGGGTCCATGGGCGGGAATACGGGTGTTTCGTCCCAGGCGCGGAACACGTCCGCCGTCGAAAGCCCATCGCCAAGGCGAATGAGCGCCAGGTGCGCGCGCGGCCCGCCCGGCAGATGCTTGACGCACTCCCCGATGCCGCGCACGCGGCAGAAGCCGCCGGTCAGGCAGTAGGGCACGTCAGCCCCGAGCGCAAGGCCGATGGAGCGCAGCGCCTCGTCCGGCAGGTCCAGCGCCCAGAGCGCGTTCAGCGCGCGAAGCGTGGCCGCACAGTCGGCGCTGCCGCCGCCCAGCCCCGCGCGCGCGGGGATGCGCTTTTCAAGTGAAATGCACGCGCCGCGGCGCGCCCCGGTGTGTTCCCGGAGCGCGCGCGCGGCGCGAAGCACCAAATTGTTGGGATCGCAGGACGGCGAGCCGTCCACCGTGAGCGTCAACTCGTCCGACGCTTCAAATGTCAGGCGGTCTGAGAGCGCCACCGGCTGCATCAGCATGTCCAGTTCGTGGTATCCGTTCGGGCGCCTGCCCGTAATCCAGAGCGCCCAGTTGATCTTGGCGTGCGCTTCTACTTCAATCATGTACAACACCTGTCCTGAGTGAGTATGGAGAGGGCCGGGACCCCGTCAAGCTACCACCTCGTCGTACTTTCCAATCGTTCCCGGCGACCCGCGCGCCGGGAACGCAGTTTCCTCCATCAGTGCGTCGACTGGTGGAGGAAACACTTCCATAAGTCAGGGAGCCGCCCGGAAATCCCGCAGGATTTCAGGCTCCCGCAGTCTTCTTCCTATGCGATGAAAAGCCGCCCGGCGGATTTTCATCGCCCTGATTATACCACGCTTCAGACTCTGAGTACAATGGGCTTGCCCGCCTCCACCGCACCGATGCGCGACTGGGCCACCCGGTGGCGTTCGCCGATGGTCCACGCGTTGTCGCCCGGCTGCGGCCAGACGATCAGAATGCCGCTGCGACCCGGAGCCACATCCGCCGCCTCCACGTCCTCCACCACGGTCACCGGCTGCGTGCGCATTGCGGCCCCTGTCACATGCAGTGAGCACTTGAGCTCAAGCCGGTCACTCATCAGCGCGCTGGCCTCGGCCCCGGTGGCCTCCACGGAGAGTTCGCCGTTCACCGGCAGCGCGCCTTCGGCGCGGAGGGTGAAGGGAAGCTCGCTCCTGGCCGCCTGCAGCCGTTCGCTGCCGCCGGGGAGGTACAGTACGCCCGCTTCCAATACGCCCGATACCTGCGTCTGCCCGTTCTCGCTGGACCACTCGCTGACGACGGGCCGCACCCGGGCCGCCAGCACCGTGCCCGCGCCGGGCGCGCCCTCCGGCAGCAGCATCGTCCCGCGGAATACCTGGGTACTGTCCAGGATGTCCTCGCCGGTGGCGACGTTCAATGTCTGCTGCTGCGCCGTAATCGCCTGGCCGGACGTGGTGTACGCGCCGGACAGCGCGGTGGCGCCGTCCCGGCCATAGGCGCGCACCGAGATTGAAAGGTTTGCCTCCAGCGTCAGCGCGGACTCCTCGCTGCCGCCCTGCTCCACGTTGGTGGCGAGCTTTGTCACGTGGGCGCTCGCCCGCACATTGTCGGTCAGCCACTCGGGCAAATCCACCACCTCGTCAAAGGGCAGCGCCACCTTGACCAGCGCCACGGGCCTCGCCGTGACACCCGTTCCGATCAGCGTCTCCGTGAGCACCTCGCCCTTGACCCGCACGCCGCCAAGATCCGGCGCGGCGCTTGTCACCCGCGCGGTGGACCAGTCGATGAGTGCGAGCCGCGCGTCCAATTGTGCGGGCAGCGCCACGCTCTCCCGGAGCACCGCGTCCGCGCCCGCCTCGGCGGAGAGCTTCGTGGAGGTCACCTCCACGAACTTGGCCTCCAGCGCCGGGATGCCCGCCGCCTGCGTAATCACGCTGACGGTGTCCAGCGTGGAGACCTGCGCCGTCAGGTTGATCGACACCAGAAACACCATGCGTCCGTTTTCGTAGGAAGTCTCCACGTGTTCCACCTGGCCGTCGACGTTCGCGATCATCCGGGGCTTGGCCCCGGGTGTTTCG
>JAEZHK010000046.1 GCA_023416655.1 Bacillota bacterium
GGAGGAGGTGTGATCTTCATGCAAGGTTTCCAGACCTACGACCAATGCCTGAGCGGACTCATGAAAAAGCACCGCATCACCATCTCCGATATGACCAGGCGCCTTCGAATCAAGAGCAACACCACCCTGTCCCGGGTGCTGCACGCGCAGTGCTCGACGCAAGCCGTGGAGAATTTCCACCAGACGCTGCAGGACGCGGTCCCTCCCCTGTTCGAGGCGGCGGAGCTCAGGAACCTGGCGGCGTCCCTGGAAGTCACCCGCATCGGCGTGGCCGCCTACAGCGCCAACCAGGAGATGTGGCAGCTGCTCGAAGACAGGACGACGCCCTCGACCCCCTTCCCCATCGAAAGTTTTGGCAACGCGCACTTTACCAGCACCACGGAGCTTCGCGCGTTCTTCAAAACCGTTCGGAGCGCAACGATCCACATCGCCTGCAGCCTGGTCTACCCGCTCTTCTCAGAGATGCGCGATCTGATCGTAGACCTCGCCCCTGCGGAGAACGTGCAGGTGCACCACTACTTCTCGCTGGAGGGCGACGACAGCCAGATCATCCGTGCCACCCGCACGGCGCTGCCGGCGCTGCGCCTGCCGAACTACCACGGATACAAGATGACCCGGCCCTCAACGCTGGACAAGGAATTCCTTTCTCAGAACCACGCCATCGCGCAATTTGAGCGAGTGGACGGCAGCTTCGGCTCCCACCTGATCGCGTTCGTCGCCAACCGCTGTCTCTTATACGAAAACGATGAGAAAACCGGCATGTACGACATGCTTGTCCGGCGCATTCAGGACCAGGGCCGCTGGTTCGCCCCCATCAAGGAGGAGCAGGCGGCGGAGCGCCAGGCGGACATGCTGCTGTCCTCCAAGCGCATGTACCTGCAGGAGAAGGACCGCGCGCTCTACTGCATCAAGCCGGACATCCCGCTGTCCTCCTTCCCCTACGAGACGCTCGGCGAACTGCTTGAGGACAGCGCGGGCCATACGGTCATGTCCGGCGCGATGCTGTCCGAGCTCAAGTGGATTCAGATGCAGCGCAACCGCAACATCTTTGAGAAGAAGACCCCCTCCCACTACATCCTGCAGCGCGACGGCCTCAAGCGCTACGCCGAAACCGGCGTCATGTACGGTCATCCGCCCGGCGTCAGGGCACAGACACCCGCCGAGCGCATTGTGGCCCTCACGGAAGCCTTGCGCCGAACGAAGGAGATGCCCTACTTCAAAATTCACCTGGCGAAGGACCGGCTCGCACAGTGCGCAGGGCTGGAGATCATGTGTCTGGACAGGCTGGGCGTGCAGTGCTCCAGCCCCGGGCAGCCTAATCCCGTCCGCACGGTGATCACGCTGAGTGAATTCACCAAGCTGTTTCAGAACTTCTACACGGGGGAACTGCTGGGCAAGTACGTAGAGAGCGACCAGGAATGCCACGCGTACCTGCAATCGCTGATCGATGGGCTGAAGGAAAGGCTTTAGTTTCTGTTCGGGCCTGTTTGTACATCGACACAGAAAGCGCCGGGCCTTTGGCCGACGCTTTCCTCATGTCCAATACTTCGATTACTTCGTGTCGCTGGAGTCCTTGACAATCCTTAGGCGCACCATCGCGCGGGCCAGCATGGAGCGGGTCATCGCGTACTCCTGCATGCTCTGCTTCTGGCGCATGGTTTCCTCGGCCTCTTCCTTCTCCCGCTGCGCGCGGTTGACGTCGATCTCGTCGGGCCACTCCGCGGTCTGCAACACGGCGTAGACGCCGTCAGGCAATACGGAAGCGTACCCGCTGGAGGCGGCGAACCAGCGCCAGCCGCCGTGCTGCTGCACGCGCATGATGCCCTCTTTGAGCGCCACGAGCGCGGCAGAGTGGCCGGGCTGCACACCCAACTCGCCATCCTGCGCCTGCAGGATGACCATCTCCACCTCGTCGTCGAAGAACGCGCGCTCCGGCGTCACCACCGAAAGATGAAACGTCAAGCCCTTTTGCCTCCCTCTCAGAGCGCGCGCAGTTACGCAAACAACGCGCTCACCCGACAAACCTCGCCGTACCTTCCAATCGTTCCCGGCGACATGCGCGCCGGGAATCGGTTTCCATAACCAGTGCGAACACTGGTGGCGGAAACAATTCCGCAAGTCAGGGAGCCGCCCGGAAATTCCAGAGAACTTCATGGCTCACGCAGGTTTCTTCCTATGCGTTGACAAGCCGCCCGGCGGATTTTGGGCGCCCTTACGCCTCCCCCTGCTCCTCGGCGGCCTTGATCAGCTTGGCGGCCTTTTCCTTGACCTCGTCCATGGTGCCCACCATGAAGAACGCGGCCTCGGGCAGGTCGTCCACCTCGCCCTCGACGATGGCCTTGAAGGAGGCCACGGTTTCGGAAACCTTGACGTACCGGCCGGGGATGCCGCTGAACACCTCGGCGACGAACATCGGCTGCGACAGGAAGCGCTGGATACGGCGCGCGCGCAGCACGGTCTTTTTGTCGTCCTCGGTCAGTTCGTCCATGCCGAGGATGGCGATGATGTCCTGCAGCTCCCGGTACCTTTGCAGCGCGGCCAGCACCTTCAGCGCAACCTGGTAGTGCTCCTCGCCCACCACGTCGGGCGACAGGATGCGGGAGGAGGAATCCAGCGGGCTGACCGCCGGGTAGATGCCCAGCTCCGCCACCTGGCGGGAGAGCACGGTGGTGGCGTCCAGGTGGGAGAAGATCGCGGCCGGGGCGGGGTCGGTCAGGTCGTCGGCGGGCACGTAGACGGCCTGCACGGACGTGATCGAGCCCTCGTTCGTGGAGGTGATGCGCTCCTCCAGCGAGCCGATCTCGGTGGCGAGCGTCGGCTGGTAGCCGACCGCGGACGGGATGCGGCCCAAGAGCGCCGAAACCTCGCTGCCCGCCTGGATGTAGCGGAAGATGTTGTCGATGAAGAGCAGCACGTCCTGCTTTTCATGGTCGCGGAAATACTCCGCCAGCGTCAGGCCCGTCATGGCGACGCGCATGCGCGCTCCCGGCGGCTCGTTCATCTGGCCGAAGACCATGGCAGTCTTGTCGATGACGCCGGATTTTTTCATATCAAGGATCAGGTCGTTGCCCTCGCGGGAGCGCTCGCCGACGCCGGTGAACACGGAGATGCCGCCGTGCTCGGTGGCGATGTTGTGGATCATCTCCAGGATCAAGACGGTCTTGCCCACGCCCGCGCCGCCGAAGAGACCGATTTTGCCGCCCTTCGCGTAGGGCGCCAAAAGGTCGATGACCTTGATGCCGGTCTCGAACAGCTGGGCGGCGGGCAGCTGCTTTTCAAACGTGGGCGCGATGCGGTGGATGGGCATCACTTCGTCCGACTCCACCGGGGGCTTCTCGTCAATGGGTTTGCCCAATACGTCCAGCGCGCGGCCCAGCGTCTGCCGCCCTACCGGAACCCGGATGGGAAAGCCGGTGTTTTCCACCGCCAGTCCCCGGGAAAGGCCTTCCGTGGCCTCCAGCGCGATGCACCGCACCGCATCGGCGCGGTGCTGCATGACCTCGATGGCCACCTTGTGCTTGGCACCCAATACATATAAAAGCGTATGAATCGGCGGAAAGGCGCCTTGCTCGAACTGAACGTCCAATACGGGCCCGACGATGCGCACCACGGTTCCGTTCGTCATTCCTGATCCTCCCCTGTTGTGCCGGCCATGATCTCGGTGATCTCCTGCGTGATCGCGTCCTGCCGCACATGGTTGAGCTGAAGCCTGAGTTTGTCCAGCATTTCGCCGGCGTTGCGCGTGGCGTTGTCCATGGCGGTCATGCGCGCGCGGTTCTCACTGGCATAGGACTGCACCAGCGCCGAGTACACCAGCCCCATCAGGTAGTCGTGCGCCATCGCTTCGGCCACTTCCGCGGGTGATGGGTAGAATTCAAAACCGGCCACCTTCGCGTGAATCGGTGCGGTGTCGGCAAAATCCTCCGGCAGGAGCGGCATGAGCCGGAGTACCGTCGGCGTCAGTGTGCCGCCGCTGCCCAGCAGGGTATAGAGCACATAGACCTCATCCACTTTTTTCGACAGGAACAGCTCGATCAATTCGGCGGTAATCCTGCGCGCGTGACGAAGCGTCGGGTTCTGGATGACGTGCTGGTAATGCGTGTCGGGTTTGAGGCCGCGACGGACGAAGAAGTCCGTGCCGACGTGGCCAACGGTGAACAACTTCTCGTTCAGGCGGCCGCTGTTCTGCATCGTATCCATCGCCAGCCGCAGCACCTGCTGGTTGTATCCACCGCATAGCCCCTTGTCGGCCGCGATCACGAGGTACGCCGCCTTCTTTCCGTGTCTGCGAAAGAAGCGGTTGTTGATCGGGCCGCCCGCGGTGTCCAGAATGAAGCGGATGCCCGCGCGCACCTGGTTGAAAAACGTCAGGTTCTGCTCGTGCATGTTCATGGCCCGCTTCATCTTGGCCGAAGCGATCAGGTACATGGCCCTGGTGATCTTGGAGGTATCATCGATCACCTTGATGTGGTGCCGGATCTCGGAGACGCTGTTCATTTCACCGCCCCCGACTGGGCAATCCATTCCTTGACTGCACGGGCCATGGTCTTGGCAAATGTGTCGGTGATGACGTCCTTTTCGAGGAGCGCCTTAACGCCTTCCGGATCCCGCGCGTCCATGTAGGCCGGGAACTCACGCTTGAATTTTTGCACGCGCTCCGGCGGCGTGTCGTGGGGCAAAAGCCCCTGCGTAGCCGCGTAGAGCAGCTCGATCTGCGCGATAGCGGGCATCGGGTCGCCGTCCTTCTGGCGCAGAAGCTCCGTCAGAATCGCGCCATAGCGCAGCGTATCCCGCGTGGAGGCGTCCATGTCGGAGGAGAACTGCGCGAAAACCTGCAGTTCCCGGTACTGTGCCAGCTCCAGGCGCAGCCTGCCGGCCACCTTGCGCATGGCCTTGCGCTGCGCCGCGCCACCGACGCGGCTGACCGAAAGGCCGCCGGAGATCGCCGGACGGATGTTGGAGCGGAACAGGTCGGTGTCCAGAAAAATCTGGCCGTCGGTGATGGAGATGACGTTGGTCGGGATGTAGGCGGAGATGTCGCCCGCCTGGGTTTCGACGATGGGCAGCGCGGTCATCGAGCCGCCGCCCATTTCATCGGAGAGACTGGCCGCCCGCTCCAGGAGCCTGGAGTGCAGATAGAACACGTCGCCCGGGTACGCTTCACGGCCCGGTGGCCTGCGCAGAAGCAGTGACATCGCACGGTAGGCGACGGCGTGCTTACTGAGGTCGTCGTAGATGATCAGCGTATCCTTGCCCTGATACATGAAGTGCTCGGCCATCGCGCAGCCCGCGTAGGGCGCGATGTACTGCATGGTGGCTGCGTCGCTAGCGGTGGAGCAGATGATGGTGGTGTAGTCCATCGCCCCGGCGGCGCGCAACTGATCCACCATCCGCGCCACAGAGGAGGTCTTCTGGCCGATGGCGACGTAGAAGCAGTTGACATCTTTTCCCTTTTGGTTGATGATGGCGTCCAGCGCGATGGCGGTCTTGCCGGTCTGTCGGTCGCCGATGATCAACTCGCGCTGGCCGCGGCCAATGGGCACGATGGCGTCAATGGCCATCAGGCCCGTTTCCATCGGCCGGTCCACCGGCTTTCTGGCCAGGATCGCGGGCGCGGGCGCTTCGATGGGCCTGAGCTCGTCGGCGCGGATCATCCCCTCGCCGTCCAGCGGATCGCCCAGAGGGCTGATGACGCGGCCGAGAAGCCCTTTGCCGCAGGGCACCGCCAGCACGCGGCCGGTACCGCGGGCCTGGGCGCTCTCGGGCACGGACGACTCGCCGTTTAAAAGCACGACGCCCACGCTGTCGCGGTCCAGGTTCATCACGATACCGTTGCCGCCGCCGTCAAACTCGACCAGTTCGCCCAGTACGCAGTCCAATAGGCCGTTCACCATGGCGACGCCGTCGGCGGAGGTCAGCGTGATGCCCGCGCTCTGGACGTTGACCTTTGTCAGGTCGATTTCAGTTTTTACCTGATTCAGTCGGGATTCCAGCGCCCGGCCGATGGTCTTCCACTCAAGCATCGTGGACCGACCCCCGTTTCATCAGCTCACGCCTGATCAGCGCCAGCTTCCCCTTGAGAGAGTAATCCATGACTCTGCCGCCGATCTCCACGGTGATCCCGGCGATCAGCGCCTTGTCCAGCCGCTCATGAAGGCCCACAGGCGTCCCAAGGAGCTCAGCCAGGCGCGTTTCAAGCGCTGCTTTTTCCTCGGGCGCCAGTGGAAAAGCGGTCTTCACAACGCCGTCAATCATTCGCTTTTGCCTGCCTTTTCGAGAAACTCCTGGAGCAGGCGCTTGTGATCGGCGATGGTAACCTCGCGTTCGAGCACCATCGTCGCGATCTGGACGGACAGTTTCGCGGCGTCCTCATAAAGTTCCTGCTGCGCGTTCTGCTCCATAATGCGCATCTGCAGCTTCGCCTTCTCAGCGATCTGCCGAGCGTCCGACTGGGCAGCCGCAACCACGGCGTCCGCGCGCGCCCTGCCCTGCGCCTCGCCGGTCTTGATCAGGTTCGCGACCTCGCTGGCCGCGCCGCTGAGCTGCTTTTTTCGCTCGTCCAGCAGCTCCGCCGCCTGCTTCTGGTTCTCGGCGGCGTTATCCAGCTGCGAAGCCACCTTTTCCTCCCGAGCCTTCAAGAATTTCTTGACAGGCTTGTACAGGAGGTAGTACAACGCGGCCAACAGCATGGTGGTGTTGGCCATGTGCAGCAAGATGGTCGTCGGATTAAAGACATTTTCCAACCTGCATCCCTCCGTTTATGGCGCTTGACGGCCGATTACACCCTGCCGCCCAGCACGAAGATGAGCAGGATCGCGATGAGCAGCGCGTAGATCGCGCAGGTTTCCATAAGGATCAGGCCGAAAAGCAGCACAGAGTTGATCTTGCCAAAGGTCTCGGGCTGCCTGGCAATCGCTTCGGCCGCCCGGCCAGTCGCGATGCCCATGCCGATCGCGGCGCCTCCGCCGCAAAGTACCGCGATGCCCGCGCCGACAGCGATCAGACCAAGTGGTGACATGGTGGTTCCTCCCTTTTGTTCATGGGGTTTCCCGGGAAACTATTGTACCGCTTCGCTGGTGTAGATCAGCGAGAGCAGACCGATGACGAATACCTGGATGCCGATTTCAAATACCGTAAAGAACGAGGAGAAGGCCGCTGGCAGCACAATGGGCACCAAGCCGTAGATCATCTCCATGACGACCGCACCCACCAGAATGTTGGCGAAGAGTCGGATGGCCATCGAAAACGGGGTGATCAGGTCGGTCAGAAGCCGGATGGGCAGCATGAACGCCTTGGGGTGGCAAAGAAGCGCAAGGCGACCGCCCAAGCCGCGGTACTTGATGCCCGTCACGTTGACCGCGATGAAGCAGGTCAGGCCCAGCGCAATCGCGCAGTTGATGTCGCCCGTGGCGGCCGGCAGACCGAAAAGCTCGATCATCGACGTAGAGAACACAAAAACCATCAGGGTCAGCGTCACCGGCGCGATGAACGCGGCGGATTCGCCCACATAGCTCTTCGCCCACTTTTCCAGGCCGCCGATGACCATTTCCAGCACCATCTGAAGGCCCGTCGGTTTTTCGGAAAAGCGGTGGCGGATGAAGATGTTGGCGAGGACCAAAAGCACGATGACAACCGACAGCGATCCCCAGGCAATGACGACGCTCTGCCCGATGTTTATGCCGAAGAGTTCAAAGGGTTTGGGATTGATGTTCACTTCCACATGCATATGCTTAGGATCAAACTCCTTTGCGCTGCTTGCGCCATTGTGCATACCCGAACGCAATGAATGAAACGGTTGCGCCAACCACAAAACCCACCAAGGCTGCGATCGAAATGGTCGCAGCCGCGAACATGGCACCGGCCCACAGCGGCAGCTTGACCGCAAACAGCCACCATTTCCCTTTTTGAATGGTCAACTGCAGCAGCTTGAACTGAGCCCAGCCCAGCGCTGCCCCGATGATCGCCGCAATCAATCCGTATGTGACATCCATAACGAGTATTATATCCTTTTCCACGCCCTTCGCAAGCGTTGAAATCTTGTATCAGGTAAGAATTTCCCGTTAACTTCTTCCCCGCTACCCGCGAGGGCTGACGCATAGGCCGGTAAAAACGCGGCGGATGTCTTTTCAGCGCACTTGAAACGTGGTATAATACCCTTATTCATATCGGAGGTGTGCGCATTTATGAAGATTTCCGCGAAGGGCCGTTACGCGCTGAGGCTGATGGTGGATCTGGCGCAGCACGAAAACGGCGAGTGGATCGCGCTGAAGGACATATCGCAGCGTCAGGGCATCTCGGTCAAGTACCTGGAGCAGATCGTCTCCGGCCTCAGCCGAGCGGGGCTGCTCCGGTCCAGCCGCGGCGCGTCGGGCGGCTATCAGCTGACCAGGCCCGCCGCGCAGTACACCGCCGGAGAGATCATCCGGGCGCTGGAGGGCTCGCTCGCCCCGGTGGCATGCCTGGAGCAGGAACCCAACCGCTGCGCGCGGCGGGAAATCTGCCCGACCATCCGCCTTTGGGAGGGCCTGTACTCTGTGGTCAACCAGTACCTGGATTCCTACACGCTCGCCGACGTCGCCGAGGCCGAGATCCCGGGGTACGATTTCTCCATCTGAGGAACCGGACCCATCGGCACGCGGCGGAAGACACAGCCCTCAGTCCTATATTTCGCGAGCCGAATCGGGCAAAATGGTTGATTGAACATTACTCGGTAACTGTCATCAAAAACCGGGTCCCCTTTCGGGAACCCGGATTTTTGTTTGAGTTCTGCGTTTAGCAGCAGCCGCAGCCGCAGCTGGGATGATCCACGGACGCCATGTACTCGATCAGGTCGACGACCTTGTTGGAGTAGCCCCACTCGTTGTCGTACCAGGAGACCACCTTGACGAAGGTGTCGGTCAGCGCGATGCCGGCCTTGGCGTCGAAGACGGAGGTGCGGGCGTCATGGATGAAGTCGGAGGAGACGACTTCGTCCTCGGTGTAGCCCAGGATGCCCTTCAGCTCGCCCTCGGAAGCTTCCTTCATGGCGGCGCAGATTTCGGCATACTTGGCGGGCTTGGCCAGGTTCACGGTCAGGTCGACCACGGACACGTCGGCGGTGGGCACGCGGAACGCCATGCCGGTCAGCTTGCCGTTCAGCTCGGGGATGACCTTGCCCACGGCCTTGGCGGCGCCGGTGGAGCTGGGGATGATGTTGAACGCCGCGCCGCGGCCGCCGCGCCAGTCCTTCTGGGACGGGCCGTCAACGGTCTTCTGGGTGGCGGTGGTGGCGTGCACGGTGGTCATCAGGCCATCGG
>JAEZHK010000010.1 GCA_023416655.1 Bacillota bacterium
ACAAGGCCACGAAGTTCTTCCATCTCCGCCGCGAAATCCACGCTCTCCCCCACCCACAGCTTTTGAAGCTGCCGGATGGCCAAGCGCGCGCAGGCAACCGCCACCGGCTCGTTTTCGCACTGGTAGATGATCTGGTAGCGCGGGCCGCTCTGCTGCCGCGTCTTGCCAAAGGCCACGTCATAGCCCAGCATGTACTGCATTTCCAGGATCATGTGCTCCGCCACGTGGGGCAGGTACGTGCCCTCCTTCAGCCGCTCGGCAAACCCGCCTTCCCGCCCCAGCGAGCAGAAATGCTTTTGAAGGCCGGGCAGCGCGCCGAGAAGCGTGTCATTGAATCCGGGGCGCTCTGAAGTGGGCGTATCCTCGCCCTTCTCAAGCTCCACAATCAGTCTGACCACCGGTTTCATGCAGTAGATGTTTCGCCCGTGAAAGGCGTGAATCGACAGGATATTCACGTGCAACCTCCGTATCCAAAATCATACCAATGTGCAATATTGTTTCGACTAAAGCGGCGAGAAATTTTTGCTTCTGGCCAGGAGCCGAAGCGCAGGAATAGCAGCGCTATTATACAGCCAGGGGCCAAAAGGTCCGCCGCGACGACGAAAGAATGTTGCGGATTGGTATTACTCGCCGCGCTTCAGCGCGCGCCCGCTCAGCTCGCCGGTCAGCGTGCCCTCCCTAAGGACCGGGAGGCCGTTGACGAAGAGCGTCACGATGCCCTCCGGCTTCCTTCGGGAAAAGCCCTCGTCCGCCCCGTCCTGTACGCGGTCGTAGTCCATCAGGCACACGTCCGCCTTTTTGCCGGGCAGGAGCAAGCCCCTGTCCTTCAAATGGTAGATTTCCGCGGGTTTTCCGGAAAGCTTGCGGATCACGGTCTCCACGGGTACGCCACGACGCCGCATCTGCGCGATGATCCGGGAAAACGCGCCGCTGGTCCTCGGGTGGGACAGCCCGCCCGACGGGATCGAATCGCTGCCGACGGTGTAGCGTTCGTCGAGGAACAGGCGGTACTGGTCGTCGTAGAGCTTTTCCTGGAGTTCCTTGGGCTTGAATTCAACGCCGTTGAAGCCGACCTCCAGCCGGTTTTCAATCAGCAGGCGCACCACCGTCTCGCACGGCGTTTCCCCGTGCTCCCGCGCGATTTCTTCGATGGTCCTGCCCCGGTCGGGGCTGTAGGGGTCGCGGGTCAGGTAGACCCTGCCGGTCGCGCCGTTCGGGAAGAAGAAGCCATAACGGTGCTCCAGGTCCTTCATCAATTTGGGACGAAGCGTCTTGGACTCGAGCCTTTTTAAGATCTCGTCCGGCCCGCCCTCCTGCGCCCAGTCGGGCACGACCGCGAGCAGAAGGCCGGAGCCGACCAGGTACGGGTAGAATTCAAAGCTGACCTCCGCCCCGGCGCGTTCGGCCCGCTCGAACGGTGCGGTCACGTCTGTATACGGTTCAAAACCGCCGGTGCGGTGGTGCAGCATGTTGGTGCGCACCAGCGTTTCTTCCGCCACGCGGGCGATTTCGTCCATCGGCTTGAAATTGGGATTGTTCACATCCAGCCGCATGTGCACGCAGAAGAGCCCGTCGCGATTTTTGACGGTCCGGCACAGGTCGATGAGCTCCTCCGTGTCGCCGTAGCCGCCGGGATAGTAGCTCAGGCCCACCGAAAGGCCCAGCGCGCCCTCCGAAAGCGCCCCGTCGAGCGCCGCAAGCGCCTTTTCCAACCGCTCGCCGGTCAGCGGGATGTTTTGATACCCGCAGGCGATCTGCCGGACCGCGTTGTGCGGGACCATCGCGCCCGCGTTGACCGCGCAGCCGTCCAGCAGATTCAGAAATTCGGAAAAACTTGTCCAGCGCGGGCAATGCCCGGGCAAACGCCCGAAGATGCCCGAGTTCATTTGAATCGCATCTTCAAGGTCGTCCGGCGCGACAGGCGCGAAGCCCAGCCCGCACTGGCCGACCACCATCGTCGAGATGCCCTGGTACAGCGCGTTGGGCTGTTGACGGTTCTGCATGAGCGCGAGATCGGCGTGCGTGTGCGCGTCGATCAGCCCCGGCGTCACCGTGAGGCCGCGCGCGTCGATTTCCCACACGCCCTCGGGCGCAACGAATGCCCCGACGGCGGCGATTTCGTCGCGCCGGATCAGCAGGTCGCCAAGATACGGCTCCCTTCCGGTGCCGTCCACGATCAGCCCGCCGCGTATCAGACAGTCCATTTACTCATCCCCCTGCGGGTTCTCCGGCTTTTCGCCGTTTCGGAGCTTGTCCAGCATCGCATAGAGCGTGTACTTGGAGATGCCCAGGAATTCGCAGACGCGCTCGCCGGACCGGGTGATGAGGAACGCGCCCTGCTTGTCCAGGTAGGAGAGGAAGTTGACCCTGTCCTCCCGGTTCATGTCGGCCGCGCTCTTCCCCACCAGCCGCTCGCCCTCCTCGAGGAGGTGCTCCAACAACTGCTTGACGTCCCTGACGAACACCTCGGGCGATTTTCCGGCCCTTTCGAGGTTCATGTTGTTGAGTTCGTGCAGGTACTGTTCATACTTGACGGACTGGGTGATGTCGGTGTTGACGCAGAGCGCCCCAACCACGCGGCCGGCGTCGTCCCGCATGTACATGGACGAGGAACGCAGGATCTTGGCGTCTGGGGTGTGGGTGATGTAGTTGTAGCGTTCGCCGTCCACAACCGTACCGCGCAGCACCTCAAGGCCCAGGTTGCTGCCGCAGTCGCCCACCCTGCGCCCGGTAATATGCCCGTTTCGGATATCGACGATGGTCTTGTCATAATCACCAGTCAAATCGTGCAGCACGATCTCGCAGCTGTACCCCAGGTGCTGCTGCATAAGATCCATGATCTGCTTCAGCAGCGCCCTCTGCTCCCCGATGGAATTCACGCCATCACCGCCTTATTTATTTTTATATTATCATACTTATTTTCTGATTTCAACCGACCAGACTGCCTTTATCGTTAATTTTTCGGAATTTATACCAGATTCTCTGTGTTTGTCAGGAATTTCAAGCTGAACCATCTGAGATATTTTTAGTCCGATGGCGCGATTTTGATGGCAGAAAAGACGAAGAAATCTGCGACCCAGTTCGCGGGCAATCGATTGGCCAAACGGGAACCTGCCGGAGGCGCCGATGATTACCTTCAACGAGAAAACCTACAATTGCCCCATGGAGATGGCCATCGTCCTCATCGGCGGCGAATGCAAGGCGCTGCTTCTGTGGCACCTCTCGCTGGGGCACCCACCGCTTCAATGGGCTTAGGCGCGATTCCCAGGCGTGTCCCAGAAAATGCTCGCCCAGCAGCTAAAGGATCTGGAAGCGAACGGACTGATCCCCCGCCGGGTGTTCGCGGAAGTCCCTCCAACGGGCGGAATACGACCTGACGGATTTCGGCATGACGCTGATGCCCGTTTTGCACGCCATCAACCAGTGGGGAACGGATTACATGCACAGCGGAATCAAGGCGCATCCGGGAAGCAATAGCCACTTGGAGCAGAAGACTTCAAACGGCTTCCCTTGACACCGGCGGAATACCGTGCTATAATCCTATAATTATTATATGAATAATATGCTTTCGAGAAGGCCAGGGCGCGACCGGTTGGGCAATGCAGATAGGAGGAACGCTTCTTGGAATTGCACGATAAATTCCTGCATCTGAAACAGAACATTCGGGGTCTGGGGAGCGTCGCCGTCGCCTTTTCAGGCGGGGTGGACTCCACATTCCTTTTAAAAGTCGCGCATGACGCGCTGGGCGACCGCGCGATCGCCGTGACAGCGCGCTCCTGCTCGTTCCCGGAACGTGAATTGAAGGAAGCCGTCAGGTTCTGCGAATCGGAGGGCATCCGCCACATTCTTTGCGACTCCGAGGAACTTGACATCGACGGCTTCTCGAAAAACCCCGTCAACCGCTGCTACCTGTGCAAGAGCGAACTGTTCACAAAGATCTGGGCGGTGGCGCGGGAAAACGCCATCGAGCATGTCGCGGAAGGTTCCAACCTGGACGACAACGGCGATTACCGGCCGGGCCTGATCGCGGTGCGGGAGCAGAACGTGAAAAGCCCGCTGCGCGAGGCCGGGCTGACCAAAACAGAGATTCGGGCGCTCTCCAGGGAACTGGGGCTTGCGACCTGGGACAAGCAGTCCTTTGCCTGCCTCTCCTCGCGCTTTCCCTACGGCCAGTCCATCACGCGAGACCGTCTTCAGATGATCGACCGCGCCGAACAGCTGCTCCTGGACCTCGGGCTTCGGCAGGTCCGGGTCCGGCATCACGGCAATCTGGCCCGAATCGAGACGGATGAGAACGGCATTGAGCTGCTCATGAACCGCGCGCACAGGGAAGCAATCCACGCGGCATTCAAGGGCTTCGGCTTCACGTACGTTTCGCTGGACCTTTTGGGCTACCGGACCGGAAGCATGAACGAAACCCTTCCATCCGAATAGAAATCCGGGGGCGCTTTAAGCGCCGCGGCAAAGCAATCATCGCGGGGAATGGAATTGTACCAAGCCTTCCCTTTTGGGCTGCATATCGAAAGGCGGCGTTCGAAATTCTTCGAACGCCGCCCATTTATGCCCGTGTGACTTCCATGGATCTTCTTGAATCGCCGGGGAATGACCGGAGGGGGAAGCCTCAAGTCTTCAGGAACAACTCGATCACCGGCACCGGGATATCCGGTTTCACCGGCGGCAATTCAATGACCAGCAGGTCCTCCGCCTGGGCCGCACCCTCGCTGAAGTGGTCCACCTTGCCTTCGGTGAACCTGAGCTCGCTGGCGTCGTGCAGGAACTGCGCGTATTCCACCTTGCCCGCAAAGCCCGGCAGCTGCAGATGGGCGAAGGGGTAGGCGAACAGGTGCACGTACAGCCGCTTTCCGTCCTCCGACTGGGTGAGGCGGCAGTCAGCGGGGGCCTTGAACGCCGGTTCGGCCATGGTGCAGCCGTAGATGGAGCGGCCATTCACCCGCATCCAGTCCCGGTAGACGCCGAGGGCGTCGCACGCGCGGCTGTCCAGATACCCCCGGGCGGTGGGGCCCACGTTCATCAACAGGTTCCCGCCCAGCGCCACGGTGCTCACCAGCATGCGGATCAGCATCTCCGGCGACTTCCAGGTGGCCTCGTCCCGGTGGTAGCCCCAGGAGCCGGAGAAGGTCTGGCAGGCCTCCCAGGTGACCAGCTCGCCCGTCTCCTTGTGGCGCAGCCACTCAAGGGGCTGATACTGCTCGGGCGTCCACAGGTCCTGCTCCATCTCGGTGCGGTTGTCGATGATGATGTGGGGCTGGAGCTTCCGGGCGGTCTCGATCAGCTTCTCCGCCTCCCAGTCGTCCTTCCCCTTCCCCTTCATCCAGCTATGCTCACCCTGGCCGTTGTTCCAGGAGTACGAGAAGTCGAACCACATGATGTCGATCTTGCCGTAGTTGGTCAGTAGCTCGGTGACCTGATCGCGCATGTACTGAGCGTACTTGGAAACGTCGCGGTTTTTGCTCTGCTCGAAGGCGTCCGCGTCGTCCCTGCGGGGGTGGAGGATGTCGATGGGGAACTCCGGATGGTGCCAGTCGATCAGCGAATAGTAGAAGCCGATGCGGATGCCCTCGGCTCGGAAGGCGTCCACGAACTCGCGCGTCAGGTCGCGCCCGGCGGGGGTGTTGGTGCACTTATAATCGGTATGGGCGCTGTCAAACATGCAGAAGCCTTCGTGGTGCTTGGTGGTGAACACCGCGTACTTCATCCCGGCTTCCTTCGCGCGCCTGGCCCAGTCCTTCGGGTCGTAGAGATCGGGGTTGAAGTATTTGAAGTACAGGTCGTAATGATCCTCCGCGATCTTTTCGCGGGTCTTGATCCACTCATGCCGGGCGGGCATGGCGTAAAGGCCCCAGTGGATGAACATGCCGAGGCGGTCCTTTTGGAACCAGGCGGTGTCGCCCGGCGTCTTGCGGGTGATGTAGCTGCTCATGGGTTTCCCTCCCGTTTTGTTTGGTTCGGGGCAAAGTCCAGGATGCCGACGAGCGCCCGGACGGAGCCCACAAAGTAGTTGGAGAACGCGAAGAGGCCTTTCCCTTCGCCGTCCACCGCCGCCGCGAAGGGCTTTCGAAGGTCGCCACAGCTGAGCGCCCGGTGCCATTCGATGAGCGCGGCGGCATCCCGGGACGTAAGAACCTCCGTGCCGGGAAAATCCGAAAGCGCAACCCGGAGGCGAGGATGATCCGCCTTTGCAAGCTCGTCCACGACCAGCTTTACGGCAATACCGCGACGGACGAACTCCGCCCTGCGCTCCATAAGCTCCGCCAAGAAGTGCTCCGTGGGCTCCTCGCCCGGCGCGAGGAAGGCGATGAGCGCCCGCCGTCCCGGCTCGGGCAGCGACCTCAATTGCCCGTCCAGGGAAGCGGCGGAGAGCGGCGGCAGCGCCGCGTTGAGAAGTCTCTCCCGGGTGCCGTCCGGTGGCAGCTGAACGCGCAGTTCCAGCGCCTCGTCCGCAGCCATTGTCAGCGGGACGACCATCCCGTCCACCGCGCCGTCGATCTGGCGGGAGACCACGGTCAGGCGGTAATCGCCGGGGCGCAGCCGGAAGGTATGCCTGCCGTCCACCGTCACGCCCTCGAAGTCCAGCGTCCGGTCCCGGCCGTCCTCCGCTCGGCTCAGCGTGAAGCGTTCAAAGTATTTCATCGGTTCGTCCGAGACAAGCGTCAGCGCGGCCTCCGCCTCCGCGGCGGGGGCATTCAGCGGCGCGAAGCCGCCGTTTTCGTAGAATTCCACCGCGTTGGTGGCGGGGTTCAGCCGGGCGGGGATGCCCAGCGCGCGGCAGGCGTCCACGGTCAATATATCCAGCCCTTCTGCGCCGGTAAACCCGCACGAAAGCGCGGTGAGGGAGTCCGGGAACACCGCCGGGGGCGCGAGCTCCCGCACCGCGACGGCCTTTGACACAAATTCTGAGATTTCCCGAGGCGTTTTCAAACCGCCCATCGCTTCCGCCAGCGCTCGCCGGATGGGATACCGCTCCTCATGCGCCACACGGGGGCAAAGGAGGTACTTCTGCCAGACAGATTCCTCAAAATCGGCCTTCCAGGGCAGCGCGCCCTCCAGGGCGTCTTCCAACACCACCCGGTCCACGTCGTAGAAGTCCTTCTCCGACAGGCTGCCCAGCAGCAGCTTCTTATCCGCTTCCGCAAAGCGCACATCCGAAAGGAACGCGCGGATCGCCGGCGCGTTGCCGCCCGCGCGGTCGGCGTAAGGCTCGCCGGTCTTCCACCCCGCCAGCCGCTCCTCCCGAACGCGCGTTGCCCGCCGGAGCCTTTCCAGATGGCCGTCCAGCGCTGGGCCGGGCTCCGAGACCGGCTGGATGCGAGTCTCCGCCGGTGGGATCAGGTTGAAGCGCCGCGGCCCCGGTTCCAACGCCGCCGCGTCCTTCATGTCCAGCACGCACTCGCGCCGCTCCCGGACGTCCACGACCGCCCAGACCGACCGATCGCCGTCCAGCGCCCGGACGCGCAAAGACCCCAGGCCGGTCAGTAGGTCGGCCTCGCCATCCGGCCCGGTGCGCTTGACGCAGACAGGAAAGAACTCCGCCATGTTGCAAAGCTCGAACAGCACCTTCGCGCCGGGCTTGGGCGCGCCGTGGTCCGTCACCCGCACGCGAAGCAGCGCCGTCGGTGCGTAGGCGGCGGTGCGGTTGACGGTGAATTCCCGCCCGCTCACCGCCTCCACCCGCTCGCCCACCGGCGGCATGCCGTAAGCACGGGTATGCACCAGCATCGCCCGCGAGGCCGCCGCGGTGAACCAGCCGGAATCCGGCACCATCTCAGGCTCGCACGCGCCCATGTAATGCCAGCCGCCGTCGATCCACACCTCAATCCAGGCGTGGTTGTCATCGCAGTGGGCCCAGCGGGGCACATAGCACTGCCGGGCGGGGATGCCTGCGGCGCGCATGGCGCTGACCGCCAGCGTGGACTCCTCGCCGCAGCGGGCCAACCCAGCGCGCATCACCGCAAGCGGCGAGAGCGTGCGCCGGCTGGTGGAGCGGTAGGTGGCCTGCTCGAAGCACCAGTGGTTGACCTCGAGCGCCGCCTCCCGCATGGAGAGGCCTTGAAGGCGCGGCTTCAGCGCGGAAGCGATCGCCTCGTGGTAGAAAGTCAGCCGTTCATTGTTGACCCGCGGAAACAGCGTGTAGATTTTGAAGATGTCCTCCGGGATCGACGCGCCCCAGGGGACGGACGCGCGTGTGGTCAGCGCGTGGCGGGCGACCGCCTCCGCA
Source organism: Bacillota bacterium (assembly GCA_023416655.1). Lineage (GTDB taxonomy): Bacteria > Bacillota > Clostridia > Christensenellales > Aristaeellaceae > JAEZHK01. The sequence continues at coordinate 8,237 of JAEZHK010000010.1, forward strand.
AACCCATCGTCGATCCGGGCCAGGTCGGCCTCGGGCAGCGCCGCCTTCAGGTGGACAAGGGCCTCATCCAATTCACGGTTCATGATGGCGTATCCTTCGCTTGTTGAATAAGGCGCGGCCGCCGAACGGGGGTGGTCCGGCGGCCCCGCTTGTTGAGGGGAATTCTTCTGCGTGTTGTTTAGCCTCGTCGGCCTTCAAACCGTTCCCGGCGACCCGCGCGCCGGGAACGCGTGTTTCCGATATCAGTGCGGACACTGATATCGGAAACACTTCTTTGGTCAGGGAGCCGCCCGGAAATCCCGCAGGATTTCAGGCTGCCGCAGACTTCTACCTTCGCGATGAAAAGCCGCCCGGCGGATTTTCATCGCCATTACTACTTATACTGGGCGTCGTAGGCAGCCTGGTAGTAGCCGATCAGGTCATTGAGGCCATTGGCTTCCAGCTCCGAAATCCACGCGTCGTAGTCGTTCTCGAGGGTCTTGGCGCCGTTCATGAAGGCGAACATGCCCTGCTTGATGGAGTTGGAGAGGTTGGCCTTGATGACGGACATGCCGTTGATCTCCGCGTCGGTGAACTTGAGCGGCGGCACGACCTTCGAGTCGTCCACGAAGGGTTCGTAGGCCTTGGTGACCTGGTAGAGGTAGGTTTCCAGGCCCGCGGCGCTCTTCAGGTCCACATTGGGGTCGGAGGGCTCGCCCAGGCGGTACTTGGCGTCGCGGTGGCTCATGGCCAGCTGCAGAACGCACTTGTTCTGGGGCTCGGACTCCTGCCACGGCACCAAGAGCTTATAGAACGCGGGCTCGCCGTTGATGCCCACCTGGCCCGGGTCGGCGTTGGCCCAGTCCTGGCCGTAGACGCCGTAGTAGCTGCGCATGGAGGAGGCGTAGGAGTACATCAGATCGCCGAGCTTGAAGGCGGCTTCCGGGTACTTCGTGTCGGCGGAGACCACGAACATGTTGCCGGTGGTGGCGTCATAGGGGAAGGACATGACGTTCTGGTAGCCGTCCGGCCCCTTGAGCGGCAATAGGTTGCCATACTGCTTGTAGATGTCGCCGCCGAGATTCGCGAACAGGATGTAGCCTCCGGCGGAAGCGCCCAGGCGTCCGCTCTCGGCGATCTGGGTCAGGCCCGCGGTGTCCTGGGTGAAGGAGCCGGTGTAGTACAGGCCGTCCTTGACCAGGTCCGCCATGTACTGAAGGCCCTTTTTGAACTCGTCCTTGTAGAAGGGCACGGTCACCTTGCCGTCCTCCAGGTACAGGCCGAAGGCGTCCGGCAGGCTGGTGGAGGTCTTCTTGAGGTCGAGGTTGTAGTAGGTGAAGGCGTTCATGATCAGGCGTTCGCCGTTGGTATACCAGCCGTCCTGATAGTCGCCCGAGAAGGGGATCTCATCGGTGGCGTCGCCGTTGCCGTTGGCGTCCTGATCGCGGAAGGCCTCGAGAACCTTGCGGAACTCGTCCAGCGTGGCGGGCTTTTGAAGGCCCAGGTTCTTAAGCCAAGTCTCGTTGATCCAGGCCTTCGTGGCCATCCTGCAGTGGTAGCACTCGTTGACTTCCGGCAGCGAGTAGATGTTGCCGTCCAGCTGGGTGTAGCGGTCCTGGGTGCCGGGGTACTCCTCAAACACCTGCTTGGTGAACCGGCCGTGCTTCTCGATGAGGTCGTTCAGCGGCAGGAACATGCCCTCTTCCACGCCGTACTTGCCGACCATGGCGTCGGTCATGCCCACGGAGAGGAAGATGTCCGGGTATTCGCCGGAGGAGAGAATCAGCGCGAGCTTCTCGGCGCGGCTTTCATAGGGCACCAGTTCGAAGCTCAGATCGACATTGGTGACCTCTTCCAGCCACTTGACGTAGGAGTTGGTCTCCCAGTCCTCGATGGAGGAGTGGTCGGTGACCGCGACGGTCAGCTTGATGTCCCCAAAGTTGTCGCAGAGCTTGTAGTCGGACAGGTCCTCGTCGTGCTCCCATTCCGGCGCCCACGCCAGCGCGCCAGACGCGCAGCCCAGGACGAGGATCATGGCCAACAGGGTGCTCATCAGTCCACGAAGTTTCCTCATGATGCAATCCTCCTTCATGATGGTGTATCGCATGCGCCTTTGGCGCGGGATACCTTTCAGGGCAGCGACATAAACAAGTTTCTGTCGCTGCCAATGGAAACGGGGGGCGGATTGCTGAATTTCCTGCGGGAAATTCCGGGCGCAATCCGAGCTGAAGGAATTGATTCCCCGTCGGGCGGGCAAGCGCGCCCTTTGGGGGAATCCATAAGTGCCGACAAGTCGGCGCTTATGATGGAACCTTGGAGGGTCTTGACCCTCCAAACCTCTAAGGAGGTGTGTTTACCCTTTGACCGAGCCGATCATGATGCCCTTGACGAAGTACTTTTGCACGAACGGGTAGATCATCAGCAGCGGCACGCTGGACACCACGATCACCGCGTACTTCAGAAGGTTGCTCATGCCGCGCCGGGTCGCCATGTCGCGCAGGTCGGCGGTGACCGTCATGTCCATCTGGTTCAGGATCAGGATGTTCCGAAGCACCACCTGCAGCGGGAACAGTTTCTTTTCCGACAGGTACAGGAAGGCGTCGAAATAGCTGTTCCAGATGCCCACCGCGCAGTACAGGCCGACGACCGCCAGAATCGGCCCGGACAGCGGCAGCAGGATGTTCGTCAGCTGCCGCCACACCGAGCAGCCGTCGATGCCCGCGGCCTCGTAGAGTTCCTCCGGAATGGAGGTGGTAAAGTAGGTTCGCATCAGGATCACATGCCAGGCGCTCATCGCGCCGGGCAGGATGACGGCCCAGCGGGTGTCGTAGAGCTTCAGGCTCTTGATGAGCAGGTAGTTGGGCACGAGCCCTGCGTTGAACAGCATCGTGAACAGCACCATGCCGCCGACGATCCCCCGGCCGTAGAAGTCCTTCCGGGACAGGCAGAACGCGCAAAGCGTGGTCAAGACCAGGTTGATCAGTGTGCCCAGCGCCATATAGATGAAGGAGTTCAGGTAGCCGGTCATGATCGAATCGTACTTGAACACCGCCTGATAGGCGATGAGGGACGGCTCCACCGGCAAAAACCAGACCCGCCCGGACATCACCGCGTCGGTGGACGACAGCGACGCGCTCACCACGTACAATAGCGGATAGGCCACCACCAGCACCGCCATCAGCAGGATCAGCGTGGCTGCCCAGTCAAAAACCCGGTCGTTCCACCGGGGACGAATCCTGTTCCTCCGGGACGCCCTCAAGACGCGAACCCTGGTCCCTTCCGCCATGAAAACGCCTCCTAAAATACGCTGACGTCGCTAAAGCGCCGGGACAGCGCGTTGACCAGCAGCAGCATCGCAAGGTTCACCACCGAGTTGAACAGGCCCACCGCCGTGGAAAAGCTGAAGTTGCTGTTCAGGATGCCGATCTTGTAAACATAGGTGGAGATGACCTCCGAAACCGGGGTGTTGAAGTTGTTCTGCATCAGGTAGATTTTTTCAAAGCCCACCGACAGGATGCTGCCCGCGTTCAGGATGAACAGCGTGATGATCGTGGGCGCGATGTACGGAAGGTCAATGGAGATGATCTTGCGCAGCTTCGACGCGCCGTCCACCCTCGCCGCTTCGTACAGCTCCAGCGGCACGCCCGACAGCGCCGCCAGGTATACGATGGCGGAGTAGCCCATCGTCTGCCAGACGCCCGTCCACACGTACAGCGATCGGAAAGCGCCCATATCGCCCATGACGTTGGGGGCCTGCGCGCCAAACAGGCGGTACATCTGGGTCACGACGCCGCTGGATACGTCGGTAAACTGCAGAATCATCGACACCAGCACCACGGTGGAGATGAAGTAGGGCATGTAGGTGACCATCTGAACGCTCTTTTTGAACGATTTGATGTTGCTCTCGTTCAGGCAGATGGCCAGCAGGATCGGGATCGGGAAGCTTGCCAGCAGGCTGTACAGGCTGATGACCAGCGTGTTTTTGATGATCATCCAGGAGTTGGCGGATTTGAAGAAGGTTTCGAAGTGCTTCCAGCCCGCCCAGGGGCTGGCCCAGATCCCCAGCCGCACTCTGTAGTCCTTGAAGGCAATCTGCGCGCCCAGCATGGGGTAATACTTAAACACCAGCATGTAGGCGATCGGAAGCAGGATCAAAAGGTAATACGGCATGCTCTTGACGAGCTTGCGCTTGATCCCCTTCCAGCCGCTCGCCCGGGAAAGGCTGTCCGCGCCGGTCATAGGCATTCCCCCCAGCCGATGATTTTTTAACACCGTAGGATTATTTTATAGCGAGTTAACAGTAATTGCAATACCACCGGGCAAATTAACAGTAAAATTAACAATCATTCCGTCGAATTCAGGCTGATCGGGATATAAAATAACATCGTGAAATTATTTCTTGTTTTTTGCGCGCGCTTGTGATATACTGGCGCCATGCAATTTCTGGGGGCGGGCGTATGACGGTAGGAAAAACTTACGACCAGGCGTACATCAAGCGTCACAACATCCAGCGCGTACTGAGCGTGCTGGAGGAGTGCCATTCGCTCTCCCGCATCGAGCTTGCCCGGATCACCGAGATGAGCGCCACCAGCATCACCCGCATCGTGGGCGCGCTGATCTCGCTGGGGCTGGTGAAGGAGGTCGCCATTGCCTCCTCCGCGGGCCGCGGCCGCAAGGCGGTCATGTTGGAGAAGTGCCCGGACGGCATTTACGCCGCCGGGTTTCATCTGGACACCGAGGTGCTCAAATTCTGCCTGATCGACTTTGAAAGCCGCGTGCACTACGCCTCCGCCAAGCCCGTGCCGCCGAGCGCCCGGACGCCCGAGGCGCTGGCCTGTTGCGCCCGGGAAATGTACCGCGGCGCGCCCGCGGGCCTGGTCGCCGACTGGCGGCGCGTGCGCATGCTTGGCGTCAGCGTGTCGGGCACGGTGGACCCCTTGACCGGCGTGGTCACGCGCTCCGAGCAGCTGGGCTGGCAGAACGCCGGGCTGGGGCGCGCCTTCGCCTCGGAGTTTGGCCTGCCCGTCCGGGTGGAAAACGACGTGAAAAGCTGCCTGACCGGCGAGAAGATGCGCTTTGGCATCCCCCCGGAGCAGGACAGTGCCTACCTTTACATCGGCCGGGCCGGCATTGGAGCCGCGTCCACCGCCAACGGGCGGCTGATCCGAGGCAAGGACAACGCCTCCGGCGAAATCGAAGAGATCCCGCTGGGCAACGGCGATACGCTGGACCGGCACCTGATGAACCGGTACATTCTGGAGCGGGCGGTCCTGTCCGAGTCCGCGGTGGCGGGCGTAAACGACATCATCGACGCCTACCGCCAGAGGACCGGCTGGGCCCGGATGCTGGTCAGCGACTTCCAGCGGCACATGCGGCTCCTGATCAGCATGATCAACAGCCTGCTCAACCCCCACCAGATCATCCTGGGCGGGGAGACAATCCACGACTTCGCGCCGGTCCTCGAGGGCATTTTGAGCGAACGCGTATTCCCCGGCCACGACTACTACGAGACCTGCGCCTACGGCGTGGCGATCCTCGCCATGCAGGAGGCGGTGCAGGGGATGCTCGTGGGTGAGCAGGGCTAGCCATGTTTGGACGAAAGAAAAAGACGGTCCTGCTCACGCTGTACGGCGCAGCGGGCGAAGAGGTCTACATGGGGCCGCTCGCGGCCTGGGATCTTCCGGAGCGCGAGGTAATCCGGCTCAGCGTCCAATACTTTGACGACCCGGAACCCTGCCACATCCACCGCTCGGCGGTCTGCCAGCGGGCGTACCTGGAGATGATTCAGGCGCACCTGGGCGCGGAAGAAACCCCGGTGGAGCGCCTGGGCGCGGAAAAGGCCGCCTGGTTTCCCGGCGCGGCGCGGTTTTCACTGCGGGAGGAAGATCTGTGAGGCGGCTTTTGGCGCTCATCGCGGCGCTCATGCTGCTCGCGCCGGGCGCGTTTGCGAAAGCGCACAGGGTGGATTACTACTTTACCAGCTACTGCGAGCGCTGCGACCCGGCGGAGGACTTCGCAACCCAGTTCGAGGCGCTGACCGGCGCAAGGCTCGCTGACTGTGATTTTTACGCCTACAACGCGGCGACCGCCGACGGGCGGCGCGCGCTCCGGACGGCGATGGCGCAATACGGCCTTTCGGACGAAGTGCTGCCCATGGCCGTGGTGGACGGGGTGGTCTACCGGGGCGCGAACGAGCTGAACGAAAAGCTGCCGCCGGAGGCGATGAAGTGGGGCGGCGGCACGCTGAGCCAGGTGGTCTACCTTTATACCCCCGCCTGCGAAAGCTGCGCCCGGGCGGAGGCCGTCCTTGAGGCGCTGCCCACGCGCGTGACGGTGAAGCGGGGCGATCTCTCCTTTGAATCCGAGGTGCGGGTGACCCGCTACGACGTGACAAAGGACAGCGCGCTCGCCGTATCGCTGTTTGACGCCTACGCCGTCCCGGAGCAGAGGCGCGTGACGCCCGCGGTGTTCCTGCCGGGCCGGGCGCTGACCGGCATCGACGAGATCGAAAATGCCCTCGCATCCTATGTATCGCTGGGCTGGGCGGTGGGCGAGGTGTCCGCCGCGCCCGCCGGGGCGGAGGGACCAGACGCGGTGGGGCTCTGGGGCACACTGGCGGCAGGGCTGGTGGCGGGCTTCAACGGCTGCGCGCTGTCGATGCTTTTGATGTTCCTGTCGCTGGTATTGAGCCTTCGGAAGAACGCCTGGCCCGCGGTGGCCGCGTTCCTCTTGGCCAAGCTGGCCTGCTGCCTTGCGATCGGCCTGATGCTGCTTGGAATCCTTCAGGCGCTCAACCCAACGTGGCTGGCCCCGGCGGTGCGCATCCTTTTGACGGCCACGACGGCGGCTCTCGCGCTTCTCACGCTTCGGGATGCCTGGTACGCCCGGAGGGGCGATCTGGGCCGCATGAAAAACCAGCTTCCGGCTGGGCTTCGCGGAAAGCTTCACGGCGCGATGCGCGCGCTGGCCGGAAAGAAGCTCCTGATCCCCGCCTCCATCGCGCTGGGGTTTCTGGTGGCCGCGGGGGAATTCCTGTGTGCAGGCCAGCTGTACCTGGCGCGCCTCATCGGCGCGACCGGCTGGGCGGGCGGGGAGCGGTTACTCAATCTTCTGGTCTATTGCCTGGGCTTCCTGGCGCCGTCCGCGGCCATCGCCGCCGCGGTTCTCGCGGGCCGCTCCGCCGGGGCGGTCTCCGCGCTGCTGGCCCGTAACATCGCCCTTGTAAAGCTCCTGACAGCCGCCGCGATGCTGCTTCTGGTCGCGATGGCGTGGGTGATCTAACACAAATTGCGGAGGAAAAGACATGAACAACATTCTGCTCGAGGTGTGCTGCGGCAGCGCCGACGACGTCATCCAGGCGCACCTGGGCGGCGCGAAGCGCGTGGAGCTCAATTCCTGCCTGTTTCACGGCGGCCTGACGCCCTCCGTGGGTGAACTGATCGTGGCGAAAAAAAATGTGCCGATCCCGGTCATGACCATGATCCGGCCCCGGCAGGGCGGCTTCTGCTACACCGCCGCGGAGTTTGAAACGGCGCTGGCGGACGCGGAAGTGCTTTTGAAGTACGGCTCCGACGGACTGGTGTTCGGCTTCCTGACCGCCGACGGCTCGCTGGACGAGGAGAAGTGCAAACAGCTTGTGGCGCTGGCAAACGGGAAGGAAACGGTGTTCCACCGGGCGATCGACGTGGTCCCCGACTGGCGCAAGGCCCTGGAGCGGCTGATCCACCTGGGCGTGACGCGGGTTTTGACCAGCGGCCAGGCCAGCGACGTGCTCTACGGCACCGACGTCATCCGCGAGATGGTGGACTTCGCCGAGGGCGCGATCCAGATCCTGCCCGGCGCGGGCGTAAACGTCAAGAACATCGACCGCATCCTCCGGGAGACCGGTTGCACCCAGATCCACGCGGCCCGTTTCAAAAAGTGCGCCGACGCCTCCACCGACAACAATCAGGACATCTACTTCGGCGGCGCGCTGTACCCGCCGGAAAACAGCTATGATGTGACCGACCAGGCCTATATCGCGCAACTGAACAACCGTTGCAATGCCAACGCCAGGGACGGCGCGAATTCATAAAAAAGGTTGCGCCGGACGGGATTGTGATCAAGACAAACCCCGCGAAGTCCGACCGCGTTGTGTTTGATGAAGATGACTATCTGATCGTCATCGCGCAGGACAACAGATAATACCAATCCAAAACACTCTTGCATCGATGCGGCGGCCTTTTTCGCGCAGAGATGAAATCAGAAAGTGGGCCGGGGGGCTTTGCCCCCCGGCCCATCGCCTCATTCAGCCACTATTTCCACCACAGCTTGTAGGTCTTGATCTCAAAGGGCGCGAGGGTATCGCGGACGATCTCTGCCCCGACGGGTTCCGTAAGGTTCTCTTCCAGGAGGTTACAGGGCGCGTAGGTTTGAAGCGGGAAGCCGGGCGTCAGCGTGAACGCGCCTCGGCCGCCGCGGCATTCGTGGACGCGGACGACCAGGCAGTCCCCGTCCTCCGCGCGCTTGACCGCGTCGATATGCGCCATGGGGGTGTCAATGGAGACGACCGGCAAGCTTGATACGGCCTCCGCGCCCGCAAGCACCCGCACCGGCAGGTTCAGATTCTCCGCCTCCTCGATTACGCCGCCCTCCGCGGGGCCAAGCGTGTGGGGCAGCAGCGCGTAGGTGAATTCGTGTTCGCCCATGTCCGCCTGCGTGTCGGGGTACTTGCCGCTCTTGAGCAGCGTGATCCGCAGCACATTGTCCTTCGCGCTGTGGCCGTACTTGCAGTCGTTGAGCACGCTCACGCCGTAGCCTGCCTCGGAGAGGTCCGCCCACTTGTGCGCGACCACCTCGAACCGGGCGTAGTCCCAGCTGGTATTGTAGTGGGTCGGGCGCTCGGCGTGGCCGAACTGGATGTCGTAGCTCGCGCGGGTGGAGCGCACCGCCACCGGGAACGCCGCCTTGAGAAGCCTCCTGTCCTCATGCCAGTCCGCCTTGGTGATGAAGTCGATCCTTCTGCTACCCGCGTAGAGGGTCATGTCCTGCGTAAACGTCGAGCGGCGGTAGGCATAGCGGAAGCGCAGCTTCAGCCGAAGCGCGCCGCGCTCCACGATTTCCGGTCCGCCCACCAATTGCGCGGTTTCGCGCTTCATCTGGTGGAAGATGTCCACGTCCCAGTTTTCGTACTGGATCGGCTTGTCTTCGTAGACCTCCAGCACGTTCGCGCACGCGCCCTCCGCGATCACTTCGCGGGCGTTTTCTATGTCGTACACCCGGGTCAGCGCGCCCTCCGCGTTCCAGCGGATCCGGTAGAACGGCGTCTCAAGCTCCCGCGCCTCGAGATCGGCCTTGAAGGGATCCCCCGCCGGGGCCTCATCACCCGGCTCGAAGGTCACCGTGCCCATGCCCAGCGCGCCCAGTTCCGCCGCCACCAGAACCCCGCTTTCGACGCGCTGAACGGGCAGGAGATTGCCCGAAGCATCCCGGAACCCGCCCGCCCGCGTTTCCGGCAGGAACACCGGGTCGTGGCGGGGGAAGCTGCCAAAGTGGTAGAGCGTAAAGGCGTTCTCCGCGGGCCGGGTCAGTGCGCCCAGCGCCTGCTTTGAAAGCGCGCCCAAACGCGCGGCGGCGTCCGCGTACTCCTTCATGCTGTCCTCGTACACTTCGCCAATGGAGGAGCCGGGGATGATGTCGTGGAACTGGTTTCGAAGGATCGTCTCCCAGCAGTCGGCGATCGTCTGGCTGTCATATTCGCCGCCCGCGAGCAGCGCGAGGCTACTCAGCCATTCGCACTGCGCCGCCGCGAACTCCATCGTCCGGTTCATGCGCTTGCTCCGCGCCTGCGAGGTGTAGGTACCGCGGTGGTATTCCAGGTACAGTTCGCCGTCCCAGACCGGCACGTACCGGTCGGTATTCTCCAACCGCTCGTGCAGGCGGCGGAAGAAGTCGCCCGCGCGGCTGGTCTTCACGTTCGGCAGGCCCGGCAGGCGGTCCATCGCCCGACGCATCTTGAGCATGTTGCGGTTGACGCCGCCGCCGCCGTCGCCGAAGCCGTAGGAGATGAGCGTCTCGTTCGACAGCGCCTTGTCGTGGAACTTCTTCCAGCTGCCCAGCACGCTGCGCGGGCTGAGCATGCCGTTGTAGGTGGCGAAGCGATCGTCCAGAGGCCGCCCGACCTCGGGTGTCGTGATGAAGTAGGTCATCACCTCGCTGCCGTCGATGCCGCGCCAGCGGAAGAGGTCATGCGGCATGGTGTTGAACTGGTTCCAGCTGATCTTGGTGGTCATGAAGGTGTCAATGCCGAACCCCTTCAGAATCTGCGGCAGCGCCCAGCTGTAGCCGAACACGTCCGGCAGCCACAGGTATTCGCACTTGCGCCCGAACGCCTTCTGGAAGTAGCGGATGCCGTGCAGGAACTGCCGAACCAGCGCCTCGCCCGAGGAGATGTTGCAGTCGGCTTCCAGCCACATGCCGCCGTCCGCCTCCCAGCGGCCCTCGGCGACGCGGGCGCGAACCTTTTCGTAGAGTTCCGGGCAGTCGCTCTCCAGATACTTGTAGAGCTGCGGCTCGGTCTGCAAAAAGACATACTCGTCAAACTCGTCCATGAGCTTTAAGACCGTAGAGAACGAGCGCATCGCCTTTTCGCGCGTGTGCTTGAGCCGCCACAGCCACGCCACGTCAATGTGGGTGTGGCCGACGGCGCTGACGGTGACTTCCGTCCGCTTTTCCATGGCGGAGAGCGCCGCGTTCAGTGATTCGAGAGCGGCGGGGACGGTATCATGGAAGCGGTCTTCGTCCCAGTCGATGAGGCGGAAGGCGTTATCCAGCGCACGCGTCAGGCCGTGCTTCTCTGTGCTCTCGTCCGCAAGCAGCGCAAGTTCTTTGTAGGTGGCTTTGGCCAGGTAGTAGAACTCGTCCGTGGCCTTGTGCAGGTAGCCGACGTCCGCGCGGCGGACGAGGTGGCGGTGGTCCGCCTTCGGGCCGCCGCCCTCAAGGCCCGTCCAGAGCAGGAACGTCAGCCGGACGGTCTTCCCCGCCAGAACGTCAAAATTCACGTCGGTGTGGTTGGTGTCCACGCCCTGAAACGGCTTGCCGTCCACGTACAAGAGCGATTCGAAGCCGCTGTTGTGCCCGCCGCCGGTCTTGCCGAAATCAAAGAGGCCGTACACCTCGCAGCCCTCGCGCGCGGCGGGCAGTGCCACGGTCTTCTCCGCCCACAGGTACCTGTCGCGGCCGATAAACTCATCGCCGGGCGCGATCAGTCCGCCTTCGACCTTTTCGGGCGCCTCGCTGTAGACCGCGTCCACGTCCAGTTCGCCCTTCATGGCACTTAGCGGCGCGATGGTCGCCATGCCGACGAAGCGGCGCTCCTCCAGTTCGCGCGTCCGCGCCTCCAACTGCGGCAGGCTCAAAAACATATCCCGGGCTTCAAACATGGCAGGTTCTCCTTTATCTTATTTTCCGACGTACACGAAGCCGCTCTCGATATTTCTTTGCAGGGTCAAAAAGGTCAGGATGGTGGGTACCGAAGCGACCAGGCACGCCAGCAGCAGCGCCGGAAGCTGCTTTGTGCCCATCATCGAAAGCGATGCCATGACCGGGCGCATATTCGGGGACTTGGTGAAGGTCAGGCCGAACATCAGGTCATTCCAGCACCAGGAGAACTGGGTCATGAACACCACCGACAGCGGCGCGACGGCCATGGGCATCATGATGCGGGTCAAAATGCCCCAACTGCCCGCGCCGTCGATCTTGGCGGCTTCGCAGATCTCCTCCGAGACCCCGAGCAGGAAGTTTCTCAGTACGAACATCGCGAACGGGATGCAGATGGCCATGTAGAATAATACCATGCCGAGCTTTGTATTGTACAGGCCGAGCGCCGAGTAGCCCTTGTAAATGGGGATCAGGTAGACCTGAAAGGGAAAGATCGTGCCGCTGTAGATGAAAAGAAACCAGAACATGCGGCGCTTGATCGGCAGATGCGTCAGCGCATACGCGGCGAGGAGCGCGATGAATACCGCCAATAGCGCGCCGCAGGCCGCGTAGAGGAGGCTGTTCATGAAACCCGAGAACAGCCCGGCATTTTTTGACAGGTACTGGATGTTCTTAAAGAGCTCGTTCCCCTTGGGCAGGTCCCAGAAGTTGCCCAGGTTGTACTCCGCCTGCCCCTTGAAGCTGTTGAACACGGTAAACAGAAGCGGAAACGCCCAGACGGCCGCCATGATGCCCAAAACCGTATCGATGGCGACGCTCGCCTTGCCCTTGGCTGTCTTCATACCGCGCCCTCCCTACAGCACATTTTCCGGTTTGAAGGTGTTGCGCACGTTGAAATATGAGACGATCAGGATGATGATGGTCAAGACCACCGCGACCGCCGCGCCAAGCCCGAGCTTGTTGCGAATGAAGGATTCCTCGTACATGGTCAAGGCCAGCGTCTCACTGGAGCGGTATGGCCCGCCCTTGGTCATGACCCAGATCGAGTCGAAGACCTTGAAGCTGTTGACCAGCGACATCAGAAGGATCACGATGGACGTGGGCTTCAGAAGCGGAAACACGACCTTGGTGTACATCTGAAGCTTCCCCGCGCCCTCGATGGTCGCGGCCTCGATGGGCGAGCAGTCGATGTTTTTGATGCCCACGATGAAGAGCAGCAGGTTCATGCCGATGCCCTGCCACACGCTGCAGCCGATCATGATGAACGTGTTGACGCGGGGCAGCGCCAGCCAGTCGCTCACCCATTCCTTCAGCCCCATCATCCCGAAGAGCTGCGGCAAACCGTACACCGAGATCATAGACCGGATGATGATGCCCGCGATGGTGGCGGACAGCACGTTCGGGAAATAAAAGATGTTCTTGAAGAGCGACAGGTGCTTGGACTGGGTAATGAGAATGGCCAGCATCAGCGGGATGGCAAACGAGATCACCAGCGAGCTGACCACCCAGATCAGCGTGTTGATGAGGGAGATCGAAAAATTCGGGTCCTGAAACAGGTAGCGGTAGTTCTCAAGGCCGGTAAACACCGGCGGAGAGAATCCGTCCGATTCAAAAAAGCTCAGCCAGCCCGTATAGAAGATCGAGCTGACGAAGAAAACGCCGATCAAAAGCACCGCCGGAAGCAGGTACAGGTAATTGGTCCAACTCGCGTTTCTGCGCTGAACCGCCGCGCCTTTCATAGACACGAAAGCACACCCTCCTCGTCTCACGGATGGGGCGTGCCCCATCCCGCCTATTGAAGGCGGCCGGCCCCCCGGGGGGGCCCCCCCCCGCCCCCGCG
>JAEZHK010000011.1 GCA_023416655.1 Bacillota bacterium
CTCCAAGGGCACCAAGGTCTTCGCGCTGGGCGGCAAGATCAACAACACCGGCCTCGTCGAAGTCCCGATGGGCACGAAGCTGCGCGAGATCATCTACGAGATCGGCGGCGGCATCCCGGGCGGCAAGAAGTTCAAGGCCGTGCAGACCGGCGGCCCCTCCGGCGGCTGCCTGCCGACGTCGCTGCTCGACACCGAAATCGACTATGACAACCTGATCGCGGCGGGCTCCATGATGGGCTCGGGCGGCATGATCGTCATGGACGAAGACAACTGCATGGTCGACATCGCGCGCTTCTTCCTGGACTTTACCGTGGACGAGAGCTGCGGCAAGTGCACCCCCTGCCGCGTCGGCACCCGCCGCATGCTGGAGATCCTGGACCGCATCTGCGAAGGCAAGGGCGAAGCCGGCGACATCGAGAAGCTGGAAGCGCTCGCCAACTCCATCAAAAATACCGCGCTGTGCGGCCTCGGCCAGACCGCGCCCAACCCGGTGCTCTCCACCATCCGCCACTTCCGCGACGAGTACGAGGCGCACATCTATGAAAAGCGCTGCCCCTCGCACGTCTGCCAGAAGCTGCTCAGCTATGAGATCGACCCGGCCAAGTGCGTGGGCTGCACCATGTGCGCGCGCGTCTGCCCGGCGAACGCCATCAGCGGCAAGGTCAAGGAGAAGCACCTCATCGCCCAGAACACTTGCATCAAGTGCGGCGCCTGCATGGAAAAGTGCAAGTTTGGCGCGATCTCGAAGAAGTAAGGAGGAGCCGCCCATGGATACCAAAATGATCAATCTGACGATCGACGGCGTTTCGGTCAGCGTGCCGGACGGGACCAGCGTCCTGGACGCCGCCAAATCGGTCGGCATTCGCATCCCCACGCTCTGCTATCTGAGCGGCATCAATGAAATCGGCGCCTGCCGCATGTGCGTGGTTGACACTGGCGCCCGCGCGCTGTCGGCGGCCTGCGTGCTGCCCGCCTCGGAGGGCATGAAGGTCCGCTCCAACACCCCCGCCGTGCGCGAGGCCCGCAAAATCAACCTGGAGCTCCTGCTGTCCAACCACGATAAAAAGTGCCTCTCCTGCGTGCGCTCCACCAACTGCGAGCTGCAGAGCCTTTGCAACGAGTACGGCGTGGAAGACGAGAACCGCTTCGCCGGCTCCATGACCGAGCACGCAATCGACGCCGCGTCGCCGTCGATCGTGCGAAACAACAACAAATGTGTGCTCTGCCGCCGCTGCGTCGCCGTCTGCGAAAAGATCCAGAACGTCGGCGTCATCGGGATGACCAAGCGCGGCTTCAAGACCACGGTTGAGTCCGCCTGGGACATGCCGCTGGGCGAGACCGCCTGCGTCACCTGCGGCCAGTGCATCGTCGCCTGCCCCACCGGCGCGCTGACCGAGAAGGACGATACCCAGCAGGTCTGGGACGCGCTGAACGACCCGGAGAAGTTCGTGGTCGTGCAGCCCGCGCCCGCCGTCCGCGCCGCCCTCGGCGAGGAGTTCGGCATGCCGATGGGCTCGCTCGTCACCGGCAAGATGGCGACCGCCCTGCATCGCCTGGGCTTTGACCGCGTGTTCGACACCGACTTCGCGGCGGACCTGACCATCATGGAGGAGGCCTACGAGCTGATCGACCGCCTGACAAACGGCGGCGTCCTGCCGATGATCACCTCCTGCTCGCCGGGCTGGATCAAGTACTGTGAGACCTTCCACCCGGACTTCATCCCCAACCTCTCCTCCTGCAAGTCGCCCCACGAGATGGAAGGCGCGATCATCAAGAGCTACTTCGCCGAGAAGAACGGCATTGATCCCAAGAAGATCGTGGTCGTCTCGGTCATGCCCTGCACCGCCAAGAAGTTCGAGCGCCAGCGCCCCGAGCTGAACGTGGACGGCATCCAGGACGTGGACGTGGTCATCACCACCCGTGAGCTCGCCCGCATGATCAAGCAGGCCGGCATCGACTTCGCGAACCTGCCGGACGGCGACTTTGACGACATGCTGGGCGATTCCACCGGCGCGGGCGTCATCTTCGGCGCGACCGGCGGCGTCATGGAAGCGGCGCTGCGCACCGCCTACGAAGTCGTCACCGGCAAGACCCTGGAGGATGTCGAGTTCCACGCCGTCCGCGGCATCGCGGGCGTCAAGGAAGCCACGATCGACCTCAACGGCACCCCCCTCTCCATCGCGGTCACCAGCTCCACCGGCCTTGCCGGGATGCTCTTGGACCAGGTGCGCGAGGGCAAGAAAAACTACGCCTTCATCGAGGTCATGGGCTGCCCCGGCGGCTGCGTCAACGGCGGCGGCCAGCCGATCGTCACCGTCGAACAGCGCGAAAAGACCGACCCGCGCGTGCTGCGCGCCCGCGCGCTGTACCTGGAGGACGAGGGCAAGCCGCTGCGCAAGTCGCACGAGAACCCGTCCATCAAGAAGCTGTACGCCGAGTACCTGGAGAAGCCCAACAGCCACAAGTCGCACCACCTGCTGCACACCCACTACGTGAAGCGCGACAAGTATTGATCGAGAGCGTTGAAAACCCGCCGGGCGGCTTTTCAACGCGAGGGAAGAGGCTCTGCGCACGCCTGAAATCCTCACGGATTTTCGGGCGGCGCGCTGACTGAAGGTATTATTTCAGGTACCAGTGTGCGCACTGGTACCTGAAATACGTTTCCGGCGCGCGGGTCGCCGGAAACGGTTGAAAGGTAATACCAATTTGAAACATTAAAGCATCGTCGCGCCGGGTCTTTTCGCGCATCGCTTTGTCGCCTTCCGCTCAACATAGCGCTGCATTTCACGCCGAAGGCGTATCTCGCAGAGTCGCCTCGCTCCGGCTCCTTGCGCTGCATCGAAAATCCCTCGCCGCTCTGGATGCGTTAGTATTTCGCATTGGTATAAGACGAGGTTTGTCAAAAGATGCAGCCCAATGCGCTTTTTCTCGCCATCAAATTGACTGCGCCGCGCGCGCATTGTATAATGGGAACGCATCCATTTCCACGCGCCTGGTTTGCGGCCAGGGCGCGCGTTCCCTGTACGAAGGAGAAAAGCGATGAGCGATGCGTTGAAACCGGTCACCAATCCGGAACTGGTGGCGGCCATCCGGAAGGCGCGCGAGGACAGCACCGCCGAGGCCTGGGCCGACATGGTGCGGGAAGCGTCGTTGGCGCGCTTTATCACCCCGGTGGACATCTCCTCCCTGCCCGAAGGCGAGGGCGGTACGAGGCTGTTGAAGGGGAATAATTCCTTCAGCCTGCACGTGCTGGAGGACCCGGTGAGCCGCCAGAAGTACTACATGGCGTTTACCGACTGGGAAGAACTGAACAAGTGGCGCTCAAAGCCCGGCCAGCGGGTGCTGATCCTGACGTTTGAGGACTACGCCCGGCTGGTGCTGGACGGCAAGATCGATATGGGCGGCTTCATCATCAACCCCTACGGCGGAAATGTGGTGGTTGGCCGCGCCATGATCGAGGCCGTCCGGCGCGAAAAGCAGGGCGGCATTGAGCGCGGCCCGGAGAAGGTCGTCATCGAAAAAGGCACGACCGTCTGCCTGGGCGAGCCCGAGGCGTACCCGGAGGCGCTGGTCCAGGCGGTCTCCGGATACCTCAAAACCCAGCCGGGCGTGGAGGCGGCGTACCTGCAGCAGATGGAAAAGGACGGCGACCCCAGTTACCTGATCGCGCTCAAGTTCACCGGCGACCGGCAGGCGCTGTTTGAGGGCATCTCCCACGCCGCGGGCGGGCTTTTGAGCGACCTGCCGCTGAACCTCGCCTCCTGCGAGTCCGAGTTCTGGCGGGACACGGCGGAGGGCCTCGAGCCGTTTTATAGGCGGGCGGACCTCTAGGATCTGCACCACGCACATCATCCCGTCAGGCGCAGGCAGGGCCGTCGCCCCGAAATACGAATACCGAAACCGGAGGACCCCATGCAGGAAATACTGCGCGCCCAGCGGGCGCGCTACCCAATGATGGAGCCGCAGGACGCGGTGGTCTTGATTCATCAGCGAGCTTACGGGTCCGGCCCGATGACCGAGGGCCGGGAAGCCGCGCTGGAGATCCTTCAGGATGAACTCAAGGCCGTCGCAAAGGACGCCTCTGTGCCGCTTTTTGAGCCGCTGGGGGCGGGGATGGCGCGCATGAACCTGGCGTCGCCCGATTTCCCCCGGCCGGAGACCGCCGCGGGCATGTTTGTCGCCAGCGCGAAAATCCCGGACCGCGAGGCCTTCCGCCGCGAGCTGGACGCGCTCATCCAGGTCTGGCCGGAATGCGCGGGGTACGTGGCCACTTACCGCGCCAAGGGCTGTCCAAAGCCCTTCCACAGTAGCGCTTTCCACGCCGCCTACCGCCCCGCCTACCGGGTGGTGTCGGCCAAGTACCAGCGCTTTTTCGAGGTGTTCCAAAAGATCGACGAACTCCGCGAAAAGCCGCGCCTGCTCGTCGCCATCGACGGGCGCTGCGGCTCCGGCAAGAGCTCGCTGTCCCGGCTGATCTCGTCGGCCTACGGCGCGGTGGTGCTGCACATGGACGACTTCTTTCAGACCGAGGCACAGAAGGCGGCGGGCGAGCGCGCGCCGATCGCCAACATCGACGGCGCGAGGCTGCTGGCGGCGCTTAATCCACTTTCGAAGGGCGAACCCTTTGAATTCCGCCCCTACGACTGCCTGACCGGCGAATTCCTGCCGCCCAGGTTCATCCGCCCCGGGCGCATGGCCGTGGTGGAGGGATCCTACTGCCTGCACCCGTCGGTCCGGCTGGATTATGACGTGAAGATCTTCCTCACCATCGACTACGAGACCCAACTGGCCCGCATCAAGGTACGCAACCCGGATTTGTATGATCGCTTCGTGGCGGAGTGGATCCCCAACGAGGAGAAGTATTTCAAGGCGTTCGGCATTCAAGAGGAGTGCCTGACGGCGGACGGGCGCGCGCTCAGCGAGCCGCCGGAGGGGGAAGAACCATGAAGGCGGACCCGCGGATAGCCCAGTACTTCCAGCGGATGCCCGGCTCGGAGGCGCTGTTTGCCGCGCTGCTCAAAGCCTGCGCCGCCGCGGGCGACGCGCACTACACGGTGCAGAAGTCCGACATCGCGCTGGGCGCGCCCAGACACTATGCCTACGCGTGGCTGCCGATCCGGGAAATCAAGGGCCGGCCGCCTGTCTACATCGTATTGACGCTGAGGCTGCGGCGCAGGATCGATTCGCCGCGCTTTATAGAGATCGTCGAGGCCTACCCCGGCCGCTACGCGCACCACCTGATCCTGAGCGACCCGGCGCAACTGGATCAGGAGCTTCTCGGATGGCTGCGGCAGGCCGTCTCTGATTCCATGGGAAGGTAAACGCCTTTCCCATCATTGAACGTCGTAGCGATAGAACTTCTTGTCCACTTCCATCACCGGGAAGCTCGCCGGAAGATCGTCCTTCGTTATTTCGACAAACCCATTTTTCTCGTAAAACCGGTGCGCGGCCAGGTACAGCGGCGTCGTGCCCAGGTATACCCTGCGGAAGCCGCTGCGCTTCGCCCATTCCAGAAGCACGGCAAGCAGGGCCTTTGAGACGCCCTTGCCCCTGTGCTCCTTTCTTACGAACATCTTTCGGAGCACCGCGCTGCCGTCGCCAAGGTCGAATACGCCGACGGTCCCGACCACCCTGCCGTCCTCGGTCGCCACCCAGAAATTCCCCCTTTTCAGGAAGAAGCTGTCGATGTCTGAGAGATCCGGCTGGTCCCGGATGGTGATTGGCAGCCCAAATTCCTCCCGCTGGATGCCCAGCACCATGTCGATGACCCCCTGGTGGTGGACCGCCGAATACTCGCCAATTTGAACATTATCCATTTTTGTCACCGCCTTTACGCGTCGCTTTCAGCAGCTGGGCCACAGGTATGGAAAAGCAGCCCTCAAGGGGCGGACTGAACGCAAGAGACCGGCGCTTCTACGCCTGGAGGGGCCGCTTGAACGTAAAGAGCAGCGCCGCTGTGTTCCCGCCGACGTAGCTGAACGGCGCGACGGAGACCATCTCCCAGCCTTCCTTGCCGTAGTCGCGGATGATTTCCGCCGTGGTCCTGCCGCTTTTGTCGTCCAGATTCCGCTTTTTCCACAGCGCTTCGACGTGTGTGATGACCGCCTCGTAGAACAGATACTCCCACTTCATCCAAACACCTCCCATGGTTCAAGGAAAAGACATCGCCGTTCCTTCATTATTTCGGCAGGATGGTTTCGAAATTGTACGATCGCCGCAAAAAAATGTTACCATATTGTAAACGAAACGCGGCCCGCATCGATGTGCGGGCCGCGCGATGTAATGGATTTAAGTTGTGCTCGTCAGTCGAGCGCCTTCCGGTAGACGGATTCGACCGCCGCCTTCGTCGCCGCGCCCTCGTGCAGCTTGACGCCTTCCACGTAGAACGATGGCACATAGTAGTAGTCAAACTTGCTGGCGAACTCGCGCTCTTTGCGTTCCTCCACCCTGCGGATCTCAACGCTTGCGTACTCAGGGTGCTCCCGCACCAGTTCCGCCATCCAATTGTCCGCCTGGCGGCAGAAGGGGCAGCCCTCCAAACAGAAGTACAGAACCTGTTTCATGCGCTTTGCTTGCTCCTTATTACATCAGCACCGTATTGTTGATCATCAGTGAGAATCGGGCGCCCAGGAACTCCGACGCGCCCTTGCACATGAACATGCGCGTCGTGAAGATCTTGAAGTACTCGATCACCGGGCAGATCGTGGTGTCGATGGTGATCTTCAGGCAGATCTCGTCCCGGTCGTCGTAGACTTCCAGCCAGGACTTGGTGACCGCATAGTTGACGCGGTCGTGGATGTCCTCACGGAAGCTGGTGGTTTCCGGCGCGCGCACGCGCGAGCGGCGCACGTCGGACTTGTCCGCCAGGATCAGCGCCGCCGCCACGCGGTTGACCGCCATGCCGCTGCCCTCGTCGTGGTTGCCGATGGCAGAGCACACGACGGCGACCTCCTCCGGCGGCATGCCCATGCCGGTCAGAATCTGGAAGGCCATCGTCGCGCCGGTCAGCGCGTGGGACTCGCGGTTGACCAGGTTGCCCATGTCGTGGATGTAGCCCGCGATGCGCGCCAGCTCCACCTCCCGCTCGCTGCCGCCGTAGCGCTTCAGCACCGAGGCGGCGCAGCCGGAGACCTTGGTGGCGTGCGCCAGGCCGTGTTCAGTGTAACCGATCACGCCCAGCGCGTCGTTTGCCGCCGTGATATAGGTGTGCACGGCGTGGTTTTCTTTTATGTCCGAAAAATTAATCATGATTTACCTTTGGTTCCCTTTCATTGTCATGCGGGTTTCTCGGCTCGCATCGCGAGCATGGCCGCGCCGATCAGCCCCGCGTCGTTGCCCAGCGTCGCGAGTTCCACCCGCGCGTAGGGCATGGTTTTGTAGAAGATCAGTTCCGGAAGCTTCTTGCGCACCGCGTCCAAGAGGAACGAGCCCGCCGCGCTCACGCCGCCGCCGATGGCGATGACCTCCGGGTCGTAGACGTTGACCATGTTGGCAAGGCCCGCCGCCAGGTAGTAAACGTAGTCGCCAAACACCTGCACCGCGCCGGGGTCGCCCGCCTTGGCGCAGTCCACCACCAGCTTCGCGGTGACGTTTTCCGCGTCGCGCCCGGCTTCTCGGGCGATCATGCCCTCCGGGTCCGCCGACATGCGCTCCCGTCCCATGCGGATCAGCGCCGTGGCGCTGGCGTAGCGCTCCCAGCATCCGCGGTTGCCGCAGGTGCAGAGCACGCCGCCCAGCACCAGGATCATGTGGCCGATCTCGGTGCCCACGCCGTTCGCGCCGGAAAAGGGCTTGCCGTCCAGCACCACGCCGCCGCCAAGGCCGGTGCCCAGCGTCACGAACACGCTGGAGCGGGTGCCCGCCGCCACGCCGGCGATGTACTCGGCAAACGCGGCGACGGTGGCGTCATTGGCCACGTGCACGGGCTTGTCGATGTACGAGCGCATGAGTTTGATCAGCGGCACGTCGTGCCAGAAGAGGTTGGTGAGCAGCGGCACCACGCCGTCATTGTTGATGACGCCGGGGATGCCGATGCCGACGGCGCCAATGTCATCAAGCGTCAGGCCGCACTTCTCCACAAGCTCCAAAGACAGGCCCGCCATGTCGCGGATGGTGGCCTCGTGCCCGCGCTGGGCGCCGGTGGGCCGCGAGCCCTTTACGAGGATTTTGCCCGTTTCGTCCACGACGCCCGCTTTGATGAATGTTCCGCCCAGATCAATGCCGATCGCGTTCATTGCCCGTCCTCCGAATTATAAACTGTCATCCCGTCGTATCTTTCAATCGTTCCCAGGCTCTAACGCGCCGGGAACGTATCTGTTTCCATAACCAGTGCACACACTGGCGGGGGAAACAATTCAACAACTCAGTGAGCCGCCCGGAAATCCCGCAGGTGTTTGGCTCACGCAGTCTTTCTCTCTCGCACTGAAAAACCCATGGGGTTTTTCAACGCCAATCAATTTGCGTCGTCCGCTTCGCAGAGCGCGCACCGCATGCGCTCGATCTGGCGCTCGTTGAGCGTCCGCGCGGCGTTGAAGCCGTTTTGTTTGAGCCGCTGGTTGCGCGCGGCGACCTCCAGCACGATCGCGAGGTTCCGGCCCGGACGGATCGGCAGCACCAGCCGCGGGATCGGCACGTCCAGGATCTGCGTGTAGCATTCCTCGAGGCCAAGCCGGTCGTACTCCTTGTCCTCCTGCCACAGCTCCAGGTGGATCACCATGTCGATGGACTTGGACCGGATGACCGAGCCGATGCCGTACATGGTGGCGATGTCGATGATGCCCACGCCGCGGATCTCCATGAAGTAGCGGATCATCTCCGGCGCCTCGCCGACGAGGCGGTTACTGGAGATTCGGCGGATGTCCACCACGTCGTCGGCCACCAGCCGGTGCCCGCGCTTGACCAGCTCCAGCGCGGCCTCGCTCTTGCCCACGCCGCTCTCGCCGGTGATCAAAAGGCCGCTTCCGAACACGTCCACCAGCACGCCGTGCTGGGTGACGCGAGGGGCCAGGTAGTTATTGAGGAAGTTGATGACCCTGAGGACCAGCTGCGTGGTGTCCTCGTGGGTGGAAAAGAGCGGCACGTCGTGCTCCTTGGCCGCCGCCTCCAGCCCCTCCACCAGCGGCATGTTGTGGCACACGATGACGCAGGGGATCGGGTAGCTGAAGAACTGCTTCAGCCGCTCGCGCCGCGTGGGCTCGTCCAGCGAAAACAGGTAGCTCATCTCCACCTTGCCCAGGATCTGCGGGCGCTCGTGGGCGAAGTGCGTCCAGTAGCCGGTCAGCTGGATGCCGGGCCGGTTGATGTCGCTGGACTCAATGGCGAGGCTCGGCGAACTGCCGGGCAGGATGGTCTTCAGCCCCATGCTTTCGACAAATTCCTTAACAGGTACCATGCGCTTCAATCCTTTCGGGCGCGAAGTATAGTTGGTCAAACTCGTGGCAGCCCTGTGTTCTCGAAAACGCTCCACCGGAGCGTTTTCGTGCGGCAGAGCCGCACCGAACCCGCGATCACGCCAAGCGCGCTTGAACGAAAATCAAAGGCGCGTGCTTGGCGCGATACGCCCTTCGTCCAAAAGCGCTTCAATCACCTGCGCGACGCCGTCCAAATCGCTGGCGGGTGCGGCAAACGCCCCGGCGCGCACACGCTCGGGCGCGTTCGCCACCGCGTAACCGTGCCCGGCCCAGCGGATCATGCTCACGTCGTTTTCATTGTCGCCAAAGGCGGCCACGTTCTCCCGGGGAACATTCAGGCGCTTCGCCAGCGCCTCAAGCGCCGCGCCCTTGTGGACGCCGGAGGCCGTGCATTCCACGTAGTTGGGCCGGGACTGCGCGATCTCCATGCGGCCGGCAAATTGCGGCGTGAGCTCCCGCACAAGCTGGGCGGCCACGCTCGGCTCCGCGATCAAAAGGAGCTTGCACAGCGGCGCATCAATCCACCCGGACAGCTTTTCGCCCACCGTCGTTCCCCCGATGCCGCCGATGCCCCGGGCGTACAGGTCGCTGAAGGCGTTGGCCCGCTCGAAGAAATAGTCCTCCCGCGTGAAGGCCTGAACGTGGATGCCCCGCGCCTCGGCGGCCAGCGCCACCTGCCTCGCGTCCTCCAGTGGGACCTCGCGGGCTTCGAGCGACGCTTTGACGCGGTAATCGTAGAGGAGCGCGCCGTTGAACGCGATCAGCGGGGCGTTGACGCCGATCGCCGAAGCGTACTTCGCCATCGCCTTCACCATGCGGCCGGAGGCCAGCGATACGTAAACGCCCGCCTCCATCGCCCGCTTCAGCGCGCGGATGGTGCGCTCCGAAAGTTCCGCGCGCTTGTTCAGCAGAGTTTCGTCAAGATCCGTCGCGATCAGCTGTATCGGCATAGTGTCCCCCAAGATTTTCTCCATTGTATTATACAACCAAAGCCGTCTCAGGCGCAACAGGGCTTCGGAAAAACCGCGAGGGCTTAACGGGCCATAATAAAAAGACTTTATGCGCATGATTGTTTTCAAAAACGCGCTTTTATCTTCCGCAAAACGCGTTACAATAACCAGTGGGGCTGGCGCGCCCCGCTTTTTTGGAAGCGGGCGGGCACAAAAGCGGATCGCGCGCTCGGGCGCGGCCGGGCAAGGGGGAAACCGGATGTCGCGCGAGGACGCTTATCCCTGGCGATTTGCGCTGTTTCTGTCGGCGTACTATGCGGCCAACTCAACCTATCAGGGCTTCGTCTCCGTATACTTCGCCTCGAAGGGGTTCGACAGCGCGCAGATCGCCTGGCCGATGACCGCCGTTTCGGTAATCAGCATCCTGTCTCAGCCCATGTGGGGCGCGCTGGGCGACCGCGCTGAGAGCCGGAACCGGATCCTCAGGATCATGTGCGCGCTGGCGTCGGGCCTGATCCTGCTCTTGCCACTCAGCGACAAACTGTGGTATCTCTCGCTTGTGCTGGGTCTCTTCGCCGCCAACTACACGGCCATCCAGCCGATGGGCGATTCGGTGATCCTGGAGTCGCTGCAACAGCGGCATCAGCCCTTCGGGCTGTTGCGGCTGGTCGGCACGTACTCCTTCGCGGCGGCATCCATCATCATCGGCAAGCTGTTCGACGGCCACCCGGAGCGCATGCCGTGGACGACCGCCTTGATTCTGGGCCTTGTGTTCCTCTCCACCTATCGTCTGCCGCCCGCCGCGGGCCACGCGAAGGCAAAGAGCGATGCATCGATCTGGACGCTGTTTCGCGACAAGAAGCTCATGGTGCTCATCGCGCTGGTGACGCTTTTACAAACCACGATGGGCTTCTTCTATGTGTTCTTCCCGGTGCACTTCACACAACTTCCGGGCGGCAGTTCCGCGCTGCTGGGCTGGGCGTTATCCCTGTCCGCGGTCAGCGAAACGCCCTTCCTGCTGCTCAGCGACAGGCTCTTTGAGAAGATCGGCGTGGGCAAGCTGCTGCTGATCTCGGCGGCGTCGCTGGCGCTGCGCTGGCTGATCCTGGCGCTGACGGACAACGTGTGGGTGGCGCTCGCCTCGCAGCTTCTGCATGGCTGGGGATTCATCGTGATGACGGTGACCATGGCCAAGTACATCAGCCTTACGGTGCCGGAGGCGCTGCGCGCCCGGGGCCAGATGCTGCTGGCGGTCAGCGGCTTCGGCGTGGCGCGGGTTCTGGGGAACCTTGGCGGCGGCTACCTCGCCAAGGCCATCGGCTACAAGGCCACCTTTGGGCTGATGGCGGTGCTGGCGCTCGCCTCGCTGATCGCGTTCGCGCCGGTGTACTTGAAGCGCAATCCGCTGAACGGCCGAAACTAGTGCTTCGGCAACTATAGAAGTTGCGCAAGACCGGTGAGAGATTTTTGTTCCTGGCTAGGAGCCGAAGCGCAGGCGTAGCAGCGCTACGTCAAGCGGAGAGCGACACCGCCAGGGCTTAAAAAGATCCAGCGGGATCGTAACTTCTGTAGTGGGCGGAGCACTAGCGGCAATCAAAATATCCCGCCCGCCGGACTTTCGGGGATTTTCCGAAGCCTTGCGGAGCGGGATTTTTCTTTGTGTCGAATCAGGTCGCTGTCAACGCCTGCCGGGCAGGAACGCGGATACCAGGAACACTAGCGCCGCCCCGATCAGAAGGATCGAGGACGGCCAAGGCAGGCCCCACAGATCCGGTGCGCCGGAGAGGCTGAACACACCCGCACCCAGAATCATGGACGACGCGACAATGGACAGCGACAGCCGCGCGCTCCGCCGGTCCTTCGCGCGGTTCTCCTGCTCCTGCCCCGCGAGGTTGACGTTCAGCGTCACGCGGCCCGAAAGCACCCGCGCCAGCGCGTCGGACACCTGCGCGGGGATTGCGGTCAGCTTTTCCGAGGAGCCGGAGAGCTGCAAGAGCAGCTTCTCCAGCCGCTCCCTGAGGTTCTCCGCGTCAAAGGCGTCCTTTTGCAGGTGCGTGGACATGATTTTGAGCAGGTTCGTGTCGGGGTCCAGCGCGGACAGCACGCTCTCCAGAATCACCACGCTCCGGCCCAGCATGGTCAGGCTCGCGGGCATCGAGATCTCGTGCCGCCTCGCAACCGTCAGAAATTCCCCGAGCACATTGCCCGCGTTGATGGAGGCGAGCGGCATCTGCCGGTACTTTGACAGGAGCACTTCGATGTCGAGGGACAGCCTCGCCCGGTCGGGCGTCCTCTTGCATATACCCAGCGCCAGCAGCACGTCCGTGACCTGATCGGCGTCGTTCTTCGCGACGGCCTCCATGAACCGGGTGAACATCGCGCCGTCCGCGCCGCTCAGTCGGCCCATCATGCCCAGGTCCAACCAGACAATCTTGCCCGCCCGGACGCGGATATTGCCCGGGTGCGGATCGGCGTGGAAGAACCGGTCGTCCAGCACCTGCTTGATGAAGTTCCCGGCCAGATGGGCGGCGAGCGTGTGCGGGTCGTTCCCCGCCCTCTTCAGCGCCTCCGCGTCGTCGATCTGGATGCCGTCCACGTGCTCCAGCACCAGGATTCGGGGCGTGGCCAGTTCTCCGATCACCGCGGGGCAGGCGACGGTTGGGTCCCCCGCGTTGAGGCGCGCGAATTCCCGGAGGTTTTCCGCCTCCTCGAGAAAATCCAGCTCGTGCTGCGCGGCCTTCCACAGTTCGTCCAGCACCATGGATAAGTCCACCGCGCCGCCCGCCGGGGTGAACCGGGCGAGCTTCGCCGCTTTCTTCAATAGCTGGATGTCCCGCGCCATCGTCTCGCGGATGTTCGGGCGCTGCACCTTGGCGACGACCTTTCGCCCGTCCGGCAGCACCGCCAGGTGCGCCTGCGCGATGGACGCCGAGCCCAGGGGTTTGGGGTCGATCGAGCGGAATACCTCGCCGCAGGGCAAGCCGTACTCCGCCTCCACGGCCGCCCGCACGGCCTCGATGGGCATCGGCTGGGCGTCCGTTCGCAGCCTCGCAAGCTCCTGACAGTAGGCCTCGGGCAGGATGTCCGAGCGCGTCGAGAGCAGCTGCCCCAGCTTCACATAGGTCGGGCCCAGCTCCTCGAAGATCGCCCGGAGTTCCTCGGGCGTCACGCCCTTGACGACATGGTGGCGCGACAGGATGGCGACGATTTCGACGAATCGCTGCCTCGCGCCCTTGCCCACCCGCACGCCCTTCACGCCCTCATCCCTTTCGATACCCATGTTTTACGCACCAACGCCGCACTCTCGTATTATTATACCCTTGTGCGGGGTCAAGGGGCATCATGCCCCTTGCGGGGGTCCGGGGGCTTTCGCGGCAAGCGCGAACTCTGGCTTTTATTCAAACGTGCTTGACGTGAAAGCGGGTTCAGTGTGACCCTGCCGCACAAAAATGCCCCGCTGGGGCGTTTTTGAGAACCCCGGATCAGCGCCCCCGGCGTCTCCTTCGTCCCCTTGTTTCATCTTTTCGGAACGCGAAGAAGCGCTGGCCGAAGTAGTTGAGGCCGGTAAAGAGCACCTGCCCGGTCAAAAGCGCGACCTTGTCGATGTTTTGGGCCTCGGCCGACGTGCCCAGAATCTTCTGCAAGAGCCACGCCGTCGCGGGCTGTGCCAGCGAGTAGGCAATCAGGTAGCACACCGCGATCACCAGCGCAAAGCGCGCCGCCGCCACCCACACATGGCCCTCGTACTGGAAGGAAAGCTTTTTGTTGAGCAGGAAGCTCAGGATGCTGGTCACCGTAAAGGCCACCGCGCTGGAGCCCCAGTAGCCATAGCCCGCCTTCGTATAGAGCAGGAACATGATCCCCATCGACAAAAGGGTATTGCCCGCGCCGATCAGGAGGAAGAACAGAAGGCTTTTGTCCAGAAGTTTTTTCAGCATTTCACGACTCCATCACTCGTCCAGCACGCTGACTTTTTCGCGGCCGAACACGTCGTAGGCCTGTTCCAGCGTCCGGGGGTCGGCCTTGGGCGCTTCGCCGCCCTGCACGAACCGGAAGGATGTCGGTTGGCCAAAGGCGGCCGCTAGCGCCTGGTCGATCAGCGCCTTTTTGTCGTCCTTTTCCAGGATCTGCCGGTAGAACGCGCGGGCGCGGGGCAGTTCCATCAGCACGCTGTCCCCGTCCAGCCCTCGGAAGGACGCGTCCTTCAGCATGCCGTAGATCTGGGGCTGTTCCTTCGCGATCGCCTCCAGCGCCGCGCGGTATTTGTCCGCACCCGCAGGCTCGGCCCCCTTCGGCGCTTTATCCGGCTTGGGCGGCGTCGGTACGGCGGGCGTCGCGGCGTTAGGCGTGCGCTCCTGTCTGGGCGGTGGCGCGCTACCCGATGCCGTCGGCTCAAACGGAATGGACGAAAGGTTTGACAGCTTCGCCTCGAGTTTCGCCAGGCGCTCCAGCAGCGCCTCCGCGCCCTGCTCGCGCTCCGGGCGGCAGCATCGCACCGCGGCCAGCTCCAGCGCGCTGCGGGGCTGCGCCATCCACTTCATGTCGCCCTCGGCGCGCATGAAAAGCTCCATCCAGCGGGTGAGCGCAATGCTGTCCGCGCCGGACGCCTGCTGTTGAAGCCTGGCGGCCTCCTCCCGGGTGGACTCGATCAGGTCCTCGAGCCCTTCCTTCACCGCCTGGGCGAGGAGCAGCGCGCGCAGGTGCCCGGTGACTTCCCGCGCGAACACCTGCGGGTCTCGGCCCGCGTCCATCGCCTTGCCGATCAGGGTCAGCGCCCGCCCCGCGTCGGTCGCGATCAGCGCGTCCGCGAACTCGTACATCGCCTCCCGGCCAGACGCGCCCAGCGCCTCCCGCACCCGGTGTGCGGTCAAAAGGTCGTCCGTCATACAGGTGTCCAGCAGCGACAGCGCGTCGCGCATGCCGCCCTCGGCACTCCGCGCGATCAGCTGCACCGCCTCGTCCTCCGCCTTGCTGCCGGAGGCGGCGATCACCTGCCGGAGCCTGTCCTCGATGAGCCTCGCCGGGATGCGCCGGAAATCGAACCGCTGGCAGCGGGAGAGGATGGTGGCGGGCAGCTTCTGCGGCTCGGTGGTGGCTAGGATGAACACCGCGTGGGACGGCGGCTCCTCCAGCGTCTTTAGAAGCGCGTTGAACGCGCCGGTAGAGAGCATGTGCACCTCGTCCACGATGTACACTTTATAGCGACCCACCGACGGCGGGTACTGGATCTTCTCGCGAAGGTCGCGGATCTCGTCGACGCCGTTGTTGGAGGCGGCGTCGATCTCCACCACGTCCATGGCGCGCTCCTCGCGGATGGATTGGCAGGCTTCGCACTGCCCGCAGGGGTCGGCCCCCGGCAGCGGGCACACGCAGTTGATCGCGCGGGCCAGGATCTTCGCGGTGGTGGTCTTGCCGGTGCCACGGCTGCCGCAGAAGAGGTAGGCGTGAGCGATGCGGCCCGACTCGATCTGCTGCACGAGCGTCTTGACGATCGCGTCCTGCCCCACCACGTCCTCAAATTTTTCCGGCCGCCACGTCCGGTAAAGCGCCTGATAGGCCATCGGTTTTACCTCCCGGATGAATCTTCTCCTATCATAATCCAAAATCGGCGAATTCGCAAATAACATAAGCTCATTTAACATCATCTGCAAAGCATTCCGCGCGGGGCGTGCTATAATGATAGAGGCGTCCAAAATCCGCCGAGCGGCTTTTGGACGCGAAGGAAGAGACTCTGCGGGGGCCTGAAATCCTCTGGGATTTCCGGGCGGCCCCCTGACGTAAATGTATTGTTTCCTCCACCAGTCTGCGGACTGGATTACGGAAACCGATTCCCGGCGCGCATGTCGCCGGGAACGATTGGAAGGCACGAGGGGTTGGCAACCCAGGCAAAAAGGCGATTTCTCGAAGGGTGGTTCGGCCTTGAAGCGCATCGTACTGACCGGCGGCGGCACCGCGGGCCACGTGACGCCCAACCTGGCGCTCATCCCTTCCCTGATCAGGGAGGGCTGGGACGTGCATTATGTCGGCACGGCGGACGGCATCGAGCGAAGGCTCATCGAGGCCCTGCCGGGCGTCAGCTACCACGCCGTTTCCACCGGGAAGCTGCGCCGCTATTTTGACCTAAAAAACCTGACCGACCCGCTGAAGGTGGTGGCGGGCGCGGGCCAGTCGCTGATGCTGCTCAAAAAATTACGCCCGAACCTGGTGTTCGCAAAGGGCGGCTTCGTATCCGTTCCGGTGGTCTACGGCGCGGCGGCGCTTCGCATCCCGGTGCTCTTGCACGAGAGCGACATGACGCCGGGCCTCGCCAACAAGCTGGCGATGCCGTTCGCGAAGAAGCTGCTGTGCACCTTCCCGGAAGCCGCGAAGCTCGCGGGCGCGAAGGGGCTGTACGCGGGCACGCCGCTGAGGCCCGAACTCTTCTCGGGTTCCCGCGAAAAGGGGCTGAAGATGTTCGGCTTCCGCGACGACCGGCCGGTCCTCATGGTGGTGGGCGGCTCCAGCGGCGCACAGTCGATCAACCGCGCGCTCAGGCAGGCGCTGCCGGGGCTGACCTCCGGCTTTCAGGTGCTGCACCTTTGCGGCGCGGGCAACCTGGAGGGGAACCTCGAGGGCACCCAGGGCTACTGCCAGCGGGAATACCTGAACGAGGAAATGCCCCACGCCTACGCGGTGGCGGACCTTTTGATCTCCCGCGCGGGTTCCAACACGCTTTCGGAAATTCTGGCGCTGCGCAAGCCATCGGTCCTCATCCCCTACCCCAAGACCGCCAGCCGCGGCGACCAGATTTTAAACGCCCAGTCTTTTGAGGCGCGGGGCCTCGCGCGGGTTCTGTACCAGGAGGACATGACGCCGGAGACGCTGCGCGCGCGGGTTGTCGAGGTCTACAAGGACCGCGGGAACCTGATCGACGCGATGGAGAAGGAACCCTCGGCCAACGGGCTGAAAAACGTGCTCAAGTCGATCCGGGAATACGCGAAATAAGCGTTGAAAAACCACGATGGTTTTTCAACGCGTAGGAAGAAGACTGCGTGAGCCATGAAATCCAGCGGGATTTCCGGGCGGCTCACTGACCCCAGGAATTGTTTCCGCCACCAGTATGCGCACTGGTTATGGAAACGGCGTTTCCGGCGCACGGGTCGCCGGAAACGGTTGTAAGAGAACAGCGGCATACATTCAACAGAAACACATCCTGAAAAGGGCTTCGGCCCCACAGATATAAATGATTGATGAAAAAGCAGCCAACCGGAACGCGCGGCTGATGATTTTGGAGGGCACCATCTTTTGGGCGGGGCTCTCCTTTTTGCAGGGCGACACGGTGATCACCAACTTCATCCGGCTTACCACGGGCTCCGCGGCGCTGGCCGGTTTCGCGTCCACGACCAAGTCGCTCTGCTGGCTTCTGGGCCAGTTCGTCATAGGGCTCTTCATCCATAAATTCCGTTCGCAGTCGCGCCTCATGACCGTTGTGGGCTTCATGAGCCGCCCGCTGATCCTTCTGATGGCGCTGCTCATGGCGATCAACCTCCCCGGCGAGGCTTCGGCCTGGCTGTTCCTGCTTCTGTACGCGCTGTTTTTCCTGACCGACGGCATGCTGAGCCTCTGTTGGATCCAGATCTGCACGCGCACGCTGCCCTCCGCGCGGCGGGGCGAGGTGATCTCCATCCAACAGACCTTCGCCGGCATCGTGGGGCTGGGCGTCGGCTGGGTGCTCAAGACGCTGCTGGGCAGCGACCTGAGTTTCCAGATGCAGTACGCGGTGATCTTCTCGCTGGCCGGCGGGCTGATGATGCTGGACAGCGTGGCGCTCTCGCTGATCCGGGACGTGCCCCACGCAAGCGCTCCGGACGAGCCGCCGATCCACCCGATCCGCTACATTAAAAGAATGCTGCCCATCCTGAAGGATGAGCCGCCGGTGCGCCGTTCGCTGATCGCCAGAATGATGTACACGCTCACGCTAATGGCCGCGCCCATCAATCTGATGTTTGGGCGCGAGGCTGGCCTGACGGAGGCGCAGCTGGCGATCCTGGTGTTCATGCCGATCGCGGGGCAGATCGTCTCGGGCGTATTGTGGGCGCAGGTCTGCCGGAGGCTGAGCTACCCGATCCTGATGCGCATGGCGCTGATCCTCGGCATCCTCTGCTCGGTCTCCAACATCGCATGCTATTTGATGGCCGAGGCGGGGCTAAACGTAATGGCCATGCTGTCGGTGGCGATGGTCCTCGTATCAATTAACAACGCCGCCGGCACCGGGTTTTACCAGCACATGATCGCGGAGACGCCCGAGGAAAAGCAGTCGGACGCCATCGTCCTGAGCGCGCTCATCATGGCGCCGCTCGCCTTCAGCACCTACCTTGCGGGCGCGATCGTCGAGCGCGCCGGATACCTGCCCGTGTACCTGATCGCGCTGGCCGCAGGTTTGATCGGGTGGATTCTGCTTCGGCGTCTTATCCCTGTCACGACGAAATTGCCGACCGAGGCGGGTACCTGATCGCGGTGCGCGGATACGGTTGGATGGAATCTGCTTCGGCTTCTTGTCCCTGTCACGGCGAAATGATCGTCGAACGCGCCTTGCCCGTGTGCATCCCGCATATATAGTGCGGGATTTTTTTATCGGGAGGCCGCCGATGGAAATTCATCCGCTGCGCCGCGTGATCCGGCGCGTGCCACTCAGCGCGGTCGCGCCGTCCAGGGAGCAGCCGCGCCGACGCTTCCAGGAGGAGTCCATCGCCTCGCTCGCGGAGTCCATCGAGCGGGACGGCCTGTTGTCGCCGCCAATGGTCAGGCCCTGCCCCGGCGGGTACGAGCTGATCGCGGGCGAGCGCCGCCTGCGCGCGCTGAAAAGGCTGGGCGCGGTCACCGTGGACGCGCTGGTGGTGGAGGCCACAGACAGCGAAGCGGCGGTATTGTCGCTGGTGGAGAACCTGCAGCGGGAGGAGCTGCACTATCTGGATGAGGCGGAGGCCTGCCAGCGGCTCGTCCGGCAGCACGGCCTGACGCAGCGGGAGATCGCGGTTCGTCTGGGCCGGAGCCAGAGCGCGGTGGCGAACCTGATGCGCCTGCTTGCGCTGCCCGAGACTGTACGAGACGCGTTGCGCGAAGCCCCGCTGGGCGAGCGCCACGCGAGGGCGCTGCTAAGCCTCCCGGGCGAGGCCGAGCAGCTGGAAATGACCGCAAGGGCCATCAATGAGGGCATGAGCGTCCGCGAGATGGAGGCCGCCATCGGCCGCGGCCCGCGCCCCGCGCCGCGCACGATACACGTCTACTGCCGCGACCAGCGCATGTTTGTGAACGCGCTGATGGCCACCGTGCGCTCCCTGAACCGCGCGGGCGTCAAAGCCGTCAGCCGCATCTTGGAGAAGCCGGAAAGCGTGGAAGTGATCGTGACGTTGCCCCGCCTTCCATAACCATTGATACCAATCCAAAACATTCTTTCGTCGTCGCGGCGGATCTTTTCGCGCATAGCTGCGTCACTCTCCGCTTGAAATAGCGCTGCGGTTCCTTGCCCTGCATCAAAAATCTCTCGCCGCTTTGGACGAAACAATATTTCGTATTGGTATGAGTGACATGGAAAACATTGGCCATTGACTTGGTAAACCCTATATGTTTAGAATTAATCTGGCAACTTTAATGGGCATTATAGGTTGGGCCACCAGTATTTTGCATACAAAAGAGAGGCGGCAGCAACGTGAAGAGAACCATCCCCTTGATTCTGACCATCGCCCTCATTTTGACCTTTCTGAATATCATTCCGGCGCTCGCCCTGATCGTCCCGACGCCCGCGAACCTATCCCTGACGCTGACCGTCAAGAGCGAGCGCTGGTGTACGCTGACCATCAAATGGTCCAACGTCTCGCTGGCGAACGCAGGGTATGAGCTTGTCGTCACCAAGTCGAGTGGCCTTTCCAAAACCTTTTACCCCGCCAAGGACAGTACGAGCGCCAGCTATACGCTGAGTAACGACGACTTTGCCGTCAAACTCCGCGCCGTCAATAAATCCTCTTCCGGCGTGATCACCCGTTCCGCCTACGCCGCCAAGAGCGTGGACATGGTCAATCCCACAATCACCGTGAACGAGGGTTTCCTGGCGTTGCGGCCCGGCGAGGGCGCGCAACTCAGCGTCAAAACGGTGCCGCTGTCCGCCGTTAAGTACTCGGTCGGGGACACATCCGTCGCCTCCGTCAGCTCTTCCGGGGATGTCACCGGCAAAAAGCACGGCTCAACCACCGTCACCATCCAGAGCGGGGTCACGAAGAAGACCGTCAAAGTCTACGTAGCGTTCACCACCGGCCAGATTCAGGCGGTCTGCGCCGAAAAGGGCTTCGTGACGGGCGCCTACTGGAGCTACTCCAAATCCACCGGGGACCCCTCCGCCTACACCGCCTCCCCGTTCAAGGCGACGACATCCAGCGCCACCAGCAAATCAAGGCCTGGGGACGGCGACTACGTGGGCTACTCCTTCGACATCGCGACCGAGTGCATGGGCTTCGCGCATTACATCGGCTACCGCATCAGTGGCATCCAACCCAAGCAGGGCTGGACGAAGTACGTAAGCAAGGAGGCCATCAAGGCCGAGGGCGGGCTTATGATCGGGGACATCCTGCGCACCACCGGGCACAGCGCCATCCTTTACAACATCGGCGGAGACGGCACGCTCTACTTCGCGGAAGCCTGGGGCGGCAACAACAACCTCATCAAGATTGGCGGACGGTTCGCGGGCACATCCACGAACCTCACGCTGCACACCATCCCCGGCTTCGTCTACGTCTATCGCTGCAACCAGTAGCTTCTAAAAATTCCAAGGGTACAGGCGCGCAGGAGGAAATCTGCGTAAGCCTGAAATTTCGCGGAATTTCCGGTGGCTCGTCGACACATGGAAATGTTTCGGCTCCCAGGGTGCGGCTTTCATCTGCAAACGGAACCACCGTTGCTGTATGAATGCCAAAGCTGATTGGGTATTCTCTTCACGGAATTCAAATAAACGGAGAGGGCGGTTTCCCTCTCCGTTTGAATGTGTTTCATCTCTCGTTTCACTGCCTTGCCATAATTCAATTCGCCCGATATGCGCGCAGCATGTTCGCTCTTTAATTATTAAATTATTTTTTAATTAACTTACTATTGACATTCGCACCAAAATATATTATATAATGGTTTTACAACCGCTGGAACTTGATCGCGAACGTGTATGCTCAACACAAGAAAGAAAGGTGTAGTCAATTATGAAGAGAGCACTCATTCTAATGGTCTTGGTCCTCGCCCTATGCTCAACCTTCTTTCATGCGATCCCAGCATCCGCTGCGAGTATTCCTGCCCCTAAGATCAATTCAGCGACACTAAAATCCGTCGGCGACAATTGTGAGCTTTCCGTCACATGGGCTAACGTTTCTCAAGCCAACATGGGCTACCAGCTCAACATCTACAATTCGAAAAACGTGCTTACAAAGGCTCTGACACCCAAAAAGGGAAGCACCAGCGCAAAGCTCACGGTGACGAACGACAACTACACCATCAAGATCCGGTCCGTGAATAAGTCCTGGCTCGTCATCACCTCGTACTCGTCCTACACCACGGCGAAGATAAACATGGTCAACCCGGTGATTACAACGGACTTCAACTATGCGGTGATTAAGCCGAATACAGCCCGAACTATCTTGATACAGACGCGACCGAAGACCCCGATTTCAGTCTCGCTAAGCAATGCCAATGTTGAGTATGGAATCAACTCAGGGGTAAGCTTCTTCTCAGCCAAGAAGCACGGCGAAACGGTCATCACCATCAAGAGTGCTGCAACTCAGAAGACCATCCGCATCTACGTGCCGTTCACGACGGAAGCGGTTCAGAAGATTTGCAGTGAAAAGGGCTATGCAACTGGAACATACTGGAGCTACTCCCTGTCGAAAGGTTCTCCCACGGCATATACCGCCTCCATGTACAAGGCTACCACGGAGACTGCCACCTCAAAAGGCAGGCCGGGCTATGGTGACTATGTGGGCTACAGCTTTGACAACGCCAGGGAATGTATGGGGTTTGCCCACTACATTGGCTACAGGATCAGTGGCTTCCACCCGTGGAGTGATTGGGTAAAGTTTATAAGCAAGGATGCCGTCATCGCCGAAGGCGGGCTTCAGGTCGGTGACATCGTCCGCGCCAACGGTCATAGCGCAGTGGTTTACAGCGCAGCCAACAGCATCGTAACCTTTGCAGAGGCTTGGGGCGGCACGAACAACATTATCAAGATCAATGCTCCGTTTGGAGGAATTACTAACTGTACCACACTTGAAGCGATACCCAATTTTGCCTATGTCTATCGGTGCAAAAAGTAGCGTCTGACGCAAAAAACTTCGGCCGCGTTTGTACGCGGCCGAAGTTTTTATATCTGGATGTCAATCTGCGTGAATGCGTTCCCTGGCTTGCTCCGTCAACCCCATGTCCCACAGGACGCTGCCGGACAGGTACTTGTCGCGAATCTCGCGGGAACCGGTGAAGGCGTCCTTCGCGTCCTGCTCGGAGATGCCGAGGTCCGAAGGCACGCGGGGCATGCCGAGGTCCCGCATGAGCTGGTCGATCTCCTCCGTCACGGGCAGCTCGTCCTCGATGATCTTGAGGATCTCGCCCCAGCGGGCTTCGATGATGTCAAAGCGCTGTTTGTGCCCCTCGGGGTCGTTCTTTTTTACTTTGGCCTCGATCGCCAGGATCTGCGGCGCGGTGTTCCCGAAGATGCGCCTCACCATCGCCTCCCAGGCCTCGGGGTCGAAGCCCGCGATGAAGCTCATGGCGCGCGCCCGGTCGGGTTTGAGGGTCTTGATCCAGTCGTACAGGCCCAGCGTCAGCCTCGTGCCCACGCCCACCTGGATGCCGTGCAGGTCGGCCTTCTCGCCGCGCTCCATGCCCATCATCTCCCACATGTGGGAGAAGTAGTGCTCAAGGCCCGAGGCGGGGCGGGACATCTTCGCGAACGACATCGCCACGCCCGCCATGACCAGTCCCTCGCTGACCGCCTGGATGGTCTCCGGGTCGCGGGTCGAGATGGCGCAGGCGTTGTCCATGATCTTTTTGAGCGAGGCGCGCATCAGCCCGGCGATCTCCTCGCAGTAGTACTCGCCGACGACGAGGTTTGCGATGCGCCACTCGCAGACGGACACGTACTTGGCCATCATATCGCCAAGGCCCGCCCACAGCATGCGCATGGGGGCCTGGCTCATGATTTCGCTGTCGCAGAGAATGCCCACCGGGCAGGCGTTGTAGACGGTGGACTTGACGCTGTCCACGTGCATGGAGGACGAGTCCGACGCGTAGCCGTCCATCGACGGCGCGGTGCCGACCGCCACCTGCGGTACGCCGATGGCGTAGGCGGCCACCTTGCAGCAGTCGTTGATGACGCCGGAACCCAACGAAACGATGCCGTCGGAGGCCGGGGCGTAGCCCATCACGATGGAGCCGACGGAGTACTCGTCCGGCTCGACGTGCTCCGCCTTCAGCATGAACAGTTTATAGGGGATGCCCGCACCCTTTAAAAGCGCCTCCACCTTTTCGCCCGCCGCCGCATACGTGTTTTTGTCGCACACGACGAAGGGGCGGCGGATGCCCAGATTCTTAAGCATTTCCGGCAGCGCCTTCACCACGCCCCGGCCCGCCTCGAAAGCCTTGAGCCCGGTGGTGTGGTGCCGGCCGCATGCGGGGCAGTCGTAGCCCCTGGGGTCGAGCAGCTCCTGGAAGCTCATTTCAGACAGATGTTTCATGATCAAGACCTTCTTTGGTTTATTTGCCTACGACCGCCTTGATGCGACGGACGCCCGCCGAGGACGACTCTTCCTTCAGGATCTTGAAGGACTTGAGGTCCGCGACTTCGGACGCGTGCGGGCCACCGCAGATCTCCTTGCTGAACGTGCCCATGGTGTACACCTTGACGCGCTCGCCGTACTTGGACTCGAACAGGCCGATCGCGCCCGCTGCCTTGGCCTCGTCCACGGTCATCTCTTCGCAGATGACCTTGCCGCCGGTAGCGATGTTGGCGTTCACGATCCCCTCCACCTCGGCGATCTCCTCGTCGGTCATCCGGCGGGGGAAGGAGAAGTCAAAGCGCAGCCGTTCGGCGGTGATGTTCGAGCCCTTCTGGGCGACTTCATTGCCCAGGACCTTGCGCAGCGCCGCGTGCAGCAGGTGCGTGGCGGTATGGAGCTTCGCGGTCTCCTCGGTGGAGTCCGCGAGGCCGCCCTTGAAGCGCTGCTCCGCGCCCGCGTGGCTTTTCTCCTGGTGCTGCTTGAAGCGCTCCTCGAAGCCCTCGCCGTCCACGGTCAGCTTCTTTTCCCTGGCCATCTCGGTGGTGATCTCGATCGGGAAGCCGTAGGTATCGTAGAGCTTGAACGCGGCGCGGCCGTCGATCATGCCATACTGGGTGCGGATCTTCGCGGCCAAAGCCGGATAAGTTCCGGCGTCGCCCGCGCGGAGCGCCTCGATGAAGGGCTGGTTTTCCGGCGTGGGGCGAAGCTGGGACGCGAGGGTCTGGGCCGCTTCTTTCGTCATCGCGGCGACGAAAACGTCCACCGCCGCCGTCACGCGGGCGATCTCCGTGATCAGCTTGTCAAATTCGCGCATGCCCTGCTTCAGGGTGCGCTGGAAGCGCTCCTCCTCCAGCTCGAACTGCTCGAGGATGTGGGCGCGGTTTCTTTCAAGCTCGGGGTATGGTGCGCTGTACTGATTGACAATGACCTCCGCGATCTTCGCGGTCGCGCCGGTGGGGAGGCCTATGTTCATGCCATGGCGCACCGCGCGGCGGATGAGGCGGCGGAGCACGTAGCCCTGGTCGACGTTCGACGGCGTGACGCCGCGGTCGTCGCCGATGATGAAGGTTGCGGTGCGCACGTGGTCGGCGATGATGCGCATGGAGCGGGTGGTCTCCTCGTCCGAACCATACACCTTGCCGGACAGCTCCGCGATCTTGCCCAGGATGCCGGTGAAGAGATCGGTCTCGTACACGCTCTTCGCGCCGGTCAGGACGCCGATGGTGCGCTCGAGGCCCATGCCCGTGTCCACGTTCATCTGCGCCAGCGGCACGTAGGTACCGTCGGCCTGCTTGTTGTACTGCATGAACACGTCGTTCCAGATTTCAAGGTACCGTCCGCAGTCGCAGGCGGGCGAGCAGTCGGGGCCGCAGGGTTCCTTGTCCTTGATGATGAACATCTCGGAGTCCGGGCCGCAGGGGCCGGTGGTGCCGGCGGGGCCCCACCAGTTGTTCTTGCGGGGCAGGTAGAAGATGCGCTCGGCGGGTACGCCCTGCTCGAGCCAGAGGTTCGCGGCCTCGTCGTCGCGCGGGATGCCCTCCTCGCCCGCGAACACGGAGAACGCGAGCCGCTCAGGGTCGAGGCCCAGCCAATCGGGGCTGGTCAGAAATTCCCAGCTCCACGCGATGGCCTCTTTTTTGAAGTAGTCGCCCAGCGACCAGTTGCCCAGCATTTCAAAAAACGTCAAGTGGCTGGAGTCGCCCACGTCCTCGATGTCGCCAGTGCGGATGCACTTTTGCACGTCGGTCAGCCGCGTGCCCATCGGGTGCTTCGCGCCCAGAAGGTAGGGCACCAGCGGATGCATGCCCGCGGTGGTGAACAAAACCGTCGGGTCGTTCTCGGGGATGACCGACGCCGACGGGATCACCGCATGGCCCTTCGATTCAAAGAACTTCAGAAACAGCGAGCGCAGCTCGGAGGAGTGCGAAATGTTCATGCGATATCTTCCTCACCATCAAATTTGCACATTTTATTGTACGACGGGTAAATATTATTGTCAAATTAAGTGTTCGTCAATCGGCAAGCGCGCGATTGACGCTAGTCGTCGACAGGCAACGCGTCAGGAAATGCCGCGACGAACGGCGGGAACCGGCAGGCGCGCGATTGACGCTAGCCGTCGACAGGCAACGCGTCAGGAAATGCCGCGACGAATGGCGGGAACCGGCAGGCGCGCGATTGACGCTAGCCGTCGACAGGCAACGCGTCAGGAAATGCCGTGACGAATGGCGGGAACCGGCAGGCCGTTCTATACTGAAACCACCTGATTCCGCCCATTTTCTTTGGCGCGGTAAAGCGCGCCGTCGACGCGCGAGTACAGATTGCTGAAGGATTCCCCTTCCAGCCGTTCCGCCGCCCCGAAGCTGGCCGTACAGATCCCGATGATGGCATGCTGCGTGTGTTCAAGCGTGTACCTCAGCTTCTCCGCCACCTCGCGCGCGCCGTCAAGGTCCGTCTGCGTCAAAAGAATCATGAACTCTTCCCCGCCAAGCCGCACGAGGATGTCGGATTTGCGGATGTTCACCTGGAGGATGCCGACCACCCATTTGAGCACTTCGTCGCCGACGGGATGGCCCCATGTGTCGTTGACCTTTTTAAAATGGTCCAAGTCCAGCGTGATGATGGACATCGGATGGTTGTAGCGGTCAGACCTCGCCATTTCGATTTCTATGATGGAATCCAGGTACCGCCTGTTCATGATCCCTGTCAACGGGTCGGTAAACGAGAAGTTTCGGATGATCTTCTCCGCCTTTTTCAGGCTCATTGTCTTCCAGAACGTGATCAGCAGCAGGACGCAGATCCCGATGAAAGGCAGCGTATTCAGCAGCACCCGGGCGGCAATGGACGCCACGGAAATGTACATAACGATGCTCCACGGCGTATACCGGACATAGGACTTGAGCACAAAGCCTCCGCCCACATACTCGAACGAATTCAGCTTTGCATACCGAAACTGCTCTATTCTGTCCTCGGGAATGCCGCCGGAACC
Organism: Bacillota bacterium; assembly: GCA_023416655.1. Classification (GTDB taxonomy): domain Bacteria; phylum Bacillota; class Clostridia; order Christensenellales; family Aristaeellaceae; genus JAEZHK01. Next base: position 27,128 of record JAEZHK010000011.1, read on the forward strand.
GCCCAGCATCAAAAAACTGCGGCCCGACTGCGCCTTCTGGTTGGTTGAGATCACCGCGCCAACAGAATCAATCAGGTATCCGCTATAGTCGCACTCCATGAGCCGCCGGAATGTGCGCGTCGTAAAATCCAGGGACAGAACGCCCAGAAACTGGTTTACATTGTAGACCGGGCTTGAAAGCGAGACCACCTGCCCTTTTCCGCTTCCATCCTGATAAACAGGCGTCCATACGTATTTCCGGGAAGGGTCCTTTCTGGGCGTGGCAAGGGTGAAAGAAGGCAGTTCCTTTAAGGATGCGTCATACTTGAAGTTCTTGGAGGAAACCCATGGATAGATATTGACAAAAGCGCTGTCGCTTGTGTAGCGAATCCAGGCGACCTCCGGCAGCACCTTGTAGAAATTCTGGAAATACTTCCCATAGCCAAGCGCCATGCACACTTCATTTTTGGGGGTCCCTTGATCGGGGATTCTTCCCTGCCCTGTCAGGTTTCCGGTGCGCAGATGATAGGAATCGCCCACGGCGCTGTCCAGATTGTACGTATCCGTCTCCGGGTCGTATTGCAAAAGCCCGTACAGCTCCGGGGTGCTGATGTTTTCTTTTATATATTTCTCCCCCATCAGGGTCATGGATTCGATAAAAGCGATGCTCGGCTTGATATTGCCTTCGAAGTCCGCGACGATTTTATTCCCCGTTTTCACGAAGTCTTCGCGGATGCTCTGATAGTAGCCGGCGAAGACAAAGGAAACCACACCGGCGGCTGCAAGGATCATCAAGAAAAGCCATGTCTTCTTCATGTGAATTCATCCTCGCTCGTATCGATCCCCGATTATTGTTTGGCGAGGTCATCTGTGTCAACAACGCATCCTGCGCCTGGTCATCAAAACATTGTCCACGCTTAACCTCGTCGTATTGATTAGGGCATCCACGCGAAATCGCATTCCCCAGTATCATATCACGTCTTTTAGGCTATATGCAAGAACTTTGATTGCATGTTTTACAATGAATGGATTTCATCAATCGCCCCCAACCTTTCGGGACCAGGCCTTAAAGATGGTATTATTTTCCGACAAAGCGTGGTAAACTGGTCGAAAGGAGATGATCGCATGCCGCTGGAAGAGATGGCCGCGTTCTTTGACGCGAGGGTGGGCGGATATGAAGCGCACATGATGCAAAACGTGACCGGTTCCGAACGCTTCTATCCGGAGACGGTGAAGGCGCTGCCGATCAAGCTGGGCATGCGTCTGATCGATTTGGGCTGCGGCACCGGGTTGGAACTGGACTGGCTGTTCCCGCTCTGCCCGGACGCGCGGGTGACCGGCATTGACCTCTCCCGCGGAATGCTGGACTCGCTTCAGAAAAAGCACGCGGGGCGCGCGCTCACGCTGATTCAGGGCGATTACTTTACCACGCCCTTCCCCGGTCCCTTTGACGCGGCGGTGTCGGTGGAGACCATGCACCACTTTGAGGCGGAGGCGAAGCTCGAGCTGTACCGGAAGATCGCCGCGACGCTTACGCCGGGCGGGTGTTACGTGGAGTGCGACTTCGTCGCCCCGGACGATGCCTTCGAAGCAAACTGCATTGACGGGCTGCATTCTGTGACGGCGGGCAAACCCGCCGGATTCTACCACATCGACATCCCGATGACGCCCGAACACGAGCTGACGCTGCTGCGCCAGGCGTTTCACAGCGCGGAGCTTCTGTGGCAGGAGGACTCGACCGCCATCTTCCGGGCGACGGTGTAGGGAGGCGAAGGGGAACGCCCGGGGGCGCAGGTCCTGGGTTCTAAAAACACCCCACCGGGGCGTTTTTTTCGGCAGGGCCGCACCGAACCCGCTTTCCGCCAAGCGCATTTGAATCAAATCCAAGGTATGCGCTTGGCGGGAAAGCCCCCGGGACCCCCGCCAAGGGCAGTGCCCTCGGAACCTGCAAGAGAAATCACAGTGGGAGGCATACAAAGGCCCTCGAAACAGGGGAAGCGTTTCGCGGGCCTCATGCGTTTATGCGGTACTGATGGTTCAGTTAAAGTAGTTGTACACCCTGCGGATGTTCGCCTGATGGGCGGAGTTGGAATCGCCGCTGCCGTGGGTCTTGCTGCCGTACAGGTGCAGGCAAAACTGGCCGTCAAAGCCGTTGGTACGGCTGATCTCGATGCCATGGGGCATGCCGTTGATCGCGCCCGCGATGTAGTGGCCGCCCGCGATGAGGAGCACCGCGCGGCTGTCCCACGACCAGGTGCCGCCGTACATGCGCTTCAAAACCGCCGTATCGGAGGCGTTGGCCGGCTCCACGTCAAAGTGGTTGTGGCCGCCCACACGCCGAACGCGCAGGCGCGCGCCGGTGTTCAGGTCCACGATGGTGGCCAGCGCGCCGTCCGGGTAGAACTTGGAGACCGAGTAATTCGACCAGCGCGTCCGCGTCACCCTGGGGCGGCGGCTGCTCGTGGAGAAGAGCTTTTTGATCGTCGCGGTGGTGGCGACGCCGGAGACGGAGAGCCCGGCCATCATCTGGTACTGGCGGATGGCCTTGGCGGTGGTGCCGGAGTACCTTCCGCCGCACGACTTCGAGGAGATGAAGCCGCGCCTGGCCAGCTGCGACTGGAGCTTTTTGACGGCGGAGCCGCTGTCTCCGTACTTGAGCGTACGGACTGTGGCGGTCTTGGCCTTGACGGGCCTGGTCAGGGAGGCTTTGAGCATGTAGCCCTTGACGCCGCCCACCGAGACCTTGCACCACTTGCCCTTGACGCCGTAGACGACGACCGAACGGCCCCTTACGACCTTGCGCGTCTTGGCCTTACTGGAAAGCTTGCTGTACAGCTTGCAGGTGGTCTTGGCCTTGTAGGTCGATGCGGCCAGCGCGACGCTTTCAAGCGCCGACCCGGCGAACACGAGGACGATCATTAGGATCAGCGCCCGCCTTGTCCAAGCCTTCATACCCAAGCGCACACCACCCTTCCAGCCTTCGATCGCCTCCCATTATATTGCAAATCTATTACAATTTCAAGCCTTCCGGATAATAATTAACATATGTGTCCTACATATAGCGCAAGAATCCTGTCGCAACTACCAGATGTTGCGAGGGAGGCGTCGAAGCGTGTAGTATAATGGCAGACCCAGCACGTAGCACACGCCCAGTTCTCCCACGCCAACCTCCAGAACCATCAGCCAGAAGGGCAGATTGTAGGCGTATGCCAGCACCGCGCCGACGACGAAGGCGTTGACGAGCACCGGCGGCAGCGCGGCGAGCAGCGGCCTTTCCCGGATGCGGCAGGTGAGGATGGCCGCGGCCAGCGTCGCGAGGGAACCGAACACCACATCCAAAATCGTCGCGCTGCCCAGAAGGTTGGCCACAAGACAACCAACAAACAAACCCGGGACCGCGGCGGGGGTCAAGATGGGCAGCAGCGTCAGCGCCTCGGAGACGCGGAACTGCACAGGACCAAAGCTGATGGGCGCGAGCAGCATCGTGATGGCGGCGTACAGCGCGGCGATCACCGCCGCCCGCGCCAAAAACCGGATATCCGGCTTCGCGGGAATACAAAAGATCTCTTCAAGCACATAGGCAACTGCGCGGCGGACGGTCCCTTTGACATCGGATTTCATGACAACACCTCTTCCAAAAAGTTTGGCCGCCCGGAGGCGGCCCCAATCAAAAGGGGCGCTTGACGCGCCCCTCGACCCGCGCCTTCAAGGCGCAGGAAACCTGGTTTTGTTTAAAGACAGGAGGGCCTCGAACTGTCTGTTATTCGGCTTTATGCCAAGTCTAAAACTCGGCCGGAGGTTGAACCTCGTCGTGCCTTCTAACCGTTTCCGACGACCTGCGCGTCGGAAACGCCGTTTCCATAACCAGTGCGCACACTGGTGGAGGAAACATTTCCTTCAGTCAGCGCGCAGCCCGGAAATTCGTGAGAATTTCAAGCGCGCGCAGAGCTTCTTCCTATGCAATGAAAAACCCTCGGGGTTTTTCATTGCTCAAAATTCCGCGTTGCGGGTGGTGCGCGGGAAGGGCAGCACGTCGCGGATGTTGCCGACGCCCGTCAGGTACATGATCAGCCGCTCGAAGCCCATGCCAAAACCCGAGTGCGGCACCGAGCCGTACTTGCGCAGCTCCAGATACCACCAGTAATCCTTCGGGTCCATGCCCATCTCTTCGATGCGCTTTGTCAGCACGTCCCCGCGCTCCTCACGCTGGCTGCCGCCGCACAATTCGCCGATGCCGGGGACCAAGAGGTCCGCCGCCGCGACGGTCTTGCCGTCGTCGTTCAGGCGCATGTAGAACGCCTTGATCTCCTTGGGGTAATCGGTGACGAACACCGGCCTCCCGAAGTGCTTCTCAGTGAGGTAGCGCTCGTGCTCGGTCTGAAGGTCGCAGCCCCAGAACACCGGGTATTCAAAGGTCGCGCCGCAGGTTTTGAGGATCTCGACCGCGTCGGTGTAGCTGACGCGCACGAAGTCCGCGTCCCGGACCGCCTTCAGCCGTTCAATAAGGCCCTGATCCACGAAGCCGTTTAGGAATTCCATCTCCTCCGGGCACTCGGTGAGCACGGCGTCGATCACATACTTGACCAGGTCCTCCTGGAACTGCATGTCCTCGATGAGGGTGGCGAAGGCCATCTCCGGCTCGATCATCCAGAACTCGGCGGCGTGGCGCGCGGTGTAGCTCTGCTCGGCGCGGAACGTGGGGCCGAAGGTGTACACGTCGCGGAAGGCCAGCGCGAAGGTCTCGGCGTTGAGTTGCCCGGACACCGTCAGCGAAACGGGCTTGCCGAAGAAGTCCTTGTCGAAGTCCAACGCTCCGGATTCGGTGCGCGGCGGATTTGCCACGTCCAGCGTGGTCACCTGGAACATCTCGCCCGCGCCCTCGCAGTCGCTGCCGGTCAGGATGGGCGTGTGCACGTAGACGAAGCCCCGCTCGTGCATGAAGCGGTGCACCGCCTGCGCGGCAATGGAGCGCACCCGGAACGCGCACTGGAAGAGGTTTGCCCGGGGCCTTAAATGCGCGATGGTGCGCAGGTATTCCAGCGTGTGCCGCTTCTTCTGCAGCGGGTAGTCGCTGGGGCTCTCGCCGATGACGCGCATGGAGGTGACTTTGAGTTCAAACGGCTGCTTCGCGCCCGGCGTCAGGACCAGCGTGCCCTCCGCCGAAACCGACGCGCCCACGCCGATTGTGCGGGTCAGGTCGTTGTATTCGGGCAGCTTGTCCTCCTCCAGCACCAGCTGCAGGGGCTTGAAGAACGTGCCGTCGCTCAGCTCGACAAAGGCGAAGGACTTGCTCTCGCGCATCGTGCGCACCCAGCCGCTGACGGTTACGCCTTGCAGATCCTGCTTCGGCGGCGTCCGGTAGAGCGACCTCACGGTGGTGTCGGCCATGGAAAACATCCTCTCAGTCGATTTAGAACCCATTATAGTACGGCCATCTCTGAATGTAAAGGGTTTTCAGGCGCACCGTACCTTCCGTTGTATTGCTATGATTCCCTTTTGTGGGGTCAAGGGGACTCAGTCCCCTTGCGGGATTCCAAAGGGCAGAGCCCTTTGGCGTCTCCCCCGCCTCCTACACCAGTTCCAACCGCTTCGCGGCCTCTTCCCAGCAGGTTTCGGGGGTTCCGGCAGTGTCCGTCTCCTGCGCGATGCGGTCGGCCAGCTTGCGAAGCTCGCTCGTCACGTTGCCGCCGGACTGGATCTGCCTGCGCACGGCCCTGGTCCACATCAGGCCCATCTTGTCCAGCGAGCTCTTGTCAAACCGGGCCAGCTCCTCGCGGCTGTCGTAGGGCACGTTGAGCATGCGCGCCTGCCAGCGGCCGTCCTGGTCGCTCAGCATCGCGAACTGCGCCTTGGTAAGACCCTGCGTCATCGGCATGCCCAGCGAACCAGGGTTGATCAGCTGCTTTCCGAAGGCCTCGTAGCGGTACTGCACATGGCAGTGGCCCACGAGCAGCACCGCCTCGTCCAGGTTTTTGAGCAGCTTGTCCGCCTCGCGGGTGCCGGGGTAGACCAGCTGGTTGATCGAATCCGGCGAGCCGTGGCAGGCCAGGATCGGCGCGCAGCCAGGGATTTCAATGCGCTTTTTCTTGGGCAGCGCGCGCAGAAACTGCATGTCCTCCGCAGTCAGGTGCTGGTAGGTGTACAGAAGCGACCCCGTCTGGGACGACACGCTCCAGCCATCCGGGTTCAGCTCGTGGTCGAACAGGTACTGTTCGCGGTTGCCGTAGACCATGTAGCACGGCTTCCGGGCGGCCATCGAGCGCAGGTGCTCCAGCGTCGCGTGGGGGTCGGGGCAGTCGGACACGAAGTCTCCCAGCAGCACGTAGCCGTCCGCGCCCAGGTGGTCGGCAAAGGCCTGGCAGGCGCGAAACGCGGTCAGGTTCGCGTGGATGTCCGAAAATACGGCCAGTTTCATGGGTTGTCCTTTCCTTTCCGGCGTCCGCGGACGCCGGTTACTATCTGATTCAATACTGCGCGGGCCCGGAACGCCTCCGGGTCAGCGCCGTCTAGGGGTTCTCGATCAGGAGGCAGAACTGCGCGGGCAACTCCAGCGTGAGCGCGCTCTGAAGCCAGTCGTCGCGGATCTCGATCCGCCGGGGCGCGTCCGCCCGGTTGAGGAGAGCCAGCACGCACTCGTCGGGCGCGGGGCTGCCGAACGCGTCTCGCCCGTCCTCGATGCGGCGGATGGCGACGGCAACGTCCTCTCCGGCTGCGATGAGCCTCAGCTCGCCGGTCTTGAGCGCGGGGCTTTCGTTCCTGCGCAGGATCGCCCGGGCGACGTCCTCCAGAAGTTCCTTGTCCTCCCGCCCCCAGGGATAGGTTCCCCGGCAGAACGGGTCCGCCATGCCTTGGTTGCCCGCTTCGTCGCCGTAGTACAGGCAGGGCATGCCGGGGAGCGCGGTGAGGAAGCGCCAGGCGGCGGTCAGGCGGCGCTTGCCCAGCGCGTACTGCGCAGCACTGAGCTTTTTCGCGCTGCGCTTCTCGCGCGGCGGGCTTTGGTCGCCCGCGCCGGACAGCGCGTTGATCGCGCGGGGCCGGTCATGGCTGCCGATCAGGTTCATCAGCGAGTAGAAGAAGTCTTTGGGATAGGCCTCCTGCAGGTGGCTTATTCGCCGGGTGAACTGAAGCGCCGTGATCTCGCCGTTCATGAAGCTGAGGAGGGCGTCCCTCAGCGGGTAGTTCATCACGCTGTCCAGCGTGTCGCCCGCGCAGTAGGTGCGGATTTCGCCGTAAGCCTCCTTGTTGGAGGCGTCCTCCCAGACTTCTCCGATCAACGCGGCGTCCGGGTCCTCCCGCTTGACCCGCTCCCGGAGCATCCGGAGGAAGGGCATCGGCAGCTCGTCGGCCACGTCCAGCCGCCAGCCGCCCGCGCCCGCGCGCAGCCAGTGGGCGGCCACGGCGTCCCGCCCGCGGATGATGAAGTCCAGGTAGCCCTCGTCCATCTCGCGCACGTTGGGCAGCGTCTTCACGCCCCACCAGCAGTCGTAGTCGTTTGGCCACTTCCGGAACGTGTACCAGGAGACGTAGGGCGACTGCTGCGTCTGGCAAGCGCCTTCCGAAGGGAAATCCCCGCCCAGGTTGAAATACCGGCTGTGCGCGCCGGTGTGCGAAAAAACGCCGTCCAGCACGATGCGGATGCCCAGCGCCTTCGCGTCCGCGCACAGCGCGCGGAAGGCTGCTTCGTCGCCGAATGCCGGGTCGATCGCGAGGTAGTCCGCCACGTCGTACTTGTGGTTGGACAGCGCGCGGAAGATCGGGTTGAAGTAGACCGCGCCGACGCCCAGGTCCTTCAGGTACTTCAGCTTCCGCCGCACACCCTCAAGGTCGCCGCCGAAGAAGTCGTCGGCTGCGTTGTCGCCGCTTTCGATCCGCTGTTCCGGCGGCTCATACCAATCCACATGCCAGTGGCCGCGCTCGGGCGGTTCCCGCTCCGAGACGGGCCTTGACGCGTAGAACCGGTCGACCATGATCTGGTAGACCACCGTCTGACGCATCCACGCGGGGGGCTTGAGCGCGGCGTCGTACACCGTGATCTGAAAGGACGGCGGCTCGTGGTCCCACGCCGCGCCCATCCCGCCCAGACAGTCGGGCGCGTTGCCGTAGAACACGGTCTTCCCGCCCGCCTCCGCCAGGAAGTAGTACCAGAGAAGGCCCGGCGCTTCGGGCATCTGAAGCTTCGCCTCAAAAAGCCCCTCGGCGTTTTTCTCCATCGGCTGAAGGATCGCCCGGCTTTCCCACCACAGGCGCAGGCTCGCCTTCTCCGCGCCGTCCGCCTGAAGCCTCAGCGTCACCCATTCGCCCGCGGGGCGCGCGCCCGGCGGCGTCCGGAACCGCTCGTCCCGGGAATCGTGCTTCAGCGTCATAGCACCAGCGGTTTCAGATGCCAGATTTTGTCGTTGTACTCCGAAATCGTGCGGTCGGACGAGAAGACGCCGGAAGTGGCGACGTTTCGGACCGCCATGGCAAGCCACTTGTCGCGGTCGTCGTAGTCCTTTATCAGGTGCTGCCGACTGCGGTGGTAGTCCGGCAGGTCTTTGAGCACGAAGTAAGGGTCGGCCATGCCGCCGCCGTCTCCGAACAGCAGCGCGTGGTAGAGCTCCTGGAAGAGGTGCGGGTTGTCCGGCGACAGCGTGCCGTCAATGAGCATGGTCAGCGCGCGGCGCACTTCCGCGTTGGTCTCAAAGATGGTGCTGGCGCGGTAGGTGGCGTAGCCGCGCTCCACCTCCTCGGCGGAGAGGCCGAAGATGTAGATGTTGTCCTTGCCTACCGACTGAAAGATCTCGACGTTCGCGCCGTCCATCGTGCCGATGGTGACCGCGCCGTTCATCATGAACTTCATGTTGCCGGTGCCGCTGGCCTCCTTGCCGGCGGTGGAGAGCTGCTCGGAGACTTCCGTGGCGGGCATCAGCACCTCCGCGGCGGACACGCAGTAGTTCTCAAGGAACACCACCTTGATGAGCTTGGAGGCTCTGGGGTGCTTCGCGACCAGCACGGAAATGGCGTTGATCAGCCGGATGATGAGCTTCGCCCGGTAGAAGCCGGGGGCCGCCTTCGCGCCGAAGAGGAAGGTGACCGGATGGAAGCTGAAGGCCGCGTCCCGGTCGATGCGGTCGTAGAGCATCAGGATACTCAGCGCGTTCATCAGCTGCCGCTTGTATTCATGGAGGCGCTTGGCCTGCACGTCGAAGATGGTACAGGTGTCCACATGCACGCCCTGACGCCGCCGGAGGTAGGCCGCCAGCGCCTGCTTGTTCTGGCACTTGACGAGATCAAACTTTTCCCGGAAGGCCCGGTCGTCCGCGAAGGGCAGAAGCTCGATGAGATTTTCCGGGTGCTTGCGCCAGGCGTCGCCGATGGCCTCGTCGATCAGACCCGAGAGCCCCGGGTTGGCCTGAACCAGCCAGCGGCGGTGCGTGATGCCGTTGGTGATGCCCAGAAAGCGGTCGGGCTCGATCAGGTAGTAGTCATGGAAGGTCTGGCGGCGCAGGATGTCCGCGTGAATCTGCGAAACGCCGTTGACCGAGTGGCACATCGAAACGCAGAGGTTCGCCATATGCACCTGGCCGTAGCCGATGATGGCCATGCGGCCGATGCGCTCCCACTGGCCGGTGTAGACGTCCCAGAGCTTTTTGCACAGGCGCTCGTTGAGCTCCTTTAGGATCATGTGGATCCGGGGCAGGAGCCGCTCCACCATCTCCTCCGGCCAGCGCTCGAGCGCCTCCTGAAGGACCGTATGGTTGGTGTAGGCGCAGGTCTTGCGGGTGATCTCCTCGGCGCGCTCCCAGTCCAGCCCGTGCTCGTCGATCAGGATGCGCATCAGTTCCGGGATCGCCATGCCGGGGTGGGTGTCGTTGATGTGGATGGCCACCTTGTCCGAGAACAAATCCCACTCGCGTCCGTGGACCTTGATGAAGTCCTTCACCGCGTACTGCACCGACGCGCTGGAGAAGAAGTACTGCTGCTTCAGGCGCAGTTCTTTGCCGGCGGCGTGGTTGTCCTCCGGGTAGAGGACTTTGGAAATGACCTCGGCCAGTTCCTTCTGCTCCACCGCCTGCACGTACTCGCCGCGGTTGAAGGAGGGCATGTCGATGGTCTTGGGCGAGCGCGCCGACCAGGTTCTGAGCATGTTGACCATGGTGGAATCGTAGCCCAGCACCGGCATTTCGTAGGGCACGGCTTCGACGGTGTAGCCGCCCGTCTGGCGGAAGCGGGTGCGGCCGATGCCGTCCACATACCGCTCGGTGGTTCCGCCGAAGTACACCTCCACCGCCTGGTCGGGTCGGGCGATCTCCCAGAGGTTGCCGTTATCCAGCCAGTTGTCGGGCATCTCGACCTGATAGCCGTCCACGATTTTCTGGCGGAACAGGCCGTACTCGTAGCGGATGGTGCAGCCCATTGCGGGCAGCTTCAGCGCGGACAACGAGTCCAGAAAGCAGGCCGCGAGCCGCCCCAGGCCGCCGTTTCCGAGGCCGGGCTCCGGCTCCTGCTCAAAGATCAGGGATTTGTCGATGCCCAGCTTTTTGAACGCTTCCTGGTAATTCCGCTCGTTGGTCAGCGCGATCATGTTGTTGTGCAGCGCGCGGCCCACCAGGAATTCCGCCGACAGGTAGTAGAGCTTCTTGGATTTTGTTTCCTTGCGGACGCCGCGGGATTCCGAGCGCCGCTGCATGATTTCGTCGCGCACCGTGGAAGCGACCGCCTGATAGATCTGGTTTGGCGTGGCGTCAGCCAACTCGCAGCCGTAATGGCGCTGCAGCTTGCTCACGACGGATTGGGCGATCTGCTCTTCGGTCATATTCTGATAGCCCATGGCCGAACCTCGCTTTCTCTTTTATTAATGTATTCTAAAGGCGGCGGGGGCACCGCGCGGCGGTGGGCTGGGATAACCCATGCCATTTCGCCTGCGCTCTTTCGCGCCCGTATTGCATAGCCGCCCGGCGCATTCGCCTAACGGTTCTTCGGATGGCGTATTCTAGCATACGCCGCGCGCCGCCCGCAAGCCCGGTTGTATTAAAGCGGTTATTGTTCGGTTAATCCTTGTCGATCGAATGCGCTTACGCGAAAAGGACAACATACCCGTCATTTGCCCGCCGCGAAAAGCTCAGAAAGATGCCATCATTCGCGGTCCGCCGCCCGGATTGATCACCGTACAGCGATTGCCAATGATGAGGCGAACCTCCAATGATATGCCTGTCAAACCTCTGACGCCCCGGACAGTTCCTGTCCGGCATTTGCCTTTGGCGCGAGGCGAGCGCAGGCGAGGCACAGCCACAGAAGCCCGCCGCCCGACTTCAGGCGCAGGCAGGCCGCCGCGCGCTGGCGCACGTGCTTTTCATAGACCCGGACCGCGGCGTCCTGCGCGGACAGATCCATCAGCTTGACGCCCGCGAGAAAGAGCGGGAGGTCCTCCGCCTCGCCGCCGGAGAGCCGCATCAGCGAAACGCACGACCCGTCCCCCATCATCTGCGGCCTCGCCCACGCGGCGAAGGCACCGATCAGCGCGTCATCGGGCGTCAGCGCGAAGAATGCGCCGCGCGCTTCGGCCAGGAAACCGGGCAGCGGCGCTTCCGAAAGGTACAGCGCGCCGCCCCGGTCGATGCGGGCGCGGGGCGCGGCCAGCCGGATGGGATGCTCAAAGCGCAAGAGGCATGACCTCCTCAAACAATCGGCCAGGGTAAGCGCGGTGCGCGGCCACGGTCAACACATATATCACGGAGGTTTGGAGGGCCGCAGCCCTCCATGTTGACCATATGTACCGGCTTTGCCGGTGCATATGGATTCCCCCAAAGGGCGAGCTTGCCCGCCCGACGGGGAATCAATTACGAATGCCCGGATTGCGCCCGAAAAATCCCGCAGGATTTTTAGAAATCCGGCCCCGTTCTCCTCGCTTTCGCATGCGTTCTTACGCATGCGAAAGCCCTAAAGCGCAAGGGGCATGACCTCCTCGAGGCAGTCGACCAGATCCATCGCGCCCATTGAGACGACGCCGTGCAGCGCCGCTGCCCTCTCCCCCGCGAGGCCGTGCAGTTCGTCCGCGACCCACGCCGCCTTCTCCGGCGGGAGCCGCTGCGCCAATAGCGCGCCCAAAATTCCTGTCAATGCGTCGCCGCTGCCGCCCCTCGCCATGCCGGGCGAGCCGGACATACTCAAATACAGCGCTTCCCCGCAGATGGCGCTGGTGGGGCCCTTCAAAATGGCCGTCGCGCCCAGCGCGCGAAGCGCCCGAGCGCCCGCGATCAGGTCTGAGGGCTTCTCGCCGGTCAGCCGCGCCGCCTCGCCGGGGTGCGGCGTCAGCACGTGATGGGGCTTCAACAGCGCCTTTAGGTCCGGGTTCTCCGCCAGCAGATTGAGCGCGTCGGCGTCCAGCGCCGCGGGCAGCCCGGATTCCAGCGCCAACCGCACAATTCCGGGGTGTGCGCGGCGGGAAAGGCCGGGGCCGACCGCGACGGCGGTCTTGCCCCGGAGTTGTTCAAGCAGGACAGGCAGCGCATCCCCGGAGATCGCACCGTTCTCCTCCGGCAGCGGCGCGCACATCGCGTTTGGCGCGCCCAATTGCAGGATGGGCACGACGGAGGCCGGGCAGGCGATGGTGAGCAGTCCGACGCCGGATTTCAGCGCCGCGCGGGCGGCGATCAGCGCCGCGCCCGCCATGCCGACCGAACCCGCCACCAAGAGGAGGTGCCCGAAGGTATTTTTGTGGGTTTCCCGCGAGCGCCGCGGCAGCGCGCCCCTGAGGTCGCCCGCCTCGATCAATCGCGCCGCGTCAGGGACTTCGCCGTCAAGCCCGATGGGCGCGACCACGACCTCGCCGCAGTACTCCGGCCCAGCGGACAGCACATGCCCGCCCTTCAAATATTCAAACGTGACCGTCACGTCGGCCACGACCGCCTCGCCCAGCGCCCGCCCGGTGTTCGCGTCGAGGCCTGAAGGCACGTCGACCGCCACCACCAGGCTTCCGAGCCGCCGGTCCGCCGCCATCCGCCGGGCCAGAACCGCGCTCCGCTCGTCCAGAGGCCGCGAGATCCCGATGCCGAACATCGCGTCCACCCAGGCGTCCGGTCGCTCGCCCGGCGCTTCCGCTTCCCGGAACCAGACCCGCGGCGTCTCATGGGCGCGGACGCAGTTGAGGAGCGCGTCGCCCTTGAGGCGCGCCTCCTCGCCCAGAGAGATCACCACCGACCTTCCGCCCCTCGCGGCATACAGCCGCGCGGCGGCGTAGCCGTCGCCGCCGTTATTGCCCGGGCCGCAGGCGAAGTGTACCAGCGCGCGGGGCGGCAGCCGCTGGCTCAATGTTTCCGCCACCGCGAGCGCCGCCCGCTCCATCGCTTCGATGGATGGCATTCCCCGCTTAAAGCACTCTGCCTCCAGCCTTCGCATCTGATCGGCCGTCAGAACCGTCCGCATGCTCCCACCTCCAGCTTTATCTATTGTATCCCAACGCCGCCCCGCGGTCAAACCGGAAAACGAGCCGGCGCGTGTAACTGCGGGAACCACACAATATTTCCATTTTTCGCCCGGATCGCGGCACTTTTCCGGACCACAAGCGTCAAAACATGGAAAAGCAACCGAACCCATCCCTTTCCCGCGCGATACGAAACCCGGAATCAAAAAACGGAGGGGATATCCATGAGAAAACACCGCTGCCTCGCCGCCATTCTGTCGATCCTCCTCATCGCCTCCCCGGTTGCGCTGGCCGAAACCGCGCCGGCGCCGTTCACCCAGGCGGACGTCGACGGGATTTCCGAAGGCTTCGCAACCGTCGGCGACTACATCGCCGCGCTGTCCCCGACAGGCTATTCCTGGGTCTATCAGGGCGCGGCAACCGGCGAAACCTACCTGACCCTTCGCACCGAGGCGGATGGGGCGGAACTGGGCGAGGCGACGGTCGCGGTGGCCCTTGACGATGAACTGATTGATGGCGCGGAAACGGGCGAGCGCGAAACGCTGCCCGAAGGACTTGAAGAAAAAGAGGCGTATCTGGTGGGCGCTCGCTGGATGAGCGCAGACTATGCGCTGCCCTTCATCCGCGGCGTCAAGCCGGGCGCGGCGAAGGAAGACGTGGTCGCGGCATTCTTCTCCAGAAACGCGGAGGAACCGGAATACACCATTCAGGACATCAACCCCGCCGTGGACGAAACCTGGTACATCGGCGGCGAAAACGTGCCTCTCGGCGGCAGCTCCAGCCATTGCGAGGACGGCAGCACGACGTATGTATACGGCTGGTGTACGCTGGACGACCCCGACGAGTGGCGCGAGTACTACACGCTCGCCTACACCATCCCGGCCGATACAGTCGCGGCCATCGTACTAAGCTACTTCACCGATCCCGAATAATCCAGACTGAAAAACGGAGCGGACCTGCGTCGCAGTGGATGCAGGTCCGCTCTGTTTTGGCCTGATGGACGCGCGGGGCGCGCCCGAGGCCCGTCAGTTGACTTTCAGGATGCTGATGGAGCCGAGCACCTCATTGCCCGTCAGGGTGAAGGCGTTGGAGGAGATGACGCTCAGCACGTCGTCTTCCGCTGCGTTGACCACGGCGTTGAGCTCGAAGGTGGCGGAGTAACCGGTGTTTGGCTTGACGATGTTGATGGAGGCGCCGGGTACCTCCTCGCCGTTGCGCAGCACCCTCAGCCGGGTGGTCAGCGTATCGTTGGCGGGCACGTTGATCACGATGAAGACTAGGTAGGTACCGCCGCAGATCAACCGGAACTCGCCTCGGCAAGTGCGGAACGCGCCGCTTGTGAAGCTGCAGTTGGTATCAAAGGGCACCCGTCCGTCTTCTTCTCTGACGGTCAGAACTTGGGATTGAGAGCAGAAGGCGAAAATATTGACGCCAAAGTCACGTTCGCAGGGTTCCGGATCGGGCGCGCAGGGTCCGCGGAAGATCGGATCCCGTTCACGTTCGAATAAGCCTTCAACGCCTTCTTCATCATCGCGGCAGTCCGGCCGCACATTGCATAGCCTGCAGCACCTTTCGTCAAAATCCCTGCAGGGAATGCGGCGATGGCGTTCACAAGAACCGCAACCGCGGCGGCCACAGCCGCCCCGGTGTCCATTGAGCACGTATGACACGATTCCTCGCTCCTTTTCGGGGGGTTCCGCGCCATACTATGCCACATGCATTAGCCTAGTGCAATCCAATCCCCGCCACGAAACGCCTCGAAGTGCAGGAACGTGCCAAGAACGCCCGCGGAAGGCGCGCTGGTTCCGATGCTTCCCACCGGCTGCCCCCGCCTGAGGCGGTCGCCGGGGGAGACGGCGAGCGGCTTTTCAAGGTTCCCGTACCGGACGACGAGGCCGCCCTCCCCCTGCACTTCCACCATGTACCCCCGCTGCGGATCGAATCCCGCAAAGGAGACGAGCCCGTCCGCCGCCGCCAGCACTTCCTCCCCGAGCGGCGCGGAAATGTCCACGCCCGGGTGGGTTTCAAAGAGCTCCAGCGGTTCGAACCACACCGGCTCTTCGCTGTAACCGCGCAGGATCGCGCGCCCCTTGACCGGCCAGGCAAGCGGCGTGGGCGTCGGGGTGGGCGCGGTCAAGGCAGGCGCTCCCGCTTCATCCGGGCGCGCCGTCGCCACGGCCACCGCCGGGGCCGCCGGCGCGCGCCCCGCCTCCACGCGAGGCGACACGATGCGCCCCCTCGCGTAGACCGCGGCGCCCGCGATCAGGATCAGGCAAAGCGCCGTCAGCGCGTAAAACCCCCGCTTCCGAAAGAAGCGGAAGATGGCGTCCTTCCATGCTTTCATATTTTTCGCCTCCCCGTCCATCCGCTTTTGCCGCGGTTTCCCGAAATAAGGGAAGTTCTTCCATCGGCCTGACTGAGTATGCGTAGCTTTCGAACCGGCATGCAGCCCGGCCCATAGAATGAAGAGAAGCAGGGCATTCCCTTCCCCTTTCCCCTTGCGCATATGGAGGTGTTTTCAATGACCCCATGGCAGTACTCCTTGCTCTGTCAGCTGGCCTACTACGACTTTCCGGCAGGCTCCGGCGCGCTGGGAAAGACCGCGGCCGAACTGGCCCAGTCGCTCCTCGATCCCGGGGGCGAGCTTCCGCCCTACGGCAGGCAGCCGATGATCGACATCGCCCGGGACCCGGTGGTGGGGCCGATGGTGCTCGTCGCGCGGGAGGTTGACCTGACCCAGCCCGGCTTCGCCGCCTACGCGTTCGCCTCCCCGGAGGAAGGCAGGGTGGTCGCGATGCGGCCCACCGAATCCCATACATCGCTCTCGGGCCTGATGGACTGGTCGGACAACTTCATGGCCCCGCTGGTGGGCTCGACGCAGTACCCGTCGGTAGAACGCTTCGTCAACCGCTTCCCGGACGGGCGGCTGACGCTGACCGGCCACTCGAAGGGCGCGCACAACGCGATGTACGGCCTGGCGGTGGCGGAAAACGGCACGGCGACCTGCGTGTGCTTCGACGGCCAGGGCTTCGCGCGGTGCCAGCTGACACAGCCGCAGAAGCAGCGGCTTTCGCAGAGCGCCGTCAATTACGTTACGCAGAAGGACCCCGTGGGTCTGCTTCTGTACCACCCGGAAAAGCGCGTCTTCGTGCAGCAGTCCTGCGAGCCCGCCCACGCGCTCGCCTGCATGGTGTTCGATGAGAACGGCTACCCGATCCCGGCCCGCCGCCCGCTGTGGTCGTACCTGGTGGAGGCGCTGACCATCGTACTGGCCTCGAAATGGGGCCGCAGCTGCGCCGCGCCCGGGGAAACCACGCTCCCCTCCGGCGACGTGCAAACCTTGTAGTCCATCCATCCGCGAACAGAAAATGACCGCCGCGGCGGTCATTTTCCATTGCATTCGCTTCACCTGTGGCTTTGCTTTTTCTATGTCCCTTGCGAGGGGTCAAGGGGAAATCATTTCCCCTTGCGGGGGTCCGGGGGCAGCGCCCCCGGCGTCACTCCCTCCCACGCCCCAAACTCCGGGGGCGGCGGGGCTTCAAAGGCGAGGGGCGAGCCGGTCATCGGGTGGTCCAAGGTCAGCCGCCAGGCGTGCAGCGCGAAGCGGCCGGGGAGTTCGGGGACCTCCGACCCGTACAGGAAGTCACCCCACACCGGGCATCCGATGTGTTGCATGTGCACGCGGATCTGGTGGGTGCGCCCGGTCTCGAGCCGGAGCCGGACGAGCGAAAGCCCGTCCCTTTCCGCGAGCAGCCGGTAGCGGGTGCGGGCGGGCTTGCCGTCCGGGGCGACCTCCCGCCGGACGGTGGCGCCGTCGGCCTTTTGAATCGGCGCGTCCACCAACCCTTCAAGCTCGGGCGGCCTGCCCACGACCACCGCAAGATACTCCCGGACGTACCGGTCCGAGTGCAGCATCCGGCTGAGCAGCATTTGCGAATGGGGGTGTTTCGCCACCGCCATCAGCCCGCTGGTGCCCTTGTCCAGCCGGTTGACCGGCCGGAACACGTACTTTTCGCCATAGCGGGCGGCCAGCCGGTTTTCCAGCGCAAAGCCCTCCTGCCGGGACGAACTCTGGCAGGGCAGCGGCGCGGGCTTGTTCACGATCAGGATGTCCTCGTCCTCGTAGACCGCGTCCACCGGCGTCGGGTCCGGCTCGATGGACGATTCCCCATCGGCCATCGTCACCGTGATCACCTGCCCGGCGAGGACCTTCTGGTCCGCCCGGGCCGGGACGCCGTCCACCATGATGCCGCCCGACACCTTCAGCGACGAAAACATGTGCTGGGACACGCCCATCCGGCCCCGCACCAGCCTGCGCAAAAGCCGTCCTCCGTCCTCCGGCGGCACGGTGTAGCTCAGCGTCCGCATCGCGCACCCTCCCACAAGTTGGGCCGCGCCTTCGGCGCGGCCCCGTATCATTCCACAAACGTACCTTCCGATCGTTCCCGGCGACCTGTGCGCCGGGAATCGGTTTCCTACACCAGTGCGCACACTGGTGTAGGAAACAATTCCTTCAGTCAGTGAGCCGCCCGGAAATCCCGCAGGATTTCATGGCTCACGCAGTTTTCTTCTCATGCGATGAAAAGCCGCTCGGCGGATTTTCATCGCCTATCAGACTGGTTCCGTGGTGCCCAGCGCGTCCAGTTCCCCGTCGCCCGCGTCCGCCGCGCCGCTCAGGTCGTCTGCACTGAGGTCGGTATCCTCCGTGCCGGTGGTGATGGTCGCCGACGCGCCGCGCAGGTCAAGCCCTTCCAGTTCCGGCCGCTCCGCGAGGCTGAACTTGTAGTCCGCTACAGCCATCTTGCCCGACATCAGCGCGTTGTTGCCCTTGGCGATATCCTTCAGCTCGATGGTCTGGCCGTCCCCCAGCATCAGCACCAGCTTGCCCGCGTAGGGGAGCTTCGTGGTCTTCCCGGACTTGTTGGCGAAGTAGACCTCGACCACGAGGCTTCCGCCCTTGTAGTAGATGTGGCGGGCGCTGACGTAGACCTTGTTCTCCTTGCCGGTGGCGGGCTTTTTGTAGACCGCCTCGTTGCCGGTGACGGTGATCTTGCAGTCCGCCTTAACCTTGCCGGACATGGCGCGGATGACCGCCTTGCCGGGCCCGACCGCGGTGACAAGGCCGCTATTGTCCACGGTGGCGACCTTCTTGTCGCTCGAAGCCCATTTGACGGCGTTCGGGCCAGCGGAGACCGGGTTGGTGTCCGCGGTCAGCTGCAGCGTGCTCGCACCCTCCATGCCCACGGTCAGCGTGGCGGAGGACTGGCTGAGCTTGATGGACTTGAGCGCCACCGGCACCACCTGCAGAAGGCACCGAGCCTTTTTGCCGTTGTGGGTTCTGGCGGTGATGACCACCTTGCCGGGGGCCAGCGCGGTGATCTTGCCGTTCTCATCCACCATGGCCACGGCCTCGTTGCTGGAGGACCAGAACGCCTGGGTGATGGTGGCGTTCGCAGGCGCGACGCGGGATTTCAGCCCCTGCTGGGCGCCCACGGTCATCTTGAGCTTGGACTTGTTGATCTTGATGTCCTTGGCGGGCACGTCCACCACGCTGACCGGCACGGTGGCGGTGACGCCGCTGTCCAGCGAGGCGGTGACGATGGTCAGGCCGTTGCCGACGGCGGTCACCAGGCCGGCTTCATCCACGGTGGCGACGGCCGGGTCGGCGGAGCTCCAGGTGGTGTCCAGCATGAGGCCCGAGGGCATGATCTTCGATTTCAGCTTCTGGGTTCCACCCTTTTTCAGGGTGACCGGGTTCGGGGAGATGGTCAGCTCCGCGCCCTTGATGGTCACGCGCAACTCTGCGGTGACGCCGCTGGAGGCGGTGGCGGTCATCGTGATCTTGCCCGGCTTCTCAGCCACCAATAGGCCGCTGTCGTTGACGTAGGCCACGGCCGGATCCGAAGTGGTCCAGGTGATGGTCGCGTCCTCGGGGTTCTTGGGCTCGAGCTTGTATTCCAGCGTCATCGCGTTGCCCTCGTAGAGCTCAATGGAGGGCTTGGCCATTTGAATGGCGGTGACTTCCTTGCCCTTATTGACCACTTTGATGGTGGCGGTTGCGGAGATGCCGCGCTCGGTGGTGGCGGTCACGACCGCGTCGCCGATGCCCTTGGCGGCGACGTTGCCCTCCTTGTCCACGGTGGCGACGGTGGCGTCGTCGGTGGTCCAGGTGATGGTCTCATCGGCCTCCGGCGGGTCCAGGGTCAGCGCCAGCTTGCGGCTGGTGCCCTCGCCGAGGACGAGGCGGGCCATGTCCATCTTGATACTCTCCGCGAAGGTGACGTCCCGCACGGTGATGTCGCAGCCGGCGGTGAGGCCGTTGTCGGACATGGCGACGATGCGGGCGGTACCTGCGCGTACGCCCGTCACGACACCTCGGTCGTCCACGGTGGCGATGGCCAGGTCGCTGGAGGACCAGGAGAGGGCGGGGCGGCTGGCGTTGGCGGGCGAGACGGAGGCTTCCAGCTGCGTGGTGTAGTTGGTGGCGACTTCCGCCGCGTCCTTCACCATCTCAACTTTCAATACTTCCGTGTCGGCGCGCCGGGCCAGGACGGGGTAGCCGCTGTCCGCGGGGCTGATGGACACCTGCACCTGCGGCGCGCCGGTCTCCCCGGCCACCGCGCCGTCGATGAAGGCCTTGGCTTCCGCGAGGGACACCGCGCCGTTGCCGTCCGCGTCGCCCTTGAGGTCGCCGGGCTTTTCCTGGGCGTAGTCATAGCCGCAGGCGCTGGTCAGGTAGTAGGTGACCAGGCCGTGCGCGTCGGTCGCGCCCTGGGCGCTGACCGACGAGGCGAGCGTCGCGCCCGACAGCACATAGTAGTGCTCCGGGTCGGCCAGGAAGATGTTCGCCACGCTGTCGTTGAACTTTTTGAGAAGCTCCTTGGCGGTCGAACCGCTCTTCTCAATCAGGGAGTCCGCGTAGCGGCAGTCCAGCACCACGATCTTGGTGCCGGGAATCTGGTCGAGCGCTTCCTTCAGCCGGTCCACCCGGACCGTCTTGGCGTCGGTCCCGACGATGGAGACCACGTCCTTGTCGCTGATCCAGCCGTGGCCCGCGAAGTACCAGAAGGTCACGTCGTCCTCGTCCACGCCCCAGCCGGTCAATTCGCCGAGGAGGCTGGAAAGCTCCGACGCCTTCAAATTGGTGCGGATCTTGGGCTGCTGGTAGATGGCCCCGGCCTCGTTGGCGGTTTGCAGCGTCGCCAACATCCGGTTGGCGTCGGTCACGCAGCCCACGAGCGCGCTGGACGCGTAATTGTCGATGCCCACAAGCATCGCGCGATAGGTGGTGATCCCGTCTCCCTCCGCCAAAGCGTGGGAACCCGAAAGCACCGCCATCATTATCGCCAGCGTCAGGATCACTGCCCATTTCCTCATAGGTTAGCAGACCTCCCGTTGAAATTGCAAAAGACACCCGCCCTACCCCTTTGACGCAAGTCGGCGCGGCTGTGATGCAAAAATGCGCATGTTTTTGGATAGTATAGCATAAGTACCGAAAAAATTCCACGCGGCAGTCTCTTCCAGGCCGAATTTAACAACGATAAACGCCTGAATCCTTCTTGCGGGGAGTTAGCCCCCGTTCTCTTTCATTCGTTCCCGGCGACCTGCGCGCCGGGAACGTATCTGTTTCCATAACCAGTGCGCACACAGGTGGCGAAAACAAATCCTGCAGTCAGGGAGCCGCCCGGAAATTGCAGAGAATTTCAGGCTCCCGCAGTCTTCCTCTTTTTTTGCGCCCAAAAGCCGCCCGGCGGATTTTGGGCGCCGCAGAATGCGAATTTAACACGATCGGCTTGCGCAAAACAGGCACAGACTGGTATCATGGTGAGCAATCGGCACAATTCAAATATGAAGGATGATTCAGATGGCGGAACTGACGATGGACAAACTGGTCGCGCTTTGCAAAAACCGCGGTTTCATTTTTTCCGGCTCCGAGATTTACGGCGGCCTCGCCAACACCTGGGACTACGGCCCGCTGGGCGTGGAGCTGAAAAACAACGTCAAACGCGCCTGGTGGCGCAAGTTCGTGCAGGAAAGCCCCTACAACACCGGCCTTGACTGCGCGATCCTGATGAACCGTGAAGTCTGGGTGGCCTCCGGCCACGTGGGCGGGTTCAACGACCCCCTGATGGACTGCAAGGCCTGCAAGGCACGCTTTCGCGCCGACAAGCTGATCGAGGAGCATACGAACGGCTCCGTGCAGGCGGACGGCTGGACCAACGAGAAGCTGGAAGCCTACATACGCGACGAGAGCATCCCCTGCCCCCAGTGCGGCAAGAAGGATTTCACCGGCATCCGCCAGTTCAACATGATGTTCAAGACCTTCCAGGGCGTCAACCAGGACACCGCCGCCGAGATCTACCTGCGTCCCGAGACCGCGCAGGGCATCTTCGTCAACTTCAAAAACGTCATGCGCACCACGCGCCGAAAGCTCCCCGCGGGCATCTGCCAGATCGGCAAGTCCTTCCGCAATGAAATCACGCCCGGCAACTTCATTTTCCGTGTGCGCGAATTCGAGCAGATGGAACTGGAATTCTTCTGCAAGCCGGGCGAGGACCTGGAGTGGTTCACCTACTGGCGCGGCTTCTGCCGCGACTGGCTGCTGTCGCTGGGCATGACCCAGGAGCACCTGCGCCTTCGCGACCACGACCCGGAGGAACTGGCCTTCTACTCCAAGGCGACCACCGACTTTGAGTACAAGTTCCCCTTCGGCTGGGGCGAGCTCTGGGGCATCGCCGACCGCACCGACTATGACCTCAAGCAGCACCAGGAGCACTCCGGCGAGTCGATGGAGTACCTCGACCCCATGACGGGCGAGAAGTTCATCCCCTACTGCGTGGAGCCGTCGGTGGGCGTGGACAGAGCGCTGCTGGCGTTCCTGTGCGACGCCTACGAGGAGCAGGAGCTTGAGGGCGGCGACAGCCGCGTGGTATTGCACCTGCACCCGGCGCTCGCGCCCATCAAGGTGGCCGTGCTGCCGCTTCAGAAGAACAAGCTGGGCGACAAGGCCCGCGAAGTCTACGGGATGCTGGCCAAGAAGTTCATGTGCGAGTACGACGAGACCGGCTCCATCGGCAAGCGCTACCGCCGCCAGGACGAGACCGGTACGCCCATGTGCGTCACCGTCGACTTCGACACGCTCGAGGACGGCACCGTCACCGTGCGCGACCGCGACACCATGACCCAGCAGCGCCTGCCCATCGAGGAGCTTGCAGCCTACGTCGCGCAGAAGATCGACTTCTAGCTTCGGATATGGTTCTGAACGCCGTCGGCATTGTCCTTTCGATCTTCCTGATGATCGGCGCGGGTATGCTGCTGATCCACTTGGGATGGCTTCGAGACGAACACTCGGAAGTGATCTCCCGGCTGGTCGTCTCGGTGGGCCTGCCCGCGATGATCGTCCACAACATCTTCACCCAGTTCACCCGCGACGAGCTTTTGTCCTCCGCGGTCGGCATCCTGATCCCGGTGCTGTCGATCGCGGCGGCGATCCTTGTGGGGCTTCTCGCCGCCCGCGCCTTTAAAATTCCGAAGGCGCGGCGCGGCGTGTTCGTATGCATGGTCGCCTTCTCGAACTCCGTGTTCATCGGCGTGCCGGTGTCGCTGGCGCTGTTCGGCGAGAAGGCGATGCCCTACGCGCTGATGTACTACATCGCCAACACGTCCATCTTCTGGTCCTGGGGCTACGCGCTGATGCGCGGCGATTCCGGGCAGAAGGCGGCTTTTGACGTGAAAAAAATCCTGCCGCTGCCGCTGGCAACGTTCCTGGTCTGCATTTCTCTGGTGCTCCTTGGCGCGTGGATGCCCACGTTCATTCTGGACGCGGCGAAGTATATCGGAAACCTCGTAACCCCGCTTTCGATGATCTTCACCGGCATGGTGCTCATGCGGATGCTGAAGGGCGGCAAGGTGCGCTGGCAGAAGGGGTATTCGCTGATGCTGATCGGCCGCTTTCTGGTCGCGCCGGGCCTGCTGCTTTTGACCGCGAAGTTCTTCCCGACCGCGCCCGAACTGATGCGAAACGCGCTTTTGATCCAGGCGGCCATGCCGGTCATGGCGCAGACGCCGATTGTGGCCAAGGCCTCGGGCAGCGACGAGGAGTACGCGGCCGGAGGCGTGGCGCTGACGACGCTGTGTTCATTGATCGCCATCCCGGCGTACATGGCGCTAATCGAGTATTTGCGCTAAAAATCCGCTTCGCGGCTTCTTTGCGCGAAAGAAAGAGTCTGCGTGCGCCTGAAATTCTCTGGAATTTCCGGGCGGCTCACTGACTGAAGGTATTGTTTCCTCCACCAGTGTGCGCACTGGTTATGGAAACACGTTTCCGGCGCGCAGGTCGCCGGAAATGATTCGGAAGGCACGACGGAGCAATTTCACTTTACCGCGCAAGGAGGGTCCCCATGATTCGCACGACGAGGATTCTCACAACAGGATGCACCAACCCCCACCGGAACCTGGCGCTGGAGGAGGCGCTGCTGGCGAACCTTCCGGAGGATCAGGCGATCCTGTACCTCTGGCAGAACCGGCATACAGTGGTCGTGGGCGCGGGGCAAAACGCCTACGCCGAGTGCCGTCTGGACCTTCTGGACGCCGAGGGCGGCACGCTGGCCCGCAGGTCCTCCGGCGGCGGCGCGGTCTACCACGACATGGGCAACCTGAACTTCACCTTCCTCGTGCCCCGGGCGGATTACGACGTGGCGCGACAATTGAAGGTGATCCTCGAGGCGGTGCGCGCGCTGGGCGTGAGCGCCGAACCCTCCGGTCGAAACGACCTGACCGCGGAAGGCCGCAAGTTCTCTGGCAATGCGTTCCGCATCCTGAAGGACGGCGCGCTGCACCACGGCACGCTGCTGGTGAACGTGGACATGGCGCTTCTGGGCCGGTACCTGAATGTCTCCAAGGACAAGCTGCAGGCCAAGGGCGTGAAGTCCGTGCCCGCCCGCGTGGTGAATCTCTCCGAACTCTCCCCCGCCGTCACAGTGGATACGACGCGGCAGGCGGTCATTGATGCGTTCACAGGCGAGTACGGCGCTGCGCCGGTGGAGGACGCGGACGGCTTCCCGATCGATCCGGCGCTCATCGCCCGCTACGAAAGCCCGGCCTGGAACTACGGCAAGCCCCCCGAGGGCGACCTGTCGCTGGCGACCCGGTTTCTATGGGGCGGCGTGGAGGTGAACGCCTCCGTGAAGGAAGGGCGGCTGACGGGCGTCAGCGTGTTCACCGACGCGATGGACGAGACGCTCTCCGAAAAGCTCTCCTGCCGGCTCGAAGGCTGCCCCTATTCCGGCGCGAGGCTGGCCGACTGTGCGCGCGATTTGGAGCTGCACGATCTGGGCGACTGGCTCGAAACCCTGTAAACAGGCGCGCAAAATCCGCCGGGCGTCTTTTGCGCGCGAGGGAAGAAGACTGCGCGGGCCTAAAAATCTGTGGATTTTTCGGGCGGCCCGCTGACACAAGGAATTATTTCTGATGCCAGTGTGCGCACTGGTATCAGAAATACGTTTCCGGCGCGCAGGTCGCCGGAAACGGTTTGAAGGTGCGACGGAGTTTTTCAATGGGTTAGCTGCTCCGACTTTGTCCCTTATACCCACATGTATTCAAGGAGGAAGGCTGCATGCGGAAGATCTCGCTCAGCGGCGCGTGGGAAATGCGCGCCGCACAAGGGGCCGACTGGCTTCCGGCCGTCGTGCCCGGCACCGTCTACCAGACGCTGATGGCCTCTGGGCTGATGGACGATCCGTTCTACCGGGACAACGAGCTCCAGGCGTTTGAGCTGATGAACGGCGACTACTTCTACCGCAGGCACTTCCACCTTTCGGCGGAGGACTTGCAGGGCGACGCGCTGCTCCTTGAATTCGAGGGCCTGGACACGCTGGCCACCATCGCGCTGAATGAGGAGTTCGTGGCCTCCTGTGACAACATGCACAGGACCTGGACCTTCGACGTCAAGGGCGTGGCCGTGGAGGGCCTCAACGTGCTCGAGGTCCGGCTGGACTCGTCGCTTCAGTTCATCCGCGCAGCCTACCGGCAGGTGAAGGCCGACGGTTCCTCGGACGCGACACAGGGCTTCCCGCACCTGCGCAAGGCCCACTGCATGTTCGGTTGGGACTGGGGCCCGAGGCTGCCCGACGCGGGGCTTTTCCGGGACGTGAACCTTCTCAAGGTGGACCGGGCGCGGCTTCTCTCCGTCCGGGTACACCAGGCGCACGCCCACGGCAAGGTGGCGCTGGACTTCACGCCGGAGATCCAGAGCTTCACAGGCCTTTGCGCCTGCGGGGAGGACGACTTCTCCGTCCGAGTCCAAGTGACCGCGCCGGACGGGCGCGTGATCACCTCCGACGGCGCCTCCATCCTGATCGACGAGCCCAAGCTCTGGTGGCCAAGCGGCTACGGCGCGCAGCCGCTTTATGAGGTCAGTGTGTCTCTCTTCTCCTCAGGGCGGGAAGTGGACAGCTGGACCCGGCGCATCGGCCTTCGAACCATGACCATGCGGCGCGTGAAGGACCAGTGGGGCGAATCTTTCGAAACCCACGTCAACGGCGTCTCGATCTTCGCGATGGGCGCGGACTACATCCCGGAGGACAACCTCTTGGGCCGCGTGACGCCGGAGCGCACATGGACCCTGCTTCAGGACGCGAAGCTGGCCCACTTCAACGCCATCCGCGTGTGGGGCGGCGGCTACTACCCGGACGACTTCTTCTTCGACATCTGCGACGAACTGGGCCTGATCGTCTGGCAGGACTTCATGTTCGCCTGCGCCGTTTACGAACTGACCGAAGCCTTCGACGAGAACATCCGCCGCGAGGTCCATGACAACGCTCGGCGGCTTCGCCACCACGCGTCCCTGGGCCTCTGGTGCGGCAACAACGAAATGGAGATGTTCGTCAAGGAAGGCATGTGGGTCAACACCCCGAAGCAGAAGGCCGACTACATCCGCATGTTCGAATACATCATCCCGAAGGCCTTGAAAGAGGTGGACCCGGACACCTTCTACTGGCCGGCCTCGCCGTCCTCCGGCGGCGCGTTTGACGAGCCCAATGACGAAAACCGCGGCGACGTGCATTACTGGGATGTGTGGCACGGCGGCAAGCCCTTCACCGAGTACCGGAAGTTCTTCTTCCGCTACGCGTCGGAGTTCGGCTTCCAGTCCTTCCCGTCGATGAAGACCATTGAGAGCTTCACGCTGCCCCAGGACCGCAACGTGTTCTCCTACGTGATGGAGAAGCACCAGCGCAACAACGCCGCCAACGGCAAGATCCTGGGCTATCTGGCGCAGACCTTCCTGTATCCCTCCTCGCTGGACCTGCTGGTGTACGCTTCGCAGCTGCTCCAGATGGAAGCCATCCGCTGCGGCGTCGAGCACTGGCGCCGGAACCGCGGCCGCTGCATGGGCGCAATCTACTGGCAGCTCAACGACTGCTGGCCGGTGGCCTCCTGGGCATCCATCGACTACTACGGCCGCTGGAAAGCGCTGCACTACGCGGCGAAGCGCTTCTTCGCGCCGGTGCTGCTTTCCTGCCAGGAGGAGGGCGTTCTGACGCAGGACACGAACGTCAACGCCGAGCCTTACGACGTGAAAAAGTCCATGCGGCTGAACGTCTCAAACGAGACGATGGACGCGGTGTGCGCCACGGTGCGCTGGGCGCTCCGCGCGCCGGACGCTACAATCCTCGAATCGGGCGAGGAGAACCTCTGCGTCCCAACCCTCTCCGCACAGTGGCTTGACGAGCGGGTTTTCCCGAAAGCGCCGCTGCGCGCGTCCTACGTCTCCTATGAGCTTCTGATTTGCGGCGAATGGGTGTCCGGCGGCACGGCGCTGTTCTGTCCGCCCAAGCACTTCGAATTCCTGGACCCGAAGCTGGACCTTCGGGTGGACGGCGGCGAGATCACCGTCACCGCCCACGCCTACGCCAAGGGCGTCGAGATCGTGTGCGAGGACGGCGACTGCCTTTTCGAAGACAACTGCTTCGATCTGAACGGCGGCAGCCGCACCGTGAAGATCCTGCGCGGAAGCGGCACCAAGTTCTCGGTGCGAAGCGTCTACGACATCCGGTAATTGAGACCAACGCGGAGGAGCGGCAAGCCCCTCCGCGCTTTGTAATTTCGCCGATTGGAGGTGCTGCGTGTGAAGCTGTGGCGCTCGCCGCTGGGAAAATTTCTGATTGTGACCGGCACGGTGCTCGCGGTGCTGGCGGTCGCCCTCGTCCTGACGCTTTCCCACTCCGATACATCGCCCAAGGGAGAGATGAAAAAGTTCCTGGCGCTGAAGCAGACCTACCTGCAACAGGCGGTCCGGGATGCCGAGGGCCGCAATGTAAAACGGGAGGACGCGGACACCGGCGCGCTGAAGCTGACGTTCGATTTCCCCGCCCTGGAAGTTCTGGACGGACGAAGCTCGGACGGATCGGCACGGCTCTACTTTCAGGGGGCGTTCAGCGGTGTCGAAACTTTCATTGATCTGCATTGCCTGCCGGATGACGAATACATTCCACCCGAGGACCAGGGCTGGACACTCGTCTCCTCGACGGAAAACGCCTGGCGCTGGGAGGGCGGCGGCATGCTCGGACGGGGTTATATCGACGTGGAGCGCCTCAGACCCAACTGGTTCTACGTGGAGATGTACTATCCAACCTGATCAAACGAAGCCCCCGGCGCTCTTCGGCACCGGGAGCCACACTTCGGACTGTTGACAAACCTCGTCATACCTTCCAATCATTTCCGGCGACACTGCGCCGGGAATCGGTTTCCGTAAGCCAGTGCGAACACTGGTGCAGGAAACAATTCCTTCAGTCAGTGAGCCGCTCGGAAATTCCTCAGAATTTCAGGCTCACGCAGCTTCTCCCCCTGCGTTGAAAAGCCGCTTGCGGATTTTCGACGCCTCTTACCAGGTGCGGCCCGGGTCGTCCGCCATCATGTTGACGGTGCCCTGGGGCCAGAGCACGTTGTAGTGCTTGAGCACGGGGTTCTTGCCGCTGCTCGAAAACACAAACTTGATGTTCAGCTCGTCGTCCAGCTTGTAGCTCAGGTACTGCTCGCCATTGCCGCTGGCGGTGTGGTCCGGCTCTCCGTAATAGGCCTTCACATCGTTCAACTGAATACTGCCCAGCCGCGCGTCAAAGGATCGCAGTTCGAAGATCCGATCGCCCTTGCCGAAGCCCACCACGAAGCCCGCCTGGTCGTAGGTATCATAGGTGCCTTTTGCCGACGCCACGTACTCGGAAGCGTCGGGTTCCCCCAGATCTTCGATCACATCGCCGATGGTGCCACTGCCCGCGCGGTAGCCGCAGTTGAGGATCCAGCCCTGCCGGGCCAGGAGGTCGATCGAATTCAGGAGCGCCCCGGCATCCGTCTCCGCGCAGGCAGACGCCGCGGGCAGAAGGGCCAGGGTCAGGATCAGCGCGATCAGAATCGAAACCGGCTTTGTCCTTTTCATCGATTCGCATCCCCTTATGTTTATCGTTGCTCTTTCGACGAGGGCGGCTCCGGCTTCGTTTCAGCCGATTCATGCATTTTTCTTCATCGATAACAAGTTTTCTCCAAAATGCATGCGCTCGCGCAAAAGCCGAGGAAATCTTGGCGTGGACAGGCGGCCGCGCAAGGACAGCCGTATGGGATGCGCCTTCGACGTCTTCCTGCCCGGTCGGGCGGATTGCGCGAGGGCGCTTCAGGTGTTATACTATCTCTGTGGACATATGCAATTCTGCTATAATGAACTGATGCATAAAGGGAGACCCAAACGATGGACAAGCAACAGGTGAAGGAACGCCTGCTTAAGGCCGGGCTGACCTTCTTCCTCGGCCCGCATACGTGCGATTTTTTATCGGAGCACATGCCCTGCGGCGAGTTGGTCCTGAGCCATTCCCCCCTGACGAGGGTGGAAGCGGCGGAGGAGGGCAGCAGGGGGCTGTGGCTCCTGGGCGACTACGTGGATGCCCACGCGGAATACGCGCCCGGCGATATCGCGCGGAGCGTGCTGCGCGCGTCCCGGAATATTGATTCCCTTCGCGACAATTGCGAGCGTCTGGCGGGCAAATTCGTCGCCATCGCTCGGTTTCCCGAAGGCTTCTTCGTATTCAACGACGCGTTCGCGCTGTTCCCGGTTCATTACAGCTTCCCGGAGGGCAAAGCGCCCTGCGCGTCCTCGCTGGAGTACCTGCTGGCCAAGGAACTGGGCCTGCCCCTTTCCAAGGAGGCGGCGCGCATCCTTCGCCACGCCGAGCCCGGCATGCCGCTGCCCGGCGACCTGGACCGGTATGAGGGTTCCAGGTTCCTGCTCGCCAACCACATGCTGGACCTCACAAACCGCGCCTGCAAACGCTTTTTTCCGGCGGGCCGTTCGTTTCAATCGACCGCCGCGGAGGCCGCGAAAAAGACCGTCGAGCTCACCGGCAACATCATCCGGCAATACGGCGCAGAGGGCGACGCCCTCTGCCCGCTGACGGGCGGGTGGGACAGCCGCCTGGTCCTGTCGCTGCTCTTGCACAACCACGCGACTGTCGCCTGCTACACCACGATCAAGCCCCACTTCACGGAGAAGCACGGCGACGTGTGGGTGCCGCGGGAGATCACAAAGCAGCGGAACATCCCCTATTCGGGCATTCAGGATACCCCGCCCACCCATGAGACACAGGATTTCGTCGAGGAACTCTTCGGCCACCGCCGCTACGCCCAGATCCAGTCGACGCACGAGGCGCACTGGCCGGGTATGATCCGGGTCGGGGGCGACATCATCGACCAGATCGGCAAGAGCGCCATCGGCAGCTACCTGCCGGGCTTTCTGGCGGTGCCCAGCTTCTTCCTGTGCAAGTCCCACACCTACTCCCTCTCGGCCTGGCGGCACACCGCGCGCTGGTGCCGAAAGGCCGACGTTTCAAAAAGCAGTCTGACCCGGTATGAGCTCTACGCCTGGGAGCACCGCGCCGGGCGTTGGGTGTCGCTGACGGGCAGCGTGCTGGCGGTGCTCGGCGTGCGGGAGATCAACCTCTTCAACTGCAGGGAACTGATGAACGCCTGGGTCGGCGTCCCGCGGAAGGATCGGATCCACGACCGGATCCATCAGGAGGTCTTCAAGATCACCGCGCCGGAACTTCTGGACATCCCCTTCAACCCGGGCGTCAACACCAGCCGGATCAAGCAGATCCCGGTGTTGTTCTGGGCGGGCACCTACACCAAATATTTCCGCATGATGGCGAAATTCTGGCTTCGGGGCAGGCAAGGCGGCTGAAGGCGATGGATGCGGGAGCCTCTCGGGTTCCTGCGCCCTCACTTTCCACCGATTGCATGCCGCCGCCACAGGGTCAATTCCGCTTAAACGGTTGCCTGCACACTCGGAATATGGTATAATGGTAATGCATATGTTAAGAATAATAATGCCCAGCCGGGTACAAGGAGAGCCGTGTCCATGAACAAGGGATTCTCCGGCGAAAAAATGCGGTCCATCGGCTTCCTCGTCGCGCAGCTTCTGTTCGACGCCGTGATCATCAACCTCTCGCTGCTGCTCTCGATGCAGATGCGCTACGAGCCCAGCGTACCGCTGTACCAGCTGCGCATCTTCTCCAACCTCTGGCCGTTCATGACGGCGCTGGGGCTTGCGTCGTTCTACGTGACAAAAATGTACAAGACCCTTTGGCGCTACGCCAGCGTGGGCGACGCGCTGCACATCGCGATGGGCACGGGCCTGGCGATGGCCTCCACGATGGCCTTCGGCATGGTGGCGGACCTCTTCATGAAGCCGAACCTCCTTTTGATGGGCTCGAAAAGCGTCTACCCGATCGCGTGGCTGCTGCTTCTTATGATGTCGGGCGCGCAGCGCTTCGGCGTCAGGCTGGTCAACCAGATCGGCGTCACGAACCGCGCGCTCAAAAAAGAGGGCTGCACCCGGATCATGGTGGTGGGCGCGGGCTGGGCCGGCGCGAGCCTGATCCGGGAGCTCAACGCCCGCGGCTTCCGCGACGGACTGCCGGTGGTCGCCGTGGACGACGACCCGGCCAAGGCGAACACCCGCATCATGGGCATCCCGATTTTAAAGGGCATCGAGAACATCCCCCGTTACGTGGAAAAATACCAGGTCAACGAAATCGTCATCGCGATCCCGTCGGCTTCGCTCGCCCAGCGCAAGCAGATCCTGGACATCTGCACGCAGACCGGCTGCAAACTGAAGCTGATGCCCACCCTCCGGGACGTAACCGGCAAGACCGAAAAAATCGGCGAGACCCGGGACGTCAACATCGCGGACCTTCTGTGCCGCGAAGAGGTGCACCTCGACATGGGCGCGATCAGCGCCTTCCTCAAGGACCGGGTGGTGCTGGTGACCGGCGGCGGCGGCTCCATCGGCTCGGAATTGTGCCGCCAGATCGCGCGCTTTGAGCCAAAGCGGCTCGTCATCTTCGGCATCTACGAAAACAACGCCTACGAGCTGGCCAATGAGCTCGGCGCGAAATACGGCAAGACCCTCCCGCTGACGGTGCTGATCGGCTCGGTGCGCGACATGAACCGGCTCGAACAGGTATTTGACGAGATCCGGCCCGAGGTGGTGTTCCACGCGGCCGCCCACAAACACGTGCCGCTGATGGAGTTCAGCCCCGCCGAGGCGGTCAAGAACAACGTCTTCGGCACCTACAACGTGGCCTGCTGCGCCGACAAGTACGGCGTCAAGCGCATGGTCACGCTGTCCACCGACAAGGCCGTCAACCCCACCAACGTCATGGGCGCGACCAAGCGCGTGACCGAGATGATCCTGCAGTGGATGGCCGGGCGGTCCAAGACGAAGTACATGGCGGTCCGGTTCGGGAATGTCTTAGGTTCGAACGGCAGCGTCATCCCGCTCTTCATGCAGCAGATCGCGCGGGGCGGCCCGGTGACTGTGACCCACCCGGAGATCACCCGCTACTTCATGACCATCCCCGAAGCCTCGCAGCTGGTATTGCAGGCGGCCTCCATCGGCGAGAGCGGCAACATCTTCGTATTGGACATGGGTACGCCGGTTAAGATCGCGGACCTGGCGAGAAACCTCATCCGCCTGAGCGGCCTCCGGCCCGACGAGGACGTCAAGATCAACTTCTGCGGCCTGCGCCCCGGCGAGAAACTGTATGAGGAACTGATGCTCACCGAGGAAGCCGAGACGCTGGACGACACCCGCTTTGAAAAGATCAACGTGCTGCGCCCGGTGGTGATCGACCCCTCCTTTGAGGATAAACTCCGCGCGCTCGAGTCCTGCGCGGCCTCGGACCCCGCGTCCGTCCGCGACGCGCTCAAGGATCTCGTCCCCACCTTCAAGGAAGAGTCCCAGAGCCAGCAGGCAACGGCGTAAAGGCATTGAAAACCCCCGAGGGTTTTTCAATGCGTAGGAAGAAGTTCTGCGTGATCCTGAAATTCTCTGGAATTTCCGGGCGGCTCACTGACTTAAGGTATTATTTCATCTCCCAGTGTGCGCACTGAGAGATGAAACAGTTTCCGGCGCACAGGTCGCCGGAAACTATTGAAGCAAGAATGTCGTCCTCAGAATGCGATAGCGAGGCTGTTTCACCCCCGCCATCACCGGGTAGCTAAGGAACACAACAAATGCGAGGAGGGTCGGCCATGCGGCTGATTTCCTGGAACGTCAACGGCATCCGCGCCTGCGCGGGAAAGGGCTTTCTGGAGAGCGTCAACGCGCTGGACGCGGACGTGATTTGCCTGCAGGAGGTCAAGGCGAAGGAGGAGCAGGTTGAAATCCAGCTCCCCGGCTATACCCGGGTGATCCACAGCGCCGACAAGCCCGGCTACTCGGGCACGGCGGTCTTCTCCCGGGTGCCCCACGGCGAGCCGCGCTTTGGCATGGGCGTCGACCTCCACGACCACGAAGGCCGACTGATCACCCTGGACATGGGCGAATTTTTCCTGGTCAACTGCTACACGCCCAACTCGCAGCGCGGGCTGACGCGGCTCGATTACCGCATGCAGTGGGAGGACGACTTCCGCACGTACCTCGGCAAGCTGGATGAGGTAAAGCCGGTGGTGCTGTGCGGCGACCTCAACGTCGCCCATCAGGAGATCGACATCAAAAACGCCAAGTCCAACCACATGAACGCGGGCTTCACCGACGAGGAGCGCGAAAAATTCACGCTGCTGCTTCAGAGCGGCTTTGTCGACAGCTTCCGCCACCTGTACCCGGACCGGAAGGACGCCTATTCGTGGTGGAGCTACTTTGGAAACGCGCGCGCCTCCAACGTCGGCTGGCGCATCGACTACTTTGTGGTCTCCCGGAAGCTCAAAGATGCCATCCGGGATGCGGCCATCCACCCAAACGTCTTCGGCTCCGACCACTGTCCCGTGGAACTGACGCTGTAGCGTCAGGCACCCAAAATCCGCCGGGCGGCTTTTGGGCGCGAAAGAGGAGGACTGCGTGAGCCATGAAATCCTGCGGGATTTCCGGGCGGCTCACTGACTCGCGGTATTGTTTCCACCACCAGTGTGCGCACTGGTTATGGAAACCGATTTCCGGCGCGCAGGTCGCCGGAAACGATGGAAGCCTGGGAGGACGACAAGTTGACCCCGTGGTGGTTTCGCCGCGGGGGTTTTTCTTTGCCCCTATCCGGCGCTTTCTTCCAAAAAAATTGCATAATTTGGTGTTTAGGCGCAAAGGCTACACCCATGGTTGTGTATGTCTGGACGGCGTTTTTGATGATGCTCTACGCGGCCAACCTGCCGCTCAAACTGGTTGTCGACGTGGATACCACACGCGACGAACCGCTGCAGGTGGGCGTGGGCGTTTTTGTGCGTCCGAAAAAGCTGCACGAGCCGAAGAAGCGTTCGGGCAAGACGCACATTCCCGCTATTTCGCGGTCCGCCGTTTTTCGCTCTATTGTATACGTCTTCCGGCACACGCAATTTCAAGGCAAAGCCAGCCTGTGCGCCGGCGACGCCGCGCTGACCGCGATTCTATCCGGCGCGCTGATGGCGCTGACACTGGGCAAAGTGCACGTAACGCCCGATTTTTCCGACGGACCGCTCCGTTTGCGGTTTAGCGGGATGTTGTCGATCAAACCCGGGCATATTATGGGCGTCGCACTCGTCTGGGCGCGCAATGAAATCAGCGGGAGGATCAATGCATGGAAAAGCATGCGATCGAGAGCATTATGACCGCCACCATGGAGAGTATCCGCGACATGGTGGACGTCAATACCGTCATCGGCGAGCCGGTCACCGCCAACGACGGCACGACGATCATCCCCATCTCCAGGGTCAGCTTCGGGTTTGTCGCCGGCGGCGGCGAGTATGAGCTGGCCGGCAAGAAATCCGGCGCTTCACAGGGCGGCGGAGGTGGCGGCGGTCAGATCGGCCACGGCGGTCAGAACGGACAGAACGGACAGGGCGGACAGGGCGGACAGAGCCAGGGCGTTCAGCAGCAGGAGTGCATGCCGTTTGCGGGCGGCGCGGGCGCGGGCGTGTCGGTGTCGCCGGTGGGCTTCCTCGTATGTAGCAGCGAGCAGGTGCGGCTGTTGCCCGCGCAGCCATACGCGCCGCTCGACCGCATCATCGAGCTGGCCCCGCAGCTGGTCTGCGACATCAAGAAATGGATGGGCAAGAAAGATCCGCATTCGCATGCCCACCATGAATCCGAGCCGCCCACCGGCCAGCTGGACTAAGGCCGGAAGACCGGGGAACG
Source organism: Bacillota bacterium (assembly GCA_023416655.1). GTDB lineage: Bacteria > Bacillota > Clostridia > Christensenellales > Aristaeellaceae > JAEZHK01. The sequence continues at coordinate 62,155 of JAEZHK010000011.1, forward strand.
CCGGGGGCTCTGCCCCCGGACCCCCGCAAGGGGGATGATCCCCCTTGACCCCACACAGAAGGGTAGAATAGAAAACATGCGACTGCGTTCTTATCTCCCGAGAGTCCGGGGGGAGCAGCCGATTTTTAGGCAACCGGAAGCCGACGCGGCCGCCGGTTGCCTGTTCCTTTATCCAGATTACCATTGCCGATGGAAACCGCCCATGCTATAATATGACAGGTATATCAATGGAAGGGCGTGTATTTGAATGCTGAAGGGCATTTCTCCGGTTCTCTCCCCGGAACTGCTCAAAATTCTGATGGAAATGGGTCATGGCGATGAGCTGGTGATCGGGGACGGCAACTTCCCCGCCGCGTCGATGGCAAAGCGCCTGGTGCGGCTGGACGGCCACGGCGTCCCGGAAATTCTGGACGCGATCATGCAGCTGTTCCCGCTGGACACCTTTGTGGAGCGCCCGGTGGGGCTGATGCAGGTGGTGCCCGGCGACGATACCGTGCCGGTCATCTGGGAAGACTACAAGCGCATCATCGCCAAGTACGAGGGCGAGGTCGGCATCGAGGAAGTCGAGCGCTTCGCGTTCTACGACAGGGCCCGCGAGGCCTACTGCTGCGTCGCCACCGGCGAACGAGCGCTGTACGCCAACATCATCCTTAAAAAAGGCGTCGTAATCTGAAGGTCCATCAAATCCACCAAGGCGGATTTGATGGAGGCGCAGGCCTTGTGAAGCCAAGGCTTCACGGGCAGGCCTGCGCGCGAAGCGGTATGGGCAACCTGCGGCCGTACACGCCGCCCTCCGGTTGCCGTTAATGAATCGGGGGCTGTGGCCCCCGAACCCCCGTAAGAAGTGACGGGGGAATCCAAAAGACCCGAGGCGTCTTACGACGCAAGTTAACCGGAGGAATGCGTTTTGCAAAGGCCTGTCGGCGCCGCGGCCCTTCGCGGGGTGCTTGAAATTTTCCGCGCGGGGTATGTATCCGGTGGCGCGAAGGCGGTGGCCGCATGGTGATCCGCTATCAGGGCACCGGCGCGTACGAGGGCATCCCGGCGATGTTCTGCTCCTGCGACACCTGCCGCGAGGCCAGGGCGACCGGCGGCGTAGAGATCCGAAGCCGCTCCGGCGCGCTGGTGGACGGCACACTCAAGCTGGACTTCCCGCCCGACGCCTACTGGCAGATGATACGCGACGGCATCGACTACGCAATGCTGACGGCGGTCCTCATCACCCACACCCACACCGACCACTACGCGGTGTGGGACCTGATGACCCGGCTGCCCCACTACGCGAACCTTCCGGGCGCGGCGCCGCTCACGGTGGTCGGAAACGAAAAGTGCGGGGAATTGCTGGCCGCGGAGCTGGTGAAAAAGCACGAGCCGGACGGCGGCGGGCGACTTACGTTTTTGCGGGCCGTGCTCCATGAACCGCTCCGGCTGGGGGATCACACCGTGACCGCGGTGAGGGCCAACCACAAGCCCAGCGAAGAGGCGCTCAATTACGTAGTGGAGCGGGGCGGAAAGCGACTCCTCTACGCCCACGACACCGGGGAGTTCCTGCCTGCGACGGTCGGTTTCCTTAAAGGGATGGCGCTTGATTTCGTGTCGATGGACTGCACCAGCGGCCTCACCGACACCGGCGACCACCACATGGGGCTGCCCAATTGCCGACGTATGCGAGATCTTCTCGTCCGCACCGGCGCGGCCAAACCGGGCGCGGTCTTCGCGCTCAGCCACGTATCCCACAACAGCCATGTCAGCCACGCGCGGCTTCAAGAAGCTGCCGACGGCTTTCTCGTAGCCCACGACGGCATGGAAATCCAAATTTAGACCCCTGAGGAGGAAGACCCCATGATTACAAAGCAGATGTCCATCGGCGAAGTGCTTCGCCTGGACCGCAACACCGCCCCGATCTTCATGCAGTACGGCATGCACTGCCTGGGTTGCCCCCACGCCACCGCCGAGAGCATCGAGCAGGCTGGCATGGTGCACGGCATCGACGTGGACCAGCTGATTAACGACCTGAACGATCTTCTGGACAAGAAAGCCACCTGAGCAGGGCGTTGAAAAACCACGATGGTTTTGGGGCGCAAAGGGAAGAAGACTGCGTGAGCCTGAAATTCTCAGGAATTTCCGGGCGGCTCACTGACCAAAGGAGTGTTTTCCGCAACCAGTATTCGTACTGGTTGCGGAAAACCGTAACCGGCGCACAGGTCGCCGGTTACGGTTTGAATGTACGTCAGAAGAACCGGCTGTCTGTCGCATGCCAAACGCCTGATCCGGTTATCCACAGCCCGGCCCGGTCCGGGTTTCGACAAAAGCACCGATTTTGCGCGATTTTCGCCAGGTTATCCACAATTTCTTCATCGTTGGCTGTGGATAATGTGGATAACCGCGCGGATAAGAGAGGGTTCACCGATGAGCCATCAGTTCAGCGATCTGGAAGGGCTGCGCATCGCCATGGAGATGGAGCGGCGTGGCCACGAGTTCTACCGTCGCGCGGCCCGGCTGACCAAGTCCGAGGGCATCGTCCGGATGCTGGAGGAACTGGCCGTCGAAGAAGAGGGGCATGAGCGTGATTTTGCCAAGCTGCTGGAGGACCAGTGCGCGGGCCGCTTTGCGGAAGCTTCCGTATGCTACGCGGGCGAAACCAGCACCTACCTGTCGGCGATCGCGGCGGACATCGTATTTCCCGGCGGCCTGATGGAAGTGGGGCGGCGGGGCGGTTTCGACAGCCTGCCCGCCATCCTGACCACCGCCATCGATTCCGAGAAGAACGCGATCCTGTTCTACTCAGAGCTGAAGGAGCTGACCGGGGACGAGAGCGCGAAAAGCGCGTTCGGCTCGGTCATCTCGCAGGAAAAGGTTCACCTGGCCCGGCTGCAGGAGCAGCTGAACTCGTCAGAGCGTTTTTTCAACGCATAGGAAGCGGCTCTGCGTGAGCCTGAAATTCTGAGGAATTTCCGGGCGGCTCACTGACATAAGGAATTGTTTCCTCCACCAGTGTTCGCACTGGTTATGGAAACCGATTCCCGGCGCGCGGGTCGCCGGGAACGATCATATTTCTGCGCGGGTTTAATAACAGTCTATCGTTCTGAGGGGGGACGCCGATGGATTTCATGTCCGAATACAGGCGCTGGCTGGAATTCGTGGGTGAGGACGAGCGCGCGGAGCTGAACGCGATCGCCTCCGACCCGAAGGAGATCGAGGACCGCTTCTACACCGGGCTGTCCTTTGGCACCGCCGGTATGCGCGGCATTCTGGGCGCGGGACTCAACCGCATGAACGCCTGGAACGTGCGCCGGGCGACCCGCGCGCTGGCCAAGGTCATCCTGGGGGCGCCGGGGCAGGCGGAGCGGGGCGTGGCCATCGCCTACGACTCCCGGAAGTTCTCGCCGGAATTCGCGCGGGAGGCGGCGCTGGTCCTGGCGGCCGCAGGCGTGAAGGCCATGCTGTTTGATTCGCTCCGGCCGGTGCCGGTGCTCTCCTACGCGGTCCGCCATCTTCACGCCATCGCGGGCGTGGTGATCACCGCCAGCCACAACCCGCCCGCCTACAACGGCTACAAGGTCTACTGGGAGGACGGCGGCCAGGTCGCGCCCGAGCGCGCGGAGGCCATCCAGGCGATGATCGGCGAGACGCCTTTCTCCGACTGCGCGCCGATGGACGAGGCGGAGGCCCGCGAGAAGGGTCTGTTGGTCACAATCCCCGCCTCGGTGGACGACGATTACATGGCGATGGTCAAGGGGCTGTGCGTCAACCCGGAGTTGGCCCGGGAGATGGGACCGACGCTCAAGATCGTCTACACGCCGCTGCACGGCTCCGGCAACGTACCGGTCAGGCGGATGCTGAAGGAACTGGGCTTCACCCAGGTGTTTGTGGTGCCGGAGCAGGAAATGCCCGACCCGGCCTTCTCCACCGTCGCCCAGCCCAACCCGGAGGACCCCGCCGCATTCACGCTGGCGCTGAAGCTTCGTGAGCAGTTGGGCGCGGACGCGGTGTTCGGCACCGATCCGGACTGCGACCGGGTGGGCATCGCGGTGCTCGACGAGGCGGGCAAGGTGCACATCCTGTCGGGCAACCAGATCGGCTGCCTGCTGCTGGACTACGTGCTGTCCCAGAAGGCGGAGCGGGGCCAACTTCCACAAAACGCCGCGGTGGTGCAGTCCTTTGTGTCCACCGAAATGACGCGCGCCATCGCCGCCACCTACGGCGTGAAGGTGTTCGACGTGCCCACAGGGTTCAAGTACATCGCGGAGAAGATCCAGTGCTTTGAGGACACCGGCGAGCACACGTTCCTGTTCGGCTTTGAGGAGAGCTTCGGCTACCTTTCGGGCACACAGGTGCGCGACAAGGACGGCGTCAACGCCTGCATGCTGATCGCAGAGACCGCCGCCTTCTACAAGAAGAAGGGCATGACGCTCTACGACGCGCTGATGGGCCTCTATAAGAAGTACGGCTGGTACCTGGAGAAGACCATGTCCCACACGCTGACCGGGAAAGACGGGCAGGCGATGATCGGCGAAATCATGCGCTCGCTGCGGGAGAATCCGCCCGCGGAGGTCGCGGGGCTGAATGTACTGGCCGTCCGGGATTACCTGGAAGGCACCCGCGCGGCGGGCGGCGCGGTCGAGCCCATCGACTTCCCCACCAGCAACGCCCTGTACTTCGAGCTTGAGGACAGCGCCTGGACCGCCATCCGCCCCTCCGGCACCGAACCCAAGGTCAAGCTGTACGTGGGCATCCGCGAATCTTCCGAACCCGCCGCCCGCGAACTGCTCGACTGCTGCGCCAAGGCCGCGCTCAGCCTGATGGAGCGGTAAGGGAGACGGAAAGGCGAAGGAACGGAGGGAACGCCGGGGCGCTGCCCCGGACCCCGCCAGGAGAGCATGATGCTCCCCTGGACCCCACCACAAGGGAATTATAGAAACAGTGCAACATAAAGGCCTCTGTGCGGAGACATGCTCCAGCGCAGAGGCCTTGGATTCTATACCTGTTGATCACCGCACCTTTGACCTGAAAATGAACGCGCCAGCGGACATTTTCCCCCTGTGTGGGGTCAAGGGGAGATCATCTCCCCTGCGGGATTCCAAAGGGCAGCGCCCTTTGGCGCATCCCCCTTATTGCGCTGCCAGTGCTTCGCGGATCGCCGCCTGGTGATCGGGATCGATGCGGTTGGAGCCGTGGGTGCGGCTGTTGGTGAAGTGGATGCAGTGGTGGCCCGGGAAGCCGTTGTCCCTGGCATTCCCGCCATGGGGCATGCCGTTCATCGACGCGGCGTACCGGACGCCGTCGATCGAGACCCAGATCGGCCGCCTGTCCCACGACCACTTGCCGCCGTAGGCCGCCTTCATCGCCGCGGTGTCCTGGTCGGCCAGCGGCACACAGTCGGCGTGGTTGGTTCCGCCCACCCGGACCTCCTTCCAGGACAGGCCCGTGCGCACGTCGGTCACCACCACCGTGCGGCCCCGGTAGAAGATCTGCTGGATGTCGCTGGTCCACCAGTCCATGCCCTTGACCGGTCCGGAGGCCGGGCTGGCGGTGCTTTCGCCGGAACCGGACTCAGGCTTCGGCGCGTCCGAGGCGTAGAGCTTCTTCTGCGTCGCCACGGTCGCGATGCCGCTGGCCTCCAGCCCCGCCGCGCTCTGGAAGTCCTTGACCGCCTGGGTGGTGCGGGTCTGGTAGTTGCCGCCGATCGTGCCGGTGAACCAGCCCAGCGCCTTGAGCCGCGTCTGCAGCTTCTTGACCGCGTCGCCGGAGTCTCCGGGACTGAGCTCAGTATACCCGTCGGGATCCGGGGTGGGCGCAGGCTTCGGCGTCGTGGTTGGCGTCGGTGTGGGTTTCGGCGTCGGCGTAGGTTTCGGCGTGGGCGTCGGCGCGGGCGTCATGGTGGGAACGGGCGTCGGCGCGGGCGTCGCCGCAGTCGGCTCCTCGGACAGATACTGCGCGGCCACGTAGCCCTTCCTGCCGTTATAGACCACCTTGGCCCAGCTCTTGTTGTTATAGTAGTAGCGCACAACCTCCGCGCCCTTGGGCACCGTGCCCACCTGCGTGGACGTGGACGCGCCCTTGTACAGCTTGAGCTGCTTCGTCGCATGCGCTTCCGTCGGCGCGGGCGTGGGCGCTGCGGAAGGCTTGGGCGTCAAACTGGGGGTCGGGGTGGGCGTCGGCGAAGGCGTCGGGGTGGGCGGCTCCTCGGTCAAGTATCTCGCGGACAAGTAGCCCTTCCTGCCCTTGTAGGATACCTTGGCCCAGCTGTCATTGTTATAGTAGTAGCGCGTGAGCTCCGCGCCCTTGGGCACCGTGCCCACCTGCGTGGACGTGGACGCGCCCTTGTACAGCCTGAGCTGCTTCGTCGCATAGGCTTCCTCCGGCGCGGGGGTAGCCGCCGCGGTGGGCTTGACGGTCGGCGTGGGCTTGGGCGTCGGTGTAGGCTTCTGCGTAGGCGCTGGCTTCTTGCTGCCCAACTCGCTCTTTCGCACAAAGCCGGTATGGCCCTTGTACAGCGCCTTGTACCAGTCGCCCTTGGAGCTGACGGCGTACACGGCGTCGCCCGAGCCGATCTTGCAAAGCGCATCGCCGGACGACGCGGCGGCGTCCAGAAGGCTCACGTCCTGCGCCGCGTACAGCCGCTTCGCGGTTTGCCTTCGGATGGCCTTCCGCGCCAGATAGGCGGTCTTGCCCCGGTAGAGCACCTTGGACCACGCGCCTGAGGTGGCGCGCAGGACGGTCAGTTCGCCCTTCTGAAGCTTCGCCACAAGCGTGGAAGAGGTGCTGGGCTGGGCGTACAGGCCTGTTTCACGGGTCAGGACGGCGGGCGCGTCCGCGCGCGCCGCGATGGGTGTCAAGGCGATGAGAACGATGATCCAGGCGGTCGCCAGCATCGCCAAAGCAACACGGGTTCCATGCTTCGTCAACTCGGATACCTCCCCGGGCGGTAAGCCCTTCCAGACACATTATATTACAGAACTGTTTCGAAATCAAGTCTAAATATTTCGAGCCCCGAGGGCATCCCGCGCCCGCGCCGGGAATACGGTGGTGAGGGCCGCAAAAAGCCGCGCGCCCGGTGATACAGCGCCCGGTTTATGGCGCAGGAGCATCCAAACTGTCAATTCGATGTCAAGAATGCAGCTTTGGGCATTTTCTTGTTTACTCGTTCGAAGGAATCCGTTATACTGTATTCATCACATCGGAATTCGAAGGGGGAGGTTCGCGTATGGAGTCGGTAGCCGCAATGATCGTTCAGAACCTGCCCGCACTGATCCTTTTGATACTGGGGTTTGTGCTGGTGCTGGTGGAGATGCACATTCCCGGCTTTGGCGCGCCCGGCATCCTGGGCGTCATCTGCCTGGTCGCGGGCGTCATGCTGTTTGCCCGGAGCGCCACGGAGGCGCTGGTCATCACCGTCATCATCGTCGCGCTTTTGTGCATTGCGCTGTCGTTCGTGATCCGGTCCGCCACAAAGGGGCGGCTGGCCCACTCGAAGCTGGTGCTGCACGAAGTCTCGGTGCCCACGGTGAGCGACAACGACCTGACCTTCTTCGTCGGCAAGACCGGCGAGGCGAAGTCCACGCTCAGGCCATCCGGCATCGCGGAGTTCGACGGGGTTCGGCTCAACGTGGTGTCGGACGGCGAATGGATCCCCAGCGGCCGGAAAATCCGCGTCGAGCGGGTGGAAGGCAACCGGATCGTGGTCTGCCCGGTGCGTGAGGAAGCCCGCGTGGGGGTATAAAATGCTAATCATCATTCCGTGGGGAATGGAATAGAGGAGGAGAACAAATGAACATCAAACGCATTCTGGTCTTCGCATTGGCTCTTATGGTGATGGCCATGCCTGTCGGCCTTGCGGAGGCGGGCTATGCCGCGCTTACGCTGAGCAACATCCACTTTGACATGGCGGGCATGGATGAGCCCCTGGACATCGACGCCGCGCTGACGATCGGCGTGGGCGGCCAGGACGACGGCACCGGCCGCGTGGACGTCAAACTGGTCGGCGGCGGGCAGACCGCTTTCAGCGGGTCGGCCGGTTTTGACGCCGAAAAGGTCCAGGCGATCGTCGAAGGCTCCAGCTACTACTTCGACATCCCGATGGCCGCGCTGGAATCCATGATGACCGAGGCTACCGGGGCCGCGAGCTCCGCGTCCGGGCCGGACATGGCGAAGGTTAAGGAAATGGTCGAGAAATACGTCAAGGTTCTCGAGAAGTACAAAAACCCTGAGGACTCCATCAAGTTCGCCGCCCCGGTGCTGGCCGCAATGAACCTCGAAGCCAAGGGCAAGGAGCAGGTTGAACTCTTCGGCGAGAAGATGGAACTCAACCGCTTCGACGCCTCGATGGACGGCGAAGGCATCGGCAAGATGTACCAGGCTATTTTCGACGCCGATCCCGACCTCCAGGCGCTCTTCATCGGCTACTTCACCATGCTCAACACCGCGACCGGCGAGGAATTCCCGATCGATACGAGCAATCTCGGTGAATCCATCGCCAAGAGCCTGAAGGAAGTCAACGTCGATTTGAAGATCGACTTCACCTTCTGGATGGATACCTCGGACCTGACCTCGAACGATGCCAAGGCCGTGAAGGAAGCCATCAACGTGACCCTCACCAACCTCAAGCCTGATAGCAAAGACGACCCCAAGACCGTCGTATTCCCGATGACGGTGTCCGTGCTCGAGTCCGACAAGGGCACACACGTCGCCATGGACATGGCGATCGCGCCCACCGAGGAATCGATGTCCATGGCCTTTGACGCCACCTTTGACGCGCCCGCTGCCGACGGCGGCACCGAGAGCTCCGGCGCGTTCGTGATGAAGTTTGACGCCAAGGAAGACAGCGGCGACGTGGACGCCACCCTGGATTTCAACGCTTCTACCGACGCCAAAAACCTCCCGCACTTCAAAGCCAGCCTCAAGGGCACCGGCGAAGGCCAGGCGTTTGACCTGAGCGTCGGATACGTTGGTGCGACCGCCACCGAGACCGAGCAGTCCGGCACCGTGACCATCGACTTCAACATCCCCGATGCCGGCAAGGGCAACCTCGCCTTCGACGTGAGTGTCGCCTCCAGCGAGTTCAAGCCCCTGGGCGCGGCGGACTTTGACGGCAAGACCAAGTTGGACCCGACCTCCCAGACCGAGGAAGACCAGAAGCTGATGGAGGAAGCGGGCGTTGAGCTCAACGGCGTGATGATGCAGGCGATGGGCGTGCTGATGCAGACGCCGGGCCTCTCCAACATCATGGGCAGCATGATGAGCGCGGGCACGGGCACCGCGGGCTAAGTTCATACAACACGCGGGGCCGGCGTAACGCGCCGGCCCCTTTTCACAGGAAGCCCAGGACAGTGAAGGAGAGAGAGCAATGAGACATTTGCGAATCCCGATCCTCGCGCTGGTACTGATCCTCGCGCTGACCCCCGCAGGCCTCGCGACGTCCTACGGCTCCCTGACGTTCGACAACTTCCACATCGAGCCGGGCGACAAAAAGCCCGTGGACGTGGACGCGTCTCTCACCGTCGGCTACGGCGGGGTTTTCCCGGACGGACCGGCGCGGCTGGACTTTGAGGTCACCGGCGACGGCAGGCTGGCCTTTAAAGGCACGGCCGCCCTCGAGGACGGCCAGATCCGCGCGGTGCTGGAGAAGTCCAAATACCGCTTCGAGATCCCGGTGAAGGGCTTCGAGGAGCAGTTCGCCCAGAGGCCCTACTCACTCATATCCAGCCTGTGGTACGTGATGCCGGAACTCTACTACAGCATGAACGACGCGATGTACTACGGCGGGTACGATTACGACGACGGCCCCAAACCTGAGGACTTTCAAAAGCTCTGGGACCTTATCGGGCGCTACGCGGCGTACTACGGCAACGCCCTCGACCCCGTCAAGTCGCTTGAGAAGGACAGGAAGCTTTTCGCGATCCTGAAGCCCGAATTCAAGGGCCGGGAGCCGGTGGACTTCTTCGGCGCGTCCACTGACCTCTATCGCTATGAGATGGCCTTCGAGGGAAGCGCCCTGAAGACCTACTACGAGGCGGTCTACGAGGCCGATCCGGAGTTCAAGGCGCTGGAGGAGGAAGCCGCCCGGCTGATGGAGGACTTCGGACTGGGCATGGAAGACGACAAACGCGACGAAGATAAGGACGAGGACGACGCGAAGTCTGAAGATGAAGGCGACGATTCCGCCAAGGCCGAAGACGGATCCGCGAAGTCCGAAGATGGCGACGGCGATTCCGCCAAGGCCGATGACGATTCCGCGAAGTCCGAAGACGGCGATGAAGACGAGGACCCGCTGGACTGGCTGATCGAGGACGCCGGCATTGAAAAGGTCGCGTTCGTGTTCTGGTCGGACGTCCAGGAACTGGCCGATCCGGCCACGAAGGCGCAAAAGACCATCGTGACGCTGACGGTCAAGGACGCGGTGGATGCATATGGCATGCCGGTCGTGCTGGAGATCCCCATCACCACCGCCTGGCGGGAAATCCCCGGCGGCAAGCGCATCGGCTTCGAGGCAGTCTACGCGCCCTACGAGGGCGAAACCACCAAGTTTCAACTGGACGCGAGGCTGCGCGAACCCATTTCAGGCACCCCGACGGTCAGCAACGTCACGGCGATCCTGGACGCGGACTCCGAGGAGGACGGCGAAGTATTCAGCGCCCGGTTATTCGGAGAGGAGATTGTGGACGCGCAGGGCGTCAAAGACACCTCCGTCTCCATCAAGGCCGCCTCGAACGGCCAAGACTACGCGCTGGGTTACGCCTACGACGGCAAGACCTCAACCGACGCCGAACAGACGGGCACCATCACCCTGCACTACGACTTCCCCGCGGCGGGCGGCGGCGAGCCCGCAAGGGCCGTCATCCGCTTCGACGCGAAGGTCAAAAACGGGCCCTACGAACCGGCGGACTTTGAAAAGTACGTGGACCTCCAGCCGGTCAACCCGCTGCGGGCAAGCTATACGGCGATGGACAAGGTGTCCAAAGACCTCGGCAGCATGGCGATGCAGGGCATGGGCGTCCTGATGCAGACCCACGGCCTGTCCAGCCTCATCGGAGGGTTGATGAGCGGCATGATGCCACAGTGATGCGATGAAAATACAAGCGGGGGTTTTCATCGCATAGCAAGAAGTTCTGCGCGCGCATGAAACGCCCGCGGGCGTCCCGGGCGGCGCACTGACTGAATGAATAGGGTCCATCGCCAGTGTGCGCACTGGTGATGGAAACCGATTCCCGACGACAAGTCGCCGGGGACGATTGGAAGGTACGACGGAGTTTCAACGGGCTGTATCAAGATACATCCCGATCAAAGCACCCAGGATTCGAAAGGAGCATTCCCATGGAAGGTTTAATTGCCTCGTTTTTGATCGTGGTCGTCATCATCGTCGCGCTCATCGTGTTCTTCACCTTTGTCCCGATCGGCCTGTGGATCTCGGCGATGGCCGCCAGCGCCCACGTGTCCATCGGCTCGCTGATCGGCATGCGCTTCCGCCGGATCAACCCGGCGCGGGTCGTGATGCCCTACATCAAGGCCACCAAGGCGGGCCTGAAGCTGTCCTCGAACGAGATGGAAGCCCACGTGCTGGCGGGCGGCAACATCGACCGCGTGATCGACGCGCTGATCGCCGCCGGGAGCGCCAACATCCCGCTGGAGTTTGAATCCGCCCGCGCCATCGACCTCGCCGGCCGCGACGTATTGCAGGCGGTGAAGATGAGCGTCAACCCCAAGGTCATCGAGACGCCGGTGGTGGCCGCCATCGCCAAGGACGGCATCGAGCTGCGCGCCAAGGCCCGCGTCACCGTGCGCGCCAACATCGAGCGGCTGGTGGGCGGCGCGGGTGAAGAAACCGTCATCGCCCGCGTCGGCGAGGGCATCGTCACCACCGTCGGCTCCGCCGACAGCCACAAGGCGGTTCTGGAGAACCCGGACCTCATCAGCCGTACGGTGCTCGCCAAGGGCCTCGACGCCGGCACCGCGTTTGAAATCCTCTCCATCGACATCGCGGACGTGGACGTGGGCCGCAACATCGGCGCGCAGCTGCAGATGGACCAGGCCGAGGCCGACAAGCGCATTGCCCAGGCCAAGGCCGAAGAGCGCCGCGCGATGGCCGTCGCCCGCGAACAGGAAATGAAGGCCTCAGTGCAGGAGATGCGCGCCAAGGTCGTGGAGGCCGAGAGCGAAGTGCCCCGCGCGATGGCGTCGGCCCTCCGGGATGGCAAGCTGGGCGTGATGGACTATTTCCAGATGCAGAACGTCGTCTCCGACACGAAGATGCGGGAATCCATCGCCGACACCGGCGCGCCCACGACCGAAGAGCCCAAGAAGTAGACCCCGTGAGGTATAGGCAATGGAAGGTTTAATTGTCGTCATCGCCATCGGCTGGTTCATCTTCAGCCTCATCGGCAAGGGGCTGAGGGCGGCGAACCAGTCCGGCCAGCAGTCGAGGCCTGACCAGGCGCCTCCGGGCGGCGCGCGGCCCCGGCCACCGTCTCCGCCACTGACCCCAACCGCGCGGCCCTTCGGGGACACCGCGTCCGACTGGGGGGACATCATGACCATGCTCGGCGGCGCCCCGGCCCAGACCCGACAGCCTGCCTATAGTGAGGGCGAATCCGAAGCCATGGGCCCCTCCGGCAGCCTGACCGGCCCCTCCATGATGGAGGGCAGCCCGTCGATGATGACGGGCCCTGGCATGATGGAAGGCAGCAGCCCCATGATGGACGCCAGCCAGCCCGACTATGAGGGCAAGTCGCTGCCCGGGGAAATGTCCGCGCGAGCGCCCCAACCGGAGATCCCCGTGGCCCCGCCGCTTCGCACCGCCACCCGGCCCAGAAGGTACGACCCCGCCGCCATGCGGGACGCCGTGGTCTGGGCGGAAATCCTGGCTAAGCCCAAGTCTCTTAGGAGGGTTGCCCGTTGATCATCCGCGTTCTCATCGCCGACGACGATCCGGGCATGCGGCTGCTCCTTCGCAAAGTCCTCGAGCGCACGGAAGGCTATGAACTCGTGGGCGAGGCGGAGGACGGCCAGAGCGCGCTCGGCCTCTACGAATCCGCAAAGCCCGACATGGTGATCTTGGACGTGGAGATGCCGGGGTTGACCGGCGTCGAGTGCGCCCGCGCCATTCAGGACCAGAACCCCCGGACGCTGATCATCTTCGTGACGGCCCACGAGCAGTACATGTCCGACGCGTTCTCGGTGTACGCCTTCGACTACCTGCTCAAGCCCTTCCGCATGGAGCGCGTGGAAGAGACGCTCCGGCTCGCCTTCATGCGGCTGACCGCGCCGATGGAATGCCCCGCGCCCGCGCCTCCGGAACTGAAGCCGGTCCCTCCGGCCAAGGCCGCCCCCACCCGGCTGATGCTTCGGCACCGGGACGGCGTGTCCTTCATCGACCTGGACCAGCTCCTCCTGGTGCAGCGGGAGGACCGGGCCACCGTGCTCTACACCCAGGACAACCAGCGCTACGTGACCAGCGACACCATGAGTGAACTCGCTGCGCGGCTGCCGGAGAGCGCGTTCTTCCGCACCCACAAGTCCTACATCGTGAACCTGGGCCACATTGACTCGATCACGCCCTACGGCCGCTGGACCTACATCGTTCGCCTTCGCGGCACCACGCGGGACGCGCTGATCACCACGGAGCGCTTCGAGGAACTGCAAAAGCTCTTTGCATAGCAAAGCGTTGAAACCTCCTTCGGATGTTTCAACGCGAAGGAAATCTGCGCGAGCCTGAAATTCTCTGGAATTTCCGGGCGGCTCACTGACTTGAGGAATTGTTTCCTCCACCAGTGTGCGCACTGGTTACAGAAACCGATTCCCGGCGCGCTAGAGCCCGGGAACGATTGGAAGCAGTTACGAGTGACATCTTATCTGAGCGGGAGGGTTTCGGCCCTCCCGTTTTTATTCTTTTATGAACATATACGCGCCCGCGAGGAAGACGATCAGCCCGAGCGCTTTGCGCACGTTGACTTCGGCCCCGCCCACGAAAATATCCACCAGGTAGCCGCTGACCAGCTGCGCGGCCAGGATGAAGATCAGCGCCGTGGATACCCCCAGGACCGGGATGGCCTTGGACGAAAAGTAGATGATCAGCGCGCCGAAAATCCCGCCGATCAGCCAGACCGGGCTGACATGGATCACCCTGCCATACCGCCCGATGCTGCCCTTGAACAGGCTGATCAGCAATATGAACGCCATGCCCGTGGCGAGGCTGTGCAGCGTCGCGATGCTGGGCGTGACATCCCTGCCCAGCCTCGCGTTGATGGTGGATTCTATCGTCGTAAACACCCCGGCCGCCAGCGCGCAGAACACGGATACAACGTCCATACGCATCCCCATCCCCTTTCAAACCTCAGCCAATCTATGCCCAAGGGGACAGAAGGTATTCCGTGAGTGTGTCAATCCGGCGAGGGATTGACCTCGGCTCCGCCGGGGTATACAATAGATCTTGGACTTTCTTCAAGGAGGACCTCTCTATGATTTCGAAAAGCGCGGCCGAGCTGGCGCTGGCCGCGGCGCTTGAAACCGGCGGCGATTTCGCCGAAATTTTTATCGAGGACACCCGCCGAAACCGCCTGCAACTGATGGATGGGCGGCTGGACAGCGTGACTAGCGACCGCGCCCACGGCGCGGGCGTGCGCGTGTTCGATGGTTTTTCCGCCTACTACGCCACCACCAACGACACCTCGCCGGAAGGCCTTGTGCGCGCGGCAAAGCAAGCCGCCGCGGCGCTCTCCGCCGCGAAAAAGCTCTCCCCTTCCCCGCTCGACGTCGTCGTGAACCCCGCGCCGTTTCCCGTCCGGGAGCGGCCCGGCCTGGTCCCCGGAGCGCGCAAGAGCGCCATCTTGCACGCCGCGAACAGGGCGGCGAGGGCTGAAGGCGCGGAGATCTCTCAGGTAATCGCGTCGCTTTCAGACCTTGAGACCGATGTTATGATTGCAAATTCCGAGGGCGTGTTCGCCACCGACCACCGCACTTACACAAGGCTCGGCGTGCAGGCGGTGGCGTCCGGCGAATCGGGCAACCAGACCGGCTTCCAAGGCCCCGGCATGCACATGGGCTACGAGATGTTTGAAACGCTGGTTGACCCGGAGGCGGCCGCCCGCAGCGCCGCCCGCACCGCGCTGACCATGCTGGCCGCGCCGCTCTGCCCCGCCGGCGTGATGCCGGTGGCCATCGAGTCGGGCTTTGGCGGCGTGATCTTCCACGAGGCCTGCGGCCATTCGCTGGAGGCCACCTCCGTCGCGCTGGGCAACAGCGAATTCTGCGGCAAGCTGGGGCAGCGGATCGCCTCCCCCGTGGTCACCGCCATCGACGACGGCACGCTTCCCGGCGAGTGGGGCTCCATCCAGATCGACGACGAGGGCACACCCACGAACCGGTTGGTCTTGATCGAGAACGGTATCCTGAAAAACTACATGGTGGACAAGCTGAACGGCCGCAGGATGGGCCTGCCGATCACCGGCAGTTCCCGCCGCCAGAGTTATGCCTTCGCGCCCACCTCCCGCATGCGCAACACCTTCATCGCGCCGGGCGAGAGCGAAGACGAGGAGATCATCGCCACCATGGGCGACGGGCTGTACGCCGCCAGGATGGGCGGCGGATCGGTCAACCCGGCCACCGGCGAATTCAACTTCGCGGTGTCGGAAGGCTACTGGGTCAAGGACGGCAGGATCGACCACCCGGTGCGCGGCGCGACGCTGATCGGTCGCGGCGGCCAGGTGCTCCAGCGGATCGACCGCGTGGGCAAGCATCTGAAGCTGTCGCAGGGCATGTGCGGCTCCGTCAGCGGTTCGGTGCCGGTCACCGTCGGGCAGCCGCTGATCCGCGTGACCGAGATGACGGTGGGAGGAAGATAGCATGCGCCAGGACGATTTTCTGAACCTGCTGTTCCAAAAGGCCCGCGAGGCGGGACTATCTGAATACGAAGCCTATTTAGCCTCAGGCGATTCCTTCGAGGCATCCGTCCACGCGGGCGAGCTGATCGCCTACAACGTGTCCTCTACCATGGGTCTGGGCTTCCGCGCGCTCGTGGGCGGGCGGATGGGCTACGCCTCCACCCAGGCGCTGGATGAGGACGCGGCGGACATGCTGGTTAAAGGCGTGATCGCAAGCGCCACGCTGACCGAGACGGAAGATGCGCAGTTCCTCTACGCGGGCGGCGAAACCCAAACGCTGGACCTATATAACCCCGAGCTGGACGGGATCTCCGACGCCGAAAAGGTAAAGATGGCGCTGGCGCTGGAACAGAAAGCACTGGCGGCAGACCCCCGCATCTCTACCGACGGCTGCGCGGTGGTCTACGGCGCGGGCGGGCGGCGGATTGTCAATTCCAAGGGGCTGGACGTGTCCTTCCGGGACAACGCGCTGGGCGCGTATGTGTCGGCCGTCGCGCGGGAGGGCGAGCGCGCGGGCAGCGCGTACCGCTTCCGTATGGAGCGGGGCGGCGCGCCCGGTCTGGACCGGATCGCGCAGCAGGCGTCCCTTGAAGCCATCGACTTTTTGAACGCCTCTCCGGTCGCCTCTGGGCGCTACCCGGTGGTTTTCCGCGCAGGCGCGGCTGTCGATCTGCTGGCGGCTTTTTCCGAGGCGTTCAGCGCGGACGAGGCGCAGCGCGGGCTTTCCAAGCTCAAGGGCCGCGAGGGCGACACCGTGGCCGCGGTGTGCGTGACGCTGCTGGACGACCCGCTGAACCCGGCGGGCTTCGCTGCCGCGCCCTTTGACGGCGAGGGCGTGCCCGCCCGAGCGAAGGCGGTCATCGACCAGGGAAGGCTGACGACGCTTCTGCACAACCTCAAGACCGCCGCCAAGCAGGGCGTCGCCTCCACCGGCAACGCCGCCCGCGGCTACGCCAGCCCCATCGCGGTCGCGCCGTCGAACTTCTTCTTCAAACCATCGGACGAGCCGCTGGAAGCGCTCCTTAAGATGGCGGAGGGCGGCCTACTGATCACGGAGATGCAGGGGCTGCACTCCGGCGGCAACGTGGTCAGCGGCGACTTCTCCTACGGCGCGAAGGGCTACCGGATCGAGGGCGGGAAGCCCGTTAAGCCGGTGGACCAGATCACCGTGGCGGGCAATTTCTACGACCTGCTCCTTCAAATGCGGGCGGTTGGAAGCGACCTGGAATTCGGCCAGCCGGGCAGAAGCTGCTTCGGCAGTCCGTCGCTCTTCGTCGGAGAGCTGACCGTCGCCGGAAAGTGACCTCGATCCCCCGGGCCGAAAGGCCCGGGGTTTTCCATGCGTCCTGCAATTGTTTCCAAAATCTGCATGATGGGTATCCTAACAGCATACAAAGCATTGGGGGCGGGCATATAATGGGAGCTTCCCGTACACAATGAATTCAGCAGAAAAAGGAGGAAGTGCAATGGGCATTATTCTATGGATCATCTTCGGCGCACTGGCGGGCTGGATCGCCAGCAAGATCATGAAACGCGACGAGAGCATGGGCGCGATGGCCAACATCATCGTAGGCATCATCGGCGCGGCGCTCGGCGGCTGGATCTCCTCGGGGCTCTTCGGCGGGCAGGGCATCACCGGCTTCAACATCTGGAGCCTCTTGATCGCCATCGCGGGCGCGTGCCTGCTGCTTCTGATCTTCGGCGGGATCCGTCGCGGACGGAAGTAAACGTTAATGAAAAGGGGCTTTGCAAGCGCGAGGCCCCTTTTTATGCCTGGGGAGGGTTAGAACATGAAGATCGCCCGGTCGTAGTCCGGCTCGAGCGCGAGGAACGCGCGGCTGGTCTTGACCTCGCCCAAGATAAGGTCGATGGGGTAGGTCCCCCGGCTGCGCTCGGGGCTGTAGGGGTCGTTGACCCGGATCAGGCCTTCCCCGTCGATGCCGTAGAGCAGGATGTAATGGCCGTTGTTCGTGAACGTGCCGGACCCCATGTGCGCCACCACCGGACGCCCGGCGCGAAGCGCGGACAGGACCAACTCCGCGTCGTTGTCCAGCCACTCGCCGCGCATGCCGCAGCGGGCCGCCATCCGCCCCATCGCCTCGTGGCCCAGCCCATCGCCAAAGTACAGGCCGGTGTCGTATGCCCACTGGAAGAGCGTTTCAGGCGTCTCCTCGGAGCCCACCAGCGCGGACGCGGCCATCGCGATGCAGACCGCGCCGCAGCCGCTGGTGGCCACCGACTTCCTCTGCCCGCCGATGGTGCAAACCGCCTCGGTATAGTCCTGCTGGTTTAGTAGCGGCACTTCCAATTGAACAAAAGAGCGTCTATCCATCGTAATGCGCACAAAGTCCGCGGCCAGCGCGATCAGCGCCGCCGCGATGATCAGAATCAGAACCCGCCGCTTCACAGCGACAGCGCCGCGGGGAGCAGCGCGGAAACCTCGTCCACGATTATATCCGGGTCCGCCGCCATCAGGCTCTCCCGCGGGCGGAAGCCCCAGGACACCGCGACGCACTTGAGCCCCGCGTTGCGGGCGGTCTCCACATCCACGTCGGAATCCCCCACGTAGACGGTGTGTTCCGGCGAAGCACCCAGAAGCTCCATGGCCAGGAGCGCGCTGTCCGGCTCGGGCTTGCGGCCGAGGCCCGGCCGCTCACCGATGGCCACCTGGACCAGGTCGCCAAAGTGCTTTTTGCACAGCGCGACCACCGCGCCGTCGTACTTGTTGGAGACCACGCCCGCGCGAATCCCCTTTTCCTTTAGTTCAAGCAGCATGTCCGTCACGCCCGGGTAGGGCGCCGTCTTGTTGTCGAGGTTTTTGGAATAGTGTGCCCGGAACGCGTTTAGGCACTCGTCCACCCGTTTTGCACCCTCGCCTTCCGGCAGCGAGCGGACGATGAGGTTCCGAACGCCATTCCCCACCGCTTCCCGCACGTACTCCCGGGAGCGCTGCGGGTAGCCGAAGGCGCCGAGCATATGGTTGACGCTGTCCTTGAGATCGTCCAGCGTGTCCAAAAGCGTTCCATCCAAGTCGAACAGGATTGCCTTGACGGTCATCATTCCACATCCCTTTCCAAAAAAAGCATAACAAAATCCGCCCGCCTTGTAAATCATGGGATGATTAATTCGGCGGGCGGACCGGCTTTGGATAGGGTCATACCAATACGGAATATTGTTTCGTCCAAAGGGGCGAACATTTCGTTCCTGGCTAGGAGCCGAAGCGCAGGAATAGCAGCGCTATTTCAAGCTGCGAGCGACACAGAGGCGCGCAATTCAAATCCATTTGAATCGCGCGGTCGCGAAGCGACTTGGTTTCCCGCAGGGAAACCAACCCTTGCAGGTGCGAAAAGATCCGCCACGACGACGAAAGAATGTTGCGGATTGGTATTTAAAACACCAGCGTCTCCAGCATGCTCCACATGCGCACGCCGTGGCCCTCCTGTTCCTCGGGCTCCAGCGTGAAATCCGCCAGCAGCGTCTTGCCGTGGCCCGCGTCGAACCAGTAGAGTGAGCGGGCCTTGCCGTCCACGTTGTAGATGGCGCTGCAGCCGGGCTGCGGGGTATCGAATTCCTCCGACCAGAAGGACTCGTCCTGCTTGATCTGGGGCGTCAGAAATGCCTTGCGCAGCGCTTTGGGCGAGCCGTCGAGCCAGGTCAGCACCATTTTGGCGGTGCCGCCGTCCTTTTGCTGGATGGTCATGCCGTCGTCATTCTGCACGGCCTCATAGAAGCCGTCGTCGATGTAAATCGAGAACCTTCCCTCAGCGTCCCGCACGAGGGTATACGTGCGCGCCTCGTTTTCGCCTTCCAGTGGAACGCTCCGCTCGATGGTCGGAGGCAGCGTTTCCGCCTGCCCGATCAAGCATACGCTTAGCAGCAGCACAAGCATCATGGACCACATTCGCTTCATAAGCATCCCTCCTGACTTTTAGACTCTTATCCATACGCGGAAAGTTCCAGAATATGCCCGCGCCCCCTGGTCGGCGCGAGGGAACGGCGATTCGAGCAGCAGGCCCGGTTTCATTGCAGGGTGCGTCTTTGGAGTACATGACTTGAATCAACCATCGGATAAAACGACGTGCGCAGAGCATGCGAAGCTGCGCTTGAACTATGTCAATGCCGGGGCACGTCCCCGGTTTCCTCGTTTCGGATCTCCCAGTGGATTAAAAGCGTCAGCGCGCCGCGAAGCAGGATGATGGCGCCCAGAATGCCCAGTTCGCTCCATTCACGGACCACCGTCGTGCGAAGCACCTCGCCACCCAGCTTGAATTCCAGTGCCAGCGCGATGCCCTGCGCAAGATTGAGCCGGACGCGCGCATCCTTTCGAAAAAAGCCAATCAGCGCCTTCGCCGACGCGATCACCAGCACCAGGACGCCGCAGAACTCCAGGAGCGTGACACCCATCTGAGCCAGCGCTAAAAACGCGCGCTCTAAATGCGCTGCGATCGCATCCATGTCTTCGCCTCCTTTAATCCATTATAACCGCTCACGAAATCCTCGGCAATCGCAAATTTCGCGCACCTTTGCGCTCCCTCTTGCTTCGCAGTTTACAACCGTTCTTCTCTACCAGAAACCTTCGGCAAGTGCAAATCTCTCTTGCCCGCGCGATTCCTCACATTTCGCAGGCTCCAACAACTTCAGCCGCTCGCGAAACCAGCGGCACACCGCTTTATCTCCCGGTTCCTCCCGAATCACAATTCATAACAGTACCAGCCGCTCCCGAATCCCGCAGGAACGGAATCCCTGCGATTCCTCCCATCACAGGCCCTGCCTGCCGCTCAGAAAGAATTTTCTGCCGGAAACCGCTTGACAATGCTGCCCAAATACGATATAATACACTGGCGTTCGGGGTTATAGCTCAGTTGGTTAGAGCGTTACGTTGACATCGTAAAGGTCGATGGTTCGAGCCCATTTAACCCCACCATCAAGAGGGACATTAGTTCCCATAA
>JAEZHK010000094.1 GCA_023416655.1 Bacillota bacterium
CTTCGGGATGGCGCTTCACCAGCTCATCGCCGCAGACCTTGCCGGCGTTGTAGTTGTTGGAGCCGGCGTAGGCGGTGACGAACTCCTCGAGGTCCTTGACTTCGGTGTCAAAGTTGACGATCGGCACGCCCGCTTCCTTCAGCGAGACCAGCGCGGGGCGGATGCCTTCCCAGTCCACGGGGTTGACGAAGATGCCGTCGATGTCACGGACCAGCAGGTCTTCGATCTGGCTGATCTGCAGCGCGACGTCCATGTGCGGGTCGAGCGTGACGAGCTCATCACCCTGGGCTTCGACCTTCTCGCGGATGGCGCCCTCGAGCACGATGAAGAACGGGTTGTTCATGGTCATGCAGGTGTAGCCGAACACCTTGCCTTCCGCCGACGCGAGGGTCGCCACCGACAGAACGAGCACGAGCGCGAGGATCAGGGATGCCAGCTTCTTCATGGAAAGTACCTCCTTAATCAAGTAACATGACACAGTAGTTATTATATGCACTTTTTCGGTGCTATGCAATATGTTTTTAAATTTTTAGTCGACATATACA
Source organism: Bacillota bacterium (assembly GCA_023416655.1). Classification (GTDB taxonomy): domain Bacteria; phylum Bacillota; class Clostridia; order Christensenellales; family Aristaeellaceae; genus JAEZHK01. The sequence continues at coordinate 546 of JAEZHK010000094.1, forward strand.
ATGCTGTGCCTGAATCCATTCCCTTTGCGTGAAAATCGAATTGAATATTTTATTGAAATGTTTGAATAATTTCCGACGAAAAGGAGCCGGCCTGCGCGGGCCGTAAATGCCGGATTAGGCGCCGATGCGCGGGCAGGAGCGAAAATTCCCCAGCCTTGCGTGGCTCACGCGGAAGAAAAGCGGGTATATTGAAGGTAGAAAATATGGAAGGGTGAGAACTGTGTCCGGAAGTGGCGCGCATTTCATCAAGAACATCGATTTTTCCACTGCCCTGACGCTTGTCGACCTCGTCGCCTACCAGCCCGGGCAGGTGGTCAGCAAGACCTTGGCGCAGAATAAGGCGGTCAGCCTCACGCTGTTTGCCTTCGACAAGGGCGAGGAGATCAGCGCCCATGAGTCCAGCGGCGACGCCATGATCGTGGTGCTGGACGGCCTCGCCGAGATCACCATCGGTTCGACCAAGTTCGCCGTCTCCGCGGGACAGACCATCGTCATGCCCGCCCGCGTGCCCCACGCGGTGTACGGAACCGAGAAGTTCAAAATGCTCTTGACGGTTGTCTTCCCGCCTCAGACGTGACGGGGGAGGTGGAGCAAACGTTGGGGGCGCTGCCCCCGGACCTTTGCAAGGGAGTTGAGTCCCCTTGACCCCGTACAAACAGTCAAAAGCAAGTGCAGAGTGATTTGCATCATCCTGCACTTTGACTTTATCTCTATATTCCTTTTGTGAAGGGTCCAGGGAAATCATTTCCCTGGCGGGTGGTCCGGAGGGCGGAGCCCTCCGGCGGCTCTCCCTATTTCTTACGCCTTCAGCACCAGCGTGCCGTAGGCGGGCAGGGTGACGGAGCCGGAGAGGGTTTCGCCGGTGGTGGCGCAGGGGAGGGGCTTTGCGAGCGTGACCGTCTGGGGCTGGGCGGAATAGTTGAGCAGGAACAGCCAGCGCTCCCCGTCCTTTTCGCGGACGGAGAGTTCCACCGCTTCGGGGCAGGCGGCGAGGTTCGCGTTCGGCTCGGCAAAGCCCAGTTTTTTCAGGAACTGCTTCGCGCCTTCCTCCGAGAATCCGCTGCCCAGGTAGTAGGCCGCGCCGCCGGTGGGATAGGCCTTTCGGATCAGCGCGGGCTCGCCGTCATAGTAGCCGCCGACGAACCGGGCCAGCACTTCGCCGCCCTCCACGGGCTTCAAGATGTCGTGGAAGGTTGGCGCGGCCAGCTTCTCGCCGTCCCAGTCGATCATGACCGGCGCTTCCTCGGGCCGGGCGAAGGTATAGTCCGTCACTTCCGCGCCGGTGATGCTCAGCGCGTGGCCGGGCATGGGCATCATCGGGCAGCGGCCGTATTCGTCCTTGTAGCCGGTGCGCGCGCCTAGGATCAGGATGCCGCCGCCCTGGACGTAGGCCTCCAAGAGCTTCGCGGCTTCCTCCGTCAGAATGGTCGGGTGCGGGTAGAAGATGAGGTCGTAGTGGGACAGTTCGGACAGCTCCGTCTTGTGGGTGTTCGTGAAGCGCAGGTGCACGAAGTCCAGCCCTGCGTGCAGGTGCTGCGCGGCGGCGAAGATCGCGCGGCGGGATTCCTGATCCAGCGGGCCGTGCCACAGGTCGCGCTCGCCGTCCCATTCGTTCAGGGAGTCCGAAACCAGCGCCACTTTGGCCTCGACGCGGCTGCCCGCCGCGGCGGCGAGAGGCTTCAGCATCCCGTGCAGGGCGCCGACCTCCCGGACGCGGCGGTTTTCCACGTTCGAGTAGTCGTTGATGCCGTGCCAGTAGATTTCGGTGCCGTAGCCGCAGGTGCGCCAGCGGAAGAAGCTGACGAAGTCCGCGCCGTGGGCGAAGGACTGCATCGCCCAGAGCGTCATCTGGCCGGGCTTGGGCATGGGCGCCATCATGCGGAAATCCCAGCCGTTCGCGCCCGACTGCTGCTCCATGACGCCGAAGTTCGCGGAGTGGCTGCGCGCGTTGGTCAGAAGGTAGCTCCAGAACCGGTCGCCCATCGTGCCCGACCTGTCGCTCATGCCCTGCTCTACACCGTAGGCGAAGTTGGGGTAGCTGTCGTAGGTGATGAAGTCGAGCGCCGTCTGCGTCATCTCGGAAGTGTCCAGATGGCCGAAGATGCCGTTGGTGGTGACGAAGCGCTCGCCCACGTACTGACGGAGGATGTCCGCCTGCAGCTTCACGTAGGCAATCGCGCTTTTTGAGAAGAACCGCTTTTCAAGGAGCGCCATATGCGGGTTGGCGTGATCGTGCAGCGTCGGCTTTTCCAGGTCCACCTGCGCCCAGTCCGTGTAGGTCTGGTTCCAGAAGCGCGCGCCGATGGCCTCGTTCAGCGCGTCCAGCGTGCCGAAGTGGTCTTTCAGGTAGCCGCGGAAGGCCTCCCGGTCGGCATCCGAGTAGAACACATTGCACTCGCAGTTGATCTCGTTGTCGATCTGCCAGCCGATGACTGCGGGGTGGTTGCCGTAGCGCTCGGCCAGCAACGACACGATCTTCCGGGTGTACTCGCGGTAGACTTCGGAATTGTAGTTGTAGTGCCGCCGGTGGCCGTGATGCATCAGCGTGCCGTCCATCCGCGCGTTCAATACTTCCGGGTGCTCGCTCGTCAGCCAGGCGGGCGGCGTGGCGGTGGGGGTGCACATGATGACCTTCATGCCCTTGCGCTTCGCAAGTTCCAGGAAACGGTCGAACAGCGAGAAGTCGTACTGCCCCTCTTCCTTTTCCACCACGCTCCACGCAAACTCAAAAACCCGGACCGTTTCAAGGCCCACGGCCAGCATGCGGTCGAGGTCGCTTGCCCAAATGGATTCATCCCAGTGCTCCGGATAATAGCATACGCCCAGCGCCAGATGGTCCAATTTGACGGATTTGTCGTTCAGCATAGTCGTCTCCTTGTTTGTTTGTGATGGAAGCGGTAGCCCCGTTGTTCCTTTCAACCGTTCCCGGCAACTTGTGCGCCGGGAACG
>JAEZHK010000103.1 GCA_023416655.1 Bacillota bacterium
GCCGATGGCGGTGTCATCGTTCATGCAGAGCACGAGGTTGATCTGGTCCGGATAGGAGTTCAAGAGGTCTTCCATGACCTTGGTGGCGCCGTCGGTGGTGTTGTTGCCGGAGAGCATGGCCAGCGGCGTGATGCCCGCTTCGGCCAGCGCGCGCTCGTAGCCCGCCTTGCGCAGGTTCGAGGTGTTGTCGCCCTCCTGGCCGTAGATGATGACCGCGCCGGTCTTTTCGCCGTTGATCTTCACGCCGTACACGCCGCCGGTGTAGGCCGCTTCCTCGTTGGAGGTGCCGACGAAGGAGGTCTTCTTGTCATAGTTGGCGTTGGTGTCGCAGAAGATGACCGGGCCGGTGTAGCCGGAGGACTGCAGCACGCCGATCACCGCGTCGCCGTCCAGCGGGGCGATGATGATGGCGGCGGGGTTGGTGGCCAGCTGGGTCTCCAACTGCGCGACCTGCTCGGCGATCTCGGTCTCGGCGGCGGCGCCCTGCACGTCGATGGTCACGCCCAGTTCCGCGGCGGCGGCGTCACAGCCGGACTTGACATTCTGCCAGTACTCGCTGGAGAGGGTCTTGAGGTTGATGGCGATGGTGCCTTCCGCAAGGCCGGAAACACAAACGCCGAGCGAGAGCATCAGGACCAACAGGATCGCGAGAGTCTTCTTCATGAAAAATTCCCTCCATTTCGATATTGATCTCCGGGGCTTTCTGCCGCCGGTTATCATCAGCATCATCATTCTATCCAGCCCGCTTGATACTGTCAATAGAAAGTGGTGAAGTCACCCAAAAAGATGAGTTTATTGTGTTATCTTCTGAGCCGAATCTACCCAAAGGATTGACAGTATTTCAACGTATATGTTATGCTACACAATAAATCAACCGTCATATAGAGGAATACTTATGAAGACCGCACGGCTCGACGCCATGGAACAGTACATCCTACAAAACGAACAGGTAACAATTCAGGACCTGCAGGAGCATTTCGAGGTGTCGGTCAACACCCTTCGGCGCGATTTGGACGAGCTGGAAACCCGAGGCCATGTGACCAAGGTCTACGGCGGCGCGGCAGCGCGGACCCCCGCCACCCTCATCTCCATGCCGCACCGGTTTCAGATGAACGTGCCTGATAAAAGGCTGATCGGCGAGCTCGCCGCCTCCGTCATCCCGGACAATACCACCATCTTCATCGATTCCGGCTCCACCACCTACAACGTCATCCGCCACCTGGGCAATAAAAAGGGCCTGACGCTGGTCACCCACAGCCTCATCGCCATCAACGAAGCGAGCCGCCTCAAGGAGATCAACACCATCTCCCTGGGCGGCATCTACAACGCGTCGCTGGGCGCGTTCGTGGGCATTTCCAGCCTCGATTCCATCCGGACCCTGTCGGTCAAGACCGCCGTGATGGCCGCCACCGGCGTCTCCATCAAGCGCGGGCTCACCAACACCACCTATTTCGAGGCGGAGATCAAGCGCGTGATCGCCTCAAACAGCGAGCGCCTCATCCTCATGGCCGACCACACCAAGTTCGACCACGACGCCATGATCTCCTACTGCCCGCTGGAGCGCGTCGGAACCGTCGTGACCGACCTGCCGCCCTCGCCCAAGTACTTGGAGTTCTTTAAAAAGCACCGAATTCAGGTATTGTACGGCCAGGAGCAGGACGGCGGGGACGATGAACAGGAGACCTGACACACCGCTCTACAAACAAGCTGGCCGCCGACGCATCGCGTCGGCGGCTTCATTGTCACGATCATTGCTTGAGGAATGGTCAGCCGTTCATTAAGAAGTCGAGGATGTTCATGCCCGTGCTGCTCACGGTTTTGTAGAGTTCGGTATACCCGCACCGCGCGCAGCTGACGGTGTAGAACTTCTTGTTCTGCACGTCGAAGAGCTTGGCGAAGTTCCCACCGGTCGCCTGAAACTGGTCTGATTCATATTGGGTTCCCCCGCACTTGGGGCACTGGTAGCGGACCTTTTCCTGTTCGTTCATATCCATCACTCCACATAAAAGTATTTGCCGGATTGATTTCGGTTCCTTTACGCTTCCGCAGTCAGTCGTTTCCGATGTAGTCCTGGAGGCTCTGCCTCTTTTCGCCCCGAGCCTCGTACAGCTCCGCAAACCCGCAACGCGCACAGGTGACGGTGTAGGAATTTCACCGTATACCGCTTCCGCACGTCAAAAATACCGGAGTCGTCTTCTTCGTATGCTTTGAAATGTCCGGTTCTAAACTTTGACGCTCCGCACTTGGGGCACTGGCACCGGACATTTTCCTGATCGTTCAATTCCTTCCCCTCCAGAATCAGTATATACGCGGCACTACATTTTAGGCTAAATCATCATCACTAGCAATTGCCACCGGTTCTCCTTTTTCGTATCCTAGAAGGTTTCGGTAGGCTTTGGAAGAATTCTTGCATCTCCTTTTTATCCTGCTCACAGAATTTTTCTAAAACTTCATACGTCCCGGTCTTTTCAATTATAGCTTTAACAATCCTGTCCAATTTCTGTCCTTCGGAGTAATCGGCCGGAGCATAATACTTTATTCGATTCTCTTTCATCATGTCATAAACCCTTGACATATCTTTTGTTTCCGGATTGTATACGCCTATCGAATGTCCTCCATTAGCATTGACAAGTTTCATGCACGGTATATCAGTCGCACTGTCCCCAATATATATCATGTTCCTGAACGGTATTCTTAGGTCTTCTGGCCTAAAATAGTCATTTACACCCGGATCATTTATATCGAGTACGCCCTTTGAAATTCTAAAGAGGAATTGCGTCTTATTGGTGTAGTTAATCGCTTGTGCAGGCCATTTCGCTATACCTCGTTCATTGAAATAGAACGAGCTTGCATATACACGTTTAAATTCGCCATTTTTAGCCATTATCGTTCCATCTATCATTTCCTTCAAACCCGATGATATTATATAGTGTTCAATCAGTACACCTTTTTCTTCTCCGTAAACTCTTATCTTTTCAAACCATTCTTGAACCCCAGGGAATAGTTGAACTTTAGCACCATAATCAGCAAGTTCTTTCTTTTTGAGAATTAAGATTCCTTCGGCTTCCAGAACCATTTTTAGCATATATGCTAAGTTCGTATCCATATCGTTATCTTTAGCTAGTGCGTTTGATTCTGCCCAGAACTTTTTAACATCATAACCCACAGCCTGAATATACCCCTGCGCTTGCATATCATCAGGTGATAGAGTTTTATCAAAGTCGTAGCAGATAGCGATAACAGGTTTGTCGCACTTCGGCTCGCGCTGATAAGTAGAGGCTGCCATAATTGTCCCCCCTAGCTTTTGCTATTTACATTATAATGGCAACCAGAGAAAGCATCGTTACTTAACCGTAATTTAACTACACAGGAGCATTATATCTTGGTTGTTTTTCCTGCCGCACGCCATTGGCTCAACGCCGCTCCTTTTGAAAATGCCTGTACGCCAGCACGCACACCGGCAAAAAGTACGCGCACCAGAATTCCAGCACCAATACGCCGATCAAATCGCCGCCCGCCATGCCGGGCTTGAAAAGGCCGAGAATCGGGAATATGACGCAGGTGACGGCGAACACGCCGTGGACCATCAATAGGCCCTTCAGCCATCGCTCCGCGCGACCCTCGGGGAGAATGGTGAGGCCGAGGAAGAACGTGGACAGCGCCATGAAGGCGTACCCAAGGAGGTCCAGGCTGAAGAACAGCCCGAAGCGGCTGTAGTCCAGGATGGACAGTGCCTCCTCCGAGAGCGGAGAGAGACGCACCGCCGTCAGCTGCGCGAAGTAGACCACGGCGATCAGCACGCCGTAGACCGCCGCGAACGCCACCCCCGTGAGGGCGGCGGCGCGGGCATCGTCCTTCGCACGCGCCGCGAACGCGCAGGCCATCGGCAGGTATCCCCACGCGATGAACATGCTGGCGAGGTAGCTGCCCGCGTTGGAGCCGATGAGCATGCACAGCGCGAATGCGGCCACCGCCAAAAACGTGACGAGCGAGGAAATCATGCCAATCTTCCGGTTCATTGGGAAATCCTCCGTACTTTTCTTTTCAGTTGTCTCCGCCCGCAAAGCAGCGGCAGGTGGGCGGCACTCCGGGGTTCGCGGACGTTCAACGTCCCACTTGGAAACGCAGCGAGCGTGCGGCGCTCCGGGGTTCGCAGGCGTTCAGGTGTCCCGTCCAAACGCCCGCAGAGGAGCGGCGAGTGGTTGTCATGCCGGGCGAGGTTCTCCCGGGTGAGCGAGGGGCTGAAGTTGGCGTAGCAGTACCCGCACCCGTTCGGGCAGGAATTGTACGCCCCAATGTCCACGCTGTCCGCGCAGCCGCATCCGGGGCGCTGGCCCTTCTGCCGCTTGAAAGCGATGGGGCGGCCGGAGGCGGCTTCGAGAATCGCGGGATCGACGCACCCGGCGCGGCCCATGCCGAAGCGGGAAAAGTCCAGCGGCTCCGCGCAGGCGTCCACCGGAATGCCGTGTGTTTTCGCGATCGCGGCGATTTTCTCCGCCATCTCGAGCATGTCCGCCTCAAAGGCCGGCGCAAGCCCCATCGCCTGCGCGTTGCGGGCGGTGTTTTTGTACATGTCGAGGAAGCTGATGGTGCAGCGGGCCACGCGCCCTGCGAGCCGCCGCGCCATCGAATCGAACGCCTGATAATGGAACTCCTTGGTGTACCTGTCGCTCAGCAGGATCGGGTCGCAGCGCCACACGACGCGGCCTGGGCCGATCTCGTCCGAGAGCCGCAGAAGCGATGGGAGGATGACCTTCTCCTTGTCGGGAATCCCCGGCTCCACGTCCGGCCCGTAGGGCGTGACGGTCGCCTGGAAATAGTAGGCGTAAGCCGAGAGTTCCTTTAGGCGCGACAGCATTGGAAGCGGGTTCTTCGTCCAGAACACGATGCCGTCCACGTCCTCCGGACGGAGCGAAACCCGCCGGATCTGATGCGCGTTTCTGGGGTTCCGGACCAGCGCGAACCCTTCGCGCACGCGCTCCAGAAACCAGTCGGCATAGTGCGCCGGGATGTCGGTCCTGCGGCTGGCGCTGATGATCAAGCCCTTCCCTCCCCCATACAGCCCATCTTACCGCTTGATGCCAAAGATGTCAATTCCCGGATCCATATGCCAGGCGTGCCCCGCTTTTTGGGTGGACGAGCCGGGCCGCGCGTGCTATACTTGGGGATGGATTCATGCCAATCCCATTACTCTTAAAGCCGTCAAAAACAAAGGCTTTGGGGATAAGCATGAACCCCCGCTTGCGGGTAGACAAGGAGGGTTACACGCATGGACGGCATGATGGACGCGCTGGTCAAGGCGCGACCGGGCAAAGGGCTTGAACTGAGCAGGGTACCGATTCCGAAGGTGGGGTACGGCGAGGTGCTGATCCGCATCCGCAAAACCGCCATCTGCGGCACCGACCTGCACATCTACAACTGGGACGAGTGGAGCCAAAAGAACATCGTCCCGCCGATGACCATCGGCCACGAGTACGTGGGCGTCATCGAGGAACTCGGCGAAGGGGTCGAGGGCCTCAAGGTGGGCCAGCGGGTCAGCGGTGAGGGCCACATCACCTGCGGCCACTGCCGCAACTGCCGGGGCGGCAACGCGCAGTGGTGCAAGTACACCATGGGCGTCGGCGTCAACCGCAACGGCGCGTTCGCGCAGTTTTTGTGCCTCCCGGCCAAGAACGTGGTGCCGATGGACGAATCGCTGCCGGAGGACGTGGTATCCTTCTTCGACGCCTACGGCAACGCCACCCACACGGCGCTGGAGTTCGATGTGGTGGGCGAGGACGTACTCGTGACCGGCGCGGGTCCCATCGGCATCATGGCGGCGGCCATCTGCAAAAAGAATGGCGCGCGGCAGGTGATCATCACCGACGTGAACGAATACCGGCTGGACCTGGCGCGGAGGCTCGGCCTCTTCGCCATCAACGTGGCCGAAAACGACTTGGGCGAGGTCATGCGCTCCCACCACATGGTGGAGGGCTTCGACGTGGCGCTCGAGATGAGCGGCAGCGACGCCGCGCTGCACCAGCTGCTTGACCACATGCGAAACGGCGGCAAGGTGGCGCTGCTGGGCATCTTCTCCAAGGACGCCCGGATCGACTGGAACCAGGTGATCTTCAAGGGCCTGACGCTGCAGGGCATTTACGGCCGCAAGATGTACGAGACCTGGTACAAGATGGCCGCGATGGTGGAGAGCGGGCTGGATTTGACGCCGCTGATCACCCACCGCTTCCACTACACCGATTTCGAGCAGGGCTTCGCCGCGATGAACACCGGCAAGAGCGGCAAGGTGATCCTGAACTGGGAGGCGTAAAGATGAAAACCGCGATCGGGTACTTCCAGAAGGCGCTGGACGACATAGAAGCCGCGGGCACTATGAAGGGCGAGCGGATCATCACGACGCCGCAGCGCGCAAGGATCGACACCTCGTTGGCGCACGGCCTTCTCAACATGTGCGCTAACAACTACCTTGGGCTGTCCAGCGACCCGGAGATCATCGAAGCGGCGAAGGCCAGCTACGATGCGTGGGGTTTCGGCCTCTCCTCCGTCCGGTTCATCTGCGGCACGCAAAGCCTGCACAAGGAACTCGAAGCGCGGCTCGCGGCGTTTCTCGGCATGGAGGACGCGATTCTCTACTCCTCCTGTTTCGACGCCAACGGCGGGCTGTTTGAGACGCTGCTGGGCGCGGAGGACGCCGTGATCTCGGACGAACTCAACCACGCGTCCATCATCGACGGTGTGAGGCTCTGCAAGGCGCAGCGACTGCGCTACAAAAATAACGACATGGCGGACCTCGAGGAGAAGCTGAAGGAGGCCGCCTCCGCCCGCATCCGCCTCATCGCCACCGACGGCGTGTTCTCGATGGACGGCTTTGTGGCGAACCTGAAGGGCGTCTGCGACCTCGCGGAAAAATACGACGCACTGGTGATGGTGGACGACAGCCACGCGGTGGGCTTCATGGGCGAGCACGGCAAGGGCACGCCGGAGCACTGCGGCGTGATGGGCCGGGTGGACATCCTGACCGGCACATTCGGCAAGGCCCTCGGCGGCGCGTCCGGCGGGTACACGGCGGCGTCCGAAAAAATCGTCAAGCTCCTGCGCCAGAAGTCGAGGCCGTACCTCTTCTCCAACACCCTCGCGCCCGCGGTGTGCGCCGCGACCTTGAAGGTGCTGGACATGCTGGAGGGCGGCGGCGAGGCGAGGACGCGCCTGAAAGAGAACACCGCCTGGTTCCGCGCGCAGCTCAAAGCGCAGGGCTTTGAAGTGCCGGAGAGCACCCACCCCATCGTGCCGGTGATGCTCTACGACGCCCGCGTCGCTTCGGAGTTCGCCGCGCGCATGCTGGAAAAGGGCGTGTATGTGGTGGCGTTCAGCTACCCGGTCGTCCCGCAGGGCCGGGCGCGCATCCGCACGCAGGTCAGCGCCGCCCACACGAGGGGGGACCTTGAATTCGCGGTTGATTGCTTCAGCCAGGTCAAACAAGAGATGAAGCTGTAAAAAGGAGGGGGTATTGAAGTGATCTACAAAGCCCTTGGCGCGTCGGGCCTCACCGTCAGCGAAGTGGGCCTGGGATGCGAGCACCTGCAGGACAAGCCGCTCCAGCAGATCCAGTCAGTGCTGGACGAGGCGTTCGAGCAGGGCATCAACATCATGGACCTTTTCATGTCGCAGCCACAGGTGCGCAAGGACCTCGGGACGGCGCTCAAGGGCCGTCGAGAGCGCATGCTGATCCAGGGGCACATCGGCGCGGGCTGGGTGGACGGGCAGTACTGCCGCGTGCGCAAGCCCGAGCAGTACGCGCGCTTCTTTGAGGACCTTCTGAAATACCTCGAAACCGACTACATGGACATCGGCATGCTGCACTTCATAGACACGCAGGCGGACATGGACCTGGTGCTCGAAAGCGGCATGCTGGACTACGCGGTTAAGCTCAAAGAGAAGGGCGTCGTCCGAGCCGTCGGCATGAGCTCCCACGACCCGGTAACGTCCCTGAAGATGATCGAGACCGGCGCGATTGACGTACTGATGTTCTCCATCAACCCCGCCTATGACGCGATGCCGCCGGAGACGGATGTGGACGGGCTGATGTCGCCCAACACCTACGAGGGCATGACCGCCTTTGAGACCCGGCCGGAGCGCGTGACGCTCTACCGCGCGTGCGAGGCCAGGGGCGTGGGCATCACGGTCATGAAAGCGCTGGGCGCGGGCGCGCTGCTCGACGCGCGCCGCTCACCCTTCCGTTCGGCGCTGACCTCCGCCCAGTGCATCCACTACGCGCTGACCCGCCCCGCGGTGGCCAGCGTGCTGGTGGGCTGCAAGACGCCGGAGGAGGTGCGCGCCGCCGTCGCCTACGAGAACGCGACGGAGCAGCAGCGGGACTACGCGAAGGCGCTGCGAGCGCTGAGCTTCTCCGCCGCCGGCCAGTGCATGTACTGCAACCACTGCCTGCCCTGCCCGTCCGAAATCGACATCGCGCAGGTCAACAAGTACCTCGACCTCTACGAACTGGGCGACAGCCCCGCCAGTGTGCGCGAGCACTACCTGGCGCTGGGGCACCGCGCGGGCGAGTGCATCGCCTGCGGCAGCTGCGAGATGAGCTGCCCCTTCGACGTGCCCGTCATCCAAAAGATGGAGAAAGCGAGCCGGGCGTTCGGGGCGTAAGAGGCGAGGGAGAATGCCGGGGGCGTTGCCCCCGGACCCCCACCAGGGGAGCATGATGCTCCCCTGGACCCCACCACAAAAGGTATTAGAAAAAAGAGCGGCTGCGGTCCTCAACCCCACAGGAGGGGGCGAGGGCCGCAGCCGCTGGTTTAAGCGTAGTGGCGCGTTTATGCTTGGGAGGACAGCGCCTGGACAAATTGCTTTCCGTATTCGACGCAGGCGGCGCGCTCCGCCTCGTCGGGCGCCCAAAGCGCCCTGTGGCCGCCGTCCACCACCTTGAAGCCGCTCTCTTCGAGTGCCTTGCTGAGCTGCTTGACCGCCTCGCCGCTCCAGCCGTAGCTGCCGAACGCGGCGGCGTTCTTGCTCTTGAACTTCAGGCCCTTGATCATTTCCAGCAGCCCGCCGATGGAGAACAAATGGCCGTTGTTGATGGTGGGCGAGCCGACGAGGATGGCCTTGGAGCGGAACACCTCTGTCAAGATGTCGTTTTTGTCCTCCTTCGCGGAGTTCATCAGCTTCACGGTCACAGTCGGGTCAGCCAGGCGGATGCCCTCGGCGATGGCCTCCGCCATTTTGCGCGTGGAGTTCCACATGGTGTCGTACACCAGCGAGATCTGGTTTTCCTGGTAGTTGTCCGCCCACGTCAGATACTTCTCGACGATCGCGGTGGGGTTGCCCCGCCAGATCACGCCGTGGCTGGGGCAGATCATCTTGACCGGCAGGTTCAGCGCCAGCACCTCGCGGATCTTCTTCGTGACCTGCGGGCTGAAAGGCGTCAGGATGTTGGCGTAGTACTTGAGCGCCTCCGCGAAGAGTTCCGCCTGATCCACCGCGTCGTCATACAACGACTCGGTCGCGTAGTGCTGGCCGAAGCCGTCGTTTGAGAACAGGATGTCCTCCCCCGTCATGTAGGTGAACATCGTGTCCGGCCAGTGCAGCATCGGCGCCTCGACAAAAACCAGCTTGCTCTCGCCCAGGTCCAGCGTGTCCCCGGTCTTGACGGTCACAAGGTTCCAGTCCTGATGGTAATGCCCCTTTAAAATCTTCGCACCGTTTGCCGTGCAGTAGATTGGGGTGCCGGGGATCTCGCGCATCAACTCGGGCAGCGCGCCGCTGTGGTCGATTTCGCTGTGGTTTACGACGACGTAGTCGATCTTGCCCAGGTCGATCTCCTGCTTAAGCCGTGCGACGAACTCCTTGTCAAACGGCTGCCACACCGTATCGATCAGCGCGGTCTTCCGGTCCCGGACCAGGTAAGCGTTGTAGGACGATCCCCTGTGCGTCGAGTACTCGTCGCCGTGAAACCTGGTCAACTCCCAGTCGGTCTTGCCGACCCAGCATACTTTTTCTGTCAGCTTCTTTCCCATGGCGGTTTCCTCCTGTGGAAATTGTTTACACCCATTGTACCTCATTTTTCGCGCCGAATCAATTCCCGGTTTGCTCCGCACTGTCGAATGCCCCTTTCCGGCGCGCTACGCAGACTGTGGAACCATCAGGCGGGTACGCGTCATAGAAAAGGATAAACACCGAGGCCGCCTCACTTCGAGGCGGCCTCGGTGAACGCGCCCGTCAGCCTCCGTCGGCCGACGCTCAGGCCCTCTTTGACCGGCGCGTGGGGTACCCGGTCAGCGAAGCGTCGTCGCGTTCCGGACGATGGTCTCCACCTGGGTCTTGATCTGTTCCGGATTCGCGCCGGTTTGCTGCTGCTGCGCCAACTGTTGGATGGTCGCGACGTCCTTGGCTTCGCTCGTCACCGCAACCACCTGGATCGAGGGGTCGGCGGCCATGACCTCGCCCGCGATCATGTCGCGGATGCGCTGGGTCATCTCGCCCTTGTACTGCGGCGTGAACACCACGCCCACCAGCGCGGTGTTGCCGCTGGTCACGACGTTGGCCTGCTGGATCTCAGAGAACATGTTGATGCGGTTCTCGACGGTGGCGGCGCTCGTGGCCCAGTTAAACGGCTGGCCAGGCATGATGGTCGCGCCCGGCGTCAGCACCCCGCCCGGGGCCAGCGTCGCGCCCGGCATCATCGTCGCGCCGCCGGGCATCGTGGTCACCAGCGGCACGACCGTCGGCGTAGGCGTCACCTCGGTGGTCGAGCGGAAGCAGCCCGTAAGCGCCAGGCTCAACGCGGCCAGCATCATCGTAAAGAGCAAACCCTTTTTCATACCGTTCATAGTTAACCCTCCCTTGCGCCCATATTTTGCGCGAACCGGGAGGTTTTATACAATCGGCGGCGCTGAACAGCGCCGGATTCATTGACCGCGGAGAGAAAATTCGCCGAAGCCCGACCTTTGCCGCTTGCAACGCCGAATCCTTTGGCAATGCGAATGCAGGATCCAAAGCGCGGTTCCGTATGGTTCCATCAGTCGTCCTCCCGGTAAAAGCAGGAGCCGCCGATGAATTCCCTGAGGATCGAGTTGATCGGGATCTCGTCCTCCACGTCCGCGGTCTGGATGTAGTTGAGGAACTTCACCAGGGACCTCGCGCGTGTGAAGTGCGGGCTCTCCGGCGGGATCTCGCACAGCATCGGGTAGGCGTACTTCTTTAAAATCGCCAGTTCGTACACCAGCGAAGTATTGAACATGATGTCCGCCTTCTCCTGGTGCGGGAAGATGTAGTTGGCCTCGCCCCGGCGGACCGACGGCCACATGGCCAGCGTCTCCTCCGGGCTGGTGCCGCGGAAGTTGTGGTCCCGAACCAGGCGCCTTAGGAGCCGCGCGTCGGTGGTTCGGATGCGGTTGTGGTCGTCCAGGTTCAGGGTGGTCAGCGCGCTGACATAGATCAGGAACTTCGAACCGCGGGGAACCTCGCTGGTCAAAAGGTCATTGAGCGCGTGGATGCCCTCCACCAGGATGGGCTGCCCGCTCTCCACTTGCACGGTGCGCGTCTCGGAAAGCCGCTTGCCGCTCGGGAAGTCGAAGGTGGGGGCTTCCACCGCCTCGCCCTGCATCAGACGCACCAGATGCTCGTTGAACAGGCCCAAGTCCAGCGTGTTGATGCGCTCGAGATCAACCTCGCCGTTCTCGTCCAGCGGAATCCGCTCGCGGTCGATGTAGTAATCGTCCAGCGACAGTTTGTAGGGCCTGAGGCCCCGGGCCTGCAGCACGATTCTAAGGCGGTGGGCGAAGGTGGTCTTCCCCGAGGACGACGGCCCGGCCACCAGGATCAGCCGCGCCCCGCTCTTTAAAAACTCGTCCGCGATCAGGTTGATCGACCGCTCGTGCAGCGCCTCGTTGATGCGGATGAACTCCCGGAGATGGCGCTGCGCGATCATCCCGTTGAGGTCGGCCGCGTTTTCGCAGCCAAGGATCTCCGCCCAGCGCGCGGACTCGTCAAAGCAGCGCGTGAGCTTGGGCTGGTCGCGGTACACCGCGGGGCGGCCGGGGTTAATCGGGTCGGGCAGTGAAAGCGCGAGCCCCGGCATGTAGAACCCCAACTTGAAAACCGGCGTGTAGCCGGTCGAAGGCGCCATTTCGCCGTAGAAGTACTCCAGCATCTCGCCGCACTTGTACAGCTGGAAGTGCTCGAAGGGCCGGTACTTCAAAAGCTGCACCTTGTCCACCTGGCCCTCCCGCTCGAAATAGCGGATCGCCTCTGAGCGGGTGATCACCTTTTTCTCAAAGGGCAGGTCGGCGGCCACCAGCTCCCGCATCCGCTCCTCGATCTGCCGTACCATCGTGGCGGTCAGGTTGATGCCCACGAGCCGCGCGTACAGCCCCGTCTGCGTGGTGTTTTCCATGCGCACCCGCGCCTCCGGGAACAGCTCCCGGATGGCCAGCAGCAGCACGAAGCGCACCGACCGCTCATAAATGCGCGCGCCTTCCTCCTGCTGGTAGGTGATCGTCCCGGCTTCGACGCCGTCCTCCGCCCGTGCGTTCAGCGGCAGCGTCTTTCCGCACACGCTGACGCCCAGGATCTTTTTGGGCTCAGCGTATAATAGCGGTATTAAATCCCGGTACTGCGCGCCGTCCGCCGCTTCCAAAGTACGGTTGTCAATGATGACCATCATGTAATGCTCCCTTCAGGGGTTGAATTAATTATTATCGACGCGAACTGAGAAAATTTTACGGATCAATATGTTAATATTATATTACATATGCACTTATGGTACACTATTGGTGCTATCATTCGGCAGAAATTTGTGTATAATCTACGTACTTGGTTACGCAGCGTATGGAAACTTTACGAAGGGAGAGGTGAGGTGTGGACCCCATCCGTATCATGCTCGCCGACAGCAATCCCGCCTTCGTGAAAGGCCTGCAGGAGTCGATCAAGCGGGAATCCGGCCTGGAGGTGATCGCCGTCGCCTACAACGGCTCGGACGCGCTCAAGTCCGCGCTCTGCTCGCAGCCTGACGTACTGGTGACGGACCTGATCATGCCGGTGCTGGACGGCTTCGCGCTGATGGAGTCGCTGGCCAAGGCAAGGTTGGACGTGCGCATCATCGTGCTGACGGAACTAACGCGGGACAGTTTCATCCGCCAGGCGATGGGGCTGGGCGCCTGCTACTACATGGTGAAGCCCGTGGACCCCGCAATCCTGTGCAGCCGCGTGCGCGAAAGCCACGAGTACACGGAGGCAGGCTCGCTGCTCTCCCCCATTCAGAGCCAGAGGGATTCGATCAATCCGCTGCTCACGACCTACGGCATCCCGCCCGGAACCGCGGGGTACCGCTACCTGCACTTCGCCGTCTCGCTGGCCGCGAGGATGGAGAACCTGTCGGGCCGCATCACCACCGAGCTGTACCCCGCCGTGGCGCGCGCGTTCCAGACCGACCAGCGCAACGTCGAGCGTGCGATCCGCCATGTGATCCAGGCCGCCTGGTCCAACATGAACGCGCCACCCGGGGAAAAGCCCACCAATGGCGAACTGATCGCGCGGCTGGCGCGGCAGTTCGCGGCCCAGCGCATCCGCCGCTGAATCAGCCAAATCCGCCGTCCACGCCCAGCACCTGCCCGGTGATGAACGTTGCACCTTCGCCCGCGAGGAAGACGAGCGCGTCCGCCACGTCCGACGCTTCGCCGAGCCGCCCGAGCGGCGTCCGGTTCACAAGATCCTGAACCGCGTTACCGTCCAGTTCCCGGTTCATGTCGGTTTTGATGACGCCCGGCGCGACGCAGTTGACGCGGATGCCGGAAGGCCCCAGTTCCTTCGCCAGCGACCGGGTCAGCGCGATCAGCGCGCCCTTCGAAGCCGCGTAGTGCGACTCGCAGGAGGCCCCGAGCAAGCCCCAAACGCTCGACACGTTCAGGATGCAGCCCTTTCTACGCGCGATCATCTCCGGCGCCACAGCGCGCGCGCAGTAAAATGCACCGTCCAGGTTGACCGACATCAACACCCGCCAGTCCTCGTCCGAGATTTCATCAAACAAACGGAACTGCGCGATCCCTGCGTTGTTGACGAGCACGTCCACCGACCCAAGCCGCTCGCGAACGAGCGCGAAGGCCTTAATCACCTGTTCCCCGTTTGAAACGTCGGCTCGGATGGCCACCGCGCCGGTCGCCTCAGAGAGCGCGGAAGCCGCAGCGCCGTCCTGCCGATAGAAAAAGCCGACGCGGTACCCGGCCGCGCAAAACGCCCGCACCGCCGCGGCGCCGATGCCCCGCGACCCGCCCGTAACCACCGCTACGCCCGCCAAGATCATTCCCCCAATGCTCTTCATTATACCACGCCGCGCATTCGGCCAAAACCCCGAATCGCGGCTTTTTCTTTGCGCAATGTGGTTGTTTCTGCTATAATAGGGAGGCGTTGAAAAACCCCTGAGGGATTTTTCAACGCCTGACGCGGGTCTGGCAACATTTGGGAGTGGTTATACATGGTTCTCTTGTCCCTGCAGGGGATTGGAAAAAGCTTTGTGATGAACCGGGTGCTGTCGGATGTCGACCTGACGGTCAAGCAGGGGCAGCGGATGGGCCTGGTGGGCGTCAACGGCAGCGGCAAATCGACGCTGTTCAAGATCATCTCCGGCGAGATGAAACCCGACGAGGGCAGCCTGTCCATGATGAAGGGCACGAAGGTGGGCCTTCTCGCCCAGCAGGCCGACATCCTGGACGATTTCACCGTCTGGGAGGAATTGGCGCGCGTCTTTGACCCGCTCAAACAGCAGGAGGCGCGCCTTCGGGATCTGGAGCACCAGATGGCCGAGAGCCACGACGACGAGGAACTCTTTTCGCGGCTCAGCAATGAATACGCGCGTCTGACGGAGCGCTTTGAGGCAGACGGCGGCTACGAGTGGCCCAGCCGCATCCAGGGCGTGCTGTCAGGGCTGGGCTTTTCAAAGGAACGGCAGGATCAGAAGGCCGCCTCCCTGTCGGGCGGCGAAAAGACGCGGCTTTGCCTGGCGCGGACCCTTTTGATGCAGCCGGAACTGCTCATGCTGGACGAGCCCACGAACCATCTGGACCTGGGCGCCACCGCCTGGCTGGAGGACGCGCTTCGGAAGTATCGGGGCACGGTGCTGCTGATCTCCCATGACCGCTACTTCCTCAACGCCGTGTGCGACGCGGTGGCTGAGCTTTCCATGACGCGGCTGACCCAGTACGAGGGCAACTACGATCAGTTCATGGTGAAGCGGGGCGAGGCGCTGGCCCGCCAGATGAAGGAATACGAGATGCAACAGGCCGAGATCGCCCGGCAGGAGGCGATCATCGAACGCTACCGCATGTACAACCGCGAAAAGTCCATCAAGGCCGCCGAGAGCCGCGAGAAGCGGCTTGAAAAGATGGAGCGGGTGGATAAACCAATCAGCGAAAAGAAGGTGCGCTTCCAGTTCACCGCCCGGCGGCGCTCCGGCGACGAGGTACTCCGGGTGCGCGACGTCTCCAAGCGCTTCGGCGACCGGGCTTTATTTGAAAACTTCAGCCTGACGGTGCGCGCGGGCGACCGGGTGGCGATCATCGGCCCCAACGGCGTGGGCAAGACGACGCTCTTGGACATCATAGCAGGCCGAGGGGAGCCGGACGAGGGCACCGTGGCCTACGGCGCGAACGTGGACCTTGGCTACTACGACCAGCAGCAGGCGGAACTCCACCCGGAAAAGACCGCCATGGACGAAATCTGGGACGACTTCCCCTTCATGCAGCCCGATCAGGTGCGCGGCGCGCTGGCGCTGTTCCTTTTGACCGGGGACGACGTGTTCCAGCCGATCTCGACGCTCTCCGGCGGCGAAAAGGGCCGCGTGGCGCTCTCCAAGCTGATGCTCCGCAAGGACAACCTCCTGATCCTGGACGAGCCCACCAACCACCTGGACATGGACTCCCGGGAGGTGCTGGAGCACGCGCTGGACGAGTTCACCGGCACCATCCTGACCGTCTCGCACGACCGCTACTTCATCAACCGCATCGCCAATCGCGTGGTGGAAATGCGACCGGACGGCGCGGATGAGTACCTTGGCAACTACGACGACTACCTGAACAAGAAGCGCCGCGCCGAATTCGAAGAAGCGCCCGCCTCCCCGGGCGTCACCCGGACGGAGCTGGAAAAGCAGAAGCGAAAAGAGCGGCTGCGGCGCGAATCCCGGAAGGCGCTGGAAAAGCGCGTTGCGGAACTGGAAGAGGCCATCGCCCGGACCGAGGAGGAGATCGCTCAGTTGGAGGCGAAGATGGGCGACCCGTCCACCTATCAGGGCGACGGCGGCGCGCAGGTGGCCAGGGAACACCGCGACGCCCAGGAGCGGCTGAGTGCGCTTCTCATCGAGTGGGAGGACGCCGCCGAAGTCGCTTCCGAGCAATAACCGCCTGCGCCTGGAAAGATGGAAAATCTGGAGCACACGCACGAATGACGATCGTATGAACTCCGGGAGGCATGGAGGGCCGAAGCCCTCCAAGGTTCAATCATAGGTACCGGCTTTGCCGGTGCCTATGGATTCCCCCAAAGGGCGAGCTTGCCCGCCCGACGGAGAATCAACACCTCCAGCCCGGATTGCGCCCGGGAATTCCCGCAGGAATTCCAGAAATCCGGCCCCGTTCCCTTGGCAAACGTATGAAAAACGTGTCCGCCCATTTTTCATGCGTTTGCCCCGAATCTTGGGAAAACATACGCGCATTCTAATCCGCTTCTAATGGTTCTTACAGGACGCGCTAATTTCCGGGTGCTATGATAATCCCGTCGCAAGGAAAGAGACAAAAAATTGGAGGGAATATCATGGATCACTACGAAATGGTTGAAAAGCTCCGCGAAAAGGCGAACGTCTCCTACGAAGAAGCCAAGGCCGCCCTGGAAGCCGCCGACTGGAACCTCTTGGAC
>JAEZHK010000137.1 GCA_023416655.1 Bacillota bacterium
CCATCAGCGCCATCGAATCCGCGCCTCGGTAGGCCGGGTCGCTGTCGGGAAAGTGGCGGCCGATGTCTTCAAGCGCCGCCGCACCAAGGAGCGCGTCCATCAGCGCGTGCGCCGCGACATCCGCGTCCGAATGACCGTGCAGGCCCTTCTCATGTGGGATCTCGACGCCGCAGAGCACGAGCTTTCGTCCCTCCGCCAGCCGGTGGGCGTCGTACCCCTGGCCGACGCGCAGTTCGGAAGACAACATGGCTTGCGCGGCGCGCACATCCTCCGGTGTGGTCATCTTCGGGTTGGAGCCGGGCGGCGATTCCACAAGGCGCACCGAACCGAACGCGCGCTCCACCAGAAGCGCGTCGTCGGTCACATCCTGCAAGCCTTCGGCGCGGGCCGCTTCGTGGGCGCGTTTAATCAGATCGACCTGAAACGTCTGCGGCGTCTGCACCGCCCGGAGCGCGCTCCGGGACACCGTTTCCACCGCGAGGCCCGCCTCGTCCACCCGCTTGATGGTGTCGGACACCTGCGTGGCCGCGACGCCGCTGCCATGCATTTCCGCGGATTCCACCGTGCGCCGGATGAGTTCCGGGGAAACAAAGCAGCGCGCCGCGTCGTGGATCGCCACGATGCGCGCGCCCTCCGGCAGCTTCATGAGGCCGTTCCACACGGAATCGCGCCGCGTCTCGCCGCCGGGCACGATCGCGCGGAGAAGCGGGCTTATGCCCTCCACGGCCGCGAGCGCCCGGTAGCGCGCCTCATCCTCCGGGCCCATTACCAGGACCGCGCCCTCGAAGCAGCCGCTATTTTCCAGCGCGTCCATCGTGCGGGCGATCACCGAGCGCCCGGACAGCAGGTGCAGCGCCTTGTTGTAGCCAAGGCCCATCCGCTCGCCCCGCCCGGCGGCGACCACCACCGCCCAAACGCCCTCGCTCATGGGATGACGCGGTACATGCCCGCGGCGTCCGCCTTGAGCACGTGCTCGTTGAGCGTCACGACCTCATACTGCGTCAGCCGCTCGCCGAAGCGCACCGAGATGATGTCCCCCACCTTGACCGTGGCGCTGGGCTTGGCTTCCTTGCCGCCCAGCATCACATGGCCCGTGTCGCAGGCGTCGCTGGCAACGCTGCGGCGCTTGATGATGCGCGAAACCTTCAGGTACTTGTCCAGCCGCATTGAAGGGATCTCCGCCTTCGACGGCATTTCCTGCTCGCGCCTGTCCTTGCTCATGGGATTCCTCCTTGTCGGTAAAATAGCTTAATCCGCCCCGCCGGGTGAAGACGGCATAGCCGTCTCCATCCGGCGCGGCGGGAAGTTGCGACCCTGCCGCGCAAAAACGCCCCGGCGGGGCGTTTTTGAGTACCAGGGCGGAATGCAAGGCCGGTAAGGGCGGCGCCGTCAGATGCAGCCCGAAAGGCTTGTACGCCAACCAGGTGCCCCTTCGCCTTGCGCTTTTACGCGCTCAGGTTACAGCGCGTCCTTGAAGGTCTTGCCGGCCTTGAACACCGGGCTCTTGGACGCCTGAATCTCAATGGTATCGCCGGTGGCGGGGTTGCGGCCGGAGTGCGCGGCGCGCTCTTTGACCTCGAAGCTGCCGAAGCCGACCAGCTGCACCTTGTCTCCCGCCTTGAGGGCCGAGGTCACGGTATCGACAAAGGCGTCGAGCGCCTTCTCGGCCTGCTTGCGCTCCAGCCCGGACTTCTCGGCGATCTGCGCGATCAGAGTAGCCTTGTTCATAAAAGGAACACCTCCACAATAATTACATACAGGATTTGGGTGACTGTTCCGTTATCCATTCGACCCATGCTGCAAGATTTCCTGCCATCCGGGCGACTATTTGCCATTTTTTACAATGTCCGCTTGACGCGGTCCCAGTAGGCGTCCATTTCGCCCAGGGACATGTCCTCCATGCGCTTGCCGTCCTCCATGATCAGCCGCTCGGTGGCCTCAAACCGCCTCACGAACTTCTCCGTCGCGCCGCCCAGCGCCAGCTCCGGCTGGATCTTGGCGAGCCTTGCCACGTTGACCGCGGCGAACAGAAGATCGCCCAATTCCTCTTCCACGCCGCTCCCGGTCTTCAGTGCCTCTTCGACCTCCCGGGCCTCCTCCAGCACCTTGGGCAGCGCCTCGGCCGCGCTCGGCCAGTCGAAGCCCACGCCCGCGGCTTTCTTCTGCACCTTCTCGGCGCGCATCAGCGCGGGCAGGCCCTTCGTCACCGCGCGCATGGCCTCGGCCTGGGTCGTCAGGTTCTTTTCCTTCTTCTTAACCTGCTCCCACAGCGTCAAAACATCGTCGGGGGTCTCGGCGCTTGCCGTACCGAACACGTGCGGATGGCGGGCGATCAGCTTCAGGCAGATGGCGCTGGTCACGTCGTCGGAGGAGAAGTCGCCGTGCTCCCTGGCGATCTCGGCGTGCAGCGCGACCTGCAAGAGAAGGTCACCCAGCTCGTCGTACAGCGCGGCGGGATCGCCCCGTTCGATGGCGTCCACCACCTCGTAGGCTTCCTCCACCACGTTGGTTCGGAGGCTCTCATGGGTCTGCTTCCGGTCCCAGGGGCAGCCGTCCGGCGCGCGCAGGCGGCGGACGATGGCGTTCAACTGGTCGTACCCGAACCGGGCAAGTTTGGTCAGTTCCGGCGCCGCCAGGATCAGCGCCGAGGTGCGGTGGTCGTAATGCGGCAGCCGGTCCAGCGCGCAAAGCGGGATTTCCCGGATCGCGTCGCCGTCCGTCACCTGGATCTTCGTCTCCTCGGGGTAGCGCTCCATCAGCCGGAGCTTGACTTCCGAAGCCAGTTCGCGCGAGCCGATCTCGCGGATCAGCGCGGCCTGGTCGGAGGATGGTTGCAGCGAGAGGATGTCGCAGGCGGCCGCCGTGTCTACGGGGCCGACGGCAAGGGCGGTCAGCGCGCCGTCCACCGGTACGCCGGGGATAAGCCGGGTCCGCCCGGGGTATTTTGCGGCCAGGCGCTCGGCGCTTCGGTCCCGAAGGTCCAGGACGCCGTAGACCAGCTCGCCATCGCCCGCGAGGCGCTCGACTTCCGATTGAATCATGTCCTGCAGGGCGTCGAAGTCGTCCGCCCGGTCGTACAAGTCGTCCAGGTTGACATAATGGAGGCCGCGTTCGTCCATCCAGCGCGCCGCGCCGCAGCGGGCGGTGCGCAGGAGGACGCGCGCAGGGCCGGACAAGAGCGCCTTGATGCGGTCGGTCAGATCCAAAGCGGTCAGGCCCAGGCCGACAATGGTGATCGGGTGCAAGGTCTCGTCCCCTTTCGCGTGGTGACAGGCCTCATTATACACGCTCGCCCGCCTCGGCGCAATCGGGGACAAGGCAATTATTGTTCCATCTGCCTGCCGACGATGGTGGCGGTGGTCTCGGCCACCTTCATGTCAATGTCGGTCATGGCGACGCCGTTCTCCCGGGACAGGAGCATCAGCGCGCCGATCACCTCGCCGTCCACGAGGATGGGGGTCAAAATCTGCGCGGTGTAGCCCTCGGGGGAATCCCCCACGGTGATGGGCAGCATCTTCGCGCCGTCGGCCAGGTTCAGCATCAGCGTCTGGCGCCCCTGCACCGCCTGGTCGATCTCCGGGCTCAGCGCCTTCTCCCACAGTTCCTTTTTGGGTGCGCCGGAGGCGGAAACCACCATGTCCCTATCGCAGATGCAGGCGATGTGGCCCAGCGTGCGGTGCAGGGAATCGGTGTAATCCTTGGCGATGGCGGCGATCTCTCCGATCGGGGAATACTTTTTGAGCACGACTTCTCCGTCGTGATCGGTAAAGATCTCAAGCGGATCTCCTTCGCGGATGCGAAGCGTCCGCCTGATCTCCTTGGGTATGACGACTCGACCCAGTTCGTCGATTCTGCGAACGATGCCCGTTGCTCTCATGTCCAATACAATCCTTTCCTTCCGTCCATGCGCTCGCAAGCGCCTTTGTCGAAGATAGTATTTGATCGCCGAAGTCTTTTATTCACGATTTGGCTTTTCTGGGAGCGAGCTCGACACGGCCTTCCAGCCCGCTTCCATTACCGAACATTTCATGAATTTTAATCAATTTGGCTTAACGCTTTGACAGCCGGGCGTTTCGTATTGTATAATTGAATGGCGAATATTGGGGGGTGATTGCTTGTCGATGCTTCCGCCGATCCCATCCGCGCCGCGCGCCTCGTTGGCACGAATTTCGTTTCCGCTGATTTTGGCCTTGGTTTTGATTTTCCTGCTCGCAGCAAGTGTCGCCATTCCCGAAAGCGCGAGAGCAGTGGAACCATTGACCGTTTCGGTGTCGCTGGACAAGACGACCGTCGAGGCGGGCAAGACCGTTACGGCGGCGTGGACGATCAGCGGCGGGGTTCAACCCTACAAGGAGCTTCACTATAGCTGGTATGCAATCTCCGGCGGTTCATTGTTTACGGAGGAAAGCGGTTATCTTCCGATCGGCACCACGTCCTGCAGCTT
>JAEZHK010000018.1 GCA_023416655.1 Bacillota bacterium
CGCCGGAGCCAACTCCGACGCTGGAGCCGACGCCAGAACCGACACCGGAGCCAACCTCGACGCCCGAGCCGACGCTGGAGCCGACGCCCACGGTAGAGCCGACGCCGGAGCCAACCCCGACACCCGAACCCACACCGAAACCGCAGCCCAAGGTTTCGCTGGCGATATCGACGGAAGCTTGGGAGTACAAGCCGGGCGACGCGGTGCGCTATCAGGTGACGGTGGTCAACGCTGGCAATGTGCCGCTCACTAAGGTGGCGGTCACGGACGAACTGACCGGAGAGTCCGCGACCATTCAGGACCTCGCGCCTGGTGAGCAGAATGCGGTTTTCATCGATTACAAAATCCCTGCGGACGTCAAGCCAGGCGAACTGGTGAACCATGTCAAGGTCACGGCGAAGCCGGAGGGCGACCTGAATGCGGTCGATGCCGAAGCGGACGCCAGCGTGACCGTCGTGGAGGGCGAGGTGGCGGTTGTGGTCGACCTGCCTTCGGACGCCCAGCCCGGTGACACCGTGAAGGGTACGATCACCATCGAAAACGGCCGGTCGAAGGACCTGACCAGCCTCAAGTATACCGTCGAACCGAAGGGCGCTTCGATAAAAGGCACGGCGAAGCGTCTCAAAGCGGGCGAGAGCATTGCACTGAAGTATGAGTTCCAGCTGGCCGCGGACGAAGCGGCAGGGCCAATCACGATGGGCGTGCGCGTCTCCGGGTCCTCCGGCGGCGAAGCTTTCACGCTGGACGCCGTCAAAGACGTTGAAGTCGCCCGCGCCCCCAAGCTGACCGCGGTACAGGAGGCCTCCGGGTCGTCCGTCGAGCCGGGCAAGAGTATCGGCTTTGAAGTTTCCGTGACGAACGACGGCAACGTCCCGCTGACAGGGATCGAATGCGTGACCGACCTCTGGGGCATCGCCATTGACCCGAAGTCCGTCAAGCCCTCGGACAGCGCCACCATCGACGCCGAGGCGCTGAAGATCGCGCGGCTCGAGCCTGGCGAGACGGTGCGCTACGCCTATGACTACCCGGTTTCCGCCTCGGCGGACTCGGGCGAATTCGAGAACAACCTGAGCGTGACAGGCCTTGACGAACTCAGCGGGGAAAAGGTCTCCGCGCAGGCCGTCGCCGCCGTCGAACTGGCCGCGCAGCCGGAGATTTCGCTGACCCTGACGGCCGATAAGGCGCGGTACGCGCCGGGAGAGGACATCCTGTACACGCTGACCGCGGAAAACACCGGCAACGTGCCGCTGAACGGAATACACCTCAGGGACCTGATGGAAGGTCTGACGCTGACCGGCATCGACGCCTCCGCAGACGTTGGCGCCAGGCAGCCGGGCGGCGAACCAGTGGTGAATCTGCCGCAGCTGTCCACCGGCGCGACCATCACCGCAAGCCTCACCGCCGTCGCGCCATCCGTCGAACTGGGCGATCAGGAGGTTACCGTCAAGGGCAACCGGTTTGAGTTCGCGCTGGTCAACACTGCAGAGGTTTCGGGCAAGAGCGCGAAGGACGGCGACGAGGTGACGGCCAAGGCGGACACCAGCGTGACCGTCGAGGGCGACATCGCGCTGAAGGTGGCACTCTCCGCAAGCGAAGAATCGTATCAGCCCGGCGAAATCGCCCGCGTGCTGATCCGGGTGTTGAATGACGGCGACGCGCCCCTTGAGGGCATCGCGCTGGCGAGCGGCCAGGGCCTGACGTATCAAGGCAAGGACAGCGCGTCGATTACCGTAACCGGGGCGGAAACCGGAGCGACCATCGAGCGGCTGATGCCGGGCGAGGATGTGACGCTCGAATATTCGCTGGGTATCCCCGCGGACTACGCGCAAGGCACTCTGGAAGTGAGCGCGACCGCCACGAACGCCTACGCCACGGCCGAAGGTTCGCTATCGATCCCGGTGGCGAAAGAGAAGCCGACTGGACAGGTCTTGGTGACCATGACCGCCGTCCGCGAACAGGTGATGGCGGGTGAGGCGGCGACCTTCGACGTCTCCGTCACCAACGAAAGCGAGTATACGCTGTACGCGGTTGACGTGACGGCAGGGCCCGAGGGCGGCAAGTTTACCGACCTTCCGGAGGGCGTGGAAGGCAGCGGGGGCGCTGTCCGCATTGAAGAACTTGCGGCCGGACAGACGCTGCACCTGAAATACGAGCTGCCCACCGGGGATGGAACCGCGGATGTCGCCGCGTTGGAAGCCAGCGTCACCGCCAGCGGCAAGTACGATCAGGCGGCGTCGGAGGCCGTCACCGCTTCCGCCAGCGCGGGCGTCGGCGTGACGAAGCCCGCACCCGCACCGTTCCAACTGCCGACGAACCTGATCATCATCGGCGTGGCCGCCCTGGCGCTCATGCTGGCAGCAGGCCTGATCCTGCTGGCGCGCAGGAAGAAGCAGGAATAGACGCTTGGACGAAATCTCCTGGTGACAAAAACCGGACGCCGCTTTTGACAAGCGACGTCCGGTCGTCTTTTGAGGAAGAGGATTACGGCTTGGCCGTGAACGCGCCGAAGCCCCGCGTGGAGAACATATAGCCCGCGTAGCCCAGGATCGCCGCCAGCATCACGAGGATCAGCGCGATCCGCGCCCGCCTGAGGCTGCGGCCGAACTGCTTCTCCATGTAGTCGGGTAAGAACTTGGCGAGGACCAGCGCCAGGATGAAGTTGAGCGGGAGCATCGAGCCATCGTCCTTGATCAGGAACAGCATCGCGCCCGCCGCGGCGCCCAGCACGGCGCCCCCGATGGTCTGGTACTTCAGCCAGAGGCTTTCCTCGATTTTGGATACCTTTTCGGCCAGCGGGCCAGGCTGCGGGGTTTGGTTGTTCTGATCGTCCGGCATGAACTCTCCTTCCGGCGGCGCCTGCCGCGGCTTCAGGTTGTGATGGAGAAAACCTTGTCCAGGAAGTAGCTGGCGATGCCCAGCGAGTCGCCGGACGCCCCGGAGCGCGGGTAATCGATGGTGACGTTGCGCATCAGCATGCGCCCGCCGTTCTCCTCCGTGAAGGAGCGGAGCCTGCGAAGAAAGCCGTTGCCCAACCGCTCGATGCCGCCGCCGATCACGATGCGCTTGATGCCGGTCAGGCAGATGGCGCTGTAGATGCCGCGGAACAGCTTCTCGGCGATGTCGTCCACCACGCGGACCACCGCGCCCTGGCCGGATTCGTAGGCTTTCCCGATGGATTCCAGCGTCACCTGGTCGCCTTCTTCCACGTCCGGCATCGCGCGGCGCGCGCGTTCCTGGATCGCGTCCACGTTGACGTACTGTTCCAGGCACCCGCGGTTGCCGCAGACGCAGCGCTTGCCTTCGGCGTTGATGGTTACGTGGCCGATCTCGCCGGCGGTATCCTCCGCGCCCAGGAACAGGTCGCCTCCGCAAAGGATGCCCGCGCCGACGCCATCCCTTACATAGACATACATCAAATCCCGGACTTCTTCACCCGAGGCGTCCATCTCCTTTTTCTCACCGTAGGCGTGCGCCATCGACGAATTGCCGAAGAACAGCGGCACGCCGATCTGCTTTTCCAGTTCCGACATCACCGCGCGGGAGAAGGAGACGTGCAGCGCCGACAGCGAATAGGCGTCCTTTTCCTGAACGAAGATGCCCGGCGACGTGACGCACACGGCGATCGCCTTCTTTGGGTCAAACACGCGGGACTTTTCCAGCGCGCCCTTCAAAAGGTTCGCGTAATCCTCGCCGGTGTCCGGGTTGCCGTCGGATTCCGGGTCGTCGTCCTCGTAGCCGCCGTACTGGTCGGAGGCGTGGGGGAAGAAAAGCGTCTCCACGGGCTTCAAATTGAGGTCGTACACCACGAACTGCGCGCCCCAGCGGTTCAGCGCGAAGACCGGAAGCTGGCGGCTTTCTGGGCGGATGCGCAGGTTGATGGGCTTGCGGCCGATGTGGTAAGTCTTGGCGGGGCCGGTCTCAAAAAACAGACCCATCTGGACCAGCTCGTCCACCAGCGCGGACACAGTCGCCGCGCTCAGGCCCGTGGACCTTGCGAGCTGCACCCTGGTCATCTCGCCCTGCCTGTGCAGTTCCAGGAAGATGCGCTTCAGGTTTTCTTCTTTGATGGCCTGCTGCGCCGGAGGCCTTGCATCGCACATCATCCCGCCCGGAAGGTATTTCATAAAATGCGGTCCGTCCTCTCACCAAATTCGGTGCAACTGCACAGCGTATTTAAGTCAACCGGTGAAGTAATTATAGTACACATCCGCGAAGATTGCCAGCGGATTGTATTAAGAAATCATCCGTATGGAGGGATTGTGTCCAGGTTTTCGCCTATTTTTCGGAAGGTCGCGTCGTTCAGGACGTTATGCAACAGGATTGCCGATGGAATTCAAAGAATCTCGTCCATGTGTAAAGTTTTTTGAGTTTTGTGATTGACAACTCGCCCGCGTGGTGCCATAATATGACTATATTCATTCGGTGGTCGTATTAATTGGGATGCGCCCTGTACGGCCGCAAATTGACTACCAGGAGGTAAGGCTATGGACATGGTCTCCACGCTCAAGGGCTCCTATTTTGAGGAGGTCTTCCCCAAAGGCTGGGACATCGAACGCATCAAGTCCTGCATTTCCAATCCGCCGGAGCGCGTTGGCGAGGCGCAGCCCTTCTGGAACGGAGCTTTCCGCCCCGTTCCGTGCGACAGCCTGGAGGAATTCGGCGCGTACATGGGCCATGAGATGGCCGTGCAGATCAAAAAGGCCCGGGACGAGGGCCGGGAACTGATCATGATCCTCCCGGTAGGCCCGATGGGCATGTACAAATGGGCGGTGTATTTCCTCACGGAATGGAATGTCGGTTGCACCCACGTACATACGTTTAATATGGATGAATGGAGCGACGAAAACGGCAGCACGCTGTCGCCGGAGGATCCGGCCGCGTTCCAGAACGCCATGACCGGCGCGTTCTTTGCGCCGCTGGGGGCGCTCACCGTGCCGGAAGCCCAGCGCAATTTCGCCACCCGGGAGAATCTTCCCACCTACGCGGGCAAGATCGAGGCGCTGCGCGCGCGGGGCGCAAGGCAGGTGCTGGTCTACGGCATCGGCCGCGTTTGTCACATCGCGTTCTGGGAACCCCACTTCGCGCTGGAAGTTGAATCCGACGAAGAATGGATGAAGTCCACGCACCGCCTGGGCGCGAGGCTCCACCCGCTGACCATCGAGCAGAACGCCATCACCAGCTTTCGGAGTGCCTGGCCGCTGATTCCCTGCTACGCCAATACCGTCGGCCCGAAGCTGCTGTTCTCGTCCGACTACGCCATCGGCGGCGCGGACGGCGTGTTCTCCCGCGGCATGCAGTGGCAGGGCATGAGCTTCTGGATGACCCTTCGCTACGGACCGACCCGTTTTGTGACCTCCAGCTACATCCCGACCCTGCCCGGCAAGCTCTTCTTCCTTCGGGAGCTGGCCGGTCCCCTCGCGGCCGACACCAACTGACGTTTCGACACCCGAGGAAAGGATGAGGCGTCCGTGAACGAAGAGCGTCCCGCCCTTTTGGAGATGCAAGGCATCACGAAGGCGTTCCCAGGCGTGCTGGCGCTGAATGACGTCGACCTTACCGTGCACGCGGGCCGCGTGCTCGCGCTGGTCGGCGAAAACGGCGCGGGCAAGTCCACCCTGATGAAGGTGCTCTCCGGCGTGTACAGGATGGACAGGGGCGAGATCCATTTGGACGGGAAGCCCGTCGAGATCACAAGCCCGCTCTCCTCCCAGCACCTGGGCATCTCCATCATCTACCAGGAATTCAACCTTTTGAACAACATGTCCGTGGCCGAGAACATCTTCGTGGGCCGCGAGCCGAAAAACCGGGCCGGGTTCGTGGACAAGAAGGCGCAGCGGGCCGAGGCCGAGAAACTCCTGCAGGAGGTCGGCCTCGCCATCGACCCGGACACCCGGGTGAAGCGGCTTTCGACCGCGCAGAAGCAGATGATCGAGGTGGCCAAGGCGCTCTCCTTCAACGCGCGCATCATCATCATGGACGAGCCCACATCCTCCCTGACCGACCGGGAGACCGAGACGCTCTTTGGCATCATCCGCAAGCTCCGGACAAAGGGCGTCGCCATCGTGTTCATCTCCCACCGCATGAACGAGATCTTCGAAATCTCCGACGAGATCGCCGTCATGCGGGACGGGGAGATGATGGAGAAGATGGTCACGAGCCTGGTCACCGAGCAGGACGTCATCGCCGCGATGGTCGGCCGGGAGGTCAAGAACCTGTTCGTCAAGGATCAGGTGCCCATTGGGGACGTGGCGCTCGAGGTCAAAAACATTTCCACCAGGAACTTTTTGAAGGACATCTCCTTTTCCGTCCGCTCGGGCGAAATCGTGGGCTTCGCCGGGCTCGTGGGCGCGGGGCGCAGCGAGGTCATGCGGGCGGTCTTCGGCATCGACCCCAGGGAGACCGGCGAGATTTTCGTGAAGGGCCGGAAGACGGCCATCCATTCCACCGTCGACGCGCTCCGCGCCGGGCTCGGTTTTGTGCCCGAGGACCGCAAGGAACAGGGCCTGATCCTGGGCATGACCGTCAAGCGCAACATGACGCTGGCGGCGCTTAAAAAGGTCGCCCGCAGCTGGTTCATCGACCGCGGCTCGGAGGATCGCCTGACGGACCAGTACGTCGCGTCGCTGCGCGTCAAGACCCCTTCCCGCGAGCAGCGTGTTATGAACCTTTCGGGCGGCAACCAGCAGAAGGTGGTCATCGCCAAGTGGATGGCGACGAGACCGGCGATCCTGATCCTGGACGAACCCACCCGCGGCATCGACGTGGGCGCGAAGAAGGAGATTCACGCGCTGATGAGCCAGCTCGCGGGGCAGGGCGTCGCCATCATTATGATTTCGTCGGAGCTGCCGGAGATCCTGGGCATGAGCGACCGGATCGTCGTGATGCACGAGGGCAGGATCAAGGGCGTACTGAACCGCGGGGACGCCAGTCAGACGGCCATCATGAAGATGGCGGTATCCTAACGGGAGGGTGAAAGCCATGGTGCAAAAGGCGGGCCTGAATCCGGGCAAAAAGCTGGTGCAGCGTTCCTCGACGATCTCGATCTTTTTGATCCTCGTGGTGATGTGCGCGATCATGGCGGCCGTGTCGCCCGCGTTTATCAAGATCTCCAACATCCTGTCGACCGCCCGCTCATTCTCCGCCATCGCCGTCGCCGGCATTGGCGTCAGCATGATCATCATCACCGGCGGCATCGACCTCTCCATTGGCTCGGCTTACGGCCTCGCGGGCGTGATCTCCGCGATGC
Organism: Bacillota bacterium; assembly: GCA_023416655.1. Classification (GTDB taxonomy): domain Bacteria; phylum Bacillota; class Clostridia; order Christensenellales; family Aristaeellaceae; genus JAEZHK01. Next base: position 7,247 of record JAEZHK010000018.1, read on the forward strand.
TGGTGGTTTCGGGCATGCCACTCATCCCCGGCATCCTGGGCGGCATGCTGCTGGGCTCCGTCGTGGGTGTGCTCAACGGCCTGATGGTGGTGTACCTGAAGCTGCCGCCGTTCATCGCGACGATGGGCACCATGCAGATCGCGCGCGGCGTCTGCTACATCATTACCCAGGGCTACCCGGTCAACAACCTGCCGGTGGAGTACACGGTGCTGGGGCAGGGCTACCTGCTCGGCGTCCCGGTGCCGATCTGGGTGATGGTCTTTGTCGCGATCCTGTTCGCCATCTTTCTCAACATGACCACCACCGGCCGCAGAATCTTCGCGCTGGGTGGCAACGAGGAAGCCACGCGCATTTCGGGCATCAACACCAAGCGGCTCAAGGTATTGGTCTACACACTGGGCGCGGCGCTGGCGGGCCTCGCGGGCATCATCACCGCCTCGAAGTTGGGTGTGGGCCAGCCCACCGCGGGCATCGGCTTTGAGATGGACGCCATCGCGGCGGTGGTCATCGGCGGCGCGTCGCTTTCGGGCGGCGAGGGCACCGTTACCGGCACGATCATCGGCGCGGCCATCATCGGCGTCCTTCGAAACGCGCTGGTGCTGCTCGCCGTCGATTCCTACTGGCAGACGCTGATCATCGGCTGCGTCATCATCCTGGCCGTCACCATCGACCAGCTGCGCAAAGGTCGAAAGTAACCCGTCGATCCTTCCGGCTTCACCGCCGGGAGAATATAGAAGGAGGAAGGACCATGAGGAAAACCGTAACCATCCTGCTCGCGGTGATGCTGCTCCTGACGACGCTCCCCGCCCTGGCTGACGAGGACATCACGATCGTTGGCATCGGCCAACAGCTTGGCAACGTCATTTTCCTGGGGGCGGAAAAGGGCGTCAAGGCCGCCGGTGAGGAACTCGGCATCAAGACCCAGTGGCAGTCGCCGCTGCGCGCCGAGGCCGAACTCCAGAATGAGATCATGAACAGCCTCATCGACCTGGGCGTGGACGGCATCGCGATCTCCTGCACCACGGGCGACGCGCTGAAGGACGTCATCAACCGCGCGCTTGCGGCGGGCATCAAGGTCTCCTGCTACGACGTCGACTCGCCGAACTCCCAGCGCCTTTTCTACGCCGGCACCGAGAACTACAAGGCCGGCTACACCTGCGGCGAGTATATCGTGAACCTGTTCAAGGATTCCGGTCTTGAGAAGGTGCGCGTGGCGCAGCTGGAGGGCATCCCCGGCGCCAACGACATCGAGGCCCGCAAGAAGGGCTTTGCCGACGCCATCGCTGGCACCAACATCGAAGTGGTCTACTCCTACGCCTGCGACGACAACGTTGACCAGGCCATCGAGGGCGTGGAAGCCTACACCCGCGCCGAGGGCGACAACATCAACGCCTGGTTCATGTCGGGCGGCTGGCCCTACACCGTCGCGCCCAGCGCCATGCCGGAGACCAACGCCTGGAAGCTGGCGGACCCGACGCGCAAGATCGTCACCGTGGATATCTTCGTGGAGACCACCCCGGCCTTCTTCGAGATGGGCGTACTGGACGTGGCCGTGGGCCAGAACTTCTACGAGATGGGCTACCAGTCCGTGATGAACCTCTACAAGCTCATCAAGGGCGAGGCCATCGACGCACCCTTTGACGAGAACATCGGCGGGCCGTTCATCAACACCGGCGTACAGGTCGCGACCCTCGAGAACTGGAAGGAAGTCATTTCCCAGTAATTTGGTTTATTGACCTCCGGCCGCCTCCCACAGGGGGCGGCCGGAGGAAACCCGCCGCCGGAGGATTGTCCATGAAGAGCCTGTACGGGAGATCCTGGTTTGAGACGCAGCTCCGGGACCTGCCGGAGCGGCCGGTTGCCGGGCGCATGGCGCGCGTCAGGGTGCGCGCCTGCGGCGTGTGCGGCACGGACCTGCACTTCCTCCGGGACAGCCGGGAATGGGTCGCGCTGGGCCATGAGATCGCCGCCGAGGTCGTGGAGACCGGCGCGGAGGTGACCCGGGTGAAGCCGGGCGACCGCGTGATCGTCGAGGACGTAAGCATGTGCGGCGCGTGCGAGGCCTGCAAGTCGGGTCGGTACGACCTGTGCAAAAATCCCTACCGGCTGGACGGTCAGGGCGGCATGGCCGAGGAGATGGTCGTCCATGAGAACATGCTGAACCCCTTTTCCGGCATCGACTGGGTGCCCGCGTCCATGACGGAGCCGCTGGCCGTCGCCATCGCTTGCGTGGACAGGCTCAAGCTGCCGCTTCTGGGTTCGCTGCTGATTTACGGCATGGGGGCCATCGGCCTCCTCTCCGCCGCCTACGCCAAGAAGACCTACGCGGCGCGGGTGGACCTCGTGGCGAGGGACCCCAAGAGCCTTCGGAACGGGCGGGCCGCCGAAGCCGCGAAGGCACTGGGTGCGGACGAAATCTTCTACACCAAAGATCAGAACAGCGTGCCCCCGGATGGCGAGTATGACGCCGCCATCGTCGCGGCTTCGCCGTTCCTGGCCGCGGACGCGCTGAAGCGCGTGAAGTACGGCGGCTGCGTACTGGCATGCGGCATTACGCTCTCGGGCGGCGCGAGCGTAGAAATCGACGTAAACGACATGGTCATGAACAAGAAGTCGCTCATCACCTCGCTGGCGGAGCCCGCGGTCAACTTCCCACTCTCCATCAAACTGATCGAGCGCGGCGACATCGACGTCAACCAGATCATCACCCACCAACTGCCGCTTTCGCAGGCGGACGGGCTCAAAGCGCTCTACGGCGCGGACGCTGCCGCGATCAAGACGGTCATGCTGTGCGGCTGAACAGAAAAATAAGCGCAACCAAATGCCAACGGGAGGACTGGGCCAATGGACAAGCGGCGGCAGCCTGATTTTGAGAATCTGGCGAATATCCTCGAGCGGCGCGCGCCCAAGCGCCCGACCCTCTTCGAATACTTTCTGAACGAACGGCTGTACACCCGGTTCAGCGGTCTGGAAACGCCCGATCCGCAGGACCTCTACGCCTCCGCCTCGCGGCTCGCCAAGGCGTTCTGCGCCGCAGGCTACGACTACGTGACGCTGTCCTGCCCGTGGATCTTCCCCTCGTCCCAGCCGGAAACCAAGCTGGCCTCCCATTCTTTAAACCACGCGGCGGTGATTTACGACCGCGCGTCCTTCGACCAATACCCCTGGCCGGATTTCGCCGCGATGGACGACGGCTACATTGACCGCGTGGCGGAGGAGCTTCCGGTGGGCATGGGCATCGTGATGGCCTCCTCCGACGGCATCCTTGAGACGGCGACGGCGCTCCTCGGATACGACAATCTCTGTCTGATGCTCTACGATGACGAAGCGCTTGTGGAAGACATCTTCGGCCGCATCGGGGGCATCATTCTGGCTTTTTACAAAAAGGCGCTGACCCACAAACGCGTCCGGGCGCTCATCTGCAACGACGACTGGGGCTTCCATTCTCAGACATTGATTGCGCCCAACCAGCTTCGCAAATACGTGTTTCCGTGGTATAATGAGTGCTGTAAATTGGCACACGGGAGCGGGCGGTACACCATCCTGCACTCCTGCGGCGCGCACCGGGAAATCCTATCCGACATCGTCTCGATGGGCTTTGACGCCCGGCACTCCTACGAGGACAAAATCCTGCCGGTGGAAGAGGCGTACCGGGAGTACGCGGGCAGGATCGCGGTGGTGGGCGGCATCGACGTGGACTTTCTGTGCCGGAGAAGTCCGGAGGAGATCCGCGAGCGTGCCCGGAAGCTTTTGGAGATGACGGGCTCGGTCGGCTACGCGCTGGGCTCGGGCAACTCGATCCCGGCCTACGTGCCAGACGAGAACTATATGGCGATGACAAGCGCCGCGCTGGACGGCTGAATGTATAAGATGACGGAGGGATGCCCATGGAATCCTTTATGACCAAGGCGGCCAAGATCGACAGGATCCTCGCCCGCGCGCCGAAGCTGGACAAGGCGCTGCGCGTTGAGAAGCCGGAGTTCCTCGCCCGGCAGAAGGCCGTGATGGAAGGTTTGAGCGCGCGGGGCGTCGACTGCGGCATCGTCTACTCGGACGAGCACTACTGCGGCGACGTGCCGTACCTGGGCGGCTGCACGAACCTCTCCATCGAGCCCATCGCGGGCATCCTGGGCGCGAACGGCTTCCACATCCTGGCGGGCCTCGAGGGCGGCTATGTGGCCGAGCAGCTGGGCTACCGCTCCGGCGCGTTCATCCACAAGGTGGAGATGCTCAAGCTGGCCGACGAGGAGTACCCCATCGAGGCGGAGCACGTGGAGGACGTACTGTATCAGGCGGCGGGCCGCGTGCCCAAGACCGTCGGCCTCTTGACGCCTCGGGAAGTGCTGCCGGTCAGCGTGTACAAGTACTTCTGCGGTCTGGTGGGGGAGGAAAACGTGGTCGACTGCCAGGAAGTCTACTACAAGATCAAATATGAGAAGTCCGACCGCGAGATCGAACTGACGCGGCAGGCGGCGTGGATCGCGGACGTGATGCTTGAGGGCATGCTGGCGGTTCTGGAGCCGGGCATGCTGGAGACCGAGGTCTCCCAGTGGGGCTACCTGATCGGTCAGGCGCTTGGCTCGGAGGACTTCGGTTTCGACGTGATGGTGACGGCGGGGGAGGCCAACCGCACGTTGATCGGCAAGGCGCTCAACCGGGTGATTCAGGAGGGTGACTACGTGCACCTGGGCGTCGCGCCCAAGTGCGACGGACTGACCGCCTGCGAACGCTGCACTGTCATCGCCACGCTGGACCCCGCCCGCGTGACGGAGGACCAGCGGTACTGGATCGACTTCGTGGAGGGCGCGTATCAGGTGGGGCTGGAAGCCTATCGTCGCGTCGCCTGGGAGAACCTGCCAGCCTACTTCCAGGAGCAGGCGCTGTGCAGCTACTTCAAAAACCGCGAGGAGGATGTGTGCAGCCGTTTGGGCAAGAAGATCAATCTGGTGCGCCAGAAGCCCTACACCGGCACCCACAACGGCGGTTACACCGAGTGCCAGGAATTCTACGGCGCGATCACGCTGAACAGCGACGAACCGCTGGGCGTTCAGATCATTACGATGCTGGACGTGGCCATCCGCGGCATCGGCAACCGCTGGCACGACGTGGTGATCCCCGGGGTCGACTACGTGCTGGTGGAGAAGACGCTGGCCAAGATGGGTGCGGAGGTCGAAGTCTTGAACCGCCTGCCGGTCAACCTGCAGCACATGGTGGGTCGCGTGGTGGATTAGCATTCTAATACCCATCCAAAACATTCTTTCGTCGTTGCGCCGGATCTTTTCAAGCCCTGGCGGTGTCGCTCTCCGCTAAATAGCGCTGCTACGTCTGCGCTGCGGCTCCTAGCCAGGAACAAAATGTTCGTCGCTTTGGACGAAATAATCTTTCGCATTGGTATAAAAGGAGATCTTGCTGCCATGAAGGTACTGGGGATCGGCTGCCATCCGGACGACCTGGAAATCGCATGCTACGGCACACTGGCAAAGTATGTGAAGCAGGGGCACGACGTCGCGGTCTGTCACATCGCGAACGGCAACTTGGGCCACGTGGAGATCATGCCGGACGAGCTCCGTCAAGTCCGCTGGAAGGAGGCGGACGAGGCGGCCAAAGTGATCGGCGCCGCCCACTACGCCATCGACATTGGGGACCTCTACGTCACGGCCGAGAACGATGAACTGATCCGGCGGCTTGCGAAGGTGATCCGCGAGGTCCGGCCCGACCTCATCATCACCCACAACGACAAGGACTACATGAACGACCACATGCAGGCGTACCTGGCGGTGCTGCGCGCGTCGTTCGGCGCCAGCATCCCGCACTACGACCTCACGGCGCAGGAGCCGGTCACCGGAGTCACCCCCATCTACCACATGGACACCGTGGCGGGCACCGGCTTCATCCCCACGGAGTACGTGGACATCTCGGACGTGATCGACCTCAAGCTTGAGGCGCTGTCCTGCCACCGCTCGCAGATCCAGTGGATGCTGGAGCACGACCACATCGACTTTCTGGAATTCACGCGCACCTGTTCCCGCGTGCGCGGCTTTCAAAGCGGCGTCGCTTACGCCGAGGGATTTCGGCCCAACCACAACTACCTGCGCATGACCACCAAGCGACTGCTGCCCTGATTGATTTCCGGAAGGAGATACGAGTATGAACGACCTGGCCCTGGCAAAGAACGCCACCTTTGGCGAGCGCGTGTCCAAGTTCACCAAGGATTACGCCATCGTGGTCGCGATCCTGCTACTAATGATCATCTTCACGCTGGCGTCGCCCTATTTCATGACCTATAACAACATCCGCAACATCCTTGCGCAGACGGTGCCCATCGCCGTGGTGTGCATCGGCCAGGCGCTGATCGTCACCACCGGGCAGTTCGACCTTTCGCTGGGCCAGAACGTGTGCCTGACCTCCTGTGTGCTGGCCTTCCTGGTCAAGTTCGCGGGCTTCAACCCTTGGATCGGCGTCATCTGCGCGGTGCTCGTGGGCATGATGGTGGGGTTCTCAAACGGCGTATTGATCGCCTACGCGGGCATCCCGTGCTTCATCGTGACGCTGGGCTTCCAGATGATCGCAAAGGGCCTTTCGAAGATCATCACCAACGCGTCGCCCATTCCCGGCATGCCGCAGGAGATTCAGTTCATCGGCCGCGGCTTCATCGGCGGCACCACCTACGGCGTGCCCGTCAGCGTCGTCATCATGATCTTGCTATATCTGGTCTTCATGTTCCTCGCCAACCGCACCAAGTTCGGGCGCAGCCTCTACGCCATGGGCGGCAGCGAGGAAGCCGCCTACTTCGCGGGCATTGACGTCAAGATGTACCGCATGCTGGTCTACACCATCGCGGGCGCGCTGTGCGGCCTCTCCAGCGTGATCCTGGTCACAAGGCTCGACAGCGCCGCGCTGACCAACGGCAGCCTCTATGAGTTCGACGCGATGATCTCCTGCATCCTGGGCGGTATCAGCCTCGCGGGTGGCCGCGGCAAGGTGGTGCAGGCGCTCTTCGGCGCGATCTTCCTGATGCTGTTCTTCAACGGCATGACCATGCTCAACGTCAACCCCTTCGTGCAGGACGTGCTCAAGGGCGTGGTCATGATCGGCGCGGTGGCGCTGGACGTCATCCGGAACAAGACGAGCAAGTAGGCGCGGGGGGAGGTGCGATCCTTGAGCGACAACATCCTGGAACTCAAAAACATCTCGAGGAGCTTCCCGGGCGTCAAGGCGCTGGACGACGTGTCCTTTTCCATCGAGCGCGGCACCGTGCACGCGCTGGTGGGCGAAAACGGCGCCGGGAAGTCCACCCTGATCAAGATTCTCGCGGGCATCTACCACCCGGAGGAAGGCCAGGTACTGCTGGATGGGAAGGCCGAGGTCTTCAAGACGCCCGTCGATTCCCAGTGCAAGGGCATCAGCGTCGTCCATCAGGAACTGAAGCTGTCGGAGACCCTTTCGGTGGCCGAGAACGTATTTCTGGGGAACCTTCTGTACAGAAACGGCTTCGTCGACTGGAAGGGCATGCGTGTGCGCGCGGCGCAGCTACTCGAACAGCTGGGCATCCCGCTGAACGTCGACACCGAGGTTTCAAAGCTCTCGGTGGCGCAAAAGCAGATGGTCGAAATCTGCAAGGCCATCAACCGCCACTGCAAGGTGCTCATCATGGACGAGCCCTCCGCCACGCTGACCGACAAGGAGCAGACCATCATGTTCCGAACGGTCAAGCAGCTGCGCGCGCAGGGCGTGACCATCATCTACATTTCGCACCGCCTGGAAGAGATATTCGACCTCGCCGACAACGTGACGGTGCTCCGGGACGGCAGGCACATCGACACCGTGCCGGTGCATACCGTCGACCGCGCCAAGCTGGTTTCGATGATGGTGGGCCGTGCGGTCACGACAGAGTACCCGCGCGCCGGGCTTGCGCCGGGGCAGGTCGTGCTGGAAGCGAAGGACTTGAAGCGCAAGAACGTGCTCAAGGGCATCAGCTTCACGCTCCGAAAGGGCGAGATTCTGGGCATCGCGGGGCTCGTCGGCGCGGGGCGCACGGAGCTGGTGCGTGCGGTGCTGGGCATCGACAAACTCGATTCGGGCGAGGTGCTGCTGGACGGAAAGCCGGTGAAGATCCAGAGCTTCCGCCAGGCGATCCGCAAAGGCATGGGCCTCGTGCCCGAGGACCGCAAAAAGCAGGGCCTGGTGCAGCTTGCCACGGTCAGCAGAAACATCTGCATGGTCAATATGTACATCGTTTCCCGAAGCGGCGTCATGAACCGGAAGCTGGAGCGCAGGTACAGCCACGAGTACGTGGCCAAGCTCAAGATTTCCACGCCCTCTGTGGACACAGAGGTTCAGTACCTGTCGGGCGGCAACCAGCAGAAGGTGGTCATCGCCAAGTGGCTGCTCGAGGACAGCAAGATCATCGTGCTGGACGAGCCCACCCGCGGCATCGACGTGGGCGCGAAGAGCGAGATCTATCAGCTCATTACGCAGTTGGTGCGGGAGGGCAAGTCCGTCATCATGATTTCGTCGGAACTGCCTGAAGTCGTGGGCATGAGCGACCGGATCCTCGTCATGCACGAGGGCCGACAGGTCGGCATGATCGAGCGCAAGGACGCCTCCCAGGAGGCGATCATGGCTCTCTGCGTGTAAACAAGAGCGATGAAAAGCCGCAAGCGGCTTTTCATCGCGATGGAAGAACTGCGGGAGCCTGAAATTCTCTGGAATTTCCGGGCGGCTCCCTGACTGAAGGTATTGTTTCCTACACCAGTGTGCGCACTGGTGTAGGAAACCGATTCCCGGCGCGCGGGTCGCCGGGAACGATCGGATGGAATGACGGGGTTTGGTCAACAACGCCTCTCAGCAGTTGATCAACCGCTGTGCGTGTAAATCTGTGGACAGTCCGGGTATTGCAGGCGCTCATAGCAACGTATATTGATTCCCTTGCGACCCCGCCGCGAGTGTCGCGGCAAACTATATTTGGGAGGTAGGATCCATGAAGCTCAGGAAACTGGTATCCCTTTTTCTGGCGCTGATCCTGGTGCTGGGCGTCTTCACCGTGGCCATGGCGGAGCAGCCCTGGGCCGGCAAGAAGCTGGGCGTGGCGCACATCACGATGTACGACGAGTGGTGCAAGGCGGTGTACGACGAGTTCATGGCGCAGGCCCCCGCGATGGGCTTCGGCGAAGTCAACATCCAGGACGGCAACCTGAACGCCGAGACCCAGCAGAAGCAGGTCGAGGACTTCATCACTCAGGGCTACGACGCCATCCTGCTCGACCCGGTCAACTCCGACGGCATCGTGCCGGCGCTTCAGCAGGCCGGCGCCGCGGGCATCCCGGTGTTCGCGTTCGACAGCGGCACCAGCTATGACAAGCTGGTCACCCACGTCGCCTGGGACCACGCCGAAACCGGCGTGCTGACCGCGCAGTGGATCGCCGACTACGCCAAGAAGAACCTGGGCGGCAAGGTCAAGGTGGGCGTCCTGGCGATGCTCAACGCCGTGCACACCAAGGTCCGCTCCGAGACGTTCGTGGCCACCCTCGAGGAGCTGCTCGGCAAGGAGAACGTGGAATGGGTGTTCAACCAGGACTTCGGCGAGACCCGTGAGTCCGCCGCCAACATCGTCACCAACAACATCGCCAAGCCCATCGACGTCATCTGGGGCGCGGTGGACAACGCGGCGCAGGGCGCGGTCACCGCGCTGGAGCTGGCCGGCATCGAGAACACCATCGTCGTGTCCGCGGGCGCCTGGGGCTCCGAGTCCTTCAACATGATCAACAGCGGCAACAAGTACTACAAGATGTGCATCGGCGTGTCGCCAGCCAACATCGTCAAGCTGTCGCTCGAATCCGTGCAGGCCTACTTCGAGGGCAAAGAACTGCCCAAGTCCCAGAACATCGAGCTGTCCGTCATCGACGGCTCCAACATCGCCGACTTCATGAAGTACGTGCCCGCCACCTGATCCAAACCATGCGGGGCGGCGCTCCCTGGGAGCGCCGCCCCAATTTTCGAGATTCGGAGGGGGAAGCCCATGTCTCAGCCCATCCTTCAGATCCCGCGGGAGGAATACGACCTTCGCGTTCAAAACGTGCAGAAGGCGATGCATGAGAAGGGCATCGACCTTCTGGTGACCCACGCCTGCGGCTGCGAGTCGGCCACGGTGCGGTATCTCACGAATTTCTGGGCGGTGTTCGACTTCGTGGGCGTGCTGGTGCCCGCGGTCGGCAAGCCCATCCTGCTCACCGGCGGCCCGGAGTCCTACGACTTTGCGGTGCAGTTCGCCCAGATCGACGACGTGCGGGTACACCCCATGTACGTGGAAACGGGCGCGCCCGAGTGGGACAAGCCCGTCAACCCCTGGAATTTCTCCATGATCCTGTCAGAGCTTCGGGAGCGCATGCCGATTAAGACCATCGGCATCGCCAACGTCAACACGCTGCCCCATGTGATCTACGCGGACATCGAAAAGGGCGCGTTAGAAGCATCCATCGTGCCCGCCGGGGACATCGTCATGGAGCGGCGGGTCATCAAGAGCAAGAATGAAATCACGCTCCTCCGCGAGGCATGCCGCATCACCGAGGACGCGGTCAAGTCCGCCGTGGCGTTTGCGAAACCCGGCATGCGCGAGTGGGAGCTTCAGGCCCACTGGATGGGCAAGATTTACGAGATGGGCGCGGAGGGCACCGGCTACCCGGTTTGGGTCACCTCAGGTCCCAGTACCTACCAGAGCCTGTGCAAGTCCACCGACCGGGAACTAAACATGAACTCGATGGTGCAGCTTTCGCTGGGCGCAAAGTACAACGGCTACTGCGGCAACATCGGCCGCGCGCTGATCCTCGGCAAGCTACCCGATCGTCACATGGACATGATCAAGATCGCCCACGAATGCATGGACGAGACGATCGCCACCATGGGCCCGGGCGTGCCGTTTGCGCTGGTGTACGACAGGTTCCAGGACAGGCTGAAAAAGCACGGACTTTCCGGCACCTCGCTGTACGGCCCGGCGCACTCCACCGGCCTTCAGGAATGCGAGGACCCGTGGGTGGACAACCGCACGGACCGAATTCTCCTGCCCGACATGGTGTTCAACATCGACATCTGGATCGCCGACCACACGTACGGCGTCCGCATCGAGGACTGCGTGCGAATCACCGAAACCGGCCTCGAGCAGCTGACCACCTGGCGCAGGGAGCCGATCGTCATCGGCTGAAAGGATATGGCGCATGGCTTCGATGGATCAATACCGGGAAACGATGATCGGGCTTGCGTCCGATCTGGTGCGTATCCCGACGATCAATTTCCCGCCGGACGGCGACGAGGCGCTGGGTCAGGCTCGGCTTCGCGCCTTTTACGAGGCGATGGGGCTTGAAATCGACCAGTTCTCCCCGGCGGACCTGTCGGAATACCCGTCCCACCCGGAATTCCTGCCCAGGAATCTCGTGGGGCGGGAGAACCTTGTGGGCACCTGGCGCGGGACGGGCGGCGGAAAATCGGTCCTGATCACCGGCCACATGGACGTGGTGCCCATTGAGCCACTGCCGTGGACGGTTACGCTGCCCTTCGAACCGAAACTCAAGGACGGCAAGCTCTACGGCCGCGGCAGCGCGGACATGAAGGGCGGCCTCGCCGCCGCTGCGATCGCCGTGAAGATCCTGAAGGACGAGGGGTTTCAGCCGCGCGGCGACGTGATCCTGGAGAGCGTGGTGGACGAGGAGTACGCGGGGGCCAACGGCACCATCGCGTCCCGCTTCCGCGGCCATAACGCAGACTTCGCCATCGTGCCGGAGGCCAGCGGGCTGACAATCTGCCCCGCCTGCGTGGGCGGTATGGTGTTTAAAATCTCGATGCGTGGCGTCGCGGGCATGCCATACACCGGTGAAGAGATCCCGAACCTTGGCTACGACCTGGGCGACCTTCTGTGCCTGATCCGGGAATTCAGCGCCTACCGCATGGAAACCGCGCCCAAGCCCGCGCTCTGGGAAGGCACGGCGCAGGGCGCGCAGGTGGTGGTCACGAAGGTCAAGGCGGGGGAGGCCTACGAGAGCGGCCAGCTGTCCGCGCCCATCGAGGCGTGGGTGGAACTGGTCATGCAGTCCTATCCCGGCGAGAGCGCGGCGATGTTGGAGCGGGAACTGAACAATTACCTTCGCGCCAGATTCCGCGACCCCGAGATCCTGAACGTCCAGCCGCAGTACCACTACTGCAGGCCCGCGGCCACGGACCCGGCGCATCCCGGCGTTGTGGCGCTGGCGGACTCGCTCAAGACATATACGCCCCCAAGCGTGTGCGGCGCGATGTTTTCCTGCGACATGTTCGCCCTGACCGAGCTGGGTGGCATCCCGTCGGTGATCTTTGGCCCTGTAGGTGGCAGGCTGCACGGCCCGGACGAGTGGGTGGACGTAGAGAGCCTGTTCACCGCCGCCCGTGCGATGGCGGACTTCATCCGGAATTGGTGCGCGTGAGGGGAAGGACATGAACAAGATTCTCTTGAAGGACGGCGCGCTGACCGCCGCCGTCTACCCGGACTACGGCGGCATGCTGGGAAGGCTGAACCTGAACGGCATCGAGATTCTGCACCTGAACGAAGCGCGGCTGCCGGAGGGCGCGGTGCTGGCGGGCGGCAACCCGGTGCTCTTCCCGTTCCCGAGCAGGACCGCGGACGATCTCTACGAACTGGACGGAAAGACTTACCGCATGCCCTTTCATGGGCTGGTGCGGGATTCCGCCTTCGGCGTGGAGGAGGTCACCCCTTCCAGCGCGACGCTCCTGCGCTGTGCCTCCAGGGAGTGGATGAGCGACCTGTATCCGTTTGACTTCGAGCTGAGGCTCACATACGCGCTGGAAGGCGGAGTGCTTCGGCTGACGGCGCGGGTGAAAAACAGCTCGGTCCGCCCGATGCCCCACGCGTTCGGCTGGCATCCTTACTTCGTCACCACCGACAAGGCCCGCGCGTACCTCACGCCCAACATGGGGTACTGTGAGCGCTGGGACGACTCTGGCAAGACCGCCATCTCGACGGACGTCGACCTTGCGCCTCCGGTGAACTACGTGTTCAGCGGCCGGACGGGCGACGCGGCGGAATTGATCTCGCCCGCCGACGGCTACGGCGCGCGCATCCGGTCCTCGGACGCGTTCCGGGCGCTGATCGCCTGCACGTTGTTCCCCGGCACCACCTGCGTGGAGCCCTGGATGGGCCTGCCCAACGCGATCAATACCCGCGAGAACCTTCAGTGGGTCGCGCCGGGTGGGGAAGCCCGGTACGACTGTTTCCTGGAGCCGTACCTGCTGTAACGCAACCGGGCATCCGTTCAGAAAACACAATCACGGAGGAGACCGGATGGAAAAGCGCGTCCTGACGCAGAACCTGTTGCTTTGCGGAATGATCACCGCGCTCGGCGCGCTGGCCACGTCGATTTCAAGCCTTCTGGACCACATCGCTTCGGCCATCGGCCTTCCGCCCTCGTCGGTGGGCGTCTTCATCTCGGTGTACATGATCGGCTCCTGCCTGAGCGCGTTCTTCGGCGGCTCGCTGGCCGACCGCCTGGGCAAGCGCCGGGTGATCGCGGCGGGCACGCTGCTTCTGTCGCTCGGGCTGATTGGGGTCGCGGCGCTGCACGGTGCGGCGTTGATTTTCGCGGGGTTTTTCGTGCTGGGCGTGGGTTTCGGCCCGTCCGAGTCGATGGGCAGCGCGCTCTTGACCGACGAAAACGGCCCGCGCGCCACGCTGTGGATGAATCTTTCGCAGATTGGCTTCGGCATCGGGGCCATCGCCGCGCCCGCGCTGGTTGCGTGGCACCTGGGCAACGGCGGCGGGTACCGGGAGGTATTCCTCTTGTGCGCTGCCGCGTTCTTCGCGTTCTTCCTGGTGACGGGCCTCGGCGCGAGAGGCAAACCCGCGAAGGTCAACCTGGAGAGCGGCGTCAACAGCTTCCTGCTATTGAAAGACCGCAAGTTCCTTCTGTACGCGGTGCTGGTGTTTTTGTACATGGGGTTTGAGTCGGTCGCGCCCGCGTATCTCAAGCGGCTCTTTCTGGAAAAGGGTGCGGGCGAGGAGATGGCGACGCTTACCATCTCACTTTTCTGGGCGGCGATGCTCGTCTGCCGCCTGATCGGCGCGTTTTTGAGCGGAAAGGAATTGTTCTCCGTCAAGTTCTTCACGCTTTTCGTGGTTGCGGGCATCGTCCTCACGTTGCTCGCGCCGAGCGACGCCCTCCGCATCGCGGGCGTGCTGCTCTACGGCTTTGGCTGCGGACCGGTGTGGACGATGATCTTCGTGCTCTCCTCCCGCGTGTTCCCGGACAGGATCGGCGCGGCCTACGGCATGATGATGCTGTTCTCCACCGCGGGCGGCGCGGTGTTCCCGGCGGTCATCGGCGCGTGGGTGGCCAACACGCAGGTGACGTTTATCCTCTGCATCGGAATCGCGATCCTTCTGATACTGGGCGCGTTCCGGGCCGGGCGGTTGGAGGCGGGGCGAGCGACTGCGGCATAAGACCAATTCACATCGACCGATCCCGGCATACACGTCGGGCTCGGTCGATTTTTTTCAATCCTCAAAAGATTCCGTTGTTCTTTTCCTCGAATAATGGTATGATGGCGGCATGAAGCTGATTGAGACAAAAAACGCGGTCGGGCACGTGCTGTGCCACGACCTTACGCGCATCGTGCGCGGCGAAATGAAGGGCCCCCAATTCAAAAAGGGGCATGTGGTGACCGAGGAAGACATCCCGATGCTGCTCAAGATGGGCAAGGACCATCTCTACGTGTGGGCGCTTGAGGAGGGCATGCTGCACGAGAACGACGCGGCGGCTCGGCTTGCCAGCCTGCTGGCCGGCCCCAGTATGCGTCAGAGCGAGCCGAGTGAAGGGAAGATCGATCTCTTCGCCGAGGTCGACGGGCTGTTCCGCGTGGACGCGGAGCGGCTCCTCAAAATCAACTCCATCGACGGCGTGATGGCGGCCACCCGGCATGATATGTTCCCGGTGCGCGCGGGCGACAAGCTGTGCGGCACCCGCGTGATCCCGCTGACCATCGAAGAGGAAAAAATCGTGGAAGCCGAGCGCGCCGCGGGCGGCTCGCCGGTGCTTTCGCTTATGCCTTACCGCCCGCTGAAAGCGGGCATCGTCACCACCGGGAACGAGGTGTTCTACGGCCGCATCCAGGACACGTTCACGCCGGTGGTTGTCGAAAAGCTCAAATGCTACGGCATCGAGGCGCGCTTTTTTGAGCGCTCGGACGACGACAAGGAAAACATCGTCAGGGCCATTGAATCGGTGCGCGCCCAGGGCGCGGAGCTTGTGATCTGCACCGGCGGCATGAGCGTCGACCCGGACGACCGGACCCCCGCCGCCATCCGCATGAGTGGGGCGAACATCGTCACCTATGGCGCGCCGGTGCTGCCCGGCGCAATGTTCCTCTTGGGCTACTATGAGGACGGTACGCCCGCAATGGGCCTGCCTGCCTGCGTGATGTACGCGGACGCGACGATCTTCGACATCATCCTGCCGCGCGTCGCGGCGGGTGTGCGGGTGGAAAAGGCCGACATCGCGCGGTTGGGGCCGGGGGGGCTGTGCCTTAACTGCAAGCCCTGCCGCTACCCCAATTGCAGCTTCGGAAAATTCGCCTGAGGAGGCGCGCCATGTACCAAGCGATCGTCGTCACCGTTAGCGACCGCTGCGCCCGGGGCGAGCGGGTGGACGCATCCGGCCCGGCGGTTAAGGAAATCCTGGAGCGCAGCGGGTTTGCCGTCGTGCGCTCGGTGCTCGTGCCCGACGAGCAGCCGCTGATCGAGCAGGCGTTTATTGAAGGCGCGGAAGAAGCTGACCTGATTGTGACCACCGGCGGCACCGGATTCTCCCCTAGGGATGTGACGCCCGAGGCCACGGCGGCGGTGTGCGAGCGGATGGCCCCCGGCATCCCGGAGGCGATGCGCGCCGCGAGCCTCAAAGTGACGCCGCTTGCGATGCTGTCCCGGGCGGCCGCGGGCATCCGCGGAAACTGCCTGATCGTCAACCTGCCCGGCAGCGTGCGCGCGGCCAGTGAAAACCTGGAGGCGGTGGTTTTTGCGCTCGGCCACGGCATCGACATGCTGCGGGGCGGCGACCACCCCAAACAACCTCATTGACAAGTACGCGGCAGGCGGTCTGCGCGCTCTGAACGGCGGCAAATTGCCGCGATGCTGGTATCCTGGAGGATGGAATGCTGGACCAATTGGGGCGCTCCGTACGTTATCTCCGGCTCTCTGTGACCGGCTTATGCGACTACCGATGCGCCTATTGCATGCCAAGCGGCGGACAGGAGCGGATGGGCGAAGCCCTGTCGGCGGCAGAGTGTGTGGAGATCGCGCGGCAGGCGGCCGCCTGCGGCGTGGACAAGGTGCGCCTGACCGGCGGCGAGCCGCTGGTGCGTGGCGACATTTTGGAAATCTGCCGGGGCATCGCGGGGATCGACGGGATCCGGACGCTGTGCCTGACCACCAATGCATCGAGGCTCTCTGACCTGGCGGACGAACTGTATGAAGCGGGCGTCAGGCGCGTCAACATCTCCATCGACAGCCTCAGGCCAGAGCGATACCGCGAAATTACGCGGTGCGGAGAACTGCAAAAAGCCCTGGACGGGCTGGACGCGGCGCTCGGCGCCGGGTTCGAGCGGGTGAAAGTCAACACGGTGCTGATGGGCGGCGTCAACGACGACGAGATCCCGGACTTTGTGGAACTGACCCGCGACCGGCCCGTCGACGTGCGCTTCATCGAGCTGATGCCCATCGGCCCGAGCGCAAACTGGCCGAAGCAACGGTTCCTTCCGGCGGGCGCGGTGCTTGAGCGCTGCCCGGCGCTTGAACCCGTCGGGCGGGACGGGGTTTCGGAGCGGTACCGGGTTCCCGGCCATCAGGGCGCGGTGGGCCTGATCCGGCCCATCACCGGCTGCTTCTGCGCCGGGTGCGACCGCATCCGCGTGACGGCGGACGGCATGATGAAGCCCTGCCTGCACGCTTCGGAGGAGATACCTCTGAAAGGGCTGAGCGGCGAGGCGCTTCGGGCAGAGATTGAGCGCGGCATCCTCGCAAAACCCCACGCCCACGCGCTGGGCGAGGGCGCGAGCCGGTCCCGGCGGGGCATGAACGCGATCGGGGGATGAATGTCATCCTCCAGACGCGCACACCGCACTCAAGGCAAAGGGGAATGAACGTGGACATGGAACTGACCCATATCGGCGCGCAGGGGCGCGCCAGGATGGTGGACGTGACCGATAAGGCGCCCACCCTCCGTGAGGCGGAGGCGGAGGCCTTCGTTTCGATGGCCCCGGAGACGCTCCGGCTGATCCTGTCTGGCGGCATAAAAAAAGGCGACGTGCTGGCGGTGGCGCAGGTGGCGGGCATCATGGCCGCCAAGCGCACCCATGAACTGATTCCCATGTGCCATCCGTTATGCCTGACCGGCGCGGACATCGCCTTTGAGGCAACGGATGCGCCCTGCGGGATTTGGATCCGCTCGGCGGTGCGCGTCAAGGGCGAGACCGGCGTCGAGATGGAGGCGCTTACCGCCGCGTCGGTGGCGGCGCTGACGGTATACGACATGGCGAAGGCCGTCGAAAAGGGCATGACCATCACCGATGTTCGGCTGATCAGAAAATCCGGCGGAAAGAGCGGCGATTATCTACGGACGTAAAGCTGAAGGCGCGGGTCGTTTCGGTCAACTTGAGCGAGGAGAAGGGTACGCCCAAGCGGGAAGTGCCGGTTCTTCGCCTGATCGCGGGGCACGGCGCGGAGGGCGACGCCCACGCGGGACCGTGGCACCGGCAGGTGAGCCTGCTGGCGGAAGAGAGCATCGACCGGATGCGTGAACTGGGGCTGAATGGCCTGACCCACGGGGCGTTCGGCGAGAACATCAATACGCTGGGCCTGGATCTGTGCCGCCTGCCGGTCGGGACGAGGCTGAAGGCGGGCGACGCGATCCTCGAAATCACGCAGATTGGCAAAGACTGCCACAACGACGGCTGCGCCATCCGGCAGGCCACGGGCCAATGTGTCATGCCCACGGACGGCGTGTTCGCCGTCGTGGCCCAGGGCGGAGAGGTTCGACCGGGCGACGGAATCGAAATCCTGAAGGATTAGCAAGCGGTTGATTCATGGCGGGCTCCGTTATGGGTCCGTTATTTTTCGAAACGTGTTTCAAAGATACCGAACTGTGTGAAGAAATTTTGTATATACGCGGTCGAGGCGCCCAGGATGGCTTACTTTTGGGCTCTTTCGGAATGAAGGATTTACGAAGCAAACCTTCAAACAGGCGATGAGTCAGGCCAAACAACAGCAAGGCGCAATACGGTACTGGAGAAGACTTACAAATAATTTGCTAATTATTAATTTTTTGTAGACGTCTTCTCATATGCGGCAGGTATGGTATAATAACAACAAAACGCGCCGCGTTTCTCTGTCACAGGCGGGGAGGAACGGCGAAAATCAGCGGGAATTTTTACGTTCCCGCCCGCATCCGGCCGAACGGATGCCCCAAGATTGTTTCAAGAGGAGTCAAGCGGACTGCCTTGAAAAAATACACTCCGGAGGAAAAGAATCCATGAAAAAAAGCATGAGGTTTGTTGCCCTGGTTCTCTCGATCCTGCTGACGTTCGGCCTGATGGTCGGCGTCACCGCCGAATCGGACAAGAAGGTCAAGGTTGCGCTGATCCTCGAGGGCGCGATCTCCGACATGAGCTGGAACGCGACCGCCTACAACGGCCTCAAGAAGATCGAGGCGCTGGGCGCCGAGGTCAAGTACATTGAGAATACGCCCGCCTCTTCCGTGGCCGACGCGATCCGCACCTTCGGCGACGAAGGCTACGACGTGATCTTCCTGTCGACCAACAGCTACGCCGACGCCGGCGCCGCCACCGCCAAGGAATATCCGAACACCCAGTTCTTCTTCATCAACTCCAAGGTCGTGGACACCAACTGCGCGTCCTTCGTCATCCAGGACGCCGAACAGGGCTTCCTCATGGGCGCGCTGTCCGCGCTTCTGACCCAGTCCAAGACCGTCGGCTTCATCGGCGGCCTTGAGATCCAGCCGATCAAGAACGGCGGTCAGGGCTTCGCGCAGGGCGTCGCCTACG
>JAEZHK010000060.1 GCA_023416655.1 Bacillota bacterium
TGGGCAAGGAAGCCGTCAAGGGCGGCCTGATCTGCGACGTGGCAGGCGTTCGCGCCTTCGTGCCCGCCTCCCAGCTGTCCCAGCGCTTTGTCGAGCGCATCGAGGACTTCGTCGGCCAGAGCATGAAGCTCAAGATCGTCGAGGTGGACAAGGCCAAGAAGCGCATCGTCGCCTCCAGGAAGTCTGTTTTGCAGGCCGAGGAAGCCGATAAGAAGAAGGAAATCTGGTCCACCCTGAACGTGGGCGACGTGGTCAAGGGCGTCGTTCGCCGCCTGACCGACTTCGGCGCGTTCGTCGACATCGGCGGCGTGGACGGCCTGGTGCACGTGACCGACCTCAGCTGGGGCCGCGTGCGGCACCCCTCCGACGTGGTCTCGGTCAACCAGACGGTCGAAGTGAAGATCCTGAGCCTCGACCCCGCCAAGGAGCGCATCTCGCTCTCCTACAAGCAGACGCAGCCCCGGCCCTGGGAAGTGGCGTCCGAGAAGTACCCGGTGGGTTCGACCGTCTCCGGCAAGGTCGTCCGTATCACCACGTTCGGCGCTTTCGTGGAACTTGAGCCCGGCCTCGACGGCCTGGTGCACATCTCTCAGTGCGCGCTGACCCGCATCGCCAAGGTCGAGGACGCCGTCACCGTGGGCGACCAGATCCGCGTCAAGGTGCTGGACGTCAACCCCGAAGCCCGCCGCATCAGCCTGTCCATCCGCGCCGTGCTGGAGGAGGAGGCCTTTGACGGCCTGAACGCCTCCGCGCCCGACGAGGAATTCGCCATCGCCGCCTCCACCGCCCCCGTCGAGGAGCCGGGCGAGGAAGCGTAAGGCTAACCCGTAAAACAAGAGGCATCCGGCTTGAACGCCGGGTGCCTCTTTGTATTGGCAAGCTGCCGGGGCTTCAACCGTTCCCGGCGACCAGCGCGCCGGGAACGTGTTTCCATAACCAGTGCGCACACTGGTGGAGGAAACAATACCTTCAGCCAGTGAGCCGCCCAGAAATTCCTCAGAATTTCAGGCTCACGCAGTTCTTCTTCCAATGCGTTGAAAAACCCTCGGGGTTTTTCAACGCTTCCTCGCCGGATGCCTTTTGTTATTCTTCCGATGGAATCGTTAGATCATATTCTTCGGCGAAGGGGTGGGGGACGCCGCCCTTTTTGTAGCCGATCACGGTCTCCAGGTTCACGTCATGGCAGGAGCGGAAGATGTTCATCTCGACATTCGGGTTGGTTTTGGCCATCTGCGCGATCAGCGCCTTGATCTCGGCGCGCTTGCCGCCGCCGCCGTCGCCCAGCGCGCAGTTCTCCGTGAAGCGGCAGGCGCAGTTGAGAAACGTCAGGTGGTTGACCTGCCGCCACGCGACGATGTCCTTTTCCCGCACCATGTACATGGGGCGGATCAGCTCCATGCCGGGGTAATTCGTGCTGCGGAGCTTCGGCATCATGGTCTTCATCTCCGCGCCGTAGAGCATGGAGAGGAGTACCGTCTCGATCACATCGTCGAAATGGTGGCCCAGCGCGATCTTGTTGGCGCCCAGCGCCTGTGCGTTTTTGTACAGGTGGCCCCGGCGCATCTTGGCGCACATGTAGCAGGGGTTCTGGTCCATTCCGGCCACCGAGTCGAAGATGTCCGTCTCAAAGATATGGATGGGCAACTCCATCAGTTCCGCGTTCTCCTCGATCAGGCGGCGGTTGAGCGGATGGTAACCGGGGTCCATCACCAGAAACGACAGCTCAAACGGCGTGTGGCCGTGGCGCTGGATCTCCTGAAGGCACTTGGCCATCAAAAACGAGTCCTTGCCGCCGGATATGCAGGCGGCGATGTGGTCACCGGGCTGGATCAGCCGGTAGTCGCTGAGCGCGCGCGTAAAGCCGCGCCAGATGGACTTTCTGAATTTTGTGATGATGCTGCGCTCAATTTTCTGGCAGTTGTCCATTTGGATCCCTTTCATGCGCATAAGATGGACGCGATAGCGTCCAGGAATTGATCGATTTCGTTGTCCGCGGTCAGGTGGCTGAGGCTCACGCGCACTGTTTCCAGCGCGCGCTTCCGGTCGCCGGTCATGGCCATCACCGGGCGGGACGGCGCGGCCGGGGCACAGCAGGCGGACTTTGACGAAACGCAGATGTCCACCTCCGACAGCCGCGCGATCACTTCCCGCGCGCGGACGGCGATCAGACTGATGTTCAGGATGAAGGGGGAGGCGTCCGGCGGGCTGTTCAGGACGACCTGATTCATGCTGCCGAGGGCATCGCGGAGCCTTTGATTGAGGCGTTCGACGGCCTTGTACCGCTCGTCAAGGAGGGAGAGCGCTTCCGAAAGCGCGGCCTCCGCCGCCACGGTCAGCGCGAGGGCGGGTGTGCCGCTGCGGTACGGGGTCAAACTGTCGCCGCCGTGCCAGAGCGGCGTCAGGCGCATGCCGCCCCTCACGACGAGCACGCCGCTGCCCGTCAGCCCGTAGAACTTGTGGGGCGAGAGCGTCACGAGGTCCGCACCCTGAAGCGCCAGCGGGAGTTTGCCGACCGCCTGCGTGGCGTCCACGTGCAGCCGGCAGTTCGGGTAACCTGTAAGCGCCGCTTTGACGGCCTCGATCGGCTGGATTACGCCGACTTCGCTGTCCACCGCGCAGACGGAAGTAAGGATGGTGTCCGGGCGCAGCAGGCTTTTGAAATGGTTCAGGTCCACCCGACCGTCCGGGAGGGTGTTCACAAAGTCCAGCTCGAAGCCGTCGGCCTTGAGCGCCATCATCGGGCCGGTCACCGACGAGTGCTCCATGGGCGTGGTGATCAGGTGGCGTCCGCGGCTTTGGTAGGCGCGGGCCGCGCCCACGATCGCCAGGTTGTTGGCTTCGGTCGCGCCGGAAGTCATCACGATTTCGTCCGGTTCCGCGCCCAGCATCCGTGCGATGCCCGCGGTGGCCTCCGTAAGCCTCGTCCGCGCGGCAAGGCCCAGCGCGTGCGTGGAATTGGGGTTCGCACCGTACTGCCGGGCGGTTGTTATAAAGGCGGAAAGCGCGGCTTCCGAAACCGGCGTGTCCGCGGCGTAATCGAGGTAGATCATCGTCTTCTCCGTTTATACCACTCCCAAACATTCTTTTGTCGTTGGGACGGATCTTTTCGCGCAATCAAGGTTGGTTTCCCTTCGGGAAACCAAGTCGCTTCGCGACCGCACGATTCAAATGAATTTGAATCGTGCGCCGCCGTGTCACTCTCCGCCCGAAATAGCGCTGCTATTCCTGCGCTGCGGCTCCTTGCTCTGCATCGAAAATCTCTCGCCCCTTTGGACAAAACAATATTTTGGATTGGTATGTGAAAAATCGGCGCTTCGAGGCCGCACTCGATTG
Organism: Bacillota bacterium; assembly: GCA_023416655.1. GTDB lineage: Bacteria > Bacillota > Clostridia > Christensenellales > Aristaeellaceae > JAEZHK01. The sequence goes on from JAEZHK010000060.1 coordinate 3,334, forward strand.
TAGACCATCCGGCTGGATCTGTCAAGAAAATCGATCAAACCGCTATGGATTCGCAAGCCCTCGCGCATCTTCATCAAATCTGCGTTGACAGCGCCGTGACCCCTCTCTATACTGGATACATTATTGCCATGGGTTTATGGTAAATTGGTGGCGTGTAAGCCGGATGGAGGCGTTCCGGTGGTCAAGGTACAGGGCGTGCGCAAGGCGTTTGGCGAAAACAAGGTGCTGCGGGGCATCGATATGACGGTCCGGGACGGCGAGGTCGTGACCATCCTGGGCCCCAGCGGCTCGGGCAAGACCACGCTGCTGCGGTGCATCAACTTCCTGGAGAAGCCGGACGAGGGCATCGTCACGGTGGGCGACCTGACGGTCGACGCGAAGCATGCCACGAAGCACCAGAAGCTGGCCATCCGCCGCAAGACCGCCATGGTGTTCCAGCTGTACAACCTCTTCAAAAACAAGACCGCGCTGGAAAACGTCGCGGAGGGCCTCGTCGTCGTTCAAAAACAGGATAAGCAGCAGGCGCTTGAAAAGGCCCGCGAGATGCTTAAGCAGGTGGGCCTTCATGACAAGCTGGACGCGTACCCCAGCGAGCTCTCCGGCGGGCAGCAGCAGCGGGTAGGCATCGCGCGGGCGCTGGCGCTGGACCCGGAGGTCATCCTCTTCGACGAGCCGACCAGCGCGCTGGACCCGGAACTCGTCGGCGAGGTGCTGGGGGTCATGCGGTCGATCGCGCAGCGGGGCATGACGATGATTGTCGTCACCCACGAAATGCAGTTCGCACGGGACATCGCCTCCCGCGTGGTGTTCATGGACGGCGGCGTCATCGTGGAGGAGGGCATACCGGCCGACATCTTCACAAACCCCAAGGAGGAGCGCACGCAGCAGTTCCTCCGGCGCATCACCGAAGCGCGCTGAAGTCTGAAGTCCCATAAATACTCGACGCCGTCCGGCTTGCCGGGCGGCGTCTTGATGCGCTTCAGGTTCTTCGCGCGTCCCCTTTGCGCAGGTGTTTCTCCGACCACGCGATCAGCCGTTCGCACAGGAAGCTGACCGCCCAGTAGATGAGCGCCGCGGCCAGAAAGCACTCGGCATTCCGGAACGAGCGCCCGCCGATGATGCGCGCCTTGGCCATGACCTCGGTCACGGTAATCGTAAACACCAGCGATGTGTCCTTGAAGAGGCTGATCAGCGAGTTTCCGATGTTGGGCACCGCCACCATCGCCGCCTGGGGCAGCACGATGCGGCGCATGGTCTGAAAGCCGGTCATGCCCACCGCGTAGGCCGCCTCCACCTGCCCCTGGTCCACGGAGAGGATCGCCGCGCGCACCGTCTCGGTCATGTACGCGCCCACGTTGAGCGAATAGGCCATAAACGCGAACACCATGACCGGCACGCCGTTGACGTTCAGGTTCGCGCCCCACGCCTCGTTGAGCGCGCGCAGCATCAGCGGGATGCCATAGTAGGAGAGGAGGATCTGCACCAGCAGCGGTGTGCCGCGCGTGAACGAAATGTAGAGGCCCACGATCCTCCGGAGCACCGGGACCTGGTAGATGCGGACCAAAGCGCACAGAAAGCCGATCACCAGCCCCAGAAAAAGCGAGACCAGCGTGATAATCAACGTGTTGGGGAGGCCCTGCAGGATCTCCGGCACCGATCGGATCATGAACCCCAGGTCGAATATGCTGCCGTCGCTCATTGCGTTCCTCCATTGCGTATAACCGGATTTCAATGGTTCATTGTACTATAAACCGGTTTCGACGGCAAGCGCCATAAAATGCGTTTCTTCCACCGCCCGGAGGCGGTGGAAGAAACGGTTGCTTCATTACAAGTGCCGTCTGAGCGTTATGCTTAGCCCTTCGCCGGGGTGGTGTAGTCCTGGCCGAACCATTGGGTGGACAGTTCCGCCAGCTTGCCGCTCTCAACCAGCTGCTTCAGCGCGCCATCCACCGCGGCGGCCAGTTCCGCGCCGTCCTTCCGGAACAAAAGGTGGATCGGGTCGGCCTCGCCCACGTTGGCCGCGGCCTTGATCTTGTCGGAGATGCCCAGGGTCTTGGCGATGTCGGCGGTGGCGAAGGGGCTGTTGAGCGTGGCGTCCAGGCGGCCCGCCACCAGATCCTGCAGCACGAAGGAGTAGTTGCCGTCGTAGTAGGTGATCTCAAACGGGTTGCCGTTTTCGGCGACGTACTTCTCCAGGATGTTGGTGAAGTTGGAACCGACGCTGGAGCCGACGCGCTTGCCGGCAAGGCTCTCAAGGGAGGTGATGTCGGTCACGTCAGCGGCGGTCACGATCACGTTGTAGCTGAAGAGGTAGGGGGTCTCGTTGAAGAGGTATTTCTCCTTGCGCTCGTCGTTGACGCCGAGGTTGTTGGCGATTATGTCGATCTTGCCCGCGTCCAGCGCCAGGAAGATGCCGTCCCACGCGGTCTGCACGAAGTTGAACTCGTAGTCGGGGAGCAGTTCGTCCACCAGGCGGATCACTTCCACGTCGTAGCCGGTCAACTTGCCGCTCTCATCGACGTAGGTGAACGGGCTATACACGCCCTCGGTGCCCACGTTGACGACCTTCACATCGGCCAACGCGGCGGTAGCGGACAGCGAGAGGACCAGGACCAGGATCAGGGAAAACAGCTTCTTCATGAGGACGCCTCCTGCTAAAATGGATTTATGAATTCCTGTGAATTGATGGGATACGACCGGGTCTTCCGGAACCGCTGGAAGAACCGGTACATTCGCCCCTTGGCGCATACGCTCATCCGCATATTGTCCCTCCGAACTTCCGCTTCCGGCGGCACGCGGGTATGGGTTCCGCGCGCCCCGGCCATGGGATGAAAATGATGGTCACAAGCCTATAAAAAAAGAGCGGAGCATCCACTCCGCCCTTGGCAGCGCCTTTCTTAGGCGCGTACAGACAGCGCGCGTGGATACGAAAACTCCGCGGCGCAACACATCCCTACGCGATCACGGTTGCCCGTGCGCTTCATATCCATCACCTCGATTCGTAAATTCCTATATGATAAGTACTATTTGCATGGAGTATATCAAAGGCCGCCGGGTCTGTCAAGGCGTTTGTGAAACTTTACAACGCCCCTGCATACCCTGTAAATCGAGTTTGTATCCGTTGAAAAGCCGAGGCGCGCGCGATAACATCCTGAAAGATCTCACGTCCGCGCTGGAAGCCGGAAGGAGGTAATCCACAGCGCTGGCGGGGGAGGATTGTGCGCCCCGCGTTCAAAGCTGTGCTGGATGCCCGGAATTTTGCCCCGGTTTTCTCCTATAAAAGCGCACCCGCTTCGGTTGTGCGGGTGCGCTTTGTATGCTATAATGTTCAGTATGCCAACAGCATGAAAGGAGCATTTTCATGAACAACATTCCTGCCGTAAAACTGGGCATCGTCGCCGTCAGCCGCGACTGCTTCCCCATTGACCTCTCTGAGCAGCGCCGCGCGGCGGTCGTGGAGGCCTACCGCAAGATGGGTGGCGAAATCGTCGAGATCCTGACCACCGTTGAAAACGAGAAGGACGCGCTGCTCGCGCTGGACGAACTGAAGGTGAACGGCGTCAACGCGCTGGTGGTCTTCCTGGGCAACTTCGGCCCCGAAGGCCCGGAGACGCTCCTGGCGCAGGAATTCGCGGGCCCGTCGATGTTCGCGGCGGCCGCCGAAGAGAACATCCCGGTCCTGTCCAGCCGTCGCGGCGACGCGTACTGCGGCATGCTCAACGCCAGCTACAACCTGAAGCTGCGCGGGCTGACCAGCTACATCCCCGAGTACCCGGTGGGCGACGCCAATGGCGTTGCGAAGATGATTGCCGAATTCCTGCCGGTGGCCTGCGCCATGATCGGCGTGAAGAACCTCAAGATCATCACCTTCGGCCCGCGCCCCTACGACTTCCTTGCCTGCAACGCGCCGATCGCGCCGCTGTACAAGCTGGGCGTCACCGTGCAGGAGAATTCCGAGCTGGACCTGCTGGTCGCCTATGAGAAGCACGCGGGCGACCCGCGCATCGCCGAAGTTGCGAAAGACATGGCGGAAGAGCTGGGTACGGGCAACAAGATGCCGTCCCTCCTTCCGAAGCTGGCGCAGTTTGAAATCACGCTGCTCGACTGGGCGAAGGACAACCTGGGCGCTTCGAAGTACGTGGCGTTCGCCAACAAGTGCTGGCCGGCGTTTGAAGCCAAGTTCGGCTTCGTGCCCTGCTATGTGAACTCCCGCCTGACCGCCCGGGGCATCCCGGTGGCCTGCGAGGTCGACATCTACGGCGCGCTTTCCGAGTACATCGGCACCTGCGTGACCGGTGAGCCGGTGACACTCCTCGACATCAACAACACCGTGCCCGCCGACATGTACAAGGCCGAGATCGGCGAGAAGACCGACTATTCCAGCCAGGAAGTCTTCATGGGATTCCACTGCGGCAACACCCCCCTCTGCCGCCTGACGAAGGGCGAGATGAAGTACCAGCTGATCATGCACCGCGGCATGGAGCCGGACAAGGAGCCCGACATCACCCGCGGCACGCTGGAGGGCGACATCATCCCCGGCGCGATCACCTTCTTCCGGCTGCAGGGCAACAAGGACAGCGTGCTGCAGAGCTACGTCGCCCACGGCGAGGTGCTGCCGGTGGCCACCCAGTCCTTCGGCGGCATCGGCGTGTTCGCGATCCCGGAGATGGACCGCTTCTACCGCCACGTGCTGATCGCGGACGGCTACCCGCACCACGGCGCAGTGGCGTTCGGCCATGCGGGCAAGGCGCTGCACTCGGTGTTGACGCTGCTGGGCATCGGCAAGATCAGCTTCAATCAGCCCAAGGGCATGCTCTACCCCACGGAGAATCCGTTCGCATAATATCACCGTAGCACGGTAAAAGGGGCGTCGGGATGACTTATAAGCACACGTTGTATGCAAGCTATCTGGGCTACATCACGCAGGCGATTATTGTCAACCTGCCGCCCCTTCTGTTCATCGTTTTTAGCCGGGATTACGGGATCTCGCTGGAGAAGATCGGCCTTCTGATCTCGCTCAACTTTGGCGTACAGATCGCGACCGACTGGGCCTGCATCCACTTTGTGGACAAGATCGGCTACCGCACGGCGTCGGTGATCGCCCACGCGCTGTGTACGCTGGGCTTGATCCTGATCGGTTTCCTGCCCGGCGTCATCGACCCTTACCTGGGCCTTGTGATCGCGACGGTTTTCAACGCCGTCGGTGGCGGCATGATTGAGGTCTTGATCAGCCCCATCGTGGAATCGCTGCCCGGCGACAAAAAGGCCGCCTCGATGAGCCTTCTGCACTCGTTCTACTGCTGGGGACAGATGTCGGTGGTGCTCTTGTCCACCCTGTATTTTACCACGGTCGGGCTTGCGTCCTGGCGGTGGCTGCCTGCCATTTGGGCGCTGATCCCGTTTTTCAATGCGTTCTTCTTCCTCAAGGTGCCGCTTTGCGAGTTGGTGGAGGAGGGGAAGGGCATGCGCCTTGGGGAGCTGTTTGCCCGAGGCGGGTTCTGGCTGATGCTCCTGCTCATGGTCTGCGCGGGCGCGTCAGAGCAGGCGATGGCCCAGTGGGCCAGCCTCTTCGCAGAACTGGGCCTGGGCGTTTCAAAGACGCTGGGCGATCTTCTCGGCCCCTGCGCGTTCGCGATCCTGATGGGCGGCGCGCGGGTGTTCTTCGGCTCGAAGGGCGCGCACCTGCCGCTGACGAAAATCCTGACCGGCTCGGCGCTTTTGTGCGTCGTCAGCTACCTTGTGGCGGTTTTTTCGCCGAATCCGGTCTTATCGCTCATCGGATGCGCGCTCACGGGCCTCAGCGTGGGCGCGATGTGGCCCGGGACGATCTCTCTGTCCGCCAAGAGCTTCCCGCAGGGCGGCACCGCGATGTTCGCGATGCTGGCGCTGGCGGGCGACTTGGGCTGCTCCAGCGGCCCCGGCCTCGTGGGCGTGGTCTCCAGCCGCGTACAGGAGGGCGCCCGGTGGGCACAGGCGCTGTTTTCCGGCGGCGCCCAGGCAGCGCTGAAGGCGGGCTTGCTCATTGCCATCATCTTCCCGGTCGTCCTGGTTTTGAGCGTCTCGCTCGTCCGGGTGCTCAGGCGAAAAGGAGCCATATCTTGAACGCGAAAACCAAAGGCACCCTCGGAAAACTGGCGCTCTATGGGGCGGCGCTCATCTGGGGCTCGTCCTTTTTTCTTGTCAAGGTCCAGATGGACGTCTTCCCACCGACAAAACTGCTGGCACTGCGCTACACGCTGGCGACGTTTCTTTTGATCGCGGCCTTCTGGAAGAAGGTCCGCACTTCCGGCTTTGAGGACGTCTGGCGGTCGTCCGCGCTGGGCCTGATCCTGGGCGTCGCGTCGCTCTTCCAGGCATTCGGCCTCACCGACACCACCCCCGGTAAAAACGCCTTCCTGACCGCCGTCTACTGCGTGCTGGTGCCGTTCCTCTTCTGGGCGGTCAAGCGGAAGCGGCCGGAGGGCAAGGGCTTTGTAGCCGCCTTTTTGTGCCTGATCGGCATCGGCCTGATCTCGCTGACGGAGAACCTGACCGTCGGCTATGGCGATTCGCTGACGCTCGTGAGCGGCGTTCTGTACGCGGCGCACATCGTCGGCATCGCGACGCTGGGGCGCAGGATCGACCCTGTGCGCTCGATCGTCTTCCAGTTCGTGGTCAGCTCGGTGCTCTTCTGGGCGGTGGACTTCGTGACGCCGTCGCAGCCGCTCAATGCGCAGCCGGTCGACTGGATGGTGCTTTTGTACCTGGCGGTGTTCCCGACGGCGATCGGCTTCCTTTTGCAGCTGGTCGGCCAGAAGTTCGCCCCGCCCACGGGCGCGTCGCTCATCCTGAGCCTGGAATCGGTGTTCGGGGTGCTGTTCTCGGTGCTCTTCTACGGCGAGGTGGTGCCGCCCCGGGTGTTCATCGGCTTCGTGGTGGTGTTTGCGGCAATCTTCCTTTCGGAATCGGAGATCCGGTGGCCGCTTCGAAGGCTCACGCCGTCCGCCGCCCTCAAGGACATTCCCACGCCCGACGCGTTGGCCGCCGAGGAGGACGCGTAATTTCCCTCTAGGCAGCACAACGCCCTGGAGCCGTGTACTGGCCCAGGGCGTTGTGCTGCGAACGATCGTGAAGATTACTTGAAGTGCCGCTTGAGCAGGCCCTCGAAGCCCTTGCCATGGCGGGCCTCGTCCTTGGCCATCTCGTGCACGGTGTCATGCACCGCGTCATAACCCAGTTCCTTGGCCAGCTTGGCCAGCTCCGTCTTGCCGCCGGTGGCGCCATACTCGGCTTCGGCGCGCAGTTCCAGGTTTTTCTTGGTGCTCGAGGTCACCACTTCGCCCAGAAGTTCCGCGAACCGGGCCGCGTGATCGGCTTCCTCCAGGGCGTAGCGCTTGAAGGCTTCGGCGACCTCGGGATAGCCCTCGCGGTCCGCGACGCGGCTCATCGCCAGGTACATGCCGACCTCGGAGCACTCGCCATTGAAGTTGGCGCGAAGGCCTTCCACCACGCGCTCGTCCAAACCCTTGGCCACGCCGACCTTGTGCTCGGACGCCCAGACCTTTTCTTCCATCGCCTTGTTGAATTTGGAGCCGGGCGCTTTGCAGAGGGGGCAGTTCTCGGGCGGGGTGTCGCCTTCATGCACATAACCGCAGACGGAGCAGATCCATTTCATAGCCAAATCCTCCCCAAAATGTTTGAAAGTATTGCGCAGTGCGCGTCTTCTCATTGATAACCCCCAAGGTGCGCCCAGAAACAGGTTTTATCTGACTGCGCGCATTTTTTCACCGGGTATGATATAATGGGGCTTGGAGGGATACAATGACCAGACTTTGGATGCGCATCATCAGAAAACAACGGATCGACCGCCAGTACATCGGCCCCTGCGCGCCCGGCGAAGAGCGGGAGGCGCTGATCGCGCTGTGCCGCGAGGGCGACCTGCCCGTTCCCATGTGGCTGGAAAAGCACGAGCGGGAGTTCGAGCGCTTCCGCCGCACCGCGTTTTTGCCCGACCACTTCGTGGAAGAAGTGCGCTTTGAGCGCATGGAGATCGAGATCCTCGAGGACGGAACCAAGACCCGCCGCAGCGACGACCCGCGCAACGCGTTCTGACACAGCGCCTCCGGGGGGGCTGCTAGTCAGGAAAGCATGCGCATGGATTCGGACGCTTCGAGCATCAGCCCGCGCAACGCATTCTGACACAGCGCCTAGGGGGGCTGCTAGTCAGGAAAGCATGCGCATGGATTCGGACGCTTCGAGCATCAGCCCGCACGACGCATTCTGACACAGCGCCTCCCGAGGAGCTGCTAGCCAGGAAAGCAAGCGCATGGATTCGGACGCTTCGAGCATCAGCCCGCACGACGGGTTTTGTGAATGGGAAGTCCACACCCTGCCCGGACGTCATGCATTGCAGCGTCCGGGCAACGTGCGTTTTTCATTGGGTTGGTCGGCATCCCGCCCCCAGTGATCCAGTCATGCCGAACGATTTCACTTGCTGCGAAAAAAACGCGTAAAAATGCAATTTTCCTCTTGATTTTCGCGCCCAGATGAAGTATACTATTTCTTGCGTTCGTCTTGAAAGGCGTGCTGATGTAGCTCAGGCGGTAGAGCACATCCTTGGTAAGGATGAGGTCATGGGTTCGAGTCCCATCATCAGCTCCATGCCCGCAAACCCAATGAAATAGAGGGTTTGCGGGCCTTTTTTATCCTGAAGAAAGACGGGACACTGTACCTGTAACGCGGTTTGTGGTATAATATGGGAAGGGTTTGCATATTGTACTTAAAATTATGCGGTAAAGGGCTGGAATGGCCGGGAGGTCGGCGTGAGAAGATCGAATGAAAAAGTGGAGTAACCCGAAAACGCTTGAAATCAACTTATCTTTATTGGGTATCGTTCTATGCGCAATGGGGTTTGCGATGCGGATTTATGGCAATCCACTCAATCGTCTTTTCATCGCTATTGGTGGTTTGTGTATAAGTCCGGTTGCCATTTATCACATGATCCGTTCTCGTAAGCGATAGTCCGGAGCGGTGGGGAGGACTGGCCATGAAGGAATTGTTGGCGAAGATCGACGCGTACAAAGAGAAGATCGACCAATACAGGCCGATGCAAGAGCCTCTTTTGTCGCAGTTCCGGGCATATTACCGCATTGGCCTGACGTGGACAAGCAATGCGCTGGAGGGTTCCAGCCTGACCGAAAGTGAAACGAAGGTTGTGCTGGAGGATGGGCTTACGGTTGCGGGGAAGCCCCTGCGTGAGTATTACGAGGCCATAGGTCATGCCAACGCCTACGACGCCATGTTTGGCCTTGTAGACCGCTCAAAGCCCGTCACCGAGGCGGCTATCCGCGAATTGCACCGGCTGTTTTACCATCAGATTGACGAGGGACAGGCGGGCAAGTACCGGGAACAGCGCGTGTTCATCACCGGGTCACGCTTCACACCGCCTTCCGCTGAAAAGGTGGCCGGGGCAATGGGGGAATTCGTCCGGTGGATGGCGGAGAATGAAAGCGCCTTGCATCCGGTAGTGTTTGCGGCACAGGCACACAAGCGGTTCGTGTTCATCCATCCCTTTGTGGACGGGAACGGCAGGGTGGCGCGGCTGCTCATGAACCTTTGCCTTCTGCGTGGGGGATATACGCTTGCCATCGTCCCGCCTGTTTTACGGGTAGAGTACATTCAACTGCTGGAGAAGGCCCATACGGATGATGTGCCCTTTGTTGAGTTCATTGCCCAGCGGGTGTTGGAAACACAAAAGGATATTTTGCGGATGCTGGCATAATCAAGGTCATACGGAAATGCTGTCAAGTCATAGAACCTTTATGAATGAGACGTAAATTTTGTTTACTTAGGTTGGCGTTTGTGTTATGCTCATGATGCACAATCAATGCGAGAGGGGTTCGGATCATGATAGCAGAAGGGACACTCACGGGCATCGGTCTTTTCACAGTCGAAGTTATCCACTTGATTTCGGCAGGGAAGCATGAAAACTTCGCGGAGATCGAGAAGCACTTCGAAAACAGGGATTTAGTCGAATACCTTAGCACGAAGTACGCTGAACACTTTTTCGCTCAGTTCGACGGAACCATGTACGACAATGCTGCAATCAACCAATATTTCTTTGAATACACGGGGTATATTCAGGGAAATGAACGTCGGAAATACGGGATCATGAATGACGAAGATGGCCTGCTTCTCATACCTGCATTACTTATGGATCGAGTAGAAACAGAATGCCGCAAGTGGAAGCAGGAATAATGCGGATACGGAGTTTGTACGCAAAATCGCCACGACATAAGCAAAGCGCCGATGATGATTCACCGGCGCTTTTGATTGACCGCGTGTCCTAGAACCCTAACCCCGCATACGGCGCGAACACGACGCCGCCGTTAAGGCCGATGGATTGCCCTTCTTCCAACACCAACCGACCCACGCCTTCGCTGGCCGTCAAGGTATACATGTTTACCATGTCTTTCGGTTCCGTGCCGCCCTTGCCGTAAATCGTGACCACAGCCATAGGGGCCGTCGTGGTCAAGGTGTATTCACCAGCCGGAATCTGATCACCCACTTTGTACGTTCCAGCGGGCACGTTCACCTCTTTGTAATCGTCGCGGCTCATGATGGCCTGTTCGATGGCTGTACGCGCTGCAATCAGTTCATCCAACGTTGCGGTGGCAGGGTCAACAGAAATCGCATCGGCCAGCGCCACACCAGACACCCCAAAGAACATCAGCAGGACAACCAGAACAGACAATACCCGTTTCATCCATACACCCCTTCCCAAATTCTACATGCATTATATCATGATTACAGTTTTGTGTAAATATCGGTTTGCAGGTGTAACGAATGTAGGCGCATTTACTCCGGCCGTGAATGTGCTCGACGCTACCGCATCTGTACCGCAATTTTGACCGCAACTGGCCAAAATGACCGCAACTGATGACCGCAACGGCGTTGTCAGGGGTCAGAACAGAAAATCACGAAACCCTTGAAATACAAGGATTCTTGGACTTGGGAAGCATCTGAAATCCTCCAAAATCACGTCAAACCTAGCATTGGTAAGGATGACGTCATGGTTTCGAGTCTCATTATCAGCTCCAGCGTACCCCTTGAAATCGATGAGATTCAAGGGGTTTCACATTTCTGCGGCATGCGGTCCCGGCATGGGCGACGTGCCGGGACTGTACATTATTGATTTCCCGGACGGGAGCACGATGCGCGGCGCGGCGATGCCGGTCGCGGGTTGCCGGGGGATGCTTTCTTTCGACATTTCGGTACCGCAAATTCGCAGGACGCATAGTGTATTGTGGATTGCACCTCAATTACCTGGTCGAATTCGCGCGGTATCTATACAGAAAGGAGAGGATTCCCATAATTATCAGTATCTTGCTCATTCTCGTGGGCATCACAGCCCTCATCCTGGCCGCGATTCTGCCGGTCGTCGGCATCCCGGGCATCATCGGAGGAGTCGCCGCACTGCTGGCCGGCATTGGGTTCTTCATTTTCTACTGCAATTGCTGCCGATCGAACCAGTCCCGCTGTGACTGACGGCACGCCCATCAGGCGCTCTGAGATTTCGGGGCGCTTGTTTGTTATGCATTCCCTGCCAGACCACGGAAGGGGAATCCATGCCCTTCTCTCCATGTGAAATAATTCATGACAGTCGCGTCCTTCTCGCGAAAGGCTGGGATTTGTTGTATGATCCCATAAAACGCCCTGAAGCTACGAGATCCCGGAGAAGCAGGATGTGCTCAAGTTTATCCTCGATCTGCCCGCGGGCGAAAAGGGCAAGTTCATGTACAACAACGCCTGCCCGCACCCCGTCTCGACGCTGATCCAGAAGGCCATCGGCAAGAAGGCGCTGGACTACGCGCGAGAGAAGCTGTTTGATAAGCCGGGCATTGATTGCAACGAATGGATGGCGGACCGCGCGGGCGTCAACGTGGGCGGCTCCGGGTTGAAGCTGACGCCCTTTGAGATGTCCAAGCTCGGCTACCTGTACCTCAAAAACGGCGAATGGGACGGCGCGCAGCTCGTGCCGCAAAAGTGGGTGGAGGAATCCACCGCCAAGCAGGCGCTGGAGGAAGACATCAAAACGTTCGCGCAGCAGGCCAAGCGCCTATACGAATCAGCCCGCCGGTTCCGGCGGGCTGATTGCATCAGGGATCGAATAGGGAAGGCTTACATTTCAAGGAGGAAGAGCGTCCAGCCGCCGAGCGGTTCCGGCTTCAGGCGGACGTAGCCGTCCTCGTACGAGAAGGGCATCGGTTCGCCGCCGGGCAGGCGTTTGACCGCGGAGGGCGCGCGGTCCAGCCGGATTTCGAGCGTGCGGCCATGCAGCGGCACCACGTCCTCCACCGTATCCAGTTGCTTGCACTTGCGCTGCACGATGTAGTTGAGCACGTGCGCGACGGTGTCTCCGCCGAGCCTTCTGAGCGTGACCTCGGCGTAGGCGGGCAGGTCGCTTTGGACCAGCGGGCGGGGGAGGAGTCTCGCGATCAGGCTGCCCAGGATGTCCTTGTACGCCTTGGCGCCGTACTCGGCGAGGTCCATGAAGAGCGTGTTCGAGACGTAGGCGACGCCGTCGCCCAGCACGACGCACGGTTCGCCGTCTCCGGTCGTTTTCGGCGGGGTCTGGCGGTGGGAGCAGAAGTGCGCCTCGGAGCGGTCGAAGTAGCTGTCGATGGTCTCACAGAGGATCACCGCGCCCGGCTTGGCCGAAACGCGCGCGCCGCCGGAATAGGCGACCGTCTTCATCGCGGGCACGCCTTCGAACGCGCCAACGGGGACGTCCATGTACCGGGGCGCGGTGAGTCCTTCGCCCAGATAATTCACTGGCAGGCACTCCAGCATGAAGCCCTCCGGCCCTGCGGCGGAGAAGCCGGTAGCCAGCAGCTTTCCGCCCTTTTGCACGTAGGCGTCGATCCGCTTCGCGGCCTCCGGCGTCAGCGTCACGCGGTCGGGCAGGATCAAAAGCTCATAGCCGTCGATGGGGTCGGTCAGGTCCACAATGTCAAACTGATATTTGAGCTCCGTCAACACGCGGTAGACGCCCTCGATGGAGAGGTCAACCCCGTTGGTGACCGCCTGCGTGGAGCGGACGGTGCCGAATACGCCGATCTGCGCGACCTTTTCCGTGCCCAGGCACCACTTCTCCGTGGCCTCCATTTGGGAGAACACCTGCCCGATGCGCCGGTACACGTCCGGTTCCAGTGCGCCGGACGGGTGAAGCTGGTCGCCCACGCAGATGCCCGCGCCGTTTGCGACCGCGCGGAAGCACTCGTACTCGAGCGCCGCGAGGTTCCGGAGGGACCCGAAATCGCCCCATGCCAGGTGGAACTTGCCGTTCATCATGATCACGTCGTGGGTGGGGTACTTGTTGACGTAGTTCACCGCGATCGGGAAGTGGGAATAGCCCCATTCGGTGGACGGCAGGCTTTCGATGTCCATGAAGGTGACGCATTCGCGCTTGTTAGCGTTGGCGTACTCCTGTTGATCGTTCAGGTCGTAGGCGTAGGGGTAGCCGTTGAAGTAGACATGCAGGCCCGGGTCCAGCGTCATGACGAAGGCGTAGATGTCCCGCATGTAGTCGATCTGCGCGAGCCGGGCCATCTTTCGCCGGTCGGCGGCGGACTCAATGTCAAAGCCAAGCGCCTTCGCCCTGTTCCGGCAAGCGTGGCAGACGCACTCGTTCTGCAGGATGATGTCGATCCAGAAGCCCTTCGGGTGGAACAGTTCGTACTCTTCCTTCAGCTCCGCCTTGATGACTTCGCGATACTCGAGGTTGTTGAGGCACAGCTTCTGCCACTGGTAGAAGTTGCGCTCGAAGGGCGGCTTCGCGCCGAGCAGCCCCGCAGGGGAGACCTCCTGCCATTCCGGGTGGCGAGACGCCCAGTCCTCGTTCCAGCCGACACAGGTGTAGACCGAGTAGCTGATCCCGTACTTTTTCAAGGCCTCCGTCTGCGCGCCCAGCAGGTCGAACGAAAGCTGCGGGTGCATGGGGCCGAGCTTCGACGGGTAGTAAAACCAGCCATGATGGCATTTTCCGAAGAGGTTCACGTGCTCAACGCGCGCGTCCGCGAAGGTTTTTCCGAACGCGTCGGGGTCGAACACCCCGCCGATTTCGGGGATCAGCGGCGAGGTATGAAAATCCATGTGAATCTGGCGGTGGGGCATGGGTTTCATGATTTGTTCCTCCTTTGGGTCCTTTTATCCCTTGACCGCGCCCGCGGTCAGGCCCTTTTCAACCTTTTCCTGCAAGAGGATGTACGCGAGGATCGTCGGCAGGATGGAGATCACGATCGCGGCCATCACGCCGCCGTAGTCGCTGACGCGCTCGGCGAAGAACGCCTGAAGGCTCAGCGCGATCAGCTGCTTTTCCGCCGAGCGGATGAAGATCAGCGGGAACAGGAGATTGTTCCAGATGTTGATGAAGTTGAAGATGGAGGCCGACGCCAGCGACGGCGCGGAGAGCGGCAGCACGATCGCGAAAAACGTCTTGAAGTAGCCGCTCCCGTCGATCAGCGCGGCTTCCTCCACCTCCCGCGGGAACGACTTCATGAAGCCGGTCACGATGAACACCGTCATCGGGATCTGGAACGCGCTGAACAAGAGGATCAATACCGGGTAGCTGTCGAACATGCCGAACTTCCCCAGGTAGAACGACAGAGGGATGATGATCGTCTGCATCGGCACCATCATGCCCGCGATGACGAGGCCGTACACCGCGCCACGGGACTTGAAGACGAACCGCGAGAGCGCGTAGGACGCGAAGGCGCTGGTGAGGAGCGTCACGCCCACGGCCGCGAGCGTCACCCAGATGGTGTTGACGAAGCTGCGCCCGATGTTTCCGATCTCGATGGCGCGCGGGAAGTTTTCAAACACCGGGTGCATGGTGGGGGTGAATGGCGTCATAAAGACCTCGGCGTTGGACTTGACGGACGAGATCAGCGCGAAGTAGATGGGGAAGAGGGTGATCACCGCGAAGGCGCACATGGCGAGGTAGTACGAGGAGCGCCGAAGGTACCATGCCCAGGAATGTTTCATGCCGCGCCCCCCTTTCAATATTCGATCGTCTCGCGCCGCATCACGCGGATCGAGAGCCACGCAAGCAGCAGGCTCGCCGCGAAGATGAACACCGAAATCGCGCTGCCCAGGCCGTAGTGGTCGTACTTGAACGCCTCGTAGTACATCAGCGTCGAGGGCACGTGCGTCATGCCGTTGGGGCCGCCCTCCGTCATCACGAAGATGATGTCGAAGTTCTTCATGCTGCCGGTGGTGATGAGCACCACCGAGACGACGACCGGCTGCCAGATCAGCGGCAGCGTTACGTTGAAGAACTTTTTCAGGCCCGTCGCGCCGTCGATCATCGCGGACTCCAGGATGCCGTCCGGTACGGCGGAGAGCGCCGCGAAGCCAATCACCAGATGGTAGCCGAACCCCGTCCAGACGTTGGCCACGGTCACGGCGTTGAGCGCGGTCTGGGGCGTGATCAGCCAGCCGGTTTTGAGGCCCCCCAGGCCCACGCCCTCCAGAAACTGGTTCAGGATGCCGATGTTGTTCGGGAAATAGATGAAGTTCCATAGGAGCGCCGTCGCCGTCAGCGGCAGCACCACCGGGCAGAAGAACGCCATCTTGAAGAATTTGTAGCCGCGGTAGTACTTCGCGACCATCAGCGCAAGGCCGTAGCCGAAAAGGATTTGCAGCACCAGGTTGAGGCCGATGAACTGCAGTACGTTTCGGACCGACAGCCAGAACTTGGCCGACGCGAACATCGTGCGGAAGTTTTTGAGTCCCACGAATTTGAGGTCCACACCCTGGATGCCCGGCCATTCGAAGAACGAGAACCGGATGGACTGCAGGATCGGCCAGACCGCCAGCCCCGCGTAGATGGCGAGCGCGGGGAAGAGGAAGAGGATGATGATTTTCCTGTTGGAATAGTGCTTAAGCATGGCTTCGCTCCTTGCCGATGGGTAAAAGGGAGCGGCCGCCCGGAAGGGTAGCCGCTCCGGATGGGGCGTGTGGTTAGCCGTTGGCGTCGATCTCGGCCTGGATTTCCTGAGCCGCCTGCTCGGGCGAGTTGCCCAGCAGCATGCCGACGATGGCGTTGCGCGTCACGTCCTGCATGGAGGAGAGCTGGTCGTAGTCGAAGCTGTCGCCGCCCTGCGCCACCGCGGCGCTGACGATGTCCATGCACTGCCTGAACAGGTCGCTGACCTCGATGCCGGTGTAATCGATGTCCTTGCGGATGGGCAGCGTGCCCTTTTCGACGACCACGCGGGTCTGGTTTTCCTTGCTGGTGTAGGCCTTGATGAAGCGGATGGTGGCGTCCTTTTCCTTCTCATCCATGCCGCCCTTGAGCACGTAGTTCTGCGGGTAGCTGATGATGTGGTCCTTGAGCTCGGGCTTGTCCGCGAAGTAGGGGAACTTCGCGACGCCGACGGTGAAGGGCAGGTCACCCGCGCCGAGCACGTCGCCGATGAACCAGGAGCCGTTGTTGACCATAGCCGACTGCTGCGAGAAGAACAGCTGCTTTTCCATGTCGTAGGTCAGGCCCACGCAGTTTTCCATGAAGTAGCCGCGGTCGTTCATCTCCTTGACGTAGGCAAGCGACTGGACGACGTCCGGATCGGTCCACTTGGCCTTGCGCGCGCCCAGGTCCATCGCCTTGGGTACGCCGCACCAGTGGTAGAGGAACTGGTTGTGGAAGTGGCCGGTGCGCCAGGTCTCCTTGGCGCCGGGCGCGAACGGCGCGACGCCCTTCGCGACCAGCTTGTCCATCATGGCGTAGAAGTCGTCCATGGTCTCCGGGAAGGTCTCGTAACCGATGCTCTTGAGCATGTCCACGTTGTAGAAGATGACCTCCGGGGTCACCGCGAACGGGATGGCATACACGCCCTTGATGCCGTAGGGCTCGAAGTTGAACATGTCGAACGCGCCATCCACGAAGCCGTCATACCATTCCTTGTCGCTGAACAGCTCGCTGACGTCCATGATCAGGCCGTTCTCGGCGTACTTGACGAGGCTTGCAATGCCGGGCAGGTAGAAGATGTTGGGGATGTCGCCGGTGGCGACCAAAGTCTTGAACTTGTTGTTGTAGGACGCCTCCTCGTTGACGGAGATGTTCTCAACCTTCACGTCGGGGTTGGCGGCCTCGAACTCCTTGATGAAGTTCTCGAGGTAGCTGGCCATCGGGTCGCTGCCCGACCAGCGGGTCAGTATGGTGATGGTGGTCTGGCCTTCGGCGGCGGCAAACGCGCCAAGGCCCGCGAGCATGAGAATCAGAGCCAGAAGAAGGCATGCGGTGCGGCGAAGCATGGTGGTTCCTCCCTTATTCATAGTGTTATACCACTCCGAAACACTCTTTTATCGTCGTGGTGGATCTTTTCGCGCAAGCCAACGTCGCTCTCCGCTTGAAATAGCGCTGCTATTCCTGCGCTGCGGCTCCTTGTTTTGCATCGAAATGTTCGCCCCTTTGGACAAAACAATATTTCGGATTGGTACAAGCTTCCGACGGTGCACCGGTCGGCATGATTCCATTATACGGAGGAACACATAAAAGGCCATGCAAAATCCTGTGCGGTTTATGGAAAAAACACGCGCGCCCGGGTTAGCTTCCGGATCTGCTGCGGGGAGACGCCGAACTTCTTCTTGAAGGCCTTGCTGAAGTACAGCGGGTCCTGGTAGCCTGTCAGCCGGGCGACTTCGCAAACCGGCATCGCCGGGCTTTCGTCCATCAGCCGCCGCGCCTCGGCCATGCGCGTCTCAATCAGCTCGTCCATGATGGTGCCGCCGGTCTCCTGCCGGTAGACGCGGCTCATGTGGTTGGGGTTGACGTGCAGCATCGCCGCGAGGCTGGCGGGCGAGAACTCCGGGTCGCGGTAGTTTTCCAGGATCACCGCCCGCACGCGCCGGGAGAGCGGCTCCTCGCCCAAGGCGCGCGGCGCGTCCGCGCCGTACTGCTGCCGGTTTTTGTCGATCCTGCTCTGGAGGCGCACGAAGGTCTGCTGGATGGCCTCGGGGTCGATGGGCTTGAGCAGGTATTCGAATACGCCCATTCGGACCGCCTGCTGCGCGTAGGCGAACTTGTCGTAGGCCGAAAGGATGACCACAGAAATCCCCGGGTAATCCTTCGTGATGCGCTCAATCAGCTCGAGCCCGAAGAGCTTGGGGATGTTGATGTCCACCAGCACCACGTCTGGGCGCGTGCGCTCGATTTCGCGAAGGGCGCTTAGGCCGTCCTCCGCCTCCCCGGCGATTTCGTAGCCGATTTCCTCCCACCCAATTGCGGCGCGCAGCATCTGCCGGATGTAGTACTCGTCGTCCACGATCAGAACCCGCTTCATTTACGCCGCCTCCTTTCGCCTGATCAGAATCGACACCGTGCAGCCGGGCTCGTGGTTTGTGATCTCCAGGCTGCAGATCGGGTCGTAGTAGATGCGGAGCCGGTCGATGATGCTGGCCAGGCCGAAGCCCTCGCCGTCCCGCTCGATCTTCTCGCCGCCGGTCAGCCGGCGCCTTTTATCCTCCGGGAAGCCCTTGCCGTTGTCGCGTACGCTGAGCACCACCGCGTCGCCCGACGCATACGCGCGCACGATCAGCTCGCCCGGGTAATCGCAGTCCCGGATGCCGTGGCGGATGGCGTTTTCCACCAGCGGCTGTACGATCATCTTGGGGATCAGCCAGGACCTTACGTCGCTTTCGCACTCAATTGAGTACGTAAAGCGGTTGTGGAAGCGCATCTGCTGGATGGTCAGGTAGCTGCCCACGATCTCCAGCTCCTTTTCCACCGCCACCAGCGATCGCCCGCCTGAAAGGCTTGAACGGTAGAACTGGCCCAGCGCCTTGCACATCCTGAGCGCGTCATCCGTGTTTTTCAGAAAGATCATCGCGTGGATGTTGTCCAACGTGTTATAAAGGAAGTGGGGCTTGATCTGCTCCTGCATCGCGAGGAATTCGTACTTGCGCTTGCCCTTCTGCTCCTCCACCATGCGGGTCATCAGGTCCGAGATGCGCTCCAGCATGAAGTTAAACACCTGGGAGAGCTGGCCGACCTCGTCCTTTGCGCACGCGTCCGCCCGCACGGTCAGGTCGCCCTCGCCGGCCGCTCGCATGACGCCGGCCAGGCGGACCAGCGGCCGCGTCACCGCGCGGCTCAGAAGCCAGATCGGGGCCAGCGAGAAGAGGAGGATGATGAGCAGCAGAAGGTACATCTCGCGCGCGACCTTGACGCTTTCGGCCAGCAGCGACTTCAGCGGGATGGTCTCCACGATCCGCCAGTCATAGCCCTTGACCGGCTGCTCGATCACCAATAGTTCCGCGCCGTCCTTTTTGTAGATCGCCGCGCCACTGTCCTCGTACGTGCGGTCCCTTTCCCCGAGCGCCAGCAGCTTGAACAGCCGCTTCGGGTCGGGCGCGGCGATGATGAAGCCGTTTTTGTCCACCATCAGCATCGCGCTGTCGTCCGTGGTCACAACGCCGGAGAACACGTCCGAGAGCGTGTCCTCCAATACGTCGAACTGCAGGATGCCGGAGATCATCGTGGTCATGTACGAGATGATCGGCCGGTAGAGCGTCACCACGTTGGTGCCGGGCCTGCCCACGAGGTAGTCCACGTTTCGCGTATTGACGATGGTGGGCGCGCTGGTGTAGAAGAGCTTCGCCGTCTCGAACCGGATGGGCTTCTGGCCGATCCTTCTGTAGACGCCCGCATTGACGCCGGACGACGCGCAGATGCGCTCGTCCTTGAAGTAGGCGGTGATCGCCGCGACCTCGCCGGAGGTTTCGATCAGGTAGTTGAGGTCGTCCTTCAGGATGTATTCCAGGTTGTACAGCTCCGCCCGCTCCAGCTTGTCCGAGAGGCCCGCGATCTGCTGGAGGCTGTTGTTGAGGGAGGTCAGCTTGGAAAGGCTGACGATGTGATTCATCACGGATTCGACGCCGTCCGCCGCGAGTTCGGCGTTCTGCATCTGCTCGCGGATGGTCTTTCGGAGCAGCACCTCGGAGTTCTGACGCACGGAGACCTGCACGAGTACGCCCGCCGCGAACGTGGTCATCAGAAACAGCGCGAGAAAGACCTTGATCCGGAGCGAAACATGGCCGAAGGGCGAGCCCCTTTGCTTCACTTTCTCCATTGTGATTCCTCCGGGCATTTTTACGGCGCTTGTCCGGCGCGTATTTCGGCTTTGGGCTTTCGCGGTTCCGGCCGGTCCGGAACGCTTTGCAGCCCTGGGATCAGGCGCAGGGCGTTCGGGAGCAGATCGGATTGGATTGCGGCACATTCCTGCCCGACGGGTTGTGCTCGTCCGGCGGGTTGTGGGGGGATGAACCGTCTGCCCCTTTCCTTGGTGGCATACCGGTATTCTACCAGTTTTTCGCGCCGCTGGAAACCTGCTGCCCCAAATAAGTGCGTCCGGGCGCGAAAACGGGCGCGGGCAGGCGGAATGCCGGAGAACCGAAATTTGCAATGCGCGTTAAACCCCAATAAACCCGCCCGAATCTATGGCAAAACGCCTCCAGCGGGTTTATAATGGGCGGGTATGACTAAAGCGAGGTAAGGAAGTACCAATGGCTTCACTTTTCGGGCGACGGGAAACCAACATGACCGAAGGAGGCATCGTCAGGCATCTGGTCACCTTCGCGGTGCCGCTGATGATTGGGAACCTGTTCCAGCAGCTCTACAACACCGTGGATACCTTCGTGGTGGGCAACTTCGTCGGGGTGGAGGCGCTGGCCGCGGTGGGCAGCGTTTCCTCGATCATCAATACGCTGATCGGCTTTTTTCTGGGGCTTGCCACCGGCGGCAGCGTCGTGATTTCGCAGTACTTCGGCGCGCGGGACGACAAGGGTGTGCACGAGGCGGTGCACACCACGATGGTGATGACATTCATCCTGTGCGTCGCGTTCACGGTGATCGGCGTATTGATGGTGCCGTACATGCTCCGGGCCATGCATACGCCGGAGGACGTTTTCGCCGGGGCGGCGGAGTATCTGCGCATTTATTTCTACGGCGTGGCGGGCCTGATGATCTACAACATGGGTTCGGGTATCCTGCGCGCCGTGGGCGACTCCAGACGGCCACTCTATTTTCTGATCTTCTCCGCCATCGTCAATACGGTCTTGGACCTGGTGTTCGTCATCAACTTCGGCTGGGGCATCGCGGGCGTGGCCATTGCGACGGTGATCGCCCAGTGCCTGTCGGCGGCGTTGGTGCTGATCGTGCTGACGCGCTCGTCCGGCCCTTATAAACTGGAGTGGCGGCGGATGCGAATCAACGGCAGGATGCTGCGCACCATCTGCAAAATCGGCTTGCCGCCCGCGCTGCAGCAGGCCGTCACGTCCTTCTCCAACGTGTTTGTGCAGTCGTACATCAACCAGTTTGGCAAGGCCTGCATGGCGGGCTGGTGCTCCTATTCGAAGATCGACCAGTTCGCGCTGCTGCCCTCGCAGGCGATCGCGCTGTCCACCACCACCTTCGTGGGCCAGAACCTGGGCGCGGACAATGTCCGGCGCGCCAGGGCGGGCACGAACCGCGCGCTGGGCCTGGCGCTCGCGGCGACGCTGGTACTCATCGCGCCGCTGGTCCTGTTCCCGCGGCCGCTGATCGCCATGTTCAACACGGACCCGGAGGTCCTGTGGTACGGCGAGTACTTCATGCGCATCATCTCGCCGTTTTACCTGCTGGTCGCGGTCAACCAGATCTATTTCGGCGCGCTGAGCGGCGCGGGAGATACCGTATGGCCGACGTCGATCATGCTGATGTCCTTCGTCGTGTTCCGGCAGATCTACCTGTTCGTGACGGCAAAGCTCGTCGGCACGGTGCTGCCGGTGGCGCTGGGCTACCCGGTGGGCTGGGTCCTGTGCAGCGCGGCGCTGTTCCTCTATTACCGGTCGGGCCGGTGGGAGAAGCGCGGGGTGGTCGTCAAAAAGCAGGCGCAGGCGTGAGGATGGACATCTCCCTTCATAGGGGTACTCATGTACGCTCGACATTGTCCTGTATTGAAGAAATCTTTTAAGTGGAGGACCTATGATTTCTTTGTTGCTTGCGATCATCTACGTCGCCTTTATCAGCCTCGGCCTCCCCGACGCGATCCTGGGCTCCGCGTGGCCGTCCATGTACCGGGGCCTGGGCGTTTCCGTTTCGTATGCCGGCGTGCTCTCGATGATCATCGCGGGCGGGACGATCGTCTCCAGCCTCTTCAGCGTCAAGGTAATCCGGCGTTTCGGCACCGGCGTCGTGACGACGGCGAGCGTCGCCATGACCGCGCTGGCGCTCATAGGCTTTTCCATCTCCGGCTCGTTCTGGCTGTTGTGCCTGTGGAGCATCCCCTACGGACTGGGCGCGGGCAGTGTGGACGCCGCGCTCAATAACTTCGTGGCTTTGCACTACAAATCCCGCCACATGAACTGGCTGCATTGCTTCTGGGGCGTGGGCGCGGCGGCCGGGCCGTTCATCCTAGGCCTGTGTCTCTCCAGTGGACTGAGCTGGACTTCCGGCTACCGGATCATCGGTTCGCTGCAGGTGGCGCTGGTGCTGGGCCTTTTGTTCTCGCTGCCCGCCTGGAGAAAAGCGCAGTCCGCGTCCGGCGCGGGGCCGGAGGCGCACGAAAAGCACAATATGCTTGAAATCCTGAAGTCGCCGGGCGTCAGGCCGGTGTTGCTGGCGTTTTTCTGCTACTGCTCGCTGGAGGTGGCGGCGGGCCTCTGGGCCAGCAGCTACCTGGTGCTCCACCGGGGGATTTCCGAGGAGGCGGCGGCGAAGATGGCGTCGCTGTTCTACCTGGGCATCACCGCCGGGCGCTTTTTGAGCGGCTTCGTGTCCGGGAAGTTGGGCGACAAGCGCATGGTCCGGCTGGGGCAGGCGCTGGCGCTTGCGGGCCTTATGCTGCTGATCCTGCCGCTGGGCGAGGCGGCGCTCTACGCCGGGCTTACGGTCGCTGGCCTCGGCTGCGCCCCGATCTTCCCGAGCCTTTTGCACGCGACGCCGTTTAGCTTCGGCAAGGCGCGATCCCAGACCATCATGGGCATGCAGATGGCGGGCGCGTACACCGGTTCGACGCTGTCGCCGCTGATCTTCGGGGCGTTCGCGGGCGGCGGCCTCATCGCGTTGTACCCGTATTACCTCGTCTTCTTTATGGCTGTCATGATCGTGCTCTCGGAGCGGGCGAACCGCATTACGCGGACGGGACGCGGCGCCGCCTGAACTGGAAATGTTTATTTTTCTTTTCCTTCGTGGCAATTCTTCTGCCGCTGTGCTATAATGAATATTGGTTTCCTGGCACTTCACGACCGACCGCATGGACGCTATGGAGGGTGAATACTGCATGGACCCGGTGCCTGAACGAAAACCGACCCCCACAAATTCATAGCGTAGCGCGCCAGGCCTCTTGCGTACGCCTGTTCGCGCGTGCGCGAAAGGAGAGGCCTATGATCAGCATCTTCAAGACCATCGACAACGCCATTCATCAGATCGAAGAACCCGAAAAGGACTGCTGGATTTCCCTGATCCACCCGGATGAGGCGGAGCTGAAGAGCGTGGCGGACCGATGCGCCATTGACATCGACGACCTGCGCGCCGCGCTGGACGAAGAGGAACGCTCCCGCATCGAGGTGGAGCCGGGCTATACCCTCGTCCTGGTGGACATCCCCAAGGTGGAGAAGCGGGACGACAAGGACAAGGAGCGGTACGTGACCCAGCCGCTGGGCATCTTCCTCACCAAGGAAGCCATCATCACCGTATGCCTCGAGGAAACGCCCATCCTGAGCGCCATCGGCAACAAGCGCACCCGGGAATTCCACACCCACATGAAGACCCGCTTTGTGCTGCAGATCCTGTACCGCAACGCGTCGCTGTACCTGCAGTACCTGCGCGCCATCGACCGCGCCAGCGAGATGGTGGAGCGCAAGCTGCACGGCTCGACGAAAAACCGCGAACTGATTGAGCTGCTCGAACTGGAGAAGAGCCTGGTCTACTTCACCACGTCGCTTCGCGGCAACGAGGTCGTGTTCGAGAAGCTGCTGAAAAACGAGAACATCAAGAAGTACCCGGAGGACACCGACCTCCTGGAAGACGTCATCGTCGAGAACCGGCAGGCCATCGAGATGGCGAACATCTACAGCGGCATCCTGAGCGGGATGATGGACGCGTTCGCGTCGGTCATCTCCAATAACCTCAACATCGTCATGAAGTCGTTGACCGTGGTGACGCTCGTTCTGTCGGTGCCGACGATGATCTTCAGCGCCTTCGGCATGAACGTGCCCTTTGACAACGTGCCCTTCGTCAATTCGCCCATTGGCTTTTTTCTGATCATCCTGCTCGCGGTCCTCATGAGCGTCGCCGTGGCGGTTTTCTTCACCAAGAGGAACATGTAGCGAGGGCGCCCAAAATCCGCCGGGCGGCTTTTGAGCGCGAGGGAAGAGCACTGCGTGAGCCATGAAATCCTGCGGGATTTCCGGGCGGCTCACTGACTGAAGGAAATGTTTCCGCCACCAGTGTTCGCACTGGTTATGGAAACAGATACGTTCCCGGCGCGCAGGTCGCCGGGAACGATGAGAATTCGAAAAGGCTCCTCGATATGTCAAAGCCCCGCCGGAAACCCGACGGGGCTTTGTGCTGCAATGAGTTATTTCCAGTGTTTTTCGACGTGCGCGAGCAGGGTTTCCGCGGTCGCCATCGGCATGTCCGGGAAGATGAAGTAGAGGCGGTTCTTGCCGTAGCGGTCCATGAGCCGCTCCGCGCCCGCGATCCAGTCCTTGACGCCGCCGTCGTAGAGCTGGATCCACAGGCTCTTTCCGGCTTCGGTCACCTGGTCGTAGATCACGTCCCAGCGCGGGCAGGCGCCGTCCGGCTGGCCCGCGCCGCAGGTCCACTGCAGCGCGTCGAGTTTTTCGAGTTCCATCAGCGCGGGCACGTGGCGGATGGCGTCCTTGCCGTCGAGGTGGTAGAGCGAGTGGTCCAGCCGCCGCGTCTGCTTCTCGAGGGAAGGCAGCACAAACTGGCGGAACTGGCCGGGGGAGAGCATGGCGGAGAAGTCGCACTGGATCTTGGCCACGCGGCCCTGCCCGCGGATGTGGAAGCAGGTGTAGCTCTGGGTGCCGTCCGGCTCGGCGACAAGCTCCCTGAACGCGTCGTAATAGTGGAAGTACGCGTCGTCGATCTGGGCGATGCGCTCCGAAACCAGCTCCGGGTCGTCCATCAGGTCATAGAGCGCGTCCTCGGTGCCGCGCATGGCGGAATAGATGTCGATGTTTTCGATAATGTCGGGCATGTCCGTCATGCAGACGCCGTCAAGACCCTTTTTCACCTTTTGAACGAGGTCAAAGTGCAGCTTCCACCAGGGGTTTTCCGGGTCGAAAGCAAGTTTCGGGTGGTTCGCGAGGTCGTCCATGCACTTGTCGTACCATACGGTATCCCACGCGAAGCGCGGCTCCGTGCCCAGGTACAGCGCGAGAGACCCCGGCCCCAGGTCCGCCCCGAAGGAAGGGTAGGCGTCGGCAAGGTACGTGCGGTGCGCGATTTCGTTTTTGGTGCGCGCGATCAGATAGTCCGCGTCGGTCCAATATTCCAGCGGTGTCTTGGGGCGGGGGATGCGCGGGGCGTTTTCGTCCACCGCCACCACGTACATCAGCGGCAGGCCTTGCCCTTGCCGCCGCCACCAGGCTTCAAAGCGCTCGTTCAGCTTCATTGTTCTTTTCCTCCTATGACCCGAAGCGTGGTTTTGTCGATTTCATAGCGGGGATCGCCGAAAAATGCGCGGGACAGCCGCCACGATCGGTCGTCCCAGGTGAAGGATGTGACGCCGTACGCGCCCTCCTCGTAGCCGTAGCCGTCGCCCGCGTCGTCGTAGAGCTTGAACGCGCCGTCCGCGCCGGGGTAGACGCGCAGCTCAATGGGTTCGCCCGATTCCTCCAGCGCGTGCTGCTTGGCCGGGCCTACGGGCAGGATGGCGCCCGCGCGGACGAACACCGGGATGCGGGCCAGGGACACATCCGCGTCCACCCAGCGCCCGCCGGTGAGTTTCTCCTCCGTGGCAAAGTCGTACCAGACGCCCTCGGGCAGGTAACAGCGGCGGATTTTCGCGCCCGGCTCCAGCACTGGGCAGACCATGAGCGCCCGCCCGAGCATGAACTGGTCCTTGGCCTCCCGGGCCGTCGGATCGTCCATGAAGTCGAAGGCCAGCATCCGAAGCATCGTGTCCTTCTCAAATCGCACCGAGGCCGCCAGCGAATAAATGTAGGGGATCAGGCGCATCCGAAGCCGGATCGCCTCGGCCAGCGCTTCGAAGACCGGCTCGCCCGGTTCGCCGAACTGCCAGATTTCCCGCGGCGTGTCGGTGCCGTGCGCGCGGAACATCGGCAAGAACGCGCACATCTGGAACCAGCGCAGGAAGAGTTCCCGGTACGCGGGGTCGTTACAACCCTCTTCATATTCGCCGCGCCCGAACCACTGCGTCCAGCGCTTGACGAAGAATGCGCCCGCGTCCTGCGTCCAGTAGGGCTGGCCGGACAGGCAGAAGTTGAGGCCATCGGGGATGGATTTCCTCAGCGTCTCCCAGTTGGCCGATGTGTCACCGTTCCAGACGAACGCGCCGTAGCGCTGCTGGCCGGGGAAGCCGGAGCGTGTCAGGTTCAAAACGCGCTTTTCGGTCGTATTGGCTCGCTGCCCCTCCCAGATGCCCCGGGAATGATAGATGGAGTAGGCGTTGACCATCGTGGGGTCGACGTAGCGCTTGAATTCGGCGGTGTCGAAGAACATCCGATCCTCCGGCGTCATCGGCTCGGAACCGAACCAGTCGGCCTCGAAGGGTTCGGTGCAGTCGCACCACCAGGCGTCCACGCCCTTACTGAACAGCCCTTCCTCCGCCTGACGCCAGTAGGTCTTTCGGCCTTCCTCGCTGAACGCGTCGTAGGTGGAGCGGTTGCCAAGCAGCAGGCATTTCTCCCGGAACTCGCGCCGGTTCGCGCCGTCGCCCGACATGTTGGGCCACACAGACCACATGAGCTTCACGTCCATGCCGTGCAGCGCCTCCGCGGCGGCGTTAAGGTCCGGATAGCGGGACTCGTCCACCGTCTTCTGGCCCCAGAGCCCCTCTTCCCAGGTGTACCAGTCCTGCACGATCACGTCCAGCGGAATGCCGCGCTTTCGGTATTCCCGGGCGATTTCGACCAGCTCAAACTGGTCCTTGTACCGCTCCCGGCTCTGCACGAAGCCGAAGACCCACTTGGGCGGGATGGGCGCGTCGCCGGTCAGATGCCGGACGTGGGCAACCATTTTGTCCAGCGACGGGCCGTGGAAGACGAAGAAGTCCATCTCGTCGTCGGCGTCGCTTGCAAGGTAGCTGCCGAAAGCGTCGTCGTGGAAGCTCATGGCGGCGGAAGAGTTGTAGAGGATGCCCCAGCCCTTCGAGGATAGAAGCACCGGGCAGGCGACTTTCAGGTTGTGCTGGTAGAGGAACTGGTGGCTTCCCCGGTGGTTCAGAACGCCTTCCTCGTGCTGGCCGAGGCCGTAGAGCGCCTCGCCCTCGGAGAAGACGAGGTTCAGCCGCGTTTGAAAGCCCTTGCGGTCCACGTAGGGTTCGCCGGTGGCCTTGACCCGCGCGCCGTCCACGCCGATAACTTCCTGAAGCGGAGCGTCCGGGTCGCAGCGGTAGCGGAGGATGTCGATGTCCCGCAGCACGCGCCCGCCCTTTTCTTTCTCCCGGACGAGTTCTTTCCCGTCCGCAAAGTAGGAGAGCGCACCGGTCTTCGCATCCAGATGAGCCTCCAGCGCGCCACAGGCGAGAAGCCAGCCGTTTTCCGTATCTTCGACGCGGAGCGCGCCTTCTGGATGGGAGACGATCATCGGTTCGTCCCGGAGCAGGAATTCCTTGCCCCGGGTCGCGGATACGCGCAGGCAGCCGCCGTGCCGCGCCTCCACACGAAGGCGCTCGCCGCTGTTTTCAAAGATCGCGAAGAGGTCGTTTGTTTCCTTTATTGTCCACATATGCCTCACCCCTTTACTGCGCCGCTGGTCAAGCCCGAAATGATCTGCTTCTGCCCCAAGAGGAAAAGGATGAATGCCGGCGCGCAGGTCAAGAGGATGTCGGCGAAGATGTAGTTCCAGTCGTTTTCATACATGCCGAAGAAGTTGTAAATGGCCAGCGTCATCGGCCAGTAGCGGGTGGTGCCCAGCACGTACAGCGGGTATTGGAAGTCGTTCCAGATGCCTGTGAACACGAGGAGCGCCACCGTCACCAGGACCGGCGGCAACAGCGGCAGGATGATGCTGGTGAAGAGGCGCATCGGGTGCGCGCCATCGATCAGCGCAGCCTCGTCCAGCTCCCTCGGGATCGTGCCCACGAAGCCATGCACGATGAAGAGCGCCGTGGGCAGGTTGATTGCCGCGTACAAAAGGATGATGCCCGGCTGGTTGTTCATCAGGTTCAGCGTCTTCATCACCTGCATCAGCGCCGCCATGTTGACCGGCAGCACGATGCCCATGACCATGTAGAAGTACATAGCAGAGGTCAGCCGGGACTTCCGGCGGGACAGCACGAACGCCGCCAGCGCGCCCAGGAATACCGCGAGGCCGGTTCCGATGACCGCGTAGAGCGCGCTGTTGAGAAACGCGCTGACCAGATTGCCGCGGTCGACGACCTTCTGGAAGTTGTCCCACTGGACGCCGGTGGAGGGCCAGGTGAGCCGCATCAGCTTGGCTTCGCCGCTGGTCTTGAGCGCGTTGACCACGATGATGGCAAACGGGATCAGCACGATCGCGACCAGGATCAGCGCGATCGCCTGCTTGCCCGCGCCCAGGAGCTGTTTTTTACGCCTCACGCTTCCACCGTCCTTTTCAGCATCGCGCGGATCACGAAGAAGCCGACGACGGTGAGGAGCAGGAACTGCAGCGTGGAGAGCGCCGACGCCATCGCCAGGTTCCCGCTGCCGATCTCGGTGAAAATGGCGGTGGCCACGACCTCCGTCATGCGGCCGGGGCCGCCGTTTGTGAGCGCGTAGATCACGTCGAAGACCTTGAGGCCGTAGGTCAGGCCGAAGACCACGTTGATCATGATCGCGGGCGTCAGCATCGGCAGCGTGATGTGGACGAGGCGCTGGAAGTAGTTTGCGCCGTCAATCTCGCCCGCCTCGTAGTAGTAGCAGGGGATCGACTGAAGCCCCGCGATGAAGATGGTCATCACGTAGCCCACGCCGCGCCACGCGTCCACAAAGTAGATCGACGGCCACACCCATTTGGGGTCGGCCAGCCACTTCTGCGCCCAGGAGGATAGTCCTACGGCTTTCAGCGCCACGTTGATCAGGCCGTTCCTGGGCGACATCATCGCCTGGAAGATCAGGCAGACCACCAGGGTCGAAAGGATGTAGGGGAAGAACATGACGCTGCGGTAGAGGTTCATGCCGCGGATGCCGGAGACCAGCATCAGCGCCAGGAACAGCGCGGGCACGATTTTGGCGAGGTTTGAGAACAGGGTGAACATCAGGGTGTTCAGAATGTAGTGCAGGTAGGGCTTGTTGGAGATAAAGATGTTTTGAAAGTTTTGAAAGCCGACGAAGTTAACGTCGCTGGTGTAGCGGTTCCAGTCGGTGAACGAGTAGCCCACGCCCACGAGGCTCGGGGTGATGTAGAGCAGGGTGTACAGTAGGAGCGCCGGGACCACGAAGTACAGCGGATAGACTCTTTTCTGCATGCTGGACCTCCATTCGCGGGATGAACCAATGAAACCGAGGGACGAGGGCTGCCCCTCGTCCCCCATGTGTTGCCGTCTTTTGGGATTACTGCCAGTCCGGGTTGCCTTGCGCCTTGGCCATCGTGGCGCGGCGCTCATCGATGGAGTCACACACCTGCTCGGCGGTCATCTCGCCCAGGAACAGGCTCGTCAGGTCCTTGCAGTATTCCATCCACTGATCGTTGAAGTACTTGACGCGGTTCTGGAACACCACGCCGTAGTCTTTCTCAGTCAGGGTGGACATGAGTTCCTTCTCGGCGTCGGAGTAGTGCTGGGTGACGCCCGCGGCGTCGGTCACGTCCAGGGTGGTCCAGCCGTCGGCCGCGTTGTCGAGCTTGTACTGCAGGTTCTCGGGCTTCATCAGGAAGGAGAAGTAGGCCTTCACCTGATCCGGGTACTTGGTACTGGCGCTGGCGAACTTCGCCGGGCCGTAGGGGTCGGACTGGGAGG
This sequence comes from Bacillota bacterium, assembly GCA_023416655.1. Lineage (GTDB taxonomy): Bacteria > Bacillota > Clostridia > Christensenellales > Aristaeellaceae > JAEZHK01. Next base: position 33,483 of record JAEZHK010000060.1, read on the forward strand.
TGTGGTTATCGAGAAGCGGGATCAGGAACATGCCGAATTCGTCCTTTGAGTCCGGGTATTCGCGCTTGATGGCCTCGATGTTGCCCATGCCGACCACCATCGCAGCTTCGCGGTTGACCATGACTTCATTGGTGTCGTTGCCGATGTTGGAGATGTAGTCCTCGCCGTAGTAGCCCAGGTCCACCAGTTCCTTGGCCTGCTTCAGCGCGTCCAGGAACGGGGTTTCCTTCAGCTTGATCTGGTTGGTGTTGAGCTTTTGGATGACGTCCGGCATCATTTGCTCGATGCGACCGCCCACGTGGCAGACGATCAGGCCCTGGTGCCAGCCGTCGGCGATGTACTCGTAGATCGGCACGATGCCGGCGTCCTTGATCTTCTGGCAGGCCGCCTTGAACGCCTCAAAGGTGGTGGGTACTTCCAGGCCCAGTTCCTTGAAGAGCGTCTTGTTGTAGATGAAGGGGAAGGAGATGGACTTATTCCAGATGGACTGGCCGTAGAGCTTGCCGTCGTAGCTGACCGCTTCGATGCGTGCCGCGGGCAAAAGGCCCGACCATTCGGCGCCGGTCATGTCCAGGCAGTTCTTGGCCGGGTCGAGCTCGCCGTAGATGTTCAGCGGGCTCGCCTGGATCCAGAAGATGTCGGGCGCTTCGCCCGCGTTGAGCTTGGTCTTCAGTAAGTCGTGGTGCTGATCCGCCGGGACGACCTGGAACTCGATCCGGGTGCCGGTCTCTTCAAAGAACTTCTCCGCCAGGTATTCGTCGGCTTCGTCGGTCCAGCCGCTGGAAACCTGCATGGTCAGGGTGACGTTCTCGGCCCACGCCGCCATCGGCGAGAGCACCAGGAGCGCGCAAACGAGCATAGCGAGCAGTTTCTTCATGGACAGCCCTCCTCAATTGAATGGGTTCTAGGGTGATTATAGGGCAACCTGATCAAAAATTTCTATGCATTTGATTAAAAAACAAATAGCACAAAACAAACATTCATCCTATAATGGATAAAAAGGAGGTTGAGAACGTGCGAATCGCCAACCGGCTGTTCCTGTGGTTTGCGCTTCTGACCGTGTTCGTCGCGATCAGCGTGTTCTCTTGCCTCTATTTCGCGGTGCGCCCGTCGCTGCAGCGGACGGCCTACGGCGCGCTGGAGGGCGTCGCGCAGTCGGACCTGCGCGCCGTCGACCAGGCGATCTCCGCCGCCAACGCGGTGTCGGTCAACACCACCTACTCCGCCGGGATCCGTGAAGCCATGGCCAAGCTCAACCACCGCGGCGCGCTGACCCACGCGGAACTGACCGAGGCCGCCGAACAGTTGGTGGCCATCAACGGCACCATGTTCCCGGTGATCCAAATCCGGCTGTACCCGGAGAGCGGGCTGATGCTGGCCTCCGGCATGATCAACGGCCAGTACGTCTTCTCGCGCAGCGCGCTGCCCTGGTACCCCGAGGTGATGGCGGCGGACGGTTCCAAGGTGATCTCTAGGCCCTACCGCGACGAGTCGCTCTCGAAGCGCGGCTACGTGATCGCGCTCAGGCGCGCGTTCAAGCTCAGCTACCGCCAGGCGCTGGGGGTGGTGGAGGTGGTGCTGGACGCCCAGAGCGCGTTCAGCGCGCTGGGCGCGGAGGAAGCGTCCTCCACGTATCTATTGGACGGGGACGGCGGCGTCCTGTTTCCCTTCGGCGAGGCATTGGACGAAGATATCATCCGGCGGGTGACCCGGGGCGAGGGCGAAGGCATCGCGGAGGCGGTGAAGGGGAAGACGCCGGTGCTCGCCGCGTGGCGGAAGTCCGACCTCACCGGTTGGACGATCGTAAGTGTCCGGGCCCGCAGCGAGGTTTTGCGCCCGCTCACCCAAATGATGGTCCTGACGCTGGGCATCACCGCGGCGCTCCTCTTCGCGGCGCTGATCTTCTCCTACATCCTGTCCCGCCAGATCACCCGGCCCGTCGGAGTTCTGGCCGGAAGAATGCGCGCGTTCGCGCTGGGCGGGCGTGAAACGCCCCGCACAAAAACCAGCGACATCGACGAGCTGGCGGCGCTGGACGGCGCGTTTGAGAATTTGAAGACCGACCTCTCCCGCTCGGTGCAGGACCTACTGCAGGCGCGGGAGCGGGAGCTGGAATCGCGCATGATGGCGCTGCAGTCCCAGATGAACCCGCACTTTCTGCACAACGCGCTGGGCAACCTGCAGGCGCTCATCGAGATGGGCGACGCGCCCCGCGCCGCCCGGATGATTGACGGCATGAGCCGCATGCTGCGCTACATCGCCTCGGACGAGAGCCCCATGGTCCCGCTTGCGGACGAGATGCGGCACGCGGAGGACTACATGGCGCTGATGCGGCTGCGCTTCGGCGAAAAACTGCGCTTCGAGCTGGATCGGGGCGACCTGCCGGGGGATATCTCGGTGCCCAAGCTCTCGATCCAGCCGCTCATCGAAAACGCGGTCAAGTACGGCTGCAACGGCCGCCCGCCGTGGCGCGTAAAGCTAACGCTCACAAAATACCGGGACGGCTGGCGGGCCGACGTGACCGACGACGGCGCGGGCTTCGACCAGAAGACGCTGGAAAAGCTCTTGGAGGGCGTGGAGCGGGTGCGGCGAACTGGAGTCCTGCCGTCGCTCAAGATTGACGGCATGGGGCTTCTCAATATCGCGATGCGGCTGAACCTTTACCAGGGCGGGGACTTCCTGTTCCACATACAGAATCTTGACGGCGGCGGCTGCGTCGTTTCCATCGGCAGCCCAGGCGCGCGAAAATCGGAGCGATGAACATGGACGAGCATTCTTACCGAATTGTGCTTTGCGAGGACGAGCCCCTGCTTTTGGAGCGGCTCAGGCGCATGGTCGAAGGGCTTGACAGCGGCTTCACGGTGGTCGGCATGGCGGAGAACGGCCGCGAGGCGCTTGCGGCACTCGATGAGACGGGCGCGGACCTTCTCATCACCGACATCCGCATGCCGGTGATGGACGGGATCGAGCTGATCAAAAAGCTGCAGGAGGAGCAGCCGCGCCTCGAGTGCATGCTGATCAGCGGCTACGGCGACTTCGAATACGCGCGTACGGCCCTCCGGCTCGGCGTGTGCGAGTACCTTTTAAAGCCGGTCTCGGAGGAAGAACTCAAGATGGCGCTCCAGCGCATCCGGGAGCGGCTGGGCGAGCGGCGGGGCCTGATCAAAACCTCACTGACGCCGCCGCGGCCGGACGCCTCCGCCGAAAATGTGATCGAACAGCTGGGCGCCTACATCCGGGAGCACGCCTTCGAGGAGATCCACTTTGCCGAGCTGATCGCTGGAACCAACTACCACCCCAACTACGTGTCACGGCTCTTCAGCAAGCGCTTTGGCGCGCCGCCGCAACGCTACCAGATCGTGCAGCGGATGAATGAGGCCAAGCGGCTTCTCATGCTGCTGCCGGAGGAGCCGGTCCGTCGGATCGCGCAGCGGGTCGGCTACCCGGACCAGAACTACTTCGCCCGCATTTTTCGGCAGACCACCGGCGTGAGCCCTCAACGCTTCCGCCGGGACCATAGCAGCCAATAAAGCGATTCCCCCGTTCGGAGTTTATCCGACCGGGGGAATCTTTTGCTTACAGCTTCCACTCCATCTCGAGCTGATCATCCGGGGTGATGGTGATTGTTTGGCCATTAACGAGGAGTCTCAACGCGCGGCGATCGCAGCGTGTGATCCGTACATGGGTCACGTGGCCTTCCCGGAAGTCGAAATCCACCAGTGCCCCCGGCGCGCGGAGGCCGCGGATGCTGCCCTCACGCCACGCGGACGGGCAGGCGGGCAGCAGCAGGATTTCGCCGTCGCGGTGCTGCATCAGCATTTCGAGGATCCCGGCACACGCACCGAAGTTGCCGTCGATCTGGAAGGGCGGGTGCGCGTCGAGAAGGCTTGAGTAGCTGCCGCCGTCCGTCAGGTTCATTTCTGATCCCGGCTCCACCAGCCGGAGTTGGCGCCCCAGCAGTTTCAGCGCGTGGTCGCCGTCGCCCAGCCTCGCCCACAGGCAGATCTTCCAGCCCAGGCTCCAGCCCGTGCCGTCGTCGCCGCGTTTTTCCAGCGTCCTCCAGCAGGCGTCCGCCAGTTTTCCTTCCGGCGGGATCAGGTTCCCCGGGTACAGCCCGTACAGGTGGGAGGTGTGGCGGTGCCTCGGCTCGTTTTCCTCATATTCTTCGTCCCATTCCAGCAGCTGCCCTTTGCTTCCGATTTGCGGCTTCGGAATTTTGGGCAGCGCGGCGCTCACCTCTTCTGCCATCGGCTCGTCCAAGTCCAGTTCCTTCAGCGCGAACAGGTAGTTTTCCAATACCTCCCGGGTGATCTGGTCGCTCATGGAGGCCCGCTTCGCGACCTTGCATACGGCCCCCTCGTAGACAAATGTGTTCTCCGGTGACGTGGCGGGGGAGAGGAAACGCTTGCCGTCCGCCTCCGCCATCGCGTCCAGCAGGAAACGCGCCGCGAGGCGCAGCGGCGGCAGCGCGCGATCCTTCAGGAAGCCCTTGTCGCCGCCGTATCGGTAGTGCTCCATCGGGTGGCGGCACAGCCAGGCGTAGCCCATCGGCCAGAACGCGCAGCCCGCGAAGCCCCGGGTTCGCTCGCCGACTGGGTTTGACAGACCCCAGATGTCGGTGTTGTGGTGGGCCACCGCACCCCTCGCGCTGTAATGGAGCCGGACGGTCTGTTGCCCGGTGACGGACAGGCGGTCGATCAGCTCAAACAGCGGTTCATGCAGCTCCGGGAGGTTTGAGGCTTCGGCGGGCCAGTAGTTCATCTGTGCGTTGATGTTGATGGTGTAATTGCAGCTCCATATCGCCCGGAGGTCCTGGCTCCAGATGCCCTGCAGGTTCATCGGCTGCGTGCCAGGGCGGGAGGCGGCGATCATCAGGTAGCGCGCTAAGTCGAACACATATGAGTAGATCGCCTGATCGTCCGGATGTTTCGGCAGCGTGCGCAGGCGCTCGTCCATGGGCAGGTGTGCATACTTGTCCTCGCCGAGCGAAAACGAAGCCCGGTCAAAGAGCGCCCGGTGGTCCCGGATGTGCTCGCGCTTCGCCTGCTCGTAGGACAGGCTTTTGAGCGCGGCGAGGTCCCGCTCGCACCGCGCGGTTTCGTCCGCGCCGTCGAGGTACGGATGGCGGTTGAAGCCGCTGAAGCTGGTGCGCGCTGCGAGGATCACCACCGCCTCCGTCGCGCCTTCCACGCACAATGAGTCGCCCTCCGCCGTGATGCGTGCGCCTTCTGTGCGCAGCGCGCCACCCTCCGCCGTGACGCGAGCGCCTTCCGCGCGAATGAACGCCGTCGCCCGGCAGCGCATGCCGCGTTTTGCGGGTTCCTCGTCATACCGGATGGGGTCCGCGCAGTCGAGGTAGGAGGGTACAACATTGGACGGGGCGAGCGCGTCCAGGTCGATCCTGCCGCCCTCCGCCCGGACCGAGTGACGCAGCTTGCTCGTAAGCCGCAGCGCAAAGGACAGCGCGCCCGGTCTGTCCGCGGTCAGTTTCAGAAACAGCGCCTGCGCCGGATGGGACACGAAGCACTCCATACCGTACCGAACGCCGCCGCGCGAGAAGCACGTGGTGTGGACGGCGTCTGAAAGGCTCAGCGCCCGGCGATAATCCTCCGCCGGACCGCTTTCGGGAAAGTCGATGAGAAGGTCGCCCAGCGGCAGGTAGGACTGGGTGAAGCCGCCGAGCATTTGATCCTCGATCAGCCTTTGCGCCTCGTGCAGTTTTCCCTGAAGCGCGAGCCTTTGCGCTTCGGGGTAGAGCCGGGCGGCGTCTGGGTTGTTCTGGTCCGCCGGGTAGCCGGACCACAGCGTGTCCTCGTTGAGCGCGATGCGCTCACATGTGGGATCTCCGATAACCATCGCCCCCAGTCGGCCGTTGCCCAGCGGCAATGCTTCCTCCCAGTGCGCGGCGGGTCTCCTATACCAAAGCGTGCTCATGCGCGTTCCCTTTCGTCCGGTCTGCCGGGACCCCGTCGGTTCTTTAATAACCGTATCCGGCGACTTGTCGCCGGATACGTGTTTTCATAACCAGTGCGCACACTGGTGGAGAAAACAATTCCTCAAGTCAGCGAGGCGCCTGGAAAATCCGCAGATTTTAAGGCTCGCGCAGTCTTTTCCCATCGCGTTGAAAAGCCGCTTGCGGGTTTTCAACGCCTGTCCAGCATGAACCCGCAGGACTCCCGCACAATCAGCGTCGGCTCGAAGTGCTGCGCGAAGGCGTCCAGGTTCGCGGTCTGCGCGCTGACGAGGAGGTTCATCGCCAGTCGGCTGGTCTCCTCGATGTGCAGGTCCAGCGTGGTCAGCGGCGGGTCGGCGTAGGGCGCGAAGAACTGATTGTCGCAGCCCACCAGCGCGATGTCTTCCGGCACGCGCAGGCCCAGCCGCTTGAGCTGCCTCAGCGCCCCCAGCGCCACGAGGTCGTTGAAGGCCACCAGCGCCGTCGGCCTCTCCTGGCTGCCCAGCTGCGCAAAGAGGCTGGTGACACCGGCCTCGCCGCCCAGCGCGTCCTCCCCGGCGGTCATGGGGTAGGGATCGAGGCCCAGCCGCTCCATTTCGTCCAGGTAGCCCTGCTCGCGGGTGTTGGTCAGCTGTGCCGCGCCCACCCCGCCCAAGAGCGCGATGCGCTTGTGGCCCAGCTTCGTCAGGTGGCGGATGGCGAGCTTTGAGCAGGCGGCCAGGTCCGTCACCAGGCAGGGCAGGTCCGGGCAGACCTCCCGGAGGTTGATGGCCACCAGCGGCATCTGCCGCCGGAGTTTGCGCATGATCTCCACCGCGGATTCGCTGGAGGAGTCGTCGGTTACGTCGCCGGAGAAGATCACACCGTCGAGGCGCCTTGCGATCAGCTGATCCAGAAAGTCCTGCGACAGGAACGTGCCGCGCGGGATCTGGAACAGCAGCGTCGAATAGTTTAGCCGCTCCGCCTCCGATTGCAGCGCCACGCACATCATCGAATAGAATGGATTTCCGATGAGCGGGATGATGATGCCCATCGTATGGGTCTTTTTTCGGGACAGGCCCGTGGCCACCATGCTGGGCCGAAAATTGTACTTGTCCACGACGGCCATCACGCGCTCCCGGGTTTCGGAACGGACGGACGTGTTGCCGCTGATGACGCGGGAGACCGTGGCGATCGATACGCCCGCCTCCCGCGCGATGTCAAAGATCGTGGTGTGCTCGCTCATGGGCATTCCTCCCGGGGCTTTAGTCGCTTACGGACGCTGTAACCGGGTGCTTTCAGAATAATACCAACTCCAAGCATAAATCACTCGCTGCGCCGGGTCTTTTCGCGCGCCGCGGTGTCGCCTTCCGCTCAAAATAGCGCTGCTATTCCTCGCTCCGGCTCCTTGCGCCGCATCAAAAATCCCTCGCCGCTTTGGAGTGATTTATGTTCTCCATT
>JAEZHK010000066.1 GCA_023416655.1 Bacillota bacterium
AGTCCACAACCTGCTGCGCGGCGGAGCGGAGCTGCTCGCCTTCGATGGGCCACAGCATGACGACGTCCGGACCCCAGGTCAGGATGTCTTCGAGCACCGCGATCTGCTTGGAGGCTTCGCCGCCGACGCCGAACTTGAATTCCACATCGTCGCCGAGCGCGGCTTTCTGCGCGTCCATCTCGGCCTTGGCCTGGGCGATGGAGTCACCGGTGAAGCCGTGGTCGCCGTCCGGGGTCACGACGCCGATTTTCAGCGCGTAGGCATTGGAGAAGGACAGGACGAGAAGAAGCGAAAGGACCAGTGCGACGAGTTTCTTCATGAATATTACCTCCCACTAGATTTGTATGGCTCATCAGCCTTTCAGGCCGATAGGACCCATTGGGGGTGCGGAGGATTCGCGGACGATCAGCTTGTGGGGCAAGAGCGCCTCGCGGCTGACGGGGGCGCGGGCGATCGCGCTTTCGAGCAGTTCCATCGCCTTTTTGCCAATCTCGGCGCAGGGCTGATAGACGGTGGTCACGTAGGGGTGGAACATGGTGGTGTGTTCGACGTCGTCAAAGCCCACCACCGTCACGTCCTCCGGCACGCGCAGCCCCATTTCCTTGGCGCTGGCGATGGCGCCCAGCGCCAGCATGTCGGAGATGCAGAGAAGCGCCGTGGGCCGGTCGGGAAGTTCCATTAGGCTCCTGGCCGAATCGAACCCGCTTTTGAAGCTGTAGTCGGCGGCGCCCCGGCGGACGTAATCCTCCTTAAGCGGCAGGCCCGCTTCGGCGAGCGCGTCCCGGTAGCCCTTCAGGCGCAGCGTGGTGGAGATGTACCGGTTGGAGCTGGAGACCAGGCCGATGCGTTCGTGGCCCAGCCAGATGAGGTGCGCCATCGCCTCCCGCGCCGCGGCGTAGTTGTCGATGGACACCCGGGGCAGATTCAGCTTCGGGTCGTATTCCGAGCACTGCACCAGCGGGTACTTTTCGGCGTAGGGCCTGAGCCAGTCGCTTTCGCTCTCCGTGGCCAGGAGGATCGCCCCGTCCGCCTGACGGCGGACCAGCATGTCCAGCACTTTACGCGTCTCGTCCCGCTCGCCGCCGGTGTCGCAGAGGAACGCGCTGTAGCCCATCTGGTGCGCGGCCTTGCCGATGCCCGACAGGATGTGCGTGTAGTAGGGGTTGGTGGTGTTGGGCGCGACGATCAGGATGATGCGGCTTTCGTTGAGGCGGAGGTTGCGCGCCGATACGTTGGGCGCGTAGGACAGCGCCTCGACGGCCCTCATGACCCTGCGGGCCGTCTCCTGGCTCACCTGGCCCTTGCGGTTGAGCACCCGGGAGACCGTCGCCACCGACACCCCCGCCGCCTTGGATACGTCCAGGATCGTCGCCATGAGCCCTCCGTCGCCCGCCCGGGGGATGGTAATCGTTTACATCAATCTAGCATGAATTTCGGTAACTGTCAAGCCGTGTTTTGGCAGTTTGGTCGATAAAATGAATAGAATACGCCGGGTGTTTACATGGTCATCGTATAACCCGCATTTTTCGGGTCGTTTTCGACGAAAAATTAAGTTCTTATGAAGCGTTGATTTTTTGCCACGCGCTCCCTATAATAATACTTGCAAATGCGAATCATACGCAATTGGACTGGGAGGGATCGGATGGAACTGAAACGTTTGACCGTTTGCGCGCTTGCCGCGCTTTTGATGATGGCGAGCCTGACAGGCTGCGCCCAGGAGGCGGGCGGACTTACGGTCATGGCCAGTTTCTACCCGATGGCCGACTTCGCCGCGAAAATCGGCGGCGACCGGGTAAAGGTGACCGCCATGGTGCCCTCCGGCACCGAGCCGCACGACTGGGAACCGTCGCCCATGGACATCGTGAACCTGAACCGGGCGAAGGTGTTCGTGTACAGCGGCGCGGGCATGGAGCACTGGGCGGAGGACGTTTTAAAGTCGCTGGACAACCGGGAACTGATCGCCGTGGAGGCGTCTTCGGGCGTGACGCTGCTTGATGAGGGCGACGGCCAGTCCGACCCGCACGTCTGGCTGAACCCCCAGAACGCGATAATCCAGATGGCGAACATCCGGGACGCGCTCACAAAGGCCGACCCGGCCGGGAAAGACGCCTACGAGGCAAATTTCCAGAAATACGCGGCGGAGCTGGACAAGCTGGATTCAGAATTCAAGACCGCGCTCGCGGGCCTTGAAAACCGGGATGTGGTGGTGGCCCACGCGGCCTACGGCTACCTGTGCCAGGCTTACGGCCTAAACCAGACGGCCATCGAGGGGCTTTCGCCCGACTCGGAGCCGGACCCCGCGCGGGTGGCCCGGATCATCGACTTCGCCAGGGAGCGCGCGGTCAAGGTGATCTTCTTTGAAGAGCTGGTCAGCCCGAAGGTAGCCCAGTCCATCGCCGCGCAGGTGGGCGCGGGCACGGACGTACTCAGCCCCCTCGAAGGGCTTACGGCGGAGGAAGCCGCCGCCGGAGACGATTACTTCTCGGTGATGCGAAAAAACCTGAAAGCGCTTGTAAATGCGCTGAGTTAGGAAGAGCATGGGAACGATGATCGAAGCGGAAAACCTGGGGTTCGCCTACGGCGGGGAAATGGTGTTTTCCGGGGTGAATTTCACCGTGAACGAGGGCGACTTCGTGGCGGTGATCGGCTCAAACGGCGCGGGTAAGAGTACGCTCATGCGGCTGATGCTGGGCGAGCTTACGCCATCCCAGGGCCGGGTGCGCATATTTGGTACGGACGTCCCGCGCTTTCGCCATTGGCCCCGGATCGGGTATGTGCCGCAGAACGCCAGCCGCGTTGGGCAGGACTTCCCGGCGTCGGTCCGGGAGATCGTAGAGGCCAACCTGTACGGCCGCGCGGGGCTTTTCCGCCTGCCGGGCCGCGCGCTCAAGGCGAAGGCGGCGGAGGCTTTGAAGCGGGTGGACCTGGAGGGCTTTGAAAAGCGGCCCATCGGCGAGCTGTCCGGCGGGCAGCAGCAGCGGGTGATGCTGGCGCGGGTTCTGGCGGGCGAGCCGGAAGCGATGCTCCTGGACGAGCCGACCAGCGGCGTGGACGCGGCGACCATCGACGAACTGTACGGCCTCCTCACCCGGCTCAACCGCGAGCGCGGCATGACCATCGTGATGGTTACCCACGACGTGGGCCGCGCGACGGGCATCGCGTCCCGCGTATTGTGCCTGGAGGAAGGCTCGCTGGTAGAGCTCCCGCCCTGCCAGGTCATGGAGGAGCTGCGTCACAGGCACAAACATCCCGTAGGGGAAGAGTGTCAGGGGCATTGAAAATCCGCCGGGCGGCTTTTCAATGCGAAGGAGGAAGCCCTGCACGTGCCATGAAATCCTGCGGGATTTCCGGGCGGCGCGTTGGCTTATGGAATTGTTTCCGTAACCAGTGTGCGCACTGATTACGGAAACCGATTCCCGGCGCGTTAGAGCCCGGGAACGAATGGAAGGTACGACGGGGTGACGGACCCTAAAGAGGAGGATGTCATTGGACATTCTGCAGTATGATTTCATGCGCCGAGCCTTTTTGGTGGGGATGATGCTGGCAATCATCGTGCCCTGCGTGGGCGTGGTGGTGGTTTTGAAGAGGCTCTCCATGATCGGCGACGCGCTCTCCCACACGTCGCTGGCGGGCGTGGCGGCGGGCCTGATCCTGGGCGTAAACCCGGTGCTGGGTGCGGTGGTCTTGACCATCGCGGGGGCGCTCTCCATTGAGTTGATCCGGAAAAAGATGCCCCGGTATCAGGAGATGTCCATCGCCATCATGATGTCGGCGGGCATCGGCCTCGCGGGCGTGCTGTCCGGGTTCGTTTCCGGCAGCGCCAACTTCAACAGCTTCCTCTTCGGCTCCATCGTGGCCATCGACGACTTTGAGATGGTGCTGGTCGCGGTCATCAGCTTCGCGGTGATGGCCTGCTTCCTCGTCTTCTACCGGGAGCTCTTCTTCATCGCATTGGACGAGCGCGCGGCGCGGCTTAACGGGGTGCCGGTGGGCTCGGTCAACTTCGCGTTCACCATCCTGACAGCGGTCACCGTCTCGGTGGCGGCCAGGACGGTGGGCGCGCTGATCGTGTCGTCGCTGATGGTCATCCCGGTGGCCTGCGCGATGCGGCTATCCAAGAGCTATAAGCAGACGGTGCTGCTTTCGGTGGGCTTTGCGGTCCTTTTCATGCTGGTCGGGCTTTTCGCCGCCTTCTATCTGGGCCTCCGGCCGGGCGGGACGGTGGTGCTGGCGGGCGTTATCTGCCTTGTCATGATGCTCGCCTTTGGCGGGCGCGCGAGGCGACGCGCTTAGCGCAGGCCAACCGAGAAAGGAGTGCTCAGGATGCAGGGATTCGAGTGGCCGGAAGGCCTTAAGCGCACCAAGCAGCGGGAGCGCGTGCTGGAAGTCCTATTTTGCGCTGGGCAGCCGATGAGCGCGCAGGACATTGCGAGGAAGATAGACGACGAGGGCGGCGGCGCGTGGCTCTCCACGGTCTACCGCGCGCTGGAGTCCTTCGTGGAGCACCGAGTGGCGGTCCGGATCGCCGTGACCGGCAGCGACGTGGCGCTGTATGAGCTGAAGGGCGCGGGGCACCGCCATTACGCCGTGTGCGTCGACTGCCACCGCATCATCCCCATGAGCGGCTGCCCGGTGGGCCACTTTAAGCCGGATCTGGCGGAGGACGGCTTCACCGTCACCGGCCACAACCTGGAGGTCTTCGGGCACTGCAAGAATTGCATGCGATGAAAATCCGCTACACGGCTTTTCATCGCGAAGGTTGGGTCTGCGCGGGCCTAAAATCCTTCGGGATTTTCGGGCGACCCGCTGACTGGTGGAAGTGTTTCCTCCACCACGGCGCAACATTCCAATGCATTGGAATGTTGCGGTCGCTTCCGGAGCGACTTGGTTTCCCAAAGGGAAACCAACCTTGTGTGCGCACTGGTCCCGGAAACTGCGTTCCCGGCGACAAGTCGCCGGGAACGATTGGAAAGCACGACGGGGTCTTGCAACGGCCTGAGGCCAGTGTGTGAAATTATCAGGCGATTGACAGGATGCATAGATCGGGTAAAATACAAAAATTCTATATGCATAGTAAGTTTTGAGGTGAAAACATGTCCGCACAAAAACGGGTGGCCGCGATCCACGACATCTCGTGCTTTGGCAAATGTTCGCTGACGGTGGCGCTGCCGGTGATCTCGGCGATGGGCGTGGAGGTCAGCGCAATCCCGACGGCGGTTCTGTCCACCCACACGGGCGGCTTTACCGGCTACACATTCCGCGACCTCACGGAGGACATTCTGCCCGTCGTGCGCCACTGGCAGTCTTTGAACCTGCATTTTGACGCGATCTACACCGGGTATCTCGGCTCCTTCGAGCAGATCGACATCGTGCGGGAGGCTTTCCGCGCGCTGAAAGGCCCGGACACGCTGATCGCGGTCGATCCGGTGATGGCCGACAACGGCAAGCTCTACGCCCACTTCCCGAAGGACTTCCCGGAGGGCATGCGAAAACTCTGCGCCGAGGCCGACGTGATTGTGCCCAACCTGACGGAGGCGGCGCTCCTGCTGGGCGAACCCTACGAGGAAGGCCCTTACGATCGCGGAACCATTGAAGGGCTGCTCAAGCGCCTCTCCGCGCTGGGGCCGCGGCGCGTGGTGCTGACCGGCGTATGGTTTGACGATGAAAAGCTGGGCGCGGCCAGCTACGACCGGGAAACCAAAGAAACAGCTTTCAGCCTCGCGCCCCGGATCGAGGGCTACTACCACGGCACCGGCGACGTGTTCGCAAGCGTGCTGGTGGGTTCCCTTCTGAGCGGCCTGGGCCTTCCGCAGGCGGTGGCGCTGGCGGTCGACTTCACGGCCGCCTCCATCCGGCGCACCCGCGACGCGGGTACCGACATCCGCTTCGGCGTCAATTTCGAGGCGGGCCTGCCCGCGCTGGCGCAGCAGGCGAAGCTCCTTTTGCCGTCGGATTGATTGAACCAACAATGAACAGCTTCGCATTTTCGCGGGGCTGTTTTTTCGACGCTGTGCCGGTTTTTCTGTGACCGCGTGGGGTTTTGTGGTATGATGGGGAAAAAGCGCGGGGGTGCGAAGCGTGGAACGCGAAATACTCCTCTTGGGCAATCCCAGGCTGTATGAGGTCAGTTTACCGGTGTCGCGGGACGAACTGGAGGCCATGAGGACGGTGGCGGACGACCTCCGGGATACGCTCTACGCCTTCCGGCGGAAGTACGGCGTGGGCCGCGCCATCGCCGCCCCACAGATCGGCGTGGCGAAGCGGATGATCTACATGGAGACCGGCGAGATCCGCACAGCGCTCGTCAACCCGCGGCTTACCTTTCCCGACGCAGAGAGGATGACGCTGCTGGACGACTGCATGTCGTTCCCGAACCTCCTGGTCCGGGTGGAGCGCTTACGGCGCTGCCGCGTGGACTTTATGGACCTCGACTGGGCGCCGCAATCCTTCGAATTTGAGGGCGACCTCTCGGAACTCATCCAGCACGAGTACGACCATCTGGACGGCGTGCTGGCCACCATGCGTGCCGTGGACGATCATGCGCTTTCCATCCGGCAGGGGAGTGCGGCGGCCGGGGAGAGCGGCATCCGCTACCGGCATACCAACCTGGTCGCGCGGGATTGGCAAAGGCTCTCCGCGTTCTACCGGCGGGCGCTGGGGCTTGCGCCCACGGGCCAGACGCGGGACATTTCGGTCGAGTGGCTGGGGCGGCTGACCGGCATCCCGGGCGCGCACATCCAGGGCGAGCACCTGAGGCTGCCCGGTACCGACGTGACGCTGGAGATCTTCGGCTACAACGCGCTGCTGCCCGGCGAACCCGCGCTGAACCGCGCGGGCTTTGCGCACATCGCTTTTGAGGTGGACGACGTGGGGCGGGCGCTTGAAAGGGTGATGGCGGAGGGCGGCGGCCACGTGGGCGAGAGGGTGTCCACGCCCTACCCCGGCGGCGTGACCGCGAGCTTCGTCTACGCCACCGACCCGGAGGGCAACCTGATCGAGCTTCAGAGCTGGAAGAGGGCGGAAGACTGACGCAAAAGGGCTGCCTCAAAGCGAATGCAGGCAGGGAACGGCGGGGTTCTACCCCGCGCCCCGCAAGGGGGATGATCCCCCTTGACCCTGCACAAGGGGTGAAAATGTCCGCTAGCGCGTCCATTTTCGGGTCAAAGTACAACGGCAAACAGGTTTCAAAGCATAGAAAGCGGGACGACATACAGGGGAATCAAGACTGAATAAGGGGGCTGCCTCACGTAAGAATGCTCGTGAGGCAGCCCCGAAGTTATTGGATTTTTCAACGCTCCCTATGCGCCGGGCAGCATTTCCTGCGCTTCCGATTCTGCGGCCTCCACGCGGTTCCTGCCCAGCTGCTTGGCGTGGTACAGCGCGTGGTCCACCGAGCGGTAGAAGCTTACGACCGGGTTCACGCTCAGTTCCGCCACGCCGAAGCTGGCGGTCAGCCGGACTTCGCGCCCGTCGACCTGGAACACATGCTCCTCGATCCGCATGCGCAGCTTTTCGGCCGCTTCCTGCGCGCCGCCCAGCGCCGTGCCGGGCAGGAGCAGGATGAACTCCTCGCCGCCGTAGCGCGCGAACATGTCCGCCTTGCGGACGGTGCCGCTTACCAGCCCGGCGACTTGCCGGAGGATTTCATCGCCCGCGGCGTGGCCGCAGGTGTCGTTGATCTCCTTGAAGTGGTCCAGGTCGAATTCGATGACGCTGGCGGGCGGGCCGCCGCGCTCGATGGCGGCGAGCTCCCGCGCCATCGCCTGGTCGAAGTATCGGCGGTTGGGCAGGCCCGTCAGGCTGTCGGTGAAGGCCATGTTCTGAAGTTCCCGGTTGACGCGCTCGAGTTCCGCGCTCTGCGCCTCGATCTGCCGCCGCTGTCCGATTTCCACGGAGAAGTGCCGCCACATGGCGACTGACAAGACAAAGCCGATGGCCATGGCGGTGACCCCATTGGTTCGGTTGGACAGGACCACTTCGGGATCCGTGCCGAAGCCGAGCGCGTAATAAAGGGCGACGAAGCTCGAGGCGAACAATAGCGCGGCGCTGTGCGGCCTGATCAGAAACATCGCCCCTACCAGCAGGGAAATCAGCACATAGGGTGTGATGTTGGTGGTGACAAGCTGGTCGATCGCCGTGACCACGACGCCGCCCGCCAGGAACGTCACGGGCAGCGCGAATTGCAGTATCTTCACGCCGACGCTCGACTGGCTGCGCCGCGTTTTCCATGCCATCAGCGCGAACAGTATCATCAGCGCCATCAGGACCAGATGGCTCAGGATGATGCCGGTCCGCCAGGCGGCTTCCGCCGCGCTGTCAGGCGACCGGAGCGAGAAGACGAGAATGTGCAGAAGGTTCACGGGGATGGCGAAGAGCGCGCAGATGACGACGCGGCTTAAGTTGATCGCGGCGCTCTCCCCTTGCAGGCGGTCGTTTTCCCGCATGACCTCTGTCATCCGGGGAAACATTTTAAAAAAAGTGTGCGTGGCCGGCGGCAGCTCCTGGCGCAAGCCTCATCACCTCTCAAGGATATGTTTGGGCATCATTTATCGCTATGCATATTTACACAATCATACGACAGTTGTTTGTAAAAGGCAAGCTTTCCGTAAAAATACACATTTTTTGATGTGTTATAGCCGAATCAAAGCGATTGAACATTCGTATATCCCTTGAATATCCGGCTGAATTACCGTATAATTTCGGCGGGAGGGATGCTTTTGTACGGCGAACGGCCCATGGTCCGGAAGCGGAAGCGGGGAATGGAGACGAGCGGGCGGATCCTCTCGTGCGCGGCGGAGGTGTTTGCCCGAAAGGGGTACGAGCGCGCGACGCTCGGCGAAATCGCCTCGGCCGCCGGCATCCGCGAGAGTTCGGTCTACAACCACTTCGGCGGGAAGGCGGCAATCCTTCAGCGGCTGATCGAGGCGTTCCGGGAGGGGTCGCCCAGGTTCCGCCCCCCGGATGCGGACCTGGAGCGGATGCTTGACGCGCTTTCCCCCCCGGAGCTGATGAAGGGCGTGCTTTTGTACTACGGCGCCCATGCGCCCCGGATGCTGGAGCACGTCGCGCTCGTCCTCGAAAGCGAGATGTGCCACCACCCCGAAGCCGCCCGCGCGTACCGCGACTGCATCGTGCGGGAGCCGGTGGAATACTACGAGCGGCTGTTTGGGAAGATGACCCAGCGCGGCATGATCGCGCCCGTCGATGCGAGGATGCTCGCCGAGCAGTACAATTACCTCGTGATCGCGCTGAAAAGGGACTACTGCATGGCGGAACCGGGCGAGCGCGGGCGGCCGGAAGCGGTCCGCAACCTGATGAAGTCGATCGATTTTTTCTTTGAACGGTTGGCCTTGCGGCGGTAGCGCCCCGGGCCGCGAAAGGCGGGCGTCATGGAAGGACACATCTCCCTGGAGGAGCGGTTCCCGCCGTCGGAGCCGTGCAGTTGCGAGTTCTGCACCAGCTGCTGCAAGCGCCCGGGCTGGTGGACCGTCGCCCAGGCGGAGCGGGCGTTTCGGGCGGGTTACGCGGGGCGCATGATGCTGGAGGTCGAGCCGGGCTTCCGCTTCGGTGTGCTTTCCCCGGCGTTTCGCGGCTGCGAAGGCAACTTCGCGCTGCATCAGTACGCGCGGGCGGGCTGCACGTTTTTGAGAAAGGGGCTGTGTGCGCTGCACGGCACCGACTTCGAGCCGATCGAGTGCCTGTTCTGCCACCATGACCGGGTCGGCCAGGGGCCGGTATGCCACCGGGCGCTGGAGGAGGACTGGGACAGCGTGGCGGGGCGGCGGCTGGTGAACAACTGGATCACGCGCGTCGGCCTGATGAGGCGTTGAAAATCCGCAAGCGGCTTTTCAACGCAAAGGGAGAAGGCCTGCGTGAGCCAAACACCTGCGGGATTTCCGGGCGGCTCACTGACAATAGGAATTGTTTCCGCCACCAGTGTGCGGCACTGGTTACGGAAACCGATTCCCGGCGCACGGGTCGCCGGGAACGAATTCATGGTACGGCGTAGTTTGACAGCGACTTGGCAAATATGGAAGTCTGTACTCCTAAAAATCCGTTTGCGAAAGAGGGCCGGGGCGTGTACGAGCTGATCAAGGCCGGGAAAAGAACCTACTACGTGGACTGCCCCGCAAAGATGGGGATCTATCAAATGGATGGCGGCGCTTGCCTGATCGACAGCGGGAGCGACCGCGAGGCCGCGAAAAAGCTGCTCAAAATCCTGGACCAGAACGGCTGGAAGCCCAGGATGGTCCTCAATACCCACGCCCACGCCGACCACATCGGCGGAAACCAGCTGATCCACCAGCGCGCGCTCTGCCCGGTGTACGCGCCGGGGGTCGACCGCGCGTTTGCCGAATTCCCGGTGCTGGAGCCCTCGTTCCTCTACGGCGGCTGCCCGCCCAAACCGCTTCGCAACAAGTTCCTCTTGGCGCAGGAAAGCCCCGCCCGGGATTTGACCGAGGAAGTGCTGCCCGAAGGGCTGACGATGATCCGGCTCGACGGGCATTCGATGGCGATGGCCGCCTTCAAAACGAGCGACGATGTGTGGTTCCTCGCGGACAGCCTCGCCAGCGAAGCGGTGCTCATGAAATACCACGTGTCGTTCCTCTACGACGTGAGGGGTTTCCTGGATTCGCTTAACAGGGTGGAGGCGCTTCAGGGGCGGCTCTTCATTCCCTCGCACGCGCAGCCCGCGGAGGATATCCGCCCGCTGGTGCGGGTAAATCGGGACAAGGTGATGGAGATCATCGATCTCGTGCTCCGGCTGTGCGCAGGGCCGAGCACCCTCGAGGAAATCCTGAAGGGCGTGTTCGACCACTATGGCCTCCGGATGGACTTCAACCAGTACGTGCTGGGGGGCGGCACCATCCGCTCCTATCTATCTTACCTGCTGGACGAGGGCCGGGTGGAAGCGATTTTTGAAGACAACCGGCTTCTGTGGCGCGTGGCGGGCTGAACCCGATCCATCTTTTGCATGAATAAACGGGCGCGTGATCCGTTGAATCGCGCGCCCGTAATGTTTGCCCAGCCGATCCTCCTATGCTTCCTGAACAGCCCGCGCGCGCTCCGCGCTTTGAACCTCGATGCCGGACAGCACTTCCCCGATGGAGCCCTGGATGAAGAGGTCCGCCCGCTGGCTGCCGAGGGGCGTAAGGTTAATGACCACCAGATGCCCGCCGCGAAAGTAGTCCACGAGGCCCGCGGCGGGGTAGACCGCCAGCGACGTGCCGCCGATGATGAGCACGTCCGCGCTCCGGATCGCGCCGACTGCCCGGGCGATGACCTCCTGGTCGAGCGTCTCGCCGTAGAGCACCACATCCGGCTTGATCGCGCCGCCGCAGGGGCAGCCGGGTACGCCGGGGGCATTTTTGATTGTTTCCGCGTCAAAGGGCCTGCCGCACATCACGCAACGGTTGCGGTGCACGCAGCCGTGCAGCTCGATCACGTTCCGGGAGCCCGCCGCCTGGTGCAGCCCGTCGATGTTCTGGGTGATGACCGCCTTCAGCTTCCCGGACTTCTCCAGCGCCGCGAGCTTCAGGTGGGCGGCGTTGGGCCTGGCATCCAGCGCCAGCACCCGGTCGCGGTAGAACCTGTAAAACTCGGCGCGGTGGGTGCTATAGAAGGCGCGGCTTAAAATCTCCTCCGGCGGGTAGTCGTATTTTTGGTTGTACAGGCCGTCCGCGCTTCGGAAGTCGGGGATGCCGCTCTCGGTGGACACGCCCGCGCCGCCGAAGAAAACGATGGCCCTTGCCCGGTCGACGATCTCCTGCAAACGGATGCTCTCCATGCCGCACCCCCTTTCATCCATATTATACCACAATTCGGAGATTTCATCCGCGCTGTAGGCTTCAGGCTGCGCTTTTATCCCCAAAAGAAAGGGCTGTCTCACAGAGCACCGCTCGATGAGCCAACCGTCCTTTTCCCGTATGCCGTCCTGCTTTGTTTGGTTTGGAACCTGTTTGACGCTGCACTTTGACCCGAAAATGGACGCGCCAGCGGACATTTTCCTTTGTGCGGGGTCAAGGGGGTTCATCCCCCTTGCGGGGGTCGGGGGGCTTTCCCGCCAAGCGCATACTCTGGATTTATTTCAAATGCGCTTGGCGGAAAGCGGGTTCGGTGCGACCCTGTCGCACAAAAGGCTCCAGTGGAGCGTTTTGAGAACCCAGGACGGAACCCCCGGCGTTCCTTGCCTGTTTTTCAGACGACCAGCCCGCCGTGGAAGCGGCACTCGTACACCTTTACGCCCTCTGAGAAAATTTCCTCGTAGCCCTCGAACCAGTCGAAGTCGCCGCTCACCAGGCAGTGGTAGCTGTACGCGCCGCGCTGGTACAATTGGGGGCCGCGGAAGGGCCTGTCCCGGGGCACGGCGGCCAGCGCCTCCTTGAGGAAATCGCCGCTAAACCCCTCGGCCACCACCCGCCCCAGGTAGTTCATGCACCACACAGGCGCGCCGCCTACCCACAGCGCCTCCTCGCCGCCGAACTTCTCGCCGCCGAGGTAGGTGTCCAGGTAATACAGCTCGCCCTCCCGGTATTCCAGGTCGTGCGAGGCGGGGCGCGACGGCTTCATCTGCGCGCCGTGGCCCGCGTAGGTGGCGCGCTTCGCGCGAAGCAGAAACGAAGTGAGAGCCTCCCGCTCCGGCGCGGCGGCGCTTACGAGGCGTTCGGCGCATTCGCCCTCCCGCACGAGGGCGTCCAGCGGCACGCCGTAGAAATCGCAGATTTCCACCAGCTTGTCAAGTTCCGGCACGGCCTTGCCGCTCTCCCACTTGCCCACCGCCTGCCGGGAAACGTTCAGCGCGTCCGCCAGATCTTCCTGCGAAAGACCCCTGCTTCGCCGGAGCGCGGAAAACTTCTGATCGATCTTCAAATCCATCCCCTCCTGGGTACAGCATACCGCAATGAATGCCGCGCCTCCACCAACTGTTGGTAGGTTTTTCCGCAACCTGCGGTTGCGTATCTTGCGCTGCGTGGCTGGGGCGGGATCGTCGGCAGATAGGACGCGGGTGCCCGTAACGGCTATTGCGGGGCCAAAGCGCAAAGCCCGTTCAGAAGCAGCGCCGCTTCCCTTGCCTTTTGAAGCGCGCGTTCGTCCTCCGCCGCCGGGCGTTCGTCTGTGTTCAGCGAGAAGATGTTCGCGATGCAGGGCAGCGCGTTCATGGATTTGAACAGCGCGTGGGCGGTGTCCGCGGCCTTCTCCTCCGTGCGCTTTTCGCCGCCCGCGGTCAAAATCAGCACGCCGTGCTTTTTGCGGATGGCTGGAGCCTCGTTCCGGAAGCGGCGCGCGGCGAAGTAGGGCTGCACCAGCCGGCTGGCCAGGTTCAATAGCGGCCCGCTCAATTCGCCGAACCACACCGGCGAGGCCAGCACCAGGTTGTCGCAGGATTCAAAGAACGGGTAGAGCGGCCGGAGCGCGTCGTCCAGGCTGCAGCCCGGCGCTTCCCAGCAGTCCCGGCAGTCGGCGCAGGGGCTGATGCCGTCAAAGCAGCTAAGCTCCAGCACCTCCCCGACGAGGTACTTTCGCATCTCACCGGTCAAGATGGCGGTATCGCCCTGCCTTCTGGTCGAACCGTTCAGGATCAGCGTTTTCATGTCCACCTCATGCCGCCTCGCGGGGCGCAGACGGTCGTCCCTGTCGTGTTACGCCTCCCCGAGGTTTTCAAGGATCTCCCGGTAGCGCCGGGTGGCAAGCTCGCTGGGCTGGCCCTTTTTGCAGAATTCGAGCGACGCCAGCTTCGGGACCACGCGCTCCACGACCATTTTGCCGTCCACCAACTTCCCCTTCAGCGCTTCGAGGGCCTCCCGGAAGCGCGGGTCCCCCTTCGCCCGGTCGTAAAAGGACAGGACGTAGACGTAGAGGAACAGGTTGTAGCCGCCGAATGGGTAGGCGGCCTGCATGAACAGCGTGCCGATGCCGTAGTGGCAGGGTCCCAGCGGCAGGCGTATCGTCCAGTGGTCCAGCAGGAACTCCACCGCGCGGTCCAGCGCAACGGAATGGTTCAGGTATGGCGTGAACCGGAAGGCGTCCAGCGCCGTGAGGGTCGGGCCGGGGTTGGAAAACTCCGTCTCCGGCCCCCGGCCGAAGCTGAATTTATTGCACTTCCAGCCGCCGTCCGTATGCTGGATGGAGAGGAGGTGTTCGAACGTCTTCTGGAGCCTCGGGTCACCCGCGTACCCCAGGACGCAAAGCGTGCGTGCGGCGTTTGCTGTGTTGCAGGGGTAGATCGAGCCGCTTGGCGCGGGCCTGAACCGCCCATCCTCCCGCTGCGCGCTGAATATGAGCTCGGCGGTGTCCGTAAGCACCGGCTCCGATGCTTCCATGCCCAGTTCCCGGAGGAGACAGGCCGATTCCAGCGTCGTGAACGGGCTGCCCTTCTGGAGCTTTCCGTCGGGCGTGGCCCACAGGTCGCCGCCGTTGTCATGCCGCCGCGCCAGGATTGCCTGAATGTCCGACTCATACCGCTCCCGCACCATGTATGCCTCCCCGCCGCCGTGTTACCCTTTTTGCATGATACCATGGTTTTTGGGAAAAAGAAAGACATGCCTCCGCGTAGGGGAAGCATGCCGCGGAACTTATACCAACTTCAAGCATAAATCACTCGTTGCGCCGGGTCTTTTTGCGGGCCGCAGTGTCGCCTTCCGCTCAAAATAGCGCTGCTATTCCTCGCTTCGGCTCCTTGCGCCGCATCAAAAATCCCTCGCCGCTTTGGAG
>JAEZHK010000052.1 GCA_023416655.1 Bacillota bacterium
GCCTACAAGGGCACCGAGCACTACTTCACCGACCTCTTCGACTTCAACATCAAGTGCTACCCCGAAATGATCGCCTACGGCGTGCAGTCCCCCTTCTCCGCCCGGAAGTCGCTGTGGTATGACGCCCAGACCGAGATGATGACCTCCGTGCTCAGCGGCCAGGCGACCGTCGCCGACGCCTGCAACGCGCTGCAGGCCACCATCACCGAGGCCGAGGCGGGCTGATAGATAAGCATTAGCCGCCGCGCCAGGGCGTCGAAGGTCCATCCTTCGGCGTCCTGGCGGACTTACGTCTAGGAGGTGACCGGGCGATGACCACGATGAAGATCGCTCCCCGAAGGCGCAGCCGGCTGATGAGGTCGGAATGGGCCTGGGCCTATATGCTGATCGCCCCGACCATCATCGGGCTGATCATCCTGAACATCTTTCCGTTTTTCAGTTCGATCTGGCTGAGCCTTCAGAAGATGCAGGGGCTGACGCCGCCCAAACTCATCGGGCTGAAAAACTACCAGACATTGTTCGCGGACAAACTGGTGATGCAGGCCACCTGGAATACGCTGTACTTCATGCTGCTCACGGTGCCGGTGGGCGTCTTCCTGGCGCTGGTCATGGCGACGCTGCTCAACAACAAGATCCGCGGCCGCGATCTCTACCGGGGCATCTACTTTTTGCCGCTCGTGGTCGCGCCCGCCGCGATCGCGATGGTGTGGCGCTGGATGTTCAACGCCGAAAACGGCATCATCAACCAGGCGATCGGCCTTGTAGGCATCATAGGCCCCAACTGGCTCAGCGACCCGAGAATCGCGCTCATCTCCTGCGCGATCATCACGATCTGGAGCTCGCTGGGCTACGACCTTGTGCTGCTCCTGGCGGGGCTTCAGTCCATCCCGCAGAACTACTACGAAGCCTGCGAGATTGACGGCGCGGGACCCTTGCGCAAGTTCTTCCACATCACCGTGCCGCTGGTATCGCCAACGCTCTTCTTTGTGACGGTGCTTCGGGTTATGTCCGCCATCAAAGTGTTCGACATCATCTACATGCTGATCAAGGACTCAAACCCCGCGTTCAACAAGGGCGTCTCCTTGATGGTACTGTTCTACCGCGAGGCGTTTGTCAAGTTCAACAAGGGCTACGCGTCCGCGATCGTCATGTGGAGCTTCGTGATCATCGGCATCTTAACCGCCATGCAGTTCATCGCCGAGAAGAAACTCGTCCACTACGACTAGAGAAGGGAGGAGCTGCGAGTGCAATTAGCCGCAAAAACCAAGGGAACCACAGGCCGCCGACAGAACAATTTGCTCCTTCATATTCTCCTGATCCTGGGCGCGTTCACGATGATCTTCCCTTTCTACTGGATGATCATCACTTCTTTTAAAACGCTGGGCGAGTCCATCATGGTTCCGCCCACGATGCTGCCAAACAGCTGGGCGCCGGCCAACTATCAGGAAGTGCTCCGAACGCTGCCGATGTGGCAGCTGTACTTCAACACGATGCTTTTGATCGTGCTGCGCATCCTCTGCGCCGTCGTGTTCAGTTCGATGGCCGCGTTCGCCTTCGCCAAACTCCGCTTCCCGTTCAAGGGCGTCCTGTTCTTCATCGTCATCACGCAGCAGATGCTGCCGCCGCAAGTGTACATCATCCCGCAGTACCTGCAGCTGAGCAAGCTCGGCATGCTCAACACCCAATTCGCGCTTTTGTACCCGGGCATTGTCAGCGCGTTCGGCACCTTCTTCCTCAGGCAATTCTACCTGTCGCTGCCGAACGATCTCAGCGAGGCCGCGATGATCGACGGCTGCAGCATCGGCCAGACGTTCGTGAAGATCCTCTTGCCGCTGACAAAGACCGCCCTGATGGCGCTTTCGGTGTTCACCGCAATCTTCGCCTACAGCGAGATGATGTGGCCGCTGATCGTCAACATGAAGGTGGATATGATGACGCTCAGCGCGGGCATCAGTTCGCTGCAAAACCAGTACTTCACGAAGTATCCGCTGCTCATGGCGGGCTCGGCGATGGCGATGATCCCCATGCTGATCCTGTACCTGATTTTCCAGAAGCAATTCATCGAGGGCATCGCGCTCACCGGCACCAAGGCATAGCGCAGCCCGCAAGGAGTAAGAAATGGGACGGAAATTTGCGTTCATCGGCGCGGGCAGCTTCGGCTTTACCCGCGGCCTGATCCGTGACATCCTCAGCTTCCCCGCGTTTCAGGACAGCGAGCTGTGCCTGATGGACATCAACCCCGAGCGGCTCTCCTACATCAAGACCGCCGTGGACCGCATCGTGGAGGCCGGGAAGTATCCGGCAAAGGTGGTCGCGACGACCGACCGGGAAGCGGCGCTTACCGGCGCGGACGGCGTGATCTGCACCATCCTCGCCGGGGACATCGACGTCTGGCAGCACGACATCCTGATCCCGAAGAAGTACGGCGTGGATACCAACGTGGGCGATACCCGCGGCCCCAGCGGCATCTTCCGCTTCCTGCGCACCTTGAACCCCATCCTGTCGATCGCGCGGGACATCGCCCGGCTCAGCCCGAACGCGGTGTTTCTGAACTACACCAACCCCATGGCGATGCTCTGCCGCGCCGTGCAGGGCGAGCTTCCTCAGCTCGTCACCAGCGGCCTGTGCCACAGCGTGCAGGGCACCGCGGCGATGCTGGCCAAGTGGATCGGCGCGGACATGAAGGATGTCAGCTACACCTGCGCGGGCGTCAACCATCAGGCGTTCTACTCGAAGTTCCTTTGGAAGGGCGAGGACGCCTATCCGCTGATCCTGAAGGCCATTACAGAAAACGAGGCCGTCTACAACGAGGAGATCGTGCGCAACGAAATGTACCTCGCGCTTGGCTACTATCCCACCGAATCCTCCGGCCACAACAGCGAGTACAACGCCTGGTTCAGAAAGCGCCCGGATTTGATCGAGAAGTACTGCACCCACGGCACCGGCTGGAACCCGGGCGTCTACGCCTACATTCTGGACGAGTACCGCAAGCGCGAGACCACCTGGAAGGGCGAGATCGAAACCTGGCTCAAGGAGGAGCCGAAGCTCACGCGCGGCGAGGAGTACGCCGCCTACATCTTCAACGCGATCTTCGGCGACAACACGCTCTTTGAGTTCAACGGGAACGTGCGCAACTTCGGGCTCATCGACAACCTGCCCCAGGGCGCGTGCGTGGAAGTGCCGGTGCTCGCCTCAAAGAACGGCCTGCAGCCCATCCGCGTGGGGGCGATGCCGCCGCAGTGCGCGCTGCTCAGCGGGATTTCCGCGCAGATCGAGGAGATGGTGGTGGCGGCGAGCTTTGCGGGCGACCGGGAGATGATCTACCGGGCGATCTGCTTTGACCCGCTCACCAGCGCGGTGCTTTCCCTCCGGGAGATCCGCGACATGGTGGACGAGATGTTCCGCCAGAATGAGGCCTGGCTGCCGCAGTTCAAGTAAGTTCAACAGTATCAATAAAAGCGGGGCAGCCTTGCCAGTGCGGCATCGCTGCCCCGCCTTTTTTGTCCACGATCATTCCCAAAACAAAAAGCCGCCGCGCGCAGATCGGGCAGCAATCTGCGCGCGGCGGTTGAAAGAGGTTTTCTTAGAACTTGAACTGGTCCACGTTCTCCGCGGTCCAGACAGACGGGGGCCCCATGATGATGGTCTTGCCGTCTTCGAGCATGGTGATCGGGCCGACGCCCGGGATGTCCATGCCGTTCTCAACCTTGGTGCCGTTGAGCTCGTAGTGCGCGACGTACACGGTCAGCTTGCCCAGCATGCCCGGATCCCACAGGATGCCGAAGTCGAGCGAGCCGTCCTTCAGGTAGGGCGCGGAGTCGGTGGGCATCGAGGAGCCGACGACCGCAACCTTGGCCTGCAGGCCCTTCTCCTGGATCGCCATGGCGGCGCCGATCGGCGCGGGGGTGGAGATGCCGACGATGCCCTTCAGGTCCGGATAGGCGGCCAGCAGCTCGAGGGTCTTGGTGTAGGCTTCCTGCGCGGATTCGTCCGACGGCACCGGATCGGTGACCAGCTTGAGGTTCGGGTACTTGACCTTCGCGTACTCAAGGCCGTAGTTGATCCAGGTGTTGAGGTTGGCGGCGGTCAGGTAGCCGGTTACGATGGCGTATTCGCCCGTGTCGGTGCCCATGGCCTCGACCAGCTTGTCCCAGATGAACTCGCCATACGCCTTGTCATCGATCTGATGGATGGAGTACTTCACGTCGTCGCCCTTGGCGGTGGTGTCCCAGTCGACGACCAGAACGCCTTCCTCTTTGCACTTCTGCAGCACCGGGGAGACCGCGTCGGGGTCGTTGGGCGCGATGGCCAGGCTGTCGATGCCGCGGATCAGGAGGTCTTCGATCATCTGAACCTGCTGGGCGGCGTCGCCCTCGGTCGGGCCGGTGTAGACGACTTCAATGCCCAGTTCCTTGCCCGCTTCCAGCGCGCCGACTTCGGACGCGTTGAAGTACGGGATGCCAACCAGCTTGGGCATCACGACGATGGTTTCCGCGCTGGCGGCGGCGGTCAGTACCAGAGAGAGCATGAGGACGAGGGAAAGAACCTTCTTCATGCAGATCGCTCCTTTTATTTGATATACCCGTTCTCCGGCCCGGCAACTGCCCTGATGCGGACCGGTGGAGACGCTTGCCTTCGGCAACCTTGCCGGGCGGATTACGCTTTCTTTCGGCCGCGGGCGCGGGACGAGAAGAAGTTGACCGAGAGTACGACGACCAGGATGAGGCCCGTGACGATGTCGGTGATGTTCCGGTTGATGCCGATGATGTTGAAGCCCGACGAAACCGCCTGCAGGATGCACACCGCCGTGACCGTGCCCAGGATGTGCCCGCTGCCTCCGTTGATGTCGGTGCCGCCCAGCACCGTCGCGGCCACGGCCTGCAGCGTGTAGCTGGAACCGTAGTCGGCCCGGGCCGAATTGTAGCGCGACATGATCAGCACGCCCGCGATCCCGGCCATCAGCGCGGAGAAGATGTATACCTTCATGAGGACCGCGCGGGTGTTGATTCCGCTATAGCGCGTCGCCTTCTCGTTGCCGCCCACCATGTAGATGCTGACGCCCCAGGGCGTGCGCTCCACCAGGTAGAAGGCCAGCAGGATCACCGCGAGGTAGATCAGGATCACGTAGGGGATGCTCCCCAGCGCGCCCGCGCCGATGCGCTGGAACAGCGCCGGGAACCCCGAAATGCCCGAACCGCGGGTGATGTTGAGCGAGACGCCGTTGAAGACCGTCTGCGTGCCCAGCGTGACCAGAAGCGGCGCCACGCCGATGTAGGCCGCGAAGTAGCCGTTGACCATGCCGCACATAACCGACACAACCATGACCGCCGCGATGCCGGCGGCGATGATCACGAGATCCGGAATCCCGCCGGCCTCGTTCATCCCGCGCATCAAAAACGCCCCGGCGATCGCGGCCAGCATCGCCGAATTGATCAGCGACAGGTTGATGCCGCCCGTCATGATGACCACGCTCATGCCGATGGCGAGGATGCCGAACTCGGCCATCTGGAAGCCCATGTTCTTGAAATTGCGAACGGTCAGGAATTTGCCGGGCGCCAGTGCGCTCATCACAGCGATCAGAAGGAGCAACAGCGCCAGCAGGAAGTACTGGTTTTTGTTGCGGGAGAAGTGTTCCCGTGCGCGTTCCACTAGGCGCCCTCCTTTCCCTGGACCGAAAGGTCGATGTCCACCTTGGTCTGCCGCCGCTCATCCCGGCGCAGCCGGATCATGTCGAAGCTGACGGCGAGCAGGATGATGACACCGACGATGATCGCCTGCCAGTAGGTCGAGATGCGCGCCAGCGTCAGGCCGTTTGAGATGAAGGCGAACAGCATCACGCCCAGGAAAGTCCCCAGCACCGAACCGGAACCGCCGGTCAGGAGTGCGCCGCCCAGCACGACCGCGCCGATGACGTTCATCTCGTAGCCGATGAAGGCGTTCGGGTCCACCGACTTCATGATGGAGGTGTAGGTGATCGCCGCGAAGCCCGCCATCATGCCGGAGAACGCGTAGGCGAAGGCGGTCAGGCGCTTGTTGTTCAGGCCGATGCGCTGCGAGGAAACCGGGTTTGAGCCCATGGCCATGATCGACCGCCCCAGCATGGTGCGCTTGATCAGAAACCAGGTCACCAGCATGGCCAGCGCGAACAGCAAGAACTGGATCGGCAGGCCGATCTCCGATCCGTTCGCGTTGCGGATTGAGAAGAACTTCAGAAGCCCGAAATCGACGATGCGCTGCGGCAGCTGGTTGATCCAGGTGCCGTTTGTGTAGTACTTGAGAAAGCCGTCGATGACCGACATCATGCCCAGCGTCGCGATGATGGGCGGAAGGCCCAGCCACGCGATCATCCCGCCGTTTGCGAGGCCGACGACGCCGCCGATCGCGATGCCGATCAGGTAGATCACAACGAGGTTGTCAAACCCGGTGCGGTTCATGATCTGGCCGGTCAATACCGTCACCAGCGCGAGCTGGGAGCTGATCGACACGTCGATGCCGCCGGTGATGATGACCAGCAGCATGCCCATCGCGCAGATGCCCAGCACCGCGTTGGACTTGATCACGTCCATCAGGTTTTCAAACGACAAAAATACCGGATTGAACATCCAGGATATCAGCATGACGCCAAAGAGTATTGCGCCGACCGAAACCTCTTTTTGGCTGGCGACGCGTTTCCACCGGTCAGACAAGCCGGACCCTCCCCTCAAAAGGTTTATACCACTCCAAAACATTCTTTTGTCGTCGTGGCGGATCTTTTCGCGCATAGCGGTGTCGCTCTCCGCTTGAAATAGCGCTGCTATTCCTGCGCTGCGGCTCCTTGCTCTGCATCGAAAATCTCTAGCCCCTTTGGACAAAATAATCCTTTGGATTGGTATCACGCAAGGACTGCGCGCTCCATCAGCATCTCCTGGTTGGCGGTCGCGCCGTCGAATTCGCCGGTGACGCGGCCTCTGCGCATGACGAGGATTCGGTCGGAGATCGCGAAGATCTCCGGCAGCTCGCTGGAAACCATGATGACCGCGATGCCTGAATCCGCGAGACTGCGCAGAAGTTTGTGGATTTCCGATTTTGCGCCGACGTCGATGCCGTTGGTCGGCTCGTCGACGATCAGAACCTTGGGGTTCGTGGCAAGCCATTTGGCGACGACGATCTTCTGCTGGTTCCCGCCGGAGAACTTGAGCACCTGCATCTGCGGGTACGCGGGCCTTACGCCCAGCTTCGAAATCAGCTCCAGGGCCCGCTTCCGGCGCTTTTTGAAGTCCACCAGGCCCAGGCGGCCCGCGAAGGAACCGAGGATGGGCAGCGTCAGGTTGCTCTCGGCGTCCTGCTGCAGCACCAGCCCTTCCGTCTGGCGCGATTCCGGTACGAACGCGATGCCCAGCTTCTTCGCCTCGGCGGGCGATTTCGGAAGAATCTTTTTGCCTTCGAGGAAGATCTCGCCGCTGTCGGGCTGGTTGAGGCCGAAAAGCGAGAGCACGGTCTCGGTGCGGCCCGCGCCGACCAGCCCCGTGATGCCCAAGACCTCGCCCCTTCGGAGCTGGAAGGAGACATTCTGGTAGTTTCCGGCCTTTGAGATGTTTTTGACCTCCAGCACCACGTCGCCGGCGCCCTTGCCGGGGAGCCGCTCCTCGCTGATTTCGCGGCCGACCATCATGGAGATCAGCTTCTGTCGGTTCATCTCGCCGGTGGGCGCGGTGCCGATCAGCTTTCCGTCGCGCAGCACCGTCATGCGGTCCGCGATGTGAAACAGCTCGTCCAGCTTGTGGCTGATGAAGATGATCGCCATGCCGCGGTCGCGCAGCGTGCGCACAATTTTGAAAAGCGCCTCGACCTCGCCGCTGGAGAGCGCCGACGTGGGCTCGTCCATGATGAGGAGCTTCGCGTCGTACACCAGCGCGCGCGCGATGGCGACCAGCTGCTGCCGGGCGGTGGACAGGGTGTTCGCGCGGGCGCGAAGGTCGATGCTGACGCCAAGGCTTTGAAGCGCCTCCCGGGCGGTTTTCTCCATGCCGCGCCAGTCCGCCAGCCGGTTGCGCTTTTCAATCTGCTCGGAGAACGCGATGTTTTCCTTGACGGAGAGCGTCGGAAACAGCGAGAAATCCTGATAGATCGCGATGACGCCCTGGCGCATCGCGTCAAGCGCCGTCATGTTTTCGACGCGCTTGCCCTCGATCTCGATGACTGCGCCCGGATCGGGCTGGTAGACGCCGGTCAGCACCTTGATCAGGGTGGACTTGCCCGCGCCGTTTTCACCGATCAGCGCGTGGACTTCGCCCCGCCTGACGTCAAAACCCACGCCGGACAGCGCGTTGACGCCCGGGAAAGTCTTGGACACATTTTTAAGGCGGAGGAAAACGCCGTCTTCCGTCATGCCGAACGCCCTCCCATCGAATACGAGAAACGCAATAATTTGAGCGACAAAACCAAAGCCCGCCCAGTGTCTTTATGTTAAACGATGTTGCCCGCGGGCGGGAATGTAATTATCAAAGCATTTGGTGGAAAAATCAACGCTGCGGAGAACCGGGCCTCCGGGCGGTCGGAGCGGACCTTGGCGAAAGCGGGCAAAGCAAAGTCCGGCGAAGCCGGTTCGCCGGACGTAATACCACTCCCAGACATTCTTTTGTCGTTGCGGCGGATCTTTTCGCCCCTGGCGGTGTCGCTCTCCGCTTGACGTAGCGCTGCTACGCCTGCGCTGCGGCTCCTAGCCAGGAACAAAAATCTCTCGCCGCTTTGGACAAAATAATATTTTGAATTGGTATAAGACCCGCCTTCACTTGCTCCGGTATTCAGAAGGCGATACGCCAGCGTACTTCTTGAAGGTTTTGCTGAAGTAGTGCTGGTCTTCAAACCCGACGCGGAAAGCGATTTCGTAGACCATGAGGTCGGTCTGATCCATCAGCCGCTTGGCTTCGGCGATGCGCGCGCGGCCGAGATAATCGGCGATGGAGTGGCCGTAGGCGCGCTTGAACGCGATGCCCAGATAGTTGGGCGAATAGCCTAGCTGCGCCGACAGGTGGTTGACGCCCAGCGCCGGGTCCGCGAAATTCTGGTCGATCGCGCGCCGCGCCTGTTCCGCGACGGAGCGCGGGACATCGGCCTTCCCCCCTTCGCCGCTTTTTTCAAGCGCCGAACGGACCAGCCGCTCGTTTTCCTCACGCTCGGAAGCCAGCGCATACAGCCGCCTTGCCATCTGCCTTACGTCCTCCGGGACGACGGGCTTGAGCACATAGTCCACCGCGCCGTAGCTCAGCGCCTGCTTGGCATAGTCGAATTCCTCGTAGCCGCTGATGATGATCGTCGCGGGCCTGTGCGGCCGCTCCTTGAGCCTCATCATCAGCTCGATGCCGTTCATTTCGGGCATCGCGATGTCCAGAAGCATCGCGTCGATCCTGCTTGAGTCGATGATCGCAAGCGCCTCGGCGCCGCTTCTGGCGACAAAGGTCTTAAAAAGCCCCAGTTCGTCGATGGTCCTGCGCATGCCCTCGGCCAGCAGGCGCTCGTCGTCCACGACCAGCATGGTGAACATTCAGGTTCCTCCCGGCATTTTCTTGATTCGCACGCTTGCCACCGTTTCGCTGCCGACGCGCGCGTACCTCAGGCCGTAGCCCTCGCCGAAGCACATCTGCACGCGGTCGTGGACGTTGGAAATTCCGATGCCGTAATTGCCCGGGGCGGACGCCTCGTCCCGGTGGTACAGGAAGCGGTTCATCTCGTCCAGGGTTTCCTGGGTGGCGTTCTCCCCGTCGTCGCGCACTTCCAGAACGATGTCGCTTCCCTCTTCGCGCGCCGTGATTTTGAGGTGGCAGGTGCGGGATTGGTTGGTCTGCATCGCGTGGATGATCGAGTTTTCGACCAGCGGCTGAAGGATCAGCCTGGGCGTCAGGCAATCCAGCAGGTTCTCCGGCAGGTCGTACTCGACGAAGATGGAGTCCTCGTACCTCGCCATCTGGATGCTGATGTACAGCCGGATGTGCTTGATCTGCTCGCTCAGCGGGATCGATTCCCGGCCGCGGCTGATGCTGATGCGGAAAAAGGACGCCAGGTCCTTCGTGATCTGGATGGCCTTTTCATCTTCCCCCGCGCCGATCAGCCAGATGATCGTGGACAGCGTGTTGTACAGAAAGTGGGGGTTGATCTGGAACTCCAGCGCGCGGATCTGCGCCTCCTTGTTTTTGCGCTGCTCCTCGTAATACTGCCCGATCGCGCTTTCCAGCTTTTCGAGGATCTGTCCGTACTTGTCGTCCAGAATCGCGATTTCGTTTTTGACCGGCGGACGCCCCTTGGCCGCGGCCGGCGGCGCGTCAAAGGACGAGACGCGGCCGATCAGCCGGTAGAGCGGCTTGATGAAGCTGCGCGACATCATCGAGCCCAGCAGTACGCAAAGGCCGATGCAGAGGACTGCGACCAGGATCGTCATCGAAAGGATGGGCCTGAAGCCCTCGTTGAGCGTCGCCTCCCGGATCTTTTCCAGGTAGGTCAGGCCGCGTTGGCTGTCCCGGTAGTAGACCAGCACGTTTCCGTTCAGGTTCAGCGAGCCGGCTCCGCCGGTCATCGCGCCTTCCGGAAGCTTCAACGCTTCCTGGAGGTTTTTGCCGTAGAACGCGTCGTCGGTGCAGGACTGGATGACGCCGCGGGCGCTTACGATCATGTACTGGCTGCCCCGCGCCCCCTCGTAGTCCTGATAGAGCTTTCGGAACAGGCTTTCGCGGACGTTGACCCGGATCAGCGACACGGGGCGGTTGCCCGTGCCCAGCACCTGCCGGACGTAGGGGATCACGCGCTCGCCGCGGTCAAATGTGGCGGCCTGCCACAGGTCGAAGCGTTGAAAGGCGTCCGGGCCGGGCCGGACGAGGCCGGTCGCGTCGATGCGCTGCACCGCCGACGCGTCCGCCGAGTAGCGCAGCGCTTCGCCATCGCCGATCAGCAGCACCGAGGTGGCCTCCTGGCTGTTGTAGAGGCTGATGATCTGCCGCCGGGCCTGGTCCTCGACCATCGACGGCGCGGCCTGAAGCCGGGCGTCCGGATCGTAATAGGCGCGCACGTATTGGTTGAACGCGACGAGAAGCGTCGCGCGGTGCTTCTCGCGCATGATTTCGTCGGTTCGGTACGCGATGAACTCCAGCCGGCTCAGGCTGTCCTGCACGCCCTTTTCCAGCATCGTGCGCGAGGAAACGTCCAGGGAGATCGCGCCGATCACGAACACGGGGATGAGCGACACCAGCGCGAACAGGATGGTCAGCCGCGTCTTGATGGAGAACTGCGCAAATATCGAGCCGATTTTCTTCACGTTGCACCACACACCGCTCTCCATTGTATACCCTTTCAGGAGATTAACACAAACCCCCCGCATTTTCAAGCGCGGGACCGGGATGCCGGGTTTTATCGCGTTCAGACCGGGATATTGGAAAGGCGGGGCGGCCTTGCCAACCCGGCAAAGGCTGCCCCGCCTCTACAGTTCAATTTCCAATTACCCGGACCGCGGCTGGCGATCCTCGAGCGCCTTCATACGGAAGAAACACGCGCCTGAAGCGCGACGTCACCAAGAGCCCAACGGTTTTCTCATGATCCCAGCGGCTTTGCCGGCGCGTAGTACTGCCGGTGCGCCTGTACTTGAACGAGCTGGTTTTCGGGATACCGGTATGCCGTCAGCTTGCCGCCGAACGCGCAGCCGGTGTCGATGCAGAGCGTATGATTCATCTCGCGCGCCTCGAGCTGCGGCGTGTGGCCGTACACCACCAAGGCGCGCCCGTGATACTCGCTGGCCCAGTCGAGGCGCACCGGTAGTCCGTATTCGTCGACCTCTCCGGTTGTATCGCCGTACAGGCAGAAGTCCCGCACGCGGCTGGAGGCGTGCCCCTGCAGGCTCTCCTTCAGCCCGGCATGCGCCACGACCAACTTGCCCTCGTCGAGCACATAATGGCTGGGCAGCGCGTCCAGAAACACGCGCACCTCCTGAACAAATTTGGAGGGCTGCCTTTCCAGATCTTCCACCGTACCATCCAGCCCATTCGTGAGCTGAACGGGGCGTCCGTTCAGTTTTTTCAGCAGCTTTGCGTCATGATTCCCCGGAACGGCCAGCGCATGGCCTTCCTTCACCATCTTCATGACCAGCTTCAGCACGTCCGCGTTTTTTGGCCCGCGGTCGCACAGATCGCCCAAAAACACGGCGATCCTGCCCTGCGGCGGCGTCGCGGCGTGTTTTTCGGCGTCTACTGTGTAATCCAGCTTTTGAAGCAGCTCGCAAAGTTCGTCGTAGCAGCCATGGATGTCGCCAATGATATCATACCACTCCAAAACATTCTTTTGTCGTTGGAGCGGATCTTTTCGCGCAGTGCTGTGTCGCTCTCCGCTTGAAATAGCGCTGCTATTCCTGCGCTGCGGCTCCTTGCTCTGCATCGAAAATCTCTCGCCCCTTTGGACAAAACAATATTTTGGATTGGTATCAAACGGCCCGCGGTCTTCACGCCTGTCATCCCAAGGCTTTGAGGGTGCGATCTTTACTTCGGCCACCTCCTGTCTGCTCCTTCAGAGAGCACCCCGGCGCATGGCGTCGGACACGCATAGCTTACCGGTTGAGCGCCGTTTGCATGCGATGGATTTCTACGGCAGGCACAAGTCAGTCATTGGCCAAGAGCTGAAGCCCGAGCTTCGGCCCCAGGATGCGCATGCGCCCGCCGTCCCAGCGGATTGGGTCCATGAGACCCACTCGGACGCCGCCGAAGGAGGTGGTGTAGCCGTGATAGACGAAGAACCACGCCCCGCCGGTGGTTTGGAACGCGCAGCCGTGGCCGGGTCCGGTGACCTCGCCGCTCTTTTCCAGGATCGGGTTTTCCGCCGCTTTCACGAACGGCCCGAGCGGGGAATCCGCCGTGGCGTAGCCCACCGCGTAGTCGCCCTCCGCGTAGAAGTTGGCGGAGAAGGTCATGTAGTAATGGTTCCCGCGTTTGATCAGGAAGCTGCCCTCGTTCCAGCGCCGCCCGGTGCTCTTTATTGACCGGTCCTCCCAGGGCTGTTCGGGCTTCAGAAGCAATACAGGCTCGCCCCGGACGCCGGAAAAGTCCGGTTCCATTTCCACGCCGTAGATCCAGCTCTCCTCCAGATCGCCCACCCGGTGCTTGTAGCAGCAGTGGGAGTAGTAGAGGTAGTACCTTCCGTCCTCGGAATGGACGCTGGCGTCGATGACGGGATAACCGGGGTCGAAGATGGGGCGGTTCAGAAGGTCGGTGAATGGTCCGGCGGGATGATCGGACACGGCGACGCCGATTCGGAAATTCTCCGCCTCGCTATTCGGGTTCTCCCGCCAGTTCGCGCTGAAGAAGAGGTAATACCGGCCTTCAAAATGGTAGCACTCCGGCGCCCAAAGGCAATCCACGCACCAGCCGTCCGGCCCCGCGCGGTAGATTTCGCCTTCCTCCCGCCAGTCGATCAGGTTCGTGGAGGAACGAGCTCGAAACGCGCCGTCCTCGCTGGAGCCGTAGAGGTAGTATCGCCCATCCGGCGCGGTCAGCATGAACGGATCGGCGACCGGGAACGGAAACGGGTTTTGGTATGTCCCTGACACAGCACGCACCCCTGTCATTCCAATATGATGACCGCCACCGCCATCGGCGGCAGCGTGATTTCCCCCTCCATGACCACGGAGACGGGCGCGACCGGCTCGTCTTCAAAGCCGTTGCGCTGGTTGAAGTCGTCCGCGCGCAGAAGGAGCGCGCGGGCGCGGGTGAATGCCACGCCTTCAATGAGGAGCCTCGCGCCTTCATTCCGGCTGCGGTTGACGACGGACAGCACCGCCTGCCCCTGCGTGTTCAGGCCCGCTGCGGCGTCGACCAGCGGGATGCCCGCCTGCGCCGGGACGTTGCCCACCTGCCCGCAATCGATGGTTTCCGACTCAACCTCCGCGTGAATGGCGCGCTTC
Organism: Bacillota bacterium; assembly: GCA_023416655.1. GTDB lineage: Bacteria > Bacillota > Clostridia > Christensenellales > Aristaeellaceae > JAEZHK01. The sequence continues at coordinate 13,913 of JAEZHK010000052.1, forward strand.
AGGCCCTGCCGCGCGACCATGCCGATCACATGGTAGGTCGGCGTGCCGTAGCATTCGCCGCGGGCGCTTCGGATCAGCCCGCCCGGCCAGCCGTTGACGAGGTCCGACGCCGTGCAGAGCGCGAGGCAACCGCTGTTCCGAAGGAAGGTGTTAATTAGCCCCGCGTTGCTCAGCGCGGCCTCGAAGGTCTGCTCCCGGAGGGACTGGTTGTGGTAGGAGGTGTTCCACTCCGTGACCGCCAGCTTGATCGGATGATCCTGGCCGCAGAGCGCCCGGACGGTCTTTAGGGTATCCTTCAGAACCCGTTCGAACTTTTGGGGTGCGCCGCCCACCACGGCGTCGTAGAGCGCCTCCGGCGCATACGCCGCGTCCGCGATCATCGGCGCGTAGGTGTGCAGGCCCAGGATGTCTACATAATCCTTGATCCGGGGGAGGATGGTTTCGTTCCAGCTTTGGTCCAGCTGGTTGCCGTCTCCGGCGCAGGCGATCAACTTGATGGAAGGGTCGCGCCCGCGCATGGCTTCAGCGAACGCGACGTAGCGTTCGGCGTATTCCCCGGCGGTGCAGTGGCCGGTTTCCCAATCGGCAAACATCTCGTTGCCGATGTCCCAGTATTTCACGCCGTAGGGTTCGGGGTGGCCGTTTTCCGCCCGCAGCGCGCCGAAGCGGGTGCCTGCGTCCCCATTGCAGTATTCCACCCATTCGGCGGCCTCCTGAGGCGTCGCGTCGCCGAAGTTGACGCAGATCAGCGGCTCGCATCCAAGGTGCCGGCACAGCGAGAGGAATTCGTCGGTGCCGAAGTTGTTCTCCTCCGTGCCGCCCCAGTGGCGGTTCGGGCGGCCGGGGCGCATGTCCACCGGGCCGATCCCGTCCATCCAGTGGTAGGTGTCCGCAAAGCAGCCGCCGGGAAAGCGCAGGACGCCCATATGGAGCGCCTCGATCCGCTGCATGACCTTGGGCCACACGCCCGCGATCCGGTCTCCCGGCTTCAGCGAGGCCTGATCGATCCACAGGACGCCGCGCCCGAGGCGTGTGACGGCAAGAGAAGCCTGACCGCTCGTCCTGTCCGGGACGAAATCAAATTCGCACCGGACCCAACCACCGCCGTCCAGCTCAAACCGCTTTTCAAAGAGGTCCCCCAGTTCGTCGAAGACCCGCACCCGGACGGACGCGCCGTCCACCGCGAAAAGATGCGCGTAGCCGGAGTATCCCGTACCCGCGTGGAGCAATAGGCCGTCCTGCTCGACACCGCCCTCGCCGTCCGATACCTCCACCCGCTGGGACTGGCCCGGCGCGTAGACGTTCTCCCGGTCTAGTGAGCATTCCGCGTCCCCGACTGCATGCCACGGCGATGACACGCCCTTCTCCGCATCCTCCGGGTATTCGAAGCCCCGGGAGGTCAAAAGCTCCGCGTGCAGCCCCGGGTCGATGCAGTCATGCATGAATTCGATAAAGTGGCCGAAGAGGAGGGGGGAGAGGTCGCCCAACACCCGCTCCGGATGGATGGTGATTTTTACGTCTTTCATGAGGTCAGCCCTTCATGCCGGTCATGGCAATTCCCTTTATAAAGTATTTTTGCGCGCCGCAGTAGGCGATGAAGATCGGAAGGAGCGTCAGCACGCCGCCTGCCATGAGGAGGGCGTATTCCACCACGTGCGTACCCATGAACATGGCAAGCCCAGACGACAGCGTGTACATGTCGGAACCCGTGACGAGCACCAGCGGGTACAAAAGGTCGTTCCAGTTGTACATGAAGTGGAAGATGGCCAGCGAGATGACCGCGGGTTTGCACAGCGGCAGCATGATGCTGCGGAAGATCTTGAACTCGGAGCAGCCGTCGATGCGGGCGGCTTCCTCCAGCCCCGTTGGCAGCGAAACAAAGAACTGCCGCATCATGAAAATGCCGAAGGCGTTGGTCGCCCGGGGCAGGATCAGCCCGAGGTAGGAGTTCAGAAGGCCCAGTTTGAAGACCTCATAGTAGAGCGGCACCATGATGACCTGGAAGGGGATCATCAGCGTGACCAGCACCATGAGAAATAGAGCGTTCCGCCCTTTGAAGCGCAGCCGGGCGAAGGCGTACCCCGCCATCGTGTCCAGAAGGAGCGACACGCTCGTCACGCCGGTTGCGAAGGCGACGGTGTTTAAGAAGTAGCGGAAGAAGGAAACCCGCGTCCAGATGCCCGCGTAGCCATCCAGCGTGAATGTGCGGCCAATCAGGGACGGCGGGAAGGTCAGTACGTCCTTTTCCAGCTTGAAGGAAGTCAGAAGCATCCACAAAAAGGGGTATACGAACACCAGCGCCCCCAAGATCAGAAGGAGGGTGGCGATTGTCTTTCCGGCAGTGATCCGCGTTTTCATCGCGCTTTCCTCCTTTACATCAAATCGGCTTCGTCCTTCTTCATGGAACGGAAGAGGACGGCGGAAACGGCCAGCGTAATCATCAAAAGGGCGACGGCGACGGCGGAGGCGTAGCCGCGGTCGAATTTCGTAAAGGCGCAGTTGTAGATGTACTGCACCACGGTCTCCGTGCGGTAGAGCGGCCCGCCGCCGGTCATCACGAACACCTGGTCGAACACCTGGAAGGAGGAGATCACCGAATTGACGGTGACGAACGTCAGCGTGGGCATCAGCATCGGGAAGGTGATCCGGGTCAGTTTGTGCCAGGCGGACGCGCCGTCAAGGTCCGCCGCCTCGTAGTAGCTGTCGGAAATACCTTGAAGCCCCGCAATCAGGATCACCATGTTGAAGCCCAGGTTTTTCCAGACGCCCACGGCGATGATGGTGGGCATGGCGAGCGTGGGGCTTTTCAGAAGTTCCGGAAGCGAAAGGCCGAGCCGGGAGAGATAGTAGGAAAAGATGCCGACGTTTTTATTGAGGATGAACATCCAAAGGATCGAGATGATGGTCATGGAGCAGATGGCGGGCAGGAAGTAAATGGACTTGATGAAGCTGTTGAACTTCGTCTGCTCCCGGAGCGCTACGGCGGTCAGCAGCGCCAGCGCCACCTGGATGGGCACCATCCCCGCGGTGTAGTAGAGCGTATTCGTCAGCGAGTTCCAGAAGCGCCCGTCCGAAAGGAGCCTGCCATAATTGCCTAAGCCCTGAAAGTCCAGCGTGCGGAACATCATGTCGATTTTGAACGCGCTGAAAGCGAACGAGGCCAGGAGCGGGAGAAATACAAAGGCCGTGAAGACGGCCATCGAGGGCAGGATGAACAGGCGGCCCGCCCTGGCCTGCGCGGCTTCCAGGCTCTTCGCCTTCGGCGCTTTCATGGGGATCCCTCCTCGTAGGGAGGAGAGGGACATTTGTCCCCCTCCTCGCGTAAATGAACGGGAATGCGCAGGTTATTTCGCCAGCAGCGCGTCCATCTGGGCAGCGGCGTCGTCCAGCGTCTTCTGAACGTCCGCGCCGGTTAGCAGGATGTTCTCAAGGGCCGGGATGATCACGTCGGCATCGATCTCGGCGTAGTTGGTCAGCTGCTGCAGGTAGAAGTGCATGTCCTTGGCCACGCCGGAGAACGCGGTGACCTTGGCGTTTTCGATGATGCGCGGGTCCGCCGCCGCGTCGGTGCGGCTGAGCGGGAAGCCGACCTTGAGGGACCAGGCGATCTGCGGCTCCAGGCTGTTCCAGTACTTGAAGTAGTCGTAGACGGCGTCCTTGTTCTGGCTGGAGGAGGTCATGACCATCGCGACGCCGGTGCCCAGGGTGGCCGCCCCGGCGGGGCCCGCCGGCGGCGCGGCGATGCCGTAGTTGAGGCCTGCCGCATCGAAGATGCCGGTGGCCCAGGGGCCGCAGAAGTACATGCCGAGCTTGCCGGAGGAGAACAGCGTGTCGATCTCCGCGCCGGTCATGACCGCCGGGGCGATGCCGCCCTCGCGGATGAGCTTCGACCAGCGGGAGACGGTCTCCACGTTCTCCTTGCTGCCAAAGACCGACTTGCCGTCTTTGATGAAGTCGCCGCCGCCCGCCCAGATCATCACGGGCCACATGGGGATGGTGTTGTTGGTCGCCATGCCGAAGCCGTACTGCTGCTCGCCATCGACGGTGCGGGTGAGCTTCTTCGCATAGTCCTCCAGCTCGTCCCAGGTTGTGGGCGGCTGGTTCGGGTCGAGGCCCGCCGCCGCGAACATGTCCTTGTTATAATACATCAAAAGCGTCGCGAAGTCACAGGGCACGCCGTAATATTTGCCGCCGAACTTCAGGTTTTCCGCAAAGGCCGGGGGGATCAGCGAGGCGTCGATCCCACCCTCATAGAGGTCGTCGATCGCCGCCAGCGATCCGGCTTCCGCGTAAGCGCCGATGCGCTCGGTGTTGAAGGCGATGATGTCCGGGCCCTGGCCGACGGGCAGGGTGGTGGCCAGCTTCTGATACAGGCTGTCCCAGGACATGATCTCCATCTTGACCTCGACGTTCGCCGTGTTGGTCTGGTTGTAGACTTCGGTCAGTTCCTTCAGGACCTCGCCGTCGCTGCCGGTGAAGCCATTCCAGAAGGTGATGACGGTCTTCGGGGTCTCGGCGGATGCCGCCGCCGTCAAGGAGAGGGTCATCAGGATCGCAAGGGTCAGGGCCAGAAACTTCTTCATGGTTCGCTCCTTTCATATGCTCGTCTTGGTTTGACGAGAAAACTGAACTCGGGTTCTGATGGGCTTGTGTCCTATGTCCGCCGATTTGTAACGTTACGAATTTTTGGCGAACAAAAAACCGCCTAGAGGGTTGCGCGGCGCATGATGGAGCATTCGACAAATCGGCGCTCCGGCGCCTTCGGGGCCTTGTCCTCGATCAGGTCGATCAGCATTTCCGTGGCCACGCTGCCCTTCTCTTCAAAGGGCTGGTGCACGGTGGTCAGCGTGGGGTTCAAGCCCACCATGAATCCGTTGTCGTCAAAGCCGGTCACCGCCACGTCCTGCGGGACGCGCCTGCCCATTTCAGCGAGGAATCCCAAGACCTCGAGCGCGATCACGTCGTTCCAGCAGACGATGGCGTCCGAGCCCATCTCCAGCGCTTCGGTGATCGCCTGTTTCAGCCGCCTCCCGCCCGTGCCGCAGGTGAGAAGTCGCGCCTTGCCGCCCAGGCCGCGCTCGGCCATGGCCGCTGAGAAGCCCTCGGCGCGCAGTTTTTCCTCTTTTTCGGCAAGGTGGAAGGAAATGTAGCAGGGGTTCGTCCGCCCACACTCGAACACCTGCCGGGTCATCTCCCGGATCCACTTCCGGCCGTCCACGTTGACCTGCGCGATTTTTTCCGGCGAGTGGGAGGACAGGAGCACACCCTTTAGGTCATTGTCCAGGATGCGCTTTGCGACCAGGTCCAGGTGGTTGCCGAGGAGCAGGTAGCCGTCGCACATCATGCCGCCCAGCATCCGGTCGATGCCCGCCTGATCGCGCTCGCTGGACCCCACCAGCTTGACCAGCACGTCGTAATGCCGCGCCCGGGCGCAGGACAACACGCCGAAGAACTCGGCGGAGAAGGTGTTGCCGCACTCGATGCGCTCGCTGGTCATGACGGCGATGGTGTTGGTCTTGCCGCTGCGGAAGGCCTGCGCCGCGCGGTTGGGGATGTAGCCGATCCGCTCCGCGGCCTCGCGCACCTTGCGCTTTGTCTCTTCCTTGACCTCGGGCCGGTTGTTGAGCGCATACGAAGCGGTGGTGGGGGAGACGCCCGCGGCCACCGCGACCTCTTTGATCGAAGCGATATGCGTCCCCTCCTCTCAGAGTTTCGTAACGTTACGATGACAACAATATACCGCATCACGCAGCGGCTGTCAATAGGATCGCACAAATTTTCTGCGGCCCTTCTCGTCCGCCGCTTCGCGTGCGATCCGTCAGAGCGCTCAGGAAGGGAAATCGGCCCATTTCTCTTTTTTCGCATAATCGGGCGAACTTGTTCATATATGTTACCGCATTCAAACGGAACACAGGTCGTTGCCGGGAAACATGTGGAGAAACCTCTTTATGAGGGGATGAAAAAGATGTTTATGCCCATATGGTTTGGAAGCAGGGTGCTCAGGCTTTACAAGAATTCCGAAGGTCTGACCGCCGTCGTCTTTAAATCCCATACCGGTAAACTGCACCTTGCCATTTTGGATGTTGACAGCAATATACTACTTGACCAGCCGTATGCGACCGTCAGCGGACTGTTCAGGTCGATGGAGGAATTCGCCACATCCGGTCATTGGGAACTCATTGTGTCTTCAACATTCAGTAAGGGTTGATTTCCCTGATCTGTTCGCTTTTCATGTCCTATCATGCGGACAAGCGCATATAAAAGTGGATCTGTGCGTGCTATAATAATGTGGAGCAGCCCTGCCGCGCCCGCAAGGCCGCGCATCGTTTCTCCCCGCTTCCGAATTTTCCTGTGAGACAACCGAAGTTTCGGGGTATAACATTCAAAGCGCCTTCCAAATGGGCTGGAAAGGATGTTCCGCTGTGTTCAATTCCAATGATAAATCTGAGGACCAGTCCCTCCTGATGGTGATCTTCGGCGGTACGGGGGATCTGACCCAGCGCAAACTGCTGCCCGCGCTCTACCACCTGCTGGCGGACGGCCGCCTGCCGCGGGAAACATTCATCGTCTCTATCGGCCGCAGGCCCATGGAAGACGAGAGCTACCGACAGCTCGCCCGAAAGTCCATCGCGGCCTTCTCGCGCACCGGGGTGGACGAGGAACATCTGGCGAATTTTCTCAGCCATCTGCACTACCGGCAGATGGAGTTTATCAGTCAGCCAGACAGCTACCGCGAACTGCAGGACTGGCTTGTGCGTAGCGAGGCGCTCACACGCGCGCCCGCGGTACGGCTGTTCTTTTTGGCGGTGGGGCCGGAGCATTTTGGCCCCATTGTGCGGCACCTGAGCGCGCACGGGCTGGTTGAAAAAGGAAACCCCACCCACCGCGTGATGATCGAAAAGCCTTTCGGGCAGGATTTATCCACCGCCCGCGCCTTGGGCGACACCATCTCCCAGGCGCTGGAGGAAAGCCAGGTCTACCGCATCGATCACTACCTGGGCAAGGAGATGATCCGCAACATCCTGGCCATCCGCTTTGGGAATTCCCTCTTTGAGCCGCTGTGGAACCATCACTACATCGACAACATCCAGATCACGTCCACCGAGACGCTGGGTGTGGAAACCCGCGGCGACTACTATGAGCGGTCCGGCATCCTCAAGGATATGCTGCAAAACCACCTGCTGCAGATGCTCGCCCTCATCACCATGGAGCCGCCGGTCGACCTGATGCCGGAATCCGTGCGCGATGAGAAGGTCAAAGCCCTGCGCTCCCTGCGCCGTATCGAACCGGGCCCCTCCTGCAAGGGCGTTGTGATGGGCCAGTATGGCCGGGGCGTCGTCCTTGGCGTGGAAGTGCTCGCCTATCGGGAGGAAGATAAGGTGGCCCCCGACTCCATGGTGCCCACCTACATCGCCCTTGAGGCCCGCGTAGACAACTTCCGTTGGGGCGGCGTACCCATCTACATCCGCTCCGGCAAGCGCCTTGACAAGAACCGGACGCAGATTGTTATCGAGTTCAAGCGCCTGGCCGGCGTCAACTTCTACCCCGAGTTTGAGGGCCAGCCGCCGAACCTCCTGGTCATTCAGGTGCAGCCCGACGAGGGCATGTACTTCCAGATTAACGCCAAGCGCCCGGGCAACGAGTTTCAGATGGAGCGCGTGGAGCTCAACTACAGCCAAAGCTGCCGTTACCAGGGCAACGTACCCGAGGCGTATGAGCAGCTCATCCTGGAGGCCCTGCGCGGCAACTCCTCGCTCTTCACCCGCTGGGACGAGCTGGAGCATTCCTGGCGCTTCGTCGAGCGGCTCGAGGGCAACTGCGGCCAGTCCATCGGCCAGTTTCTCACTTATCCCGCCGGCTCCAGCGGGCCCGAAGCCGCCGACCGGATGCTGGCCGCTCAAGGCCGCCACTGGTGGGACATCGAGGCAGAAAAGACATGAAGATTGGAGGCCATCCCATGCGCGTGATCGACATTTCCATGACCATCCGCGGCGATATGCCCGTCTACCACGACGCCCCGGCCAAGCGCCCCGTCCATACGGTGGAGCGCAGCATCCCGCCCGACAGCATCAACGAGTCCGCGCTGTCCATCAACCTCCACACCGGCACGCACCTGGATTCGCCGTTTCATATGATGGAGGGTGGCTCGCCTACGGAGTTTCTGCCGCTGGAGCGCCTCATTACGGCTTGCCGCGTGCTGGATTTGACGCGTGTGGAGGGGAAGATCACCCGCGAAGACCTGCGGGGTCTGGGCATCGCGCAGGGGGATTTCCTGCTTTTGAAGACGGGCAACTCCGAACATGAAAAGTGGCGGGAAGATTTTATATACCTTGAAAAGAGCGGCGCGGAGTATCTGGCTTCGCTTGGTATCAGCGGGGTGGGCATCGACGCGCTGGGCATCGAGCGCGCCCAGCCGGGGCATGAGACCCACATCGCCTTGCTGGAGAAAGAGATCATCATCCTGGAGGGCCTGCGCCTGAAGCATGTGGAGGCGGGGCGTTACCTGCTCATCGCGCTGCCGGTGAAAATCGCCGGGGCGGATGGCGCGCCTGCTCGGGCCGTGTTGGTCCAGGGAGCGCTTCCCACGGTGTAGAGTATGGCCGACAGCGGAGCTTTCCGTCGCCGGAAGCTGGCGGCTGAAACAACCTCTGTGGTCAAAGGCCGCAGTTTCTTGAAACGGAATCTCAAGTTTTACGCCCCATTATCCCTCTGCACTTGCCGGTGCAGGGGGTGTTTTGGCTGTTTTACGCTTCTTCATTTAAAAATTACCACCATATAGATTGGAAACACCATTGATTATTTCTTGCCATGTGCTAAAATGCATGAGGTACGTGGCGAGCGGATTGTTGTGATTCGCTGGGAGAGGGCATCATACCGCTGGGATTCGGCCCACAGGAACGCAACACAGCCGGAAGCGAAACCGTCCATGACGACGCGGGGCTGCGAAGCCGGGCGCGTCTGGCGCGGTGGCCGTTGTTGAAATTGGGAGAGACGAAGGATGAATATGAAGCACTGGAGCGCGACGAGGATCCTCGCAGCCGGGTTCGCGTTGATCATTCTCTTGGGCGGGGTCTTGCTGAGCCTGCCCATCGCCAACCGCAGCGGCGCGGGCATCCCCTATTTGAACGCACTGTTCACTTCCACGTCCGCCACCTGTGTGACGGGCTTGATCGTCTTTGACACCTGGACGCAGTTCACGCTATTCGGGCAGGCGGTCATCCTGCTGCTCATCCAGATTGGCGGGCTTGGCTTCATGACCGTGGCGATTCTGTTTTCGCTCGCGGTGGGCCGGCGCATTGGGCTAAGGGAGCGGTCGCTGCTGGCGGAAGCGGTCAGTTCGTCGCAGGTTGGCGGCGTGGTCCGCCTCGTCCGGCGCACGCTGATCGGCACCGCGATCATCGAGGGAGCGGGCGCGCTATTGCTGGCGATCCGGTTTGTGCCGATGTTTGGCGTCCAGCGCGGGATCTGGTTTGGCGTCTTTCACTCGGTGTCGGCGTTCTGCAACGCCGGGTTCGACCTGATGGGCGTGAAAGAACCCCTTTCCTCCCTGGTTCTCTTTTCGGGGGATGCGCTGGTGATTCTGACGATCGCCTTTCTGATCATCATCGGCGGCATCGGCTTTATGGTGTGGAGCGATCTGATCGATTGCCGGTTCCGCCCCGGAAAGCTCAAGCTGCACACCCGCTCGGTCCTGGTCGCCACGGCAGGGTTGATCGTCGTCGGCGCGTTTGTCTTCTGGCTGTTTGAGCGCGACGGGGTGCTATTGGGGATGAGCGCCGGAAACCAGGCGCTCAACGCGTTTTTCCATTCGGTTACGCCGCGCACGGCCGGCTACAATTCGGTGAACATGGCGGCGCTTTCGGACGACGGGAAACTGGTGACGATGATCCTGATGTTCATCGGCGCCGCGCCGGGCAGCACGGGCGGCGGCGTCAAGGTGACGACGCTGACCGTCATCCTCGCGGCGGTGTTCGGCTCCTTAAAAAACAGCGAGGATATCTCCATGTGGCGTCACCGGATTGACGCCGATACACTCAGGCGCGCCTTTACCAGCGTGGCGGTCTATCTGATGCTGACGCTGGGCGGCGTGTTCGTGCTCTGCGCGGAGGGCGCTACGCTCACCGCCTCGGCCTTTGAGTGCCTGTCGGCCATCGGCACTGTCGGCCTCACCACGGGCATCACCGCGGGCCTGCCGCCGCTTTCCAAGGCCGTGATCATCGCGCTGATGTACGCGGGGCGCGTCGGAAGCCTTGCCGTCTTTGTGGCCGTCGCGAGGGCCAGCGTTGGCAATAAACTGAAGAACCCGGTTGGAAAGATCATCGTAGGGTAACATTGGAAAGGAAGAATCGGATCATGAGATCGATGCTGGTCATCGGCGCGGGACTGTTTGGGAAAAACCTGGCTTCCAGGCTGACCGAGCTTGGCAATGAAGTGATGCTGGTGGACATGGACGAGGAGGCGGTGCACAACCTGGAGCCGCTCGTCACCAGGGTGCAGATCGGCGACTGCATGGACAAGGATGTGCTGTGCGAGCTGGGGGTGCGCAACTTTGACGTCTGCTTCGTGTGCATCAGCGACAATTTCCAGTCGTCGATGGAGATCACGTCGCTCCTCAAGGAGCAGGGCGCGAAATTTGTGGTCGCCAAGGCTGACCGGGAGATCCACGCGAGGCTGCTGACCAAAATCGGCGCGGACCATGTGGTGTCCCCGGAGCGGGACATGGCGCAGCGCACCGCGGCCCGCTTCTCGGCGCACGGCGCGTTTGACTATATTGAACTGTCTCCGGAATACGCCATCATGGAGATCGTGCCGCCGTCCGACTGGGTCGGGCGGAACCTCCGCGACCTGAAAGTCCGGACGGAACACCGCATCAACGTCATCGGGATCCGCGTGGACAACAAGCACATCCAGCCGATGACCAGCGCCGAGCACGTATTCACCGCGCACGAGCACATCATCGTGGCCGGAGAGAACAAGGACATCCTCAGGGTGATCAACAAAAACGGGCATTAATCATGCCCGTTTGTAAGGATCGATTTATGGGTTTTCCGTTTGCCCCTGCCGCCGCTCGGCGTAGTGGTGCGCCTGCTCCAGGATCATGCTCTTGACCTTCATCAGCCGGATCTGCACGCCGCGCTCGTTCTCATCCAGCTTCATGGTGATGTAGCGGATGTTTGAACGCATCTGGGGGATCAGCACATACTCGAGGGCGTTGACGCGCCTTCGGGTTTTTTCGATCTCCGCCGCCATCAGCTGGCAGCTTTTTTCGACCTCGGCCAGCCGGAGCATTTCCTGAAATACGCGCGAAAGGCTCCCGACCGCGTCGTCCAGATCCGAAGAGGTGAACCCCAGGCCGTAGGAGTACAGCGCGCCGCTGTCCTGGCTGCGATAGCGGCAAGCGAACACCGGCACGTCCACGCTCATCACGTTGCGCGTGCCCGCGTCGATCTCCACTTCCTGGGCGGGTGCCAATAGCGCCGTATCCACAAGCTGCGGCGGCGTCGTCGCCCGCGCCAGCGCGAAGTCCACGGCCGCGGCGGCGAGGCCCGCCTCCACCTTCGCGCGCAGCGCCCGGTTCTCACGCGCAAGATCCAGGAACTGGCGCATCAGCTCGTCGCGCTTGTCCTTGAGGAGCTTGTGCCCGCGCAGCGCGGTGGCAAGCTTGCGCTTGAGCCGGGTCAGCTCCATCCGGGTCGGGTTGATCTGTCCCTTTTGCATGGCTATCCTCCCGGATCAGGCGCCGTAGTATTGGTCGAGGAACTGGTCCTTGATGCGCTTGAGCTCGGCCCGGGGCAGAATCCGGAGCAGCTTCCAGCCGATTTCGAGCGTCTCCTCGATGCCGCGGTCCGACCGGTAGCCCTGGCTGACGTAGGTGTGTTCGAACTCGTCGGCGAATTTCGCGTACAGAAGGTCTATGTCGGTCAGCGCGGCCTCGCCCAGCACCGCCATCAGTTCCTTGGCGTTTTTGCCGCGTGAATAGGCGGCGAAGAGCTGGTTCATGGTGTTGGCGTGGTCGGCGCGGGTCTTTCCCTCACCGATGCCCTTGTCCTTCAGGCGCGAAAGGCTGGGCAGCACGTCAATGGGCGGCTGGATGCCGCGCCGGTACAGGTCGCGGGACAGGATGATCTGCCCTTCGGTGATGTAGCCGGTGAGGTCGGGGATCGGGTGGGTCTTGTCGTCCTCCGGCATGGTCAGTATCGGGATCATGGTGATCGAGCCCTGCCGGCCCTTCAGGCGGCCCGCCCGTTCGTAGAGGCTGGCAAGGTCGGTGTACATGTAGCCGGGGTAGCCGCGGCGGCCCGGAACTTCCTTGCGCGCGGCGGAGACTTCGCGCAGCGCATCCGCGTAGTTGGTGATGTCGGTCATGATGACCAGCACGTGCATGCCCTTGTCGAATGCCAGGTATTCGGCGGCGGTCAGGCCCATGCGCGGCGTGGCGATGCGCTCGATGGCCGGGTCATTGGCGAGGTTTACGAACATGACCGTGCGGCTGATGGCGCCCGACTCGCGGAAGGACTGGATGAAGAAGTTCGATTCCTCAAAGGTGATGCCCATCGCGACGAACACGACGGCGAAGGATTCCTCCGTGCCGCGCACCTTTGCCTGGCGCGCGATCTGCGCGGCGAGGTTCGCGTGGGGAAGGCCCGACATCGAGAAGATGGGCAGCTTCTGGCCGCGCACCAGCGTATTGAGGCCGTCGATGGCCGAAACGCCCGTCTGAATAAACTCCTGCGGGTAGTTGCGGGAGGCGGGGTTCATCGGAAGGCCGTTGATGTCCCGGCGGAACTCCGGCAGGATCGCCGGGCCGCCGTCGATGGGCCGCCCCAGGCCGTCGAACACGCGGGACAGCATGTCCTCCGACACGCCCAGCTCCATGCTGCGCCCGGAGAAGCGCACCTTGCTGTCGGCCAGGCTGATGCCCGCGGAGCTTTCAAACAGCTGCACCAGCGCGGAGGAACCGTTGATCTCCAGAACTTTGCAGCGGCGCCTTTCGCCGGAGGCGGTTTCGATCTCGCCCAGCTCGTCGTAGGCGACGCCGGTGACGCCTTCCACCATCATCAGCGGGCCGGCAACTTCCTGAATTGTGCGGTACTCTCTGGGCATTACCGATCCCTCTCTTCCAGCGCCTTGGACAGCGCGGCGATTTCCTCGTTCAACGTCCGCTCGATGGCTTCCCGGCCCTTCGCGATCTGATCGCCGGGCAGGTATTTGAACCGGCCGATGGCCTCCCGCACCGGCAGGCGGACCAGATCGCCGATGGAGATCCCCCTATTCAGCGCCTCGCGGCCCAGGTCGTAGTACAGAAGCACCAGCTCCAGCATCGCATGCTGCTTGTCCAGCGATGTGTACGTGTCGATTTCATGGAACGCGTCCTGATGCAGGAAGTCCTCGCGCACGCTGCGTGCCGCTTCCAGCTTCAGCCGGTCGGACGGCGACAGCGCGTCCATGCCGACCAGTTGCACGATCTCCTGCAGTTCGCTCTCCTCGTGGAGCAGCAGCATGATCCGCTCGCGTAAGCGCGTCCAGTCGGGCTTGACGTTGCGGTCGTACCAGGCGCTCATGCTGTCGAAGTAGAGCGAATAGCTGGTCAGCCAGTTGATGGCGGGGAAGTGCCGGGCGTAGGCCAGCTGCGCGTCCAGCCCCCAGAACACCTTAACGATGCGCAGGGTGGCCTGGCTGACGGGCTCGGAGATGTCGCCGCCCGCGGGGGAGACCGCGCCGATGACCGAGAGCGCGCCTTCGCGCTTGTCTTTGCCCAGCGCGATCACGCGGCCCGCGCGCTCGTAGAACTGCGCAAGGCGGCTGCCGAGGTACGCGGGGTAGCCCTCCTCGCCGGGCATTTCCTCCAGGCGGCCGCTCATTTCGCGCAGCGCCTCGGCCCAGCGGGAGGTGGAGTCGGCCATCAGCGCCACCGAGTAGCCCATGTCGCGGAAGTACTCGGCGATGGTGATGCCCGTGTAGATCGAAGCTTCCCGGGCCGCCACCGGCATGTCCGAGGTGTTGGCGATCAAAACCGTGCGCTCCATGAGGCTCCGGCCTGTCTTCGGGTCCTTGAGTTCGGGGAACTCGTTCAAAACGTCGGTCATTTCGTTGCCGCGCTCGCCGCAGCCGATGTAGACCACGATGTCCACGTCCGACCACTTCGCCAGCTGGTGCTGCACGACGGTCTTGCCCGATCCGAACGGGCCGGGCACCGCGGCGGTGCCGCCCTTCGCCAGCGGAAACAGCGCGTCGATGACGCGCTGGCCGGTGACCAGCGGCACGTCCGGGCTGAGCTTTTGCACGTAGGGCCTGCCCTTTCGGACCGGCCAGCGCTGCATCAGGGTCAGCGGTTCCACCTGCCCGCCCTCGGTCTCCAGCGAGCCGATGGCGTCGGTCACGGTGTAATCCCCCGCCTCGATGGCGCGGACGACGCCGGACTTTCCGGGCGGCACCATGATCTTGTGCTTAACCACGCTGGTCTCCTGCACCGCGCCCAGGACGTCGCCCGGGCCGACCACGTCGCCGGGCTTGACGAAGGGCACGAAGCGCCACTTCTTCTCGCGGCTGAGGCTGGGGACCTCCACGCCGCGGGCCAGCCGGTCTCCAGAGAGCGCGCGGATGGCGTCCAGCGGGCGCTGGATGCCGTCGTAAATGCTCTCGATGAGGCCCGGCCCCAACTCGACGCTCATCGGGCTGCCGGTGGTCTCCACCGGCTCACCCGGTTTCAGGCCGCTGGTCTCCTCGTAGACCTGGATGGAGGCGCGGCTGCCGCGCATTTCGATGATCTCGCCGATCAGGCGGCTTTCGGCCACCCGGACTACGTCGAACATGTTGGCGGAGCGCATGCCGTCCGCGACGACCAGCGGCCCCGCGATTTTGACGATCGTGCCCGTATTCATAGGTTTCGTCCTTTCCAAGGCGCGTTCAGGCCCGCCTTCAGGCGTTTTGAGACAGGATGTCGGAGCCAACCGCCTGCACCACGTATTTTTTCACCTGCGCCATGCCCAGGCCGGTGTTGCCGGACGCGCCGGGGATCGGCAGGATGGCGGGCAGTTTCCGCTCGCGATAGAAGGCCATTTCGTCCTTGACGTGCTCCGCGAGGGCCTCCGTCACGTAGATGATGGCGTAGCCGCCCTCCGCAAGCGTCCTCAGCTGCCGCCCAGCCCGCGCGGGATCGTCCACCGGGTAGATGTCCAGCCCGATCGCGGCGAAGCCGTAGATGCTGTCCCGGTCGCCCATGACCGCCGCCCTATACATACAGCGCCCTCAGCCTTTCCTGGGCCTTGTCGCCCGCGATGTGGTTCGTCAGCGCCGCCAGGATCAGCCGGACGGCGTCGATCTCCCGCTCCCGCCCGATCAGGTAGGCCGCGATGGGATCGTAGCCTTCATAGACCCGGCGTTGGGGGCGGAGTTTTTCCATCAGATAGTCGTCAAACCAGCGCTCCATGGCGCTTGCGCTTCTCTGGCCCTCCGCGGCTGCCCCGGCGTATTCGGTCGATTCCAGCGCCTGAAGCACCGCCTCCGGGCCGATCAGCGCCGCCGCGATGACGGCCTTCCGGTCGAGGCTTCCGGCCGGGGGAATCGCGATCTCCAGCGCGTCGCGCTGAAGGCGCATGCGGGCTGCCCTAAGCGCGATCCTTGCGATCGCCCCATCCACGGTGACGCGCGCGTACAGCCGCATCAGCGCGCTTGGCGACGCCTTCCCCGCGGCGTGGATGGCGGTCAGCGCGCCCGCGTCCATCAGAAGATCGGCGATCTGGCCGCTGCCCGCGTGCAGCAGCGCTTCGGTCGCCCTGCCGGCAACCGCTGCCATTTCCGGCGGAAGCCCGGAATAATCGCGCTCCTGCGCCGCCTTGATAAGCTTATCCGGCGGGATGGTCCCGCCCGGCAGCATGTACCTCAGCGCGTCCCCGGCCGCGTGGCGGGCGTTTGCGAACTTGATCGCCGCCTTCAGGTTCTGGTAGTCCGCGTTCACGCGGAAGAGCGCAAAGGGCTTGAGGTCCTTCGTCAATTCCTCGACCAGCGCCCAGGTGCGCCCCTGCTCATAGGCGATCAGCGCGTCCGCATCGCCTTCCGGCAGGTCCTGCGCGCCCCAGCCCCTGTCCCGGAGGTGGCGCAGCGCTTCGGGAACTGTCTTCGCACTTATCAGCCGATCAAGATCGGCGCGATCCAGCATGTTCTGTTCCTGATTGTGGACGCGGGTGACCGCGTAGATGGTATCGGACAATGCGCCCGCCTCCTTCCCCTTGAAGCGCTACTGGAACAGCGCGTCCTGCGCCGCGTCCAGAATGCGCTCCCGGTTCTCGTCAAAGATCGCCGTCAGTGAGCAATTCCGGTCGATGTCGCCGTATCGCAGAATGAACCCGCCGTCGATGGCCGCGGCGTTTGCCGAGATGTCGAGCGACGCGCCATCCGGCAGCGCGCGGTTCAGCGCCGCGTGAAAGCCTTCGGGCAGCCGCTGCAGGTCCTTCTTCGACAGGAACATGACGCCCGTGCCCCGTTCCGCGTTCTCAGCGGCGAGGCGGGTGAGAAAGTCAAAGTATTCGGCTTCCGGCAAGGCAAGGACCGCCTCCCGCGCGGAGTGCACCGCCCGGTTCAGCAGTTCCTGCTTTTTCGCCAGCAGCGCGCGCCGCCTGTCCATGGCGGCTTCGGCCTCGGCCCGCGCGATGATGGTTTCGGCCCGCCGCTGTCCCTCTTCGACGAGGCGACCGCTTTCACTGTCGGTGACCGCCTTGGCCTGCGCCAGCGCGCGCGCCGCGTCCTCCCGGGCGCGGTCTATGACCGCCTTCGCTTCGGCGGCCGCGTCGTCCCGGATGGTTTTGATGATGTTCTCAAGGCCGGACATGGGGAGCCCTCCTCAGATGGGGAGATTTGCGACGTTCATCACGGCCAAGAGGCTGATGAGGAGCGCCAGGATCGCGTAGGTTTCCACCATCGCCGGGAACAGAAGCGACTTGCCGAACTGGTCGGGCCGCTTGGAGACCAGGTTGATGCTGGCGATGGACGCCTTGCCCTGGTAGATCGCCGACCACCAGCCCACCAGCGCCGTCGGCAGGCAGGCGCCCAGGAAGCAGAGCCCCTTGACCACCGACATGCTGCCATCGCCGCCCATCACGCCGCTGGAGAGCATGGTCACAAACGCGATTAAGAGGCCGTAGATGCCCTGCGTACCCGGCAGCAGCTGGAGCAGCAGCACCTTGCTGAACTTCGACGGGTCGTCCGTCACCACGCCAGCGGCCGCCTGCCCCGCGATGCTGACCCCAACCGAGGACCCGATCCCAGGCATCAGCGCCGCCAACGCCATTCCGGTTACCGCAAAGAAAATGCCCAAATCCATGCTCAAGTCTCCTCCTCAATCCTGTAATACTTCGTGTGCACGCCGAAGGGCTGGAACTTCCGGCCGCCGCCCTCGTAGAATTTTCCGAAGAATTCCACGTATTCCAGGCGGTTGGAGTGCACATAGGCGCCCAAGATGTTGATGCCCAGGTTCATTGTCTGGCCGATCAGAAACACCAGGATGAACAGCACCGCGCCCAAGATGCCCGCGCCGGCCAGCGCGCCCAGCGAATTGAACACCGACGCGATGACGCCCGTCGCCAGCCCCAGCGCGAGCAGGCGCGAGTACGACAGGATGTCGCCCAGCCAGCCCGCGGCCACGTTGTAAGCTGCGTAGAGCCCTTTCGCGATGCGCTTGCCCCAGCTTTTGCTCTCGCGCCCGGCGGTAAGCACCACGCCCACAATGCTCACGCCCGCGAGGATCATGCATGCCTGGCTCACCCAGCCCGGCAGCGCGATCGAAAAGCCCGCCATCGTCTGGAACATTCCGCTGCCCATCAGCGGCACCAGAAGGCTGAAGAGCAGAAGCACCGGGTAACCGCAGTCGTAGAGGATGTCCAGGTGCTTCCCGTTCAGAGCGAGGTTCCTGGCCTTCATCACGTAGCCGGTGACGAGGTGGATCACGCCGATACCCAGGCAGAACATCAGAAGCATCATGGGCTTGTCCAGCGGCAAGAACCACAGCGCCGGGATGCCGACCTCGTGCCCGAAGAAGTTTTTGGAGATCACGTTGACCGCGTCACCAAAGTAGCTGGAGAACAGAATGCCCCAGAACACGGTGGAGACGCCGCACCAGAAGAACATGCGCAGCGACCGCCGCCAGGATTCCTCCATCCGGGGATGGATTCGCGGCAGGACGCCGCAGGCGACCGCCAGAATCAGGCCGTAGCCCGCGTCCGACAGCATCAGCCCGAACATCAGGTAGTAGAAGAAGCTCATGACGGGGGAGGGGTCGATCTCCGTCCGGGAGGGCATTGAGTAGCTCTCCAGCACGGCCTCGGTGGCGGCGGCGTACGGCCGGTTTTTCAGGCGCACCGGCGCTTCTTCGTCGTCGTCCGCCGGGGAGAACTCCACCGCGCAGTCGAACCGGTCGCGCAGCTTCTTTTCAAGCGCCGCCGCGTCCTCCCGCGCCACGTAGCCCGACAGCACCACCGCGTGCCTCGACTGGCCCAGCTGCGCGAGCACGCCGTACTTTTCCGTGCGCATGAGGAAATAGTCTTCGAGCAGCTTCAGCTCGTTGCGCTGCGATTCGCAGCTTCTGATCTCATCGGAGGACGTGTCGATGCGGGCCTGCGCTTCCAGCTTTTTCTGTTTCAGGCGCTCCAGCGCGAATACGGGCGTTCGGGAAGATGCGCCCGACGGGCGCACAAACCCAAGCGCGTTCAACGCGGCCTCCACGCCCGGCGCGTCCCGTTTGAGTGCCAACACGTAGAAGCTGGTCATTTCCTTTGAAGAACGGATGACTTCGATGTGGACCGGGCCCATCATGGGCGCGGCCTCCGTCATCCGGGCGAGCAGCGCGGCCCCGTCGGCCTCGCCCTGCACGGAGCCGATCCACGCGCGGGTTTTGTCCGTGCCCTGAAACGTCAGCGGAACCGGCAGGTTCAGCCAGGGGGTCAGCGCTTCTTCGGCGGCCTCGGCTTTTAAGATGTCCGCCTTCGCCTGATTGATCTCGCGGTCGAGCGCTCCCAGCCGCTCCGCCACGTTCATGCGCTCGCTCCAGCGCGCGGTGAAGGCTTCGCTTTCTTTGACGGACAACACCTTCCGCCCGCTTAAGAAGCTCAGCGCCGACGTCTTGGCGGGCGCGTAACGGTTCAGAATCTCCAGCGCGGCTGCGGCGGCCTTGGCGCTTTTTTCGAACATCGCGCGGGCGGACGTCGTGTCCATCGTTTGGAACAGGTCATCCGCCTCGGCCTTTTTCAGTTCGACGCTTCCCTGCCGCTGCAAAAATTCGAGCAGCCGCTTTCTGTCTTTTTTCAGCGCGCAGACGCAGATCCGGTCCATTTGCATCACTGCCATAGCCTGCGAACGCTCCTTTCCAAGAACCGCATGCTGATGCCAATTCCCATATTATCTTTGCTCATTGGGTTCGGCGCGCGCCGATCAGGCGGAGAATTTTCTCCGTCGCGGCCGCGCGGCGATTGAGGGCCTGCTCGTCAAGCGCCGCGAGCTCTCCCGCGAGAGTCAGACTCGCCCCGCCCTTCAGGCTTTCCGCCATGCGCTCCGCCTGTTCGAGCCGTAGCGACACGATGCCTTCCGCGTCTTGCCGGGCGGCATGGCCTGCGGCTTCGGCCTGACTTTGGGCAACCCGGAGAATCGCCTCCGCTTCCTCAGCCGCGCGGCTTAAAAGGATGCCTGCTTCCTGCTCCGCCTCGCGGATTCTTTCGATCGCGCCGGTCTGCATGCGCTCACCTCTTATTCTCAAGGCCTATACCGAATAGTCTGATCTTTTTCCATTGTACCATGAACCCATGGCTTTCACAATATTTTCCGGCTTTGTTTCGCCGGTTGAATGTAAGTTTACCTTTCAGCTTCCAATTAAGCGTGGCTCTGTAAAATCTTGAAAACAAAGGGAAGGGCCCCCTCAATCCGTTTCCAGCCGCTTTTGATCGGAGCCGGTATGCCTTATAATAGAATGCGCAGGAAAGGTGGTACTACCGATGGATAAAGCGAGAAGGGCAGCCGCAGGCGTCATTCGCGGCTTTCTGATCATGCTGCTGCTGATCGTCGCCGCGACGGGCGTCGGCCTTTTGTTCCGCTCCATCGTCTTTCATGAGACGAACATCGTCATCGTGTACATCCTGTCGGTACTCCTGACGGCCCGTTTTACGCACGGGTACGCATACGGCATCCTCGCATCCATTGCCGCGACCCTGACGTTCAACTTCTTTTTCACGGAGCCGTTTTTCACGCTGTCCGTCAAGGACCCGTCCTATTTTGTCACCTTCGCGGTCATGACCGTCACGGCGATATTGACCAGCGCGCTGACCTCCAAGGAAAAGCAGAGCGCGATGGAAGCGCTGGAGCGGGAGGCGGAAACGGGCGCGCTGTATCGCCTCACCAACCTTCTGACGGAAGCGGAGGGTATGGACGGCATCGCCAAAGTCGCGGCCGGCGCAATCGGCGATGTCCTCGACTGCCGCGCCAAGGTCTTCTGGTATGACGAACATACGAAAGCGCAAGGGCGCGGCGACCGGCAAGGGGACGGCATGACCCTTGTCTGGAGCAAATCCGACGACGAACCCTTTCGGAACATTGACGGCGCGGGAGCCCCGCCGGACGCGGGGGGCTGGTTCAATGAGTGGCCGATCCACGGGCGAGAGGCGGACCTGGGGGTCTTGCGCATCCCGAGCGAGACCAGATTGAGCGAATCGCAGGCCCGGCTCCTGCGCGCCATGATCAAGAGCACGGCGCTGGCGATGGACCGGCTGAAAAGCGCGCGGGAGCGCACCCGGTCTGTTGAAGAAACGGAAAAGGAGCGCTACCGGGGAAACCTTCTGCGCGCGATCTCCCACGACCTCAGAACGCCGCTCTCCGGCATCATGGGCACGGCGGAAATGCTCAAGGGCATGACCGGGCCGGAGGACCCCCGGCGCGCGCTGGCGGAGGACATCTACCGGGAGTCGGACTGGCTTCATTCCCTGGTTCAGAACATCTTGAGCCTCACGCGCCTGAGGGACGGCGCGCTGCCTCTGCAGAAGCAGATGGAGCCGGCGGAGGAAGTGGTCGGCGTCGCGGTCAACCGCGTGACGCGCCAGTCGGGGCGGGAGATCGCCGTCGAAGCCCCCGAAGAAGTGCTGTTTGTCCCGATGGATTCCGGCCTGATTGAGCAGGTTCTCGTAAACCTGCTGGACAACGCGGTCAAGCACACGCTGCCGGGCGACGAAATCAAAGTCGCGGTGCAGTATGACGACGCGCGCCGCGTGGCGCTGTTCAGCGTATCCGACCGCGGCACAGGCATCCGGGAGGACGACCTGCCGCACGTCTTTCAGATGTTTTACACGACGCCGTCCCGGCAGGCCGACGCCGCGCGCGGGGTCGGGCTCGGGCTGACCATTTGCGAGGCGATCATCAGGGCGCACGGCGGCGCGATCGCGGCCCGAAACCGTGCGGACGGCCCGGGCGCGCTGTTCGAATTCACGCTGCCGATGGAGGAGCGGGACGATGCAAAGGAAAAGTGAACTGCTGCTGGTCGTCGAAGACGACGCGCAGATCCGGAACTTCATCTGCTATGCGCTCAGGCAGGACGGGTTCGATGTCCTGACCGCGACGAACGCGCAGGTTGCGCTGAGCGCGCTCGTGACCGAACCGGTCGATCTGATGCTGCTCGATCTGGGCCTTCCGGATTTTGACGGCATGGAGGTCATCAAAAAGGTCCGAGAGTGGTCGGAAATGCCGATCATTGTGGTGTCTGCCCGCGATCAGGACAGGGAAAAGGCGGCGGCGCTCGACGCCGGGGCGGACGATTACCTGACCAAGCCGTTTTCCGCCACCGAACTCATGGCGCGAATCCGCGTGGCGCTCAGGCACCTTTACAAGGAACACGCCCTAAAGCGGCAGACTACCGCCACCGTGGGCGAACTCAAGATCGATTTTGACAAGCGGCTGGTCTATCTCGAAGGCTCGGAACTGCACCTGACGCCGATGGAGTACAGCCTGCTTCAGTTTCTTTTCCGGAACGTCGGAAAGGTGCTGACGACGGGGACGCTGATCCGGGAGCTGTACGGGCCGGGCTATGGCACGGACACGCAGGCGCTGCGCGCGCTCATGGCGAGCCTTCGCCGCAAGATTGAGGCGAACCCGGCCAAACCTCGGTATGTGCTGACGGAAATCGGCGTGGGATACCGGCTCATCGATGAATAACCGATCGCCTTTTGCTTAAACCGCTCCGTGTCCGGGGAAGTTCAGACCGTTGACAAACCTCGTCGCACCTTCCAATCGTTCCCGGCGACCCGCGCGCCGGGAATCGGTTTCCATAACCAGTGCGCACACTGGTGGAGGAAACAATTCCTTCAGTCAGTGAGCCGCTCGGAAATCCCGCAGGTGTTTGGCTCACGCAGGCTTCCTCCTTCGCGTTGAAAAACCCTCGGGGTTTTTCAACGCCCTGAACCGCTCCGTGTCGGGGCGGTTTATTTTTTTGCAACCTCACAGTTTCCTCACACGGTTTCCCCGTCCCTCACACCGCGCTCACGCCGTCTCTGCTATGATTGGGGTGTTCCCGAAGAGGGGAGAACCGGTACCGCCTGCAAAGGAGAATTCGTATGGCGAACAAAATGCCCGGAGACATCGAAGAGCGGCAAGCCCTGTGCGACGCGGTCAGGGCGTTTCTCAAACGCAATGAATATGAGGCGTGCGAAAACCTGATCCGCGAGGCGATGGGCAAGTATCCGCACGCGCCGGAGCCCAACAACCTGCTCGGAATCCTTCTGGAGAAACAGGGCGACCACCTGCTGGCGATGAAGCATTTTCGGGCCGCGTGGGCGCTGGACCCGGCGTACCGCCCGGCGCGCCAGAACCTCGACAACTACGCTTCGTTTTATGGGCGCGGGGCGGACGCCTACGATGAAAGCGACTGCAGTGAAGAGCCGTCTCATTCAAAGGTGGAAATTGTATACGATCAGCTCGGCGTCGGCCATGCGGTGAAGCATTAGGGAACCGGCCGCAATTGCCGTTTGAAGGAGGACAGAACATGTATTTCATCATTGCGGGATGCATGAAGATCGGCGCGAGCCTCGCGCAGATGCTCTCGCAGGAAAACCACGACGTGGTGGTGATCGACAGCGACCCAAAAAACCTCGAAGCCCTGGGGAACGGCTTCAACGGCGTCGCGATCACCGGCATGCCCATCGACGAGGACGTACTCCGCAGCGCCGGAATCGAGCAGGCGGACGCGCTGGCGGCGGTCACCCGCGACGACAACATGAACGTTATGGTCGCCCAGGTGGCCGAGAACCTGTTTCACGTGCCCAAGGTTATCACGAGGCTGTATTCGCCCGATCAGGAGCTGGTATTCCGCCAGATGGGGATGACCACCATCTGCCCCACGTCCATGGCGGTCAACAGGATCAAGGAAATGCTCGTGTCCCGGCCCGGCGCCGAGAAGTTACAAATCGGCGCTTCCAGCCTGCTCTTCAGGACGGTCGAGGCCACCCGGCGCTCCATCGGCAAGCAGGTTTCCGCGGTGCGGGGGGTTCGCATCTTCGGCATCCTGCGAAACGGGGCGTTTTCCTTCGCGGAGGCGGACAGCGTGATTGAACCGGGCGACCTCCTGGTCATCCCGGAACTGGCCGGGGAAGGGGGCGGCGTGGCATGACGATCATCATCGTCGGGGGCGGCAAGGTCGGGTACTACCTGGCCAAGACGCTGGCCCCGGAAAAGCACCGTCTGGTCTTGATCGAAGAAGATCCCGACATGTGCCAGAAAATCGCCGGGGAGCTTTCGGACCTTGGGATCACCCTGATCCACGGCGACGGCACAAGCGTGAACGACCTGAAGGAAGCGGAGATCGAAGAGGCGGACATCCTGATCGCCGTCACCGGGCACGACCAGAACAACCTCGTCGCGTGCCAGCTGGCCAAGAATTTCTTTCGCGTCCCGCGCACGATCGCCCGCGTGAACAACCCCAAAAACATCAAGGTATTCCAGGCGCTGGGCGTGGATTCCGTGGTCTCAAGCACCGCCTACATCGCCGACATCATCGAGCATGAAGTCGATTGGGCGAGGATCAACCGCATGCTGTCGCAGAAGGTTGGGAACCTGAGAATCCAGGAATTTTTGATGACCGCGCACTCCAAAGCCGCCGGAAAGCAGGTGCGGGAACTCAGCCTGCCCGGAGGGGTCATCCTGGTCTCCCTGATTCGGGAAAAGGAAGCGATCGTACCCAACGGCCAGACGCAGATTCTCGCGGGCGATACCATCATCGCCATGGGCGGCGAGGACGGAATCGGCCAGCTTCGCGCGTATTTTGAGTCTGCGGAAGTTGAGGCTTGAATATGAACAAGTGGCGTTCGTATACCCTTGGCGTCATCGCGGAGATCGGCTTCACCTGCGTGCTCATGCTGATCGGACTGGTCATCTCGCTTTTGACCCAAAAGGTGTTTGTATGGTAAAAAAGCACAACGGCCAGGGCCACGCGACCTGGTACTACATCGGCCTCGTCCTCATCGGCATGGGGCTTACCGAGTACATCCCGCTGATCACTTCCCTCGTTTACAGGGAATGGGACATGATGCTGAATTTCATCATCAGCAGCTCGGCGGCCTTTTTGATTGGCTGCATCATGGTGCTGGGGGGAAGGAAGGCGGAGCGCCAGCGGCTCGGCTGGGGCCAGGGCATGGTGGTGGCGGCGGGATCATGGCTTTTGGGTACGCTTTTATGCGCGCTGCCCTATTACCTGAGCGGGAACTACCTGTCCTATCTGGACTGCTGCTTTGACGTGATGAGCGGGCTGACGACGACGGGGCTGGCGCTGATCCAGGACCTCGACCACGTCTCCAACGGGCTCAACATGTGGCGGCACCTTCTGACATTCATCGGCGGTCAGGGCATGGTGGTGCTGGCGCTGTCCTTCCTTGTCAAAGGGGCGAACGGCGCGTACAAGATGTACGTCGGCGAGGGCAAGGACGAGCGGCTGATGCCCAACGTGGTGAATACGGCCCGGTACATCTGGCTGATCAGCCTGATTTACCTGGTCGTGGGCACGGTGGCGCAATGGATCGCCGGGATCGCGGCCGGCCTGAGCGTGGAGCGCGCGTTCCTGCACGGCCTGTGGATCTTCATGGCGGCCTGGAGCACGGGCGGCTTTGCGCCGATGACGCAGAACATTTTGTATTATCACAACGCGGCGTTCGAAATCGTGACGGTGGCGTTCTTTGTAATCGGTTCGTTCAACTTCGCGCTGCATTACGCGGTGCTGACCGGAAACCGGAAAGAGCTTCACCGAAACGTGGAAACCGTCTCGTTCACCGTCACCGTAACCGTATTGACCCTGATCGCGGCGCTGGGCCTGATGCGGCTGCACGTTTACCCCGACATGGTTGCGCTGTTCCGCAAGGGATTCTACCAATTGATTTCAGGCCACACCACCACCGGTTTCATGACGATCTACGCCAGGCAGTTCTACCACGAATGGGGCGACATCGCGCTGTTCGCCATCATCATCGCCATGCTGTTCGGCGGCAGCGCCTGTTCCACGGCGGGCGGCTTCAAAGGCCTGCGAATCGGGATCATCGCCCATACGCTGAAGCGGGAAATCAAGCGCATGGCGCTGCCGGATTCCATTGTTTCGGTCGAAAAGTACCACCACATCCGGGATGTCGTATTGGATGACAACCTAATCCGCAGCGCGTTTCTGATCGTCGCCGCGTATGTTTTGACGTTCACCCTCGGAACGCTGGCGGGCATGCTGTGCGGATATTCGTTTGGTCAGTCTGCGTTTGAATCCGCCTCGGTCACCGGCAACGTGGGCCTCTCCATCGGGGTAACGACGGCGTCCATGCCATCAGCCCTCAAGGTCGTCTACATCCTCATCATGTGGCTGGCGCGGCTGGAGTTCATGTCCATTTTTGCGCTGGTGGTATACGTATTTAAGAAGGTGAAGAAGAAATGCATGGCGTGATCGCGGCTCTGGCGCTGCTCCTTCTGTGCGCAAGTCCGGCCTATGCCATCGGCGGCGTCGGCAGCAATGACCTGATCGAAGGCTCTCAGGCGTTCGACGGCCGGGAGGTCGTCTATTCCGGCGAAGTGATCGGCGATATTCTGAACGCGGGGGACCACGTATGGCTCAACATATCCGACGGCAGCAACGCGATTGGCGCATGGACGGATCGCAGCCTGACAAGCGACATCCAGGTGCCCGGCCGGTATGGCCAGCGTGGCGACATAGTTCAGGTGACCGGCGTCTTCCATCGGGCCTGCCCGGAACACGGGGGCGATTTTGACATCCACACGAAGGCCATCACGCTACTTGAGCGCGGGCTTCCCGTGGCGCACGACGTTCAAACGTGGAAGGTCTGGCTCGCCATCCTGCTCACCGCTGCGGCGGTCGCCTGCGCGATTCCGGTACTTTCCCGGATGGAACGAAAGCTGCTGGCGCGCAGGCCATAGGGCGCATCCGGTTTCATCGCCTCTGGCAAGCGGGGAGGATTTCTTGCCTGCTGTGAATAGGGTCAGCCGCATGGAAACGGGCAGCCTTCCCACTTCGGGAAAGCTGCCCGTCGATGCATGTCCGATGTAAAGTGGGGGTGCGCTACTTCACGATGCCGTGCAGCGCCCCGCGCTTCATGGGCTCGCCGCGCTCAAACGCCGTTTCGATGTCCAGCGTCCGCCCGAGCTCGGCGCTCTTTCCAAAGGCGGTCATGATCTCCAGCACGTGCAGCGTCTGCGTCCAGTTGGCGCGGAAGGGACGCCCGTTCAGCAACGCATTGCACAGGTCCGCCAGCCCCAGCGCGCGGCTGTTCTCCCGGTAATCGTACATCACGGGAAGCTCGCGCAAGGTCTTGTCCTCCGGGCGGAACAGCTTGATCTGCCCGGTGAATTCGTTCGGGTCAGGCACGAACAGCGTGCCCTCCGAGCCGTAGACTTCAATGAAGCGGGACTGCTCGCGGGGGAACTGCACGTCAAAGGTCGTAAAGATGGTGCCGATCGCGCCGTTTTCAAAGCGCATCATGCCGCTGACGTAGGTGGGGACGTCCACATTCACCACCGTGCCGTACAGGGGCTTACTGGTGATGGTGCGCGTGGGGAAGCTGGCCTTCACCATGCCGGACACCTGGGAAACGCCGCCTAAGAGATTTACGAGCGCCGTCAGGTAGTAGGGCCCCATGTCCATCATCGGGCCGCCGCCGTGCTTGTAGTAGAACTCCGGATCGGGATGCCAGGACTCGTGGCCGCAGCCGATCATGAACGCGGAGCAGCCGATGGGCGTTCCGATGTAGCCGTCGTCGATGAGCCTGCGGCAGGTCTGGATACTGGACCCGAGGAAGGTATCCGGCGCGCCGCCCAGCATGAGGCCGCGGGACTGGGCCAATTCCGCCAGTTCCTTGCCCTCTTCGAGGCTCGCGGCCAGCGGCTTTTCGGAGTACACATGCTTGCCTGAAAGCAGCGCCGCCTTTGTCACCGCGTAGTGCTCGTAGGGGCGGGTGAGGTTTAAAACCAGCTGAATTTCGGGGTCGGCGAAGATGTCCTGCATCGTTTCGTAGATCTTAAGGTTCGGGTACTTCTCCACCGCCCGCTCGGCCTTTTCCCGCTTCAGGTCGCAGATGCCGACCAGTTCGATTTCCCGGAAGGTCTCGTGGATGTTCTTCAGGTAGATGCCGCTGATGTCGCCGACGCCGACCAGCCCGACTTTGACCGTATTCATATTTCTTCTCCTTAAAGGCCCAGCGCCCCGCGCAGGTATGCGCGCGACACCATGGCCGAATGGTAGTTGCAGACGGGCTGCTTGTCCAGCTCCACGCACAATACGCCGTCGTAGCCGCCGTTTCTCAGCGCCTTCACGACGCCCTTGAAATCCACCGTGCCCCAGCCGAGCGGCAGGAAGCGCGCCATCGGCCACTCCGGGGAGATCGATTCGTCGGGATCGACGTCTTTTAAGTGCATGTAGTTGATGCGGGAAACGTACTTCTTCGTCGCCTCGACGGCGTCCATCCCGGCGATGGTCGTGTGCGCGGTGTCAAGGCACAGCCCGCACAGCGCGGGATCGGTGTTTTCGAGGAAGAGGTCGATCTGCTCTTCGGTGAAGACAGGGGTGTTGGCGTGGGGGTGGAAGCAGGCGGTGAGGCCCTTTTCCCTGCACAGCGCGCCGATCTTGTTCGACAGGGCGGCGTAACCCAGCACTTTTTCCCTGTCGGTAGGCCGGTCATTGGGGGCGTCATGCCACATCACGCCCTGAAGGTTCAGGTAGGTCGCGCCGATCCCCAGCATGAAATCGGTGTACTCGACGGCGCTCTCAAAGTCCTTCTCCGGGTCATCGGAGTAGTGCAGGTAGAGGTTCGCCATCTCGAGGCCGTGCTTGTCCAGAAGGCGCTTGACCTCCACGGCGTCGCCGTCAAAGTAGCCCTTGATAAACGCGAAATTCTCGACGGCCTGATAGCCCAGGCTGGACACTTCCTTCAAAAACTGCTCGAACTCGTACCGGTAGTTGTCCTTGTGGTTGATCAGCCAGGTCCAACCGGTGTATGCGATCTGCATGCGGCGCCTCCCATCATCAAGTTACTGCCATTCTAGCACAGGATTGGACGCGATTGTTGCCAAAACTGCGCGTTTTTCTGCCAAAAATGGGCCTCCACGCTTGCGCGCAGGGGGATGGGATGCTATCATTTATGTCACGGAAGCGGGGGATAGCGCCATGAGCATGGGATACTTCTACGAGGACATCGCCCAGCGCATGCGGGTGTACGCGGGCAGGAATCTGACGTTTCCGCTGCACCTGCACATGCAGGCGGAGCTGGTCTATGTCGTCGAAGGGAGCACTTTTGTCACCGTCGAGGCGAAGCAAAGGCGGCTGGAGGCGGGGGAGGCGGCGCTCGTCTGGCCGGGCGCGGTGCACGGCTACGAAACCTCGGGCGACAGCCGGCACATCATCGCGATCGTGGACCCCGCGCTGACCGGAGATTTCCGGGAGGTCTTTTCCCGTTTCCACTGCGCCGAGGCGTTTCTGTCCCGCGAAGCGGTGCATCCGGACGTGGCGCACTGCCTTCAGACGCTGACCGGCGACGGCGAAATCGCGGAGCCCCTGCGCAGGGCGTACCTGTCGGTGGCGCTGGGGCGAATCACAAGCGCGCTGCCGCTCCTAAAGCGCCCCGCGCCGGGCGGACAGGACGCGCTGCACGGCCTCCTGACCTACATCAATTCGCATCTGAACGAGCCGCTGACGCTGGACAGCCTGTCCAGGGCGCTGTTTCTGAACCGGCACACCATCTCCAAGCTGTTCTCCCAGCGCGTGGGGTGCGGCCTCAACACCTACGTCAACGCGCTGCGCGTGTCCATGGCGGAGAACCTTCTGCGTGAGGCGCAGTTGGGCGTGGCCGAGATCGTGGAGAAATGCGGTTTTGGCAGCGAGCGCACCTTTTACCGGGCGTTTCAGGCGCAGCGGGGCACGACCCCCGGCCAGCTCCGAAAGCACATCGCGGAGTTGAGCATCTGAGGCGGGCATCAAGCGAATGAATCCGGTCTGAATCGGTTCCATATCTGAGCCTTCGCGCGAAACCCGCCCGGTCAGGGCGCGCCAACGATCCCGGACACATCCCGTACGGTCTTCATGAATTCGCGGACCGCGCCGGTCAGGTACCGGGATTTCTTATAGTAGAAGCGAATTTCCCGCCGCGAAAGTTCGCCCGGCAGCGCGTAAAACCAGACGCCCTCCGCGGGCGGGACGCTCTTCACCAGCGTGTCGCTGACGAACGTCGCGCCCATCCCGTACAGGGCCAGGTTGTAGGAAGTGATCTGCTGGTCGAGCAGCAGGCGCGTTTTCGGGCGGAAATGCGCGGCCGCCAGCAGTTTGTCCGCGCGGGCGCGCGTGTCGTTGCCCTCCTTGAGCAGCAAAAACGGCTCCTCGCGGAAGAGCTCCAGCGGCACTTCGGCCAAATTATCCTTCCGGTGCAGGCCCTCGCGGATGTCTCCGGCGCTCAGCCGGTGCGCGGCGGCCTTTTCGTTTGCCGCGCTGCCCGCCGGGACCATGAGCAGCAGCCGCTCGCCGCTCAGCGGCTCCCAGGCGTAGGCGGCGGGGTCAAATTCGCAGTTTTCCACGATCAGGTCCAGCTCGCCGTCCGCCAGTTCCCGCTGCAGCGCCAGCGTGTGCGTCTCGTGGATGCGGATTTCCACCGCGGGGTACCTGGTGGAGAACGCGGAGATCAGCGGCGGCAGGATGTAGGAGGTGAAGAGCGTCGTGCCGCCCAGCGCGATGCTGCCCGTCAGCAACTGGCCTGCGTCGCTCAGGTACTGTTTAAAGCCCTCCTCGATCTCCATCATCCGCTCCGCCGCCTCGATGTACGCCCGCCCGATGGGCGTGAGGCCGACCGGCGAGGTACTGCGGTCGAAGATCGGCCCGCCGAGGCGCGTTTCCGCCCGCTTCACCATCGCGCTCAGCGAAGGCTGGGAGACGTAGAGCTTCTGCGCCGCCCGGGAAAAGCTGCGCTCCTTGTAGACCTCGTAGACAACCCGCAGTTCGTGGAACACGCTTCGCCCTCCGATATAACAAATAATCTATAACTAAGATTACAATATAAGTATTTGACGATAGTATAGCGCGGTTCTATACTCTTTTCAAGGGGATCATTGCCTTGGAGGAATTTTCATGAAGACGGATGCGGCGTTCCGCGTGGAAAAGGACCTCGTGGGGGAGACGGAGGTGCCCGCCGGGGCGTATTACGGCGTGCACACCGCGCGCGCGATGGAGAATTTCCCCATCACCGGCCAGAAAATGCACCCGGAGATGATCCGGAGCCTCGCGCTCATCAAAAAGGCCGCCGCGCTCGTCAACCGCGAGGCTGGCGTCCTGCCGCCCCGGATCGCGGACGCGATCGCGCTCGCCGCTGACGAAGTGCTCGAGGGGAAGCTCCACGACCAGTTCCCGGTCGACCCGCTGCAGGGCGGCGCGGGCACGTCCGCCAACATGAACATGAACGAGGTGCTGGCCAACCGCGCCATCGAGCTTCTGGGCGGCGAAAAGGGCGATTATACAAACGTGCATCCCAACGACCACGTCAACTGCGCCCAGTCCACCAACGACGTCTACCCCTCCGCGGGCAAGCTGGCTCTCCTGAGCCTTATAAAGCCGCTCATCACCGCGCTGGTGGCGCTCCAGAACGCGCTGGAGGAGAAGGCGATCCGCTTCGACGGCGTGATCAAGATGGGCCGCACCCAGTTGCAGGACGCGGTGCCGATCCGGCTGGGCCAGGAATTCCGCGCCTGGGCCGCCGCCGTCGGCCGGGATATCCGGCGCATCGGTGCGGCGGAAGAAGAACTGCGCGTGCTCAACCTGGGCGGCACCGCCGTGGGCACCGGCCTCAACGCCAGCGGCGAATATATCGAGGCCATCGTGGGCGAGGTCTCCCGGCAAAGCGGCGAACGCCTCCGCCAGGCGGAGGACCTGATCGACGGCACGCAGAACCTGGACGGCTACACGGCGGTCTCCGGCGCGCTCAAAAGCTGCGCGGTCAGCCTAAGCAAGATTTCAAACGACCTAAGGCTCATGGCCTCGGGCCCCCGCGCGGGCCTTAACGAGATCACGCTGCCAGCCCGCCAGAACGGCTCCTCCATCATGCCTGGCAAGGTCAACCCCGTGATCCCGGAGGTCGTCAACCAGATTGCGTTTAATGTGATCGGCAACGACATGACCATCACGATGGCCGCCGAGGCGGGGCAATTGGAGCTGAACGCCTTCGAGCCGGTCATATTCTACAAGCTCTTTGAGTCCATCACGACGCTGACGAGGGGCGTGCGCACACTGACGGAGCACTGCGTCAAGGGCATCACCGCCAACAGCGAACGCTGCCGCCAGTCCGTTATGGAGAGCGCGGGCGTCGCGGCGGCGCTCTGCCCCCACGTCGGCTATGCCCGTGCCTCCTGCCTCGCAAAAGAGGCGCTGACGACCGGGATGTCCGTCGAAACGCTGGCGCGGCGCGACGCCCTGCTGCCCGAGGAGCGACTCCGGGAGGTTCTCGACCCCTTCGCCATGACTTCGCCGCAACCGGCGCGGCGCATAATTCACCCTATGCCCGCCTGACGGAACAGACAAACCGGGGGCTGCTGTCCGACGGTCCGGACGGCAGCCCCATTCTGTTTACGCCTTTTGAATCCGATTACGCCATGCCAAGCAGCGTCGTCAGCCACATCGAGATCATCGCTACGAAGGTGACGACCATAAGCCGCACCACCATCACGCCGTACAGCGGCAGCATGTGCAGGCTCGTGCGCTCGATGGGCGTCTTGCCCACCGCGCAGCCGACGAAGAGTGCCGAGCCCACCTCGTACAGGCGGCGCAGCAGGATCGCGTGCACGGCGTCGTCCTCCCCGCGCATGAGGCCCGGCATCTTCTGAAGCGGGACCCCGACGCCCCGGTACAGAAGCACTTGCCTTAGCCTTGCTTCATCCTCTTCGCCGTACAGCCGGTAGCCGTTTTCGCCCCGGACGGACACACCAGCCCAGCCTGTCATAGTACAATAGCGCCGTGCGGGAGATGCCGTACTTCGACGCGAGCTTCCCGGCCGTCAGCATGTTCAGGTCCCCCTCTCTTCACGGCACCAGTATAATACCAATTCCAAACATAAATGCGCCGTTGTGTCGCTCTCCGCTTGAAATAGCGCTGCTATTCCTGCGCTGCGGCTCCTAGCCAGGAACAAAATGTTCGCCGCTTTGGACGCATTAATGTTTTGCATTAGTATAAACCATCAAGCGAAGCGGTAGACAGGTCAACGCCCGCGTGTTTTAAATTTGTCTGCATTGTTTGGCGGAATTTGTCACCGTTTATAGGATATGGGGCCCGATGCATACGGCTTTTTAAGCCATTTCCGCGGTATTGTTGACAAAATTCGACAAATAAAGTAGTATTGCATTAAATCAAGGGAAAGGGGCAAAGCGAATGGACTGTGAACTTCTGCCCGCATGCCCCTTCTACAACGACAGGAGCCGGTGGACCATGGCATCGGCGCGATCTTCAAAAAGAAGTACTGCCTGGGCAACCAGCAGATCTGCGCCAGATATTGGTTGTAAGCGAGCTTGGCGAGCCCTTGTCCCGGACGCGCTGTACCCCAACATGTTGAAAATGGCCCAGAGCATCCTGGACGACGCAAGGAAACCCTGACACCGGTGGGCACCCTTACGCCTCTGTCTCCCGGGGAAAGCGCCGCGCATGAAACCCTGGCGGCCAATCTACAAGTGAAGGCTGATGGATTTGGACATCTACATAGCGAGGCAGCCGATCTTTGACAGGTATATGAAGGTACACGGGTACGAACTGTTGTACCGTCAGGGCAAAGTCAACAGCTTTTCCTGCCTGGACGACGATCTGGCGACGGCGGAATTACTGTACAATTCCTTCATGGTCATGGGCCTGAAAGACCTTACCGGCGGGACCCTGGCGTTCATCAATTTCTCCAAAGAGTTGATTGGCAGCGAGATCCCATACCTTCTGCCCCCGGCAGGCATCGTCGTGGAAGTGCTCGAAAGAAACGAGGCGACCGAGACCACTATCGAGGCCTGCAAAAAGCTCCGGGAAAGGGGATACAAAATCGCGCTGGACGACTTTACCCCTTCGAAGGAGAACTTCACCCTGTTCGAGTACGCGGACATCGTCAAGGTGGAGTACCCGGCGGTGAGCCTCGAAGACCAGCGCGACCTCGTCAAAAGGTACGGCGCGAAGAAGACCTTCCTCGCCGAAAAGATCGAGACGCGGGAGGAATACCAAAAGGCACTGGACCTCGGGTACCACCTCTTTCAGGGCTATTTTTTCAGCAAGCCCGCGCTCATCATCTCCAAGGAGATCGGCACGCTCATCACCAATGTCTACAGCATCCTGGAGGAGCTGAACCGGCAGGACCCGAGCTATGAGGTGATCGCCGAGCTCATCGGGCGGGACCTGGGCCTGTCCTACAAGCTTTTGAAGCTTGTCAATTCCGTGTATTACGGCCCATTGTACAAGATCAGGACGCTCAAGCACGCGCTGGCGCACCTGGGCATCCGCGAAATGCACCGGTGGCTTTCGATCATGCTGCTCAAGGATATGCGAAGCGTCGAAAACGCTGAAATGATCAAGCTTTCGCTGATCCGGGCCAAATTCATGGAGCTTCTGGCCGGGGAACTCTACGATCAGGCCGAGAACATGAACTGCTTCTTCGTGGGGCTGTTTTCATCGATCGACGTGCTTTTGAACAGGCCCATGCGTGAGATCATGGACGGGCTTCCGATCTCTGAAAGGGTCAAGCAGGCGCTATTGGGCGAAGACAACGAGTACCGGCAGTTGCTAAACTGCGTGATCGCCGGCGAATCGGGCAGGTGGAACCAGTCGGAAAACGCTAAAATCATGCTCAGGATCGGGGCCGGGCGGTTCACGGTTTTGTATCTGGAATCGCTGAAATGGGCGCAGACCCTGAATTATTGAAAATCAAGAGTACCTATTGGTTTCCCGGCGGACAGCCACCGCGCCTGTCCGCCATTTTATTTGGAAGCTGTTTGTCATGCCGATGATCGCGGAAATGAGGGCAGGCGGCGGATCCGGAAGCGCTTGCGGCATGCCGTTCGACGTGCTATATTGGATTCATATTCCAGGGCTTTGGCGCTCCGCTTGACCTCAATCCATTTCATCATTTGAGGAGGGTTTCTTGATGAGCATCCTTGATTCCTTTCTGTTGACCGGCAAAAAGGCGGTTGTCACCGGCGGCGCGCGCGGCATCGGGGCGACCTGCGCCGTGGCGCTGGCCGAAGCGGGCGCGGACGTCTTCATCCTGGACATCCTGGACGGCTCGGAGACTGTGCGGAAAATCCGCGCGCTGGGCCGGGCTTCCGATTGCCTGAACGTGGACCTCACCAGCGAGGAGCAGGTGGAGCGGGCGTTTGAGAAGGTGGTTGAAGCCTTCGGCACGGTCGATCTTCTGTTCAATAACGCCGGGATCGCCTTTTGCACGCCGTCCGAGGACTGCACCTTCGCCCAGTGGCGTAAGGTCTTGGCCATCGACCTGGACGCCGTGTTCCTGGTCGCCCGCGCGGCGGGGCGGATCATGATCAAAAACGGCGGCGGGGCCATCGTCAACACGGCCTCGATGTCGGGCACGATCGTGAATTTCCCACAGGAGCAGTCGGCCTACAACGCGGCCAAGGCGGGCGTGATCCACTTGACCAAGTCGCTGGCCTGCGAGTGGATGAAGTACGGCGTCCGTGTCAACTGCATCAGCCCCGGCTACATCGCCTCCGACATGACGCCGGAAAGCTCCCCGGAGAACTGGAAGCGCGCCTGGTTTGAGAGGACCCCCGCCGGGCGGATGGGCAGGCAAAGCGAGCTGGCCGGTGGGGTATTGTACCTTCTGAGCCCGGCGGCGTCCTTCACCACCGGCTGCGAGCTTAAAATCGACGGCGGCTATACCTGCTACTAAACCGCGCTGAATCTGAGATACCTCTCCATAGGCAGCAACTTCATTCATCAGGCCGCCGGGCGTCCGGTGGCCTGGTTTTTTTTGAGTCCGCCAATGGCTCGCGGGGTGTTTTCAAAATTTCAAAGTGAAATCAATGCAATCTATATATTGTCCGTGACGACCGCCGCATAAAGAATGTTGAGGTGGATTGTCATGTATGGGAGAATTGCGCGTGCGAGGGTGCGCAGAAACCTGAACCAGGCGGAACTGGCACGGCTTTTGGGCGTGTCGCAGGCGAAAGTGATCAATTGGGAGTACGGCTACCACAAGGTGAGGCGCGAGATCCTCATGGAAATCGCGGACGTGCTGGGGGTCGATTTCGCGTGGCTGGCGGGCGCGGGCCCGCGCATCCCGTATGAAAACCGGCTCTGCGAGATCGTTGAGCGTTACATAGGGAATGACGGCGGGAGATACTTAACGCTTGACCATCCGAGGCTGGGGTTCGTCGACGTCGCGATGCTCGCCGAGAGCGCCTGAGACCGTCTCCCTTCCGCCCGGACCGGAGCGCGCGGCGAGGTGCAGCCTCCTTTCGAGGGGGCTTTTTCGCATATGCGCGGTCAGGACGGCACTTCATCCGTTCATGGAGATGCCGAGCCGCACCCTGTGCGGATTCTCCTTAGGCTAAAAAACAAACTCTTTCCATCTTGTAAAAGCGGGCTGATTACCTTATACTTGAGGTAAATTTTGGAGCGTGTCATGGCCTTGCGATGTCGCGCGCGGCGCTCGCCCGGAAGGCGGACGGCGGGCGCAAACGGGGAAAATGCGCGCGATGGCCTCCAACGATCGACAGAGCTGTGAAAGGGTGATTGTATGGCCACCGATGTGTATAGCGCCCCATGCCCGGCATGCGGCGCGCCCCTTCGTTTCGACGGCGGCGAAGGCAAGCTGCACTGCGATTCCTGCGGGAACAAGTTTGAGGCGGACGTCATGCGCCAGGTAGACCAGGCGCTGAACCAGGCCGCGCAGGCCAGCGAGCTGGACTGGCAGCGCCAGGCGACGGGGGAATGGTCGGAGGCGGAACAGGCGGCGCTGAAAAGCTACACCTGCTCATCCTGCGGCGCGGAGATTGTCGCCGACGAGACCACCGCGGCGACAGAGTGCGTCTACTGCGGCAGCGCCTCCATCATGCCGGGGCAGATCAGCGGCAGCTTCCGGCCCGACGCGGTGCTCCCCTTCGCCAAGGTAAAACAGGACGCCCAGAACGCCTACCGGAACCTGATCAAGGGCAAGCCGCTGCTGCCCAAGCTCTTCGCCTCCGAAAACCGGATCGAGAAGATCACCGGGGTCTACGTGCCCTTCTGGAAGTTCGGGTGCGACGCGGACGCGGACATCACCTACCGCGCGGAGCGCAAGAGTTCGTACCGAAGCGGCGACTACATGATCACCGACACCGACCACTTCCTGGTGCTGCGCGGCGGCGAGATCGGCTTTGGCAACGTGCCGGTGGACGGCTCCTCGAAGTTTGACGACGCAATGATGGAGGCCATCGAGCCGTTCGATTCCCACGGCGAGGTGGAGTTCTCCACCGCCTACCTGCCCGGCTACCAGGCGGAGCGGTACGACGTCGCCTCGGAGGACGCCAAGCCCCGCGCCGACGAGCGCATTCGGCAGAGCATCACGGACGTGTTCCGGGGCACCGTGAACGGGTACAGCTCGGTCATCACGCAGTCCTCGAGCATAAGGCTTCAGCACGGCGACGTGAGAAACGTCATGATGCCGGTCTGGATGCTGAACACCCGGTGGAAGGACAAGACCTACACCTTCGCGATGAATGGGCAGACGGGCAAGATCGTCGGGAACCTCCCCGTGGACAAAGGGCTCGCCGTGACGTGGGGGTTGGGGCTCTTCCTGGGCTCCTTCGCGCTTTTGTTCCTCGGGGCGCTGGCGCTGTTTGCCATGGGGGTGATGTAGCGTGAAAAAGTGGATATTGCTCGCCTTCGCGCTCCTTGTTATCGCCATCCCGGCTTGCGCCGCGGGGCTGCCGCTGGTCGTGGACGACGCCGCGCTGCTCTCTCCGGACGCGGTGAATGAGCTGACCGCCGAAGCGCAGCGGCTCTCGGACGCCTACTCAATGGACGTGGTCATCTTCACGACTGAGAGCCTTGGCGTGAAGACCGCGCGGGACTACGCCGCGGACTATTACGACTACAACGGGTACGGCCGGGGCGAAGATCACGACGGCGTCATGCTGATGCTGGCGATGGCGGACCGGGACTGGTTCATCCTGACCACCGGTCGCGGCATCGACGCCATCACCGATTACGGCAAAGACACGATTTCGGACGACATCGTCCCGTACTTTTCGGACGGAGACTATGCAAACGGCTTTGCACGGTTCCTGCATGACGTGGACATTTTCCTGAAGCAGCATAAAAGCGGCAGGCCCTACGACGTGGACAACCGGGTGCAGCTTCGATCCCCACTTGAGCGCGCCACCGGCATCGCCGTCTACCTCGCGATCGCGGCGGCCGTCATCGCGGCCATCGTGCTTCTTGTCATGATCCTCGGCATGAAGACGGCGCGCCCCCAGTACAACGCCAGCCAGTATGTGAAGGAAGGCTCCCTCAACATCACGCGCGCGCAGGACATCTACCTGTACCGCACGCAGACGCGCGTGAAGATCGAGAAGCCATCCTCCTCCGGCGGTGGCAGTTCCACGTTCACTTCCTCCAGCGGGCGCAGCCACGGCGGAGGCGGCGGCAAGTTCTAGAGACACGTTCTAAAGAAAGGATGAATGCTTTATGGGTCTTTTGAGGGCGGGAATCGGCGCGCTGTCGGGCGTGCTCGCGGACCAGTGGCGCGATTATTTCCACGCGGAGGCGCTGGAGGCGGACGTGCTGGCCGTCAAGGCGGTGAAGCGCATGAACAAGCGCTTCGGCGGCAGCAAATACACGGCGGACAATGTGATTTCGAACGGCTCCATCGTGGCGGTCAACGAGGGGCAGTGCATGCTGATCGTGGACCAGGGCAAGGTGGTGGAGGTCTCGGCCGAGCCCGGTGAATTCGTGTACGACAGCTCCACCGAGCCCAGCATCTTCTACGGCGACATGAGCAAGGAAGCCATCATGGAATCGCTTTCCCTGGTGCTCGACCGCCTCGCCTTCGGCGGTCAGGCGGCCAAGGACCAGCGGGTGTACTTCATCAATACCAAGGAGATCGTGGGCAACAAGTACGGCACGCCCAACCCTGTGCCCTTCCGCGTGGTGGACAAGAACATCGGCCTCGACGTGGACATCTCGGTGCGCTGCTTCGGCGAGTACTCCTACAAAATCGTGAACCCCCTCCTGTTCTACACCAACGTCTGCGGGAACGTGGAGGAGGCGTTCACCCGCGAGAAGATCGACGGGCAGCTCAAGACCGAGCTTCTGACCGCGCTGCAGCCCGCCTTCTCGAAGATTTCGGAGATGGGCATCCGCTACAGCGCGCTGCCCGGCCACACCGTGGAGATGGCCGATGCGCTCAACGAGGCGCTCTCATCGAAGTGGGCGGGCCTTCGCGGCATTGCCATCGTCTCCTTTGGCGTCAGCTCCGTCAAGGCGTCCGAAGAGGACGAGAAGATGATCAAGGAGCTGCAGCGCAACGCCACCTTCCGTAACCCGGGCATGGCGGCGGCGCACCTGGTGGGCGCGCAGGCGCAGGCGATGCAGGACGCGGCGAAGAACGAGGGCGGCGCATTCGTGGGCTTCATGGGCATGAACGCGGCGCAGGGCGCGGGCGGCGCGAGCGCCCAGTCGCTCTTCCAGATGGGCGCGCAGCTTGAGGCCGCCGCGCCGCAGCCCGTGAGCGCGGAAGAGGGCTGGAAATGCGCCTGCGGGTACCTCAACACCGGCAAGTTCTGCATGGAGTGCGGCGCGAAGAAGCCCGAGCCGGCCGAGGGCTGGAAGTGCCCCGCGTGCGGCGCGATCAGCAAGGGCAAATTCTGCGCGGAATGCGGCGCGAAGAAGCCCGAGGGCGCGATGGTTTACCGCTGCGACAAGTGCGGGTGGGAACCTGCGGACAAGGCCCATCCCCCGAAGTTCTGCCCGGAGTGCGGCGACCTGTTCGACGACAGCGACGCGAAGTAGTACCCCTTCCATCCGTCATCGCCCGGCGAATTGCGCCGGGCGATTCGCGTCTTCGTGCACCTTGCTGCGGCAA
Source organism: Bacillota bacterium (assembly GCA_023416655.1). Lineage (GTDB taxonomy): Bacteria > Bacillota > Clostridia > Christensenellales > Aristaeellaceae > JAEZHK01. The sequence goes on from JAEZHK010000052.1 coordinate 53,494, forward strand.
AGGCCCAAAGGGGCCGCGGCTTGCGGAAGCGCCGGAATTGGTTTTGACGCGCCGGATGCCGTATGGTATAATGCATTTCATACCAATGCAGAACATCAATGCGTCCAAAGCGGCGAGAGATTTTCGATGTAGGGCAAGGAGCCGGAGCGAGGCGTAGCAGCGCTACGTTGAGCGGAGAGCGACACCGCCATACGCGAAAAGATCCGCCGAGACGACGCATTTATGTTTGGAATTGGTATCAAGTCAAAAAGCGGGAGGATGAACCAATGGCCAAGGAAATGCGCATCGAAGGCAGCCATGTCGCCCCGGTGGTGAAGGCGCTGTCCAACGATGTAAGGCTGAAGATCCTGTCGCTTCTATCCGACGGGGACATGAACGTGCAATCCATCGCCGCGCAGCTGGACCTGTCCAAGACGGCGGTGCTGACGCACATCAACCTATTGGAGCAGGCCGGGTTCATCCGCAGCGAATATCACACGGGCACCGTCGGTAACCAGCGCATCTGCCACAAGGTCTACGACCGGCTGATCTTCGACTTTGACCCGCAGCCCAAGAGCGACGCCGACGACGAGATGTACTACGAAACAGAAGTGCCGGTGGGCAACTTCTTCGGCTTTGACGCCTGGGCGCCCTGCGGCATGGCCTCCCACAGCCACATCATCAAAAAGTGGGACGACCCCTCCTCCTTCTGCGACGTGGAGCGGGTCAACGCGTCGCTGGTTTGGACGGCTTTTGGTTACCTGGAGTACCGAATCCCGGTGGACCCGCTGTTCATCGGCAAGCGGATCACCAAGGTCAAGATCGTGATGGAGATCTCGCCCCACCACATGGTCAAGACCCATAAGGCGCTTTGTCTGCCGCCGGACATCCCGATCTCCCGGATCACGGAGGACGTGTCCGACGTCACCGTCTGGGTCAACGGCGTGGAGGTCGGCACGCAAACCGTGTACGTGGGCGACGACCGCGAGGGCGCCATCTACACGCCCGCCTGGTGGCGCACGCTGCCCTACAACGGCGAGCTTTTAAAGATTTCGCTCAACGACGGCGGCTGCTTCATCAACCACCGCAAGACCAATGCGCTGACCGGCGCGGAGATCATCTCCCTCGGGGAGCGCTTTCTGACGCTGCGCGTCGGCGTCAAGCCCGACGCAAAGTACATGAACGGCATCATGGTCTTCGGGCGGGGTTTCGGCAAGCATCAGCAGGGCATCCTCGCGAAGTTCTTTATCGCGGACTGACGAACACCGACAATGGCTATTGAAGAGCGCGGGGGCTCCTTTCACCGTTTCCGGCGCGCGCCGGAAACGTGTTTCTGGAACCAGTTCGCAAACTGGTGGAAGAAACATTTCCTGCTGTCAGTGAACCGCCCGGAAATTTGTGAGAAATTACAGGCTCGCGCAGATTTCTTCTTAAAGCGTTGAAAAACCATCGTGGTTTTTCAACGCTTTTTCCTCGCCGGATGAACATCCGGCGAGTTTCTTTTTTGCGCAGGCCGCAAAAAAGTGTTGACAAATCCATCGGCCTGTATATAATAATTTAATAGACTAAAAAACACTAACCGGTTATTATAAACAAGTCCTATTCGAAGCCCGGGGAAGCGGATTGACGCGCGCCAGCGCTCGATTAAATCATCTTTGGAGGTGTCCGTATGTTCCGGAAACTGATTGCCCTAATCGTGAGCATCCTGATGCTCGCCTCGCTCGCGGTTCCCGCCGCTCTGGCCGAGGCGCAGCCCACCATCACGCTGACGGTGTGGAACGAGCCCAAGGAAGACCCGGCCATGAACATGTATCTGCAGGCGGAGAAGGCCACCGGCATCAAGGTGGACGTCACCGTGATCCCGGAGACCGAGTATTCCTCCAAGCTCAACCAGATGGTCGCGTCCAAGAGCGACGCCGACATCATGATCGTCTGGGAATGCGACCTGGCCAACTTCGTTGAGGCCGGCGGCATCCTGTCGCTGGACGATTACATCGCCAAGTCCTCCATCGACAAGAATGACTTCGTCGACGCCGTGTCGCAGCTCTCCAGCGGCCTGGGCGCCACCTACGGCCTGCCCTGGTGCGCCGCCACCGAGATCCTGTACTACAACCAGGACATGTTTGACGCCGCCGGCATCGCCTACCCGACGAACGAGTGGTCCTACGCCGATTACCTGGCGGCCGCCCGCGCGCTGACCAAGAAGAACGCCGACGGCACCACCGCCGTGTACGGCTGCACACTGCCCAACCTGCAGACCTGGTGGGCCGGCGTCGGCGCGGCGGGCGATCAGGTATTTGATCCCGCTTCGGGCGAATTGGTTCTCGGCGAAGGCGCCACCAAGTTCGTGACCGACTGCGCGGCGCTGGTCGCAGAAGGCGCTATGCCCCAGCCTTCCTCCGACACGGCGGACCTGTTCTCCTCCGGCATGGCGGCCATGAGCTGGCAGGGCAGCTGGCAGATCGGCACCTACGGCGGAAGCCTGCCCTTCAACTGGGACATCGCGGTGCTGCCGAAGGACGCGCGCCAGTACAACACGCTGCACACCGGCTTCTACACCATCTCCTCCACCTGCAAAAACCCCGAGTCGGCCTGGAAGGTCATTGAGTACCTGATGGGGCCCGACGGCCAGGCCATCAACTCCAAGTCCTCCGGCAACCCCTCCGCGCTCAAGGCCATCGCGGCCAAGGGTGACTGGAAGGTCGCCAGCGCCACCTCCATCGAAAACTGGGACGCCATCACCAAGTCACTCGAGTGCGGCGTGTTCGGTTACACCTGCCTGCCCGCGGGCGTGACCGGCAACGCGGTGAGCCTGTTTGAGTCCGCGACGCTGGGCCAGGTCACCCCGAAGGACGCGGTTGACCAGGCCATGCAGTACGGCGCGGAGACCATCGGCTACTGATCCATCGTTAACCCGGGCTGCCGCGCACAAGTGGTGCGGCAGCCCGTACTTTGAAGCGTAAAGGCTGCCGCCCTTCCCTCGGGATAACACAGCGAAATGCCCACGTGCCCGTGAACAAGGAGGATCGATCATGGCAAAACAAACGCCACAAACCGCCCGGCAGCGCCGGAGGCGGAACAATCTCGTGGCCTACGGCTTCATGAGCCCCTGGTTCATAGGCTTTCTTTGTTTCTCGGCGTTTCCGATTGTCTACATGGTCACGATGAGCCTGACCAACCGCAAGCTGACCGGGCTTTCAAAGTTCCTGGGCCTCAAAAACTACGTCAACATGATGGCCAGCCCCACCTTTCTGAACTCCCTGAAAGTGACGCTCTTTTTCACCATCGTGATGATGATCGTCACCGCGCTCTGGGCGCTCTTCATGGCGATGCTTTTAAACCGCAGGCAGCGCCTGAACGGCGTGTTCCAGTTCTTCTACTTCGTGCCGGCGGTCGTGCCGACTGTCGCGCTGGCGTTTGCGTTTCGCATGATTCTGGGCGCGGACGCGGGCGTATTCAACTACCTGCTCGCAATCGTCTCCGGCAAATCCGTCAACATCAACTGGCTTTACGACACGAACATGGTTTACTTCGCGGTGTTCTTCGTGACGCTCTTCACCTACAACACCGGGCAGATGATGATGATCTTCCGCTCCGGCCTCAACGACGTGCCCGTAGAGCTCTACGAGGCGTGCGACATCGACGGCGCGAGCGCGATCCGGAAGTTCTTCCGCGTCACGCTGCCCATCATCTCGCCGGTGATCCTCTTCAATACCGTCATGGGCTCCATCAGCGCGCTGAACGGCTCGTTTGCGCTTCTGTACCCGCTGACCGAGGGTGACCCTAACGGCATGACCAACGTGCTCAGCCTCCTGATCTATAAAGAAGCCTTCCTCAACTACAAGGTGGGCTACGGCTGCGCGCTGTCGGTGGTCTTGTTCCTGATCGCCTGCGTGTTCGCGGGCGTGCTGTTCGCGCTCTCGAAGCGCCATGTCTATTATGAAATGTGAGGAGGCGTGAACCATGCCCGGCCGATCCCGTCAACTGAACAACGCGATGGTCACGCTTCTGAAGTGGCTCGTCGCGCTCATCATGTTCTTTCCGATCATCTGGATCGTTTCCAGTTCCTTCAAAAGCCTGGTGGAGGTCAGCCAGTTCCCGCCGACCATCCTGCCCAAGGTCCCCCAATGGGACAACTACACCCGGATTCTCTCCGAAGGCGCGTTCTACCGCTACCTTCGAAACACCGTGCTTTTGATCCTGGGCACCGGCGTGGGCACGCTTGTTTCCTCGTCCCTCGTCGCGTACCCGCTGGCTCGCATGGAGTTCCCCGGCAAAAACCTCTTCTTCTCCATCATCATCGGCACAATGCTGGTGCCGGGCATATCGCTCATCATCCCGCAGTACATGATGTTTTCAAAGCTGGGCTGGCTGGATACGCTGCTTCCGATGATCGTGCCCGCGTGGCTGGCCTACCCATACAACGTGTTCCTGTTCCGGCAGTTCTTTCGAACCATTCCTAGGGAACTGGACGAGGCCGCCTCGATCGACGGCTGCGGTAGGGTGCGCACGTTCTTCAGGATGCTGGTGCCGCTGTCCGCGCCCACATTTGTGACCGTCTTCGTGCTCTCCTCGGTCTTCTGGTGGAACGAGCTGACGCAGCCGATCATCTTTTTGAACCGCGACACCTGGCGGCCGCTGACGGTGGCGGTGATGTCCCACTACCGGTCCTTCGGCGACAACCCGTTCACCACCACCTGGCACACGCTGATGGCCGCGTCCACGCTGATGATCCTGCCGCCGATGCTGCTCTACCTCTTCGGCTCCAGGTTCCTGGTCCAGGGCATCAAAACTTCCGGCATGAAAGGATGACAAAAGATGAAAACCCTACGGCCGCTCCCGCTCGGCGACATCCATATCCGCGACCCGCTGTTCGGCCACTACATTGAAAAGCTGCATTCCGAAATCATCCCCTACCAGTGGGCCATGCTCAACGACCGGGCCGAATCCGGCGTAAAGAGCGGCTGCCTCAAAAATTTCCGCATCGCTGCGGGGCTGGAAACGGGCGAGCGCTACGGCGAGATCTTCCTGGATTCGGACCTGGCCAAGTGGCTGGAAGCGGTGGCTTACAGCCTCCATACGCGCCCGGACCCGGAGCTTGAGGCGCGGGCGGACGAGTGCATCGAGCTTCTCCAAAAAGTGCAGCAGCCGGACGGCTACCTGAACACCTACTTCACGCTCAAAGAGCCCGGCAAGCGCTGGACCAACCTCAAGGAAGGGCACGAGCTCTACTGCGCGGGGCACTTCATCGAGGCGGCGGTCGCCTACTTCGAGGCGACCGGCAAGCGCGTTCTTTTGGACGTCATGCGCCGCTACGTGGACCTGATCGACCAGACCTTCGGCCCCGAGCCGGAAAAGCTCAAGGGCTATCCGGGCCACGAGGAGATCGAGCTGGCGCTGGTCAAGCTGTACCGGGTCACCGGCGAGGAGAAATATCTTCGGCTTGCGGACTACTTCGTCACCCAGCGCGGGAAAAGGCCGCTCTACTTCGAGGAGGAGCAGGCGCGCCGGGGCGGCACCACGCACTACGAACCAAACCTCATGGCGGACGAGTTCTACGCGCAAATCTTCCTGCCCCCGAGGGAGCAGTCCACCGCCGAAGGCCACGCGGTGCGCGCCAACTACCTCTACTGCGCGATGGCGGATCTGGCCGCGGAGACGGGCGACGAAGCCCTGCGGGAAGCCTGCCGGAAGATCTTCCGCGACATCGAGCGGGGAAAGCACTACATCACCGGCGGCGTCGGCAGCGCGGAGTACGGCGAGCGGTACACTTCGGGCTTCGACCTGCCCAACGATACCTGCTACTGCGAAAGCTGCGCGTCCATCGGCTTGGCGCTCTTCGCGCTGCGCATGTGCCGCCTGGAGCGGGATGGAAAATATGCCGACATGATGGAGCGCTCGCTCTACAACAATGTGCTCGCCGGCATCAACCGGGACGGCAACCGCTTCTTTTACGTGAACCCGCTGGAGGTGACGCCGGACTTCTGCGACCGCAGCACGAGCCTGAGGCATGTGAAGATGGAGCGTCAGCAGTGGTACGACGTGGCCTGCTGCCCCACCAACATCGCCCGCACGTTGGGCTCGCTGGGCCAGTACCTGTTCGGCACGGAGGAGGACGCGCTGTTCGTCCACCTCTACCTGTCCTGCGACGCGTCCTTCCCGGGCGGAAGCCTGAAGCTCGATACCCGCTACCCGGAGGAAGGGAAGATCAACGCATCCCTCCGGCTGGACCGCCCGATGACGATTGCCTTCCGCCTCCCCGGCCACTCGCCGCTGACCGCGCTAAACGTAAATGGCGCGGCCGTCTCCCCACGGATCGAGAAGGGCTATGCGTATCTCGAATGCCCCGCCGGGGACAGCGAAATCGCGCTGACGCTGGACGTCCGGCCGCGCTTCCTCTACGCCGACCCGCGCGTCTCCGCCGACAGCGGCAAGGCGGCGCTAATGCTGGGGCCGCTGGTCTACTGCTTTGAGCAGGCGGACAACGGGCCGGGCCTCGCGGCGATGGTTGTCGATCCCACAAGGGGTGCTGAGCGTTGCCCCTGCCCGGTGGATGGGGACGCGCCCGCACTCATGGTCTCCGGCTGGCGCGAACAGGCACCCGCGGGGGAGGACGCGCTCTACCGCGAATCCGCGCCCGAGTACATCCCCGCCCGGTTAACCGCGGTTCCCTACCACCTGTGGAATAACCGAGGCCGGGGCGAGATGCGCGTTTGGATGCGGCATTGCCTGCCCTGCCCGGCGCGCTGACCTTCCCGCCCTTACAAAACCGAACCTGCCGCCATCCGGTTCAACCGGATGGCGGATTCATTGTATTGAGGACCAAGAATACGCCGCCCTTTTTCGGAACCGGCCCGCGGTCGGCGCATGATTGGCAATGGAAAGATTCACCTTGATCCGAACGTTCAAATCGTGTATAGTCAGAGAAAAGAACATGAAAAGAGAGGGAATTTCGCATGAGAAGGCTTTTCGCCCTTTTGCTGACGCTCCTGATCGCGCTTCCGGTGAGCGGCCTCGCTAAAAAGGCCGTGGTGGTGGCGTTTGACGACGCGGTGTTGGAGGCCGCGATCCGCGGCGCGCTGAACATCCCCGAAGGGGACGTGACGGACAAGGACATGGCGAAACTCACGGAGCTGGGGATTGAGCGGCAGTATGAGGAGAACCCCGCCCCCGATTCGCAGGTCTTGAGCCTCGCCGCCCTCGCCTACTGCAAGAACCTGAAGTGCCTTCAGCTGAACTTCCAGAACATCTCGGACCTATCGCCGCTTGCGAAGCTGACGAAGCTGAAAGACCTGCAACTGGGTGGAAGCCCCATCACCGACATTTCCGCGCTCAAGGGCCTTACAAACCTTGAGATCCTGGCGCTTTTCAATTGTCAGGCGGCGGACTATTCGCCGCTGAAGAAGCTCAAAAAGCTCAAGCAGCTGTACCTGGACTATTCGACCATCGAAGACCTCGAGCCGCTCGCCGGGCTTACGAAGCTGGAAAAGCTGGGGCTCGTCCGGACGCCCGTGACGGACGTCGCGCCGCTTTCAAAGCTCAAGGCGCTGAAGACGCTGTGGCTCAAGGAGTGCGCGATCCGGGATTATTCCCCACTTTCAAAGGTCATCCCCAAGCTGAAGGAGAAGGACTTTGACCCGGATCAGCCCGCGCCCGAAGCGGTGGAGTTTGACGACCCCGTGCTGGAAAAGGCGATTCGCGCCGCCATCGGAAAACCGGAGGGCGCCGTCTTTGCAAGCGACCTGGCGGGCATCACCGCGCTGGGCACGGAGTTAAACTATCAGCAGAACCCGCCGGAAGGGACGCAGGTCAAAAGCATCGCGGTGCTGAAATACTGCACGAACCTTGAGAGCGCCGACTTCAACTTCAATCGGATTTCCGACATTACGCCGCTTTCCGGGCTGACGAAGCTGAAAACCCTCTGGCTGGGCGGGAACGAGATCACCGACATCGGCCCGCTGGCCGGGCTGACAAACCTCGAAACCCTCGGCATTTTCAACTGCGGCGCGGCGGACTATTCTCCGCTCGCGAATCTTGTCAACCTGCGGGAACTGTATCTGGAATTCTCGACCATTTCGGACCTTTCGCCCCTATCCGGGTTGACCAAGCTGGAGAAGCTGACCCTGAATAAAACCGCGGTGTCGGACGTCGGCCCGCTTCAAAACCTGACCGCGCTGAAGGTTTTAATGCTCGAGGGCTGTGCCGTGCGGGATTACGGTCCGCTGAAGGCCATCCTGCCCAACCTCACAGAGATGGACTTTGATCCGACAAAGCCCGTCGTCCCGATCGCGTTTACCGATCCCGCGCTGGAGCGGGACATCCGCGGCATCATGGGCATCCCGGAGGGCGACATCCTCTCTACGCAGGCGCTCCAGGTGGAGGAGATGCGCATTGATTTCAAGCCCGAGGAGATCAGAAACCTCGACGGCCTCGAATACTTCGCTAACCTCAAGGTGCTGGAGCTGAAATACGCAAATGTCACCGACATTTCCGCACTGTCGGCGCTCACCAGGCTGGAGCACCTCGACCTTTCGGGCTGCAAGGCCACGGACTATTCCGCGCTGGCAGGGCTTGCGGGGCTGAAAGCGCTGATTCTGGAGGATTCGTTGATCCGGGACCTGACCCCGCTCCAGGGGCTTGCGAACCTCGAGGTGCTGAACCTCCGGAACACCGCCGTGTCCGACCTGACGCCGCTTCAGGGAATGACCAAACTCTTCGGCCTGCACCTTGCGGGCACACTGGCGACGGATTTCACCCCCGTCCGGGCGATCTATTCCAAGCTCGGGAAATACGACTTTGAGCTGCCGAAGGAGGGCACCGTGCCGTTCACCGACAGCCTCCTCAAAGAGCGCGTGCTCAAGGCGATGGGGAAGGACGGCGGCGATGTCACCCCCGAAGAGGCGAAGGCCGTCAAAAAGCTGGACCTTTCGCAGGACTGGAAGGGCGAAGACTCCATCCGCAGCATCGCGGCGCTCAGTTTCTTCACGGGGCTTGAGGAGCTGACCCTCGGGGGCAACACGCGCCTAAAAGACCTTTCGCCGCTTTCCGGGCTAACGTCCCTCGGGACGCTCGACTTCAGCTGGTGCGACGTCGAAGACCTCGCGCCGCTGAAGGGGCTGACCAATCTTCAGGTGCTCGTCATTGGCTGGCACAACCGCGTCGAAAACCTCGACGCGCTCTCGGGCCTTGTGAACCTGGAGGCGATCGACGCCAAGGACGCGGGCATCCGGGATGTTTCGGGCCTCGCGGGCCTAAACAAGCTCCGGGAGGTCCAGCTTTGCGACAACGAGATCACCGACGTCGCGCCGTTTGCGATGATCCCGAACCTGAAGGTTCTGCTCCTCGCCAATAACCCCATTGCGGATTTCAGCCCGCTGAACGGCATCGTGCCCAAACTGGAGAAGGATTTCTGATCCATACATTTGAAAATCGAATGCGGGCGGCCAAGCCGGAGTGCTTGGCCGCCCGCGTGTTTTCATACCAATTCCAAACATAAATGCGTCGTCGAGGCGGATCTTTTCGCCCTTGCAAGGGTTGGTTTCCCTGCGGGAAACCAAGTCGCTTCGCGACCGCACGATTCAAATGGAATTTGAATCGTGCGCCGTTGTGTCGCTCTCCGCTTGAAATAGCGCTGCTATTCCTGCGCTGCGGCTCCTGGCCAGGAACAAAATGTTCGCCGCTTTGGACGCATTAATGTTTGCATTGGTATTAACCGCTGTTTGGGCGTGGACGAACGCTTCCGGATGGATCGCCCCTATCCCAATGCATCAGGGCAAGTCGGCCTTAACGATCATGTGGTCGCCGTTTTTCAGCTGCAGCACCTCCGCCTTCAGCGATTTGGCCAGCGGGAAGAGGATCTCCTGCCGCGCCGGCCCCGGCTCAATGAGGAGGGACAGCGGGTCACCGCCCAGGTAGCGGTCTTTGTCGGAGGTGACGTAGACCAGGATCTGCATGCTTAGGCTCCTTTCTTGGGTTCAAAGCCTACGCGGCGCTTGCGTCCGCTCTCCAGGACCGGCGTGGCCCGGATCGCGTCCATGATGCCCTTGGGGTCCGGAAGGATCGGCACGAAGGCGATCACCACGCGGCCGTCGGACATCTCGCGCTCGGTGAACTTGTACTGCTTGACGCCGAAGGAGCGCGCCGCGTCAAACATCATGGCCTTGCGCTGCCCCGCCTGCTCGACGATCACGCGGTGTTTTTCCATTCGGGGCTTGACCACTACCGAAACGCCTTCCTCCCGGAAGAGCTTCTGCGCCTTCTCCGTGCCCAGCTGGTTCGTGACGTAGATGCCGTCCACGTAGAGCGAGCCGTCCTTCACCTCGATTTTGCCCAGGGAGAGGTCGCACAGGTCGCCGATCCGCTTGCCCGACGTGAATCGGACCAGAAGCCAGATAAGGATTGTGCCGATAGCCGCCGCGAGGGCGAGGTTGGCGGCGATCTGCTTTAGACCCATCGCGGTCAGCACGCTTACGGTGCCCAGCGCCGTAAGCAGGGAGATGTAATTTCTCGACTCGTAGGTCTTCGCGATGCCGTCGATGTAGCCTTCGCCGCGCTCGGCCATCTCCGCGCTTTCGAGCGTCTCAAGGCTCTCCTGTTCCTGCTTGCGCACCTCGCGGAAGTGCTGCACCGCCAGCGCGAGGAAGGTGAAGGCGGTGAAGTCCTTGGCGAGCAGTGCCGGGACCGCCACCGAGCCGAGCGCCGAGGCGATGAACCCGGTCACCAGGTGGATCAGGTAGGCGTTCGGGTAGCTGGGCACCTGTCGCGCGTCGATGCGGATCGTGACAAAGCGCGCGATCGTCCCTGCCGCGATCCCGCACAGGATGATCGCAAGGTTGTACCCTTCAAGAACCTCTTTGCCGTTCATGGGACGTTCGCCTCCGGCGTTCGATCGTTTTTCGTGGCTTTTTTCGCCTCCTCCGGGCAGACTAAACTGGGTTCTTACAACATTGTTCCGGAAAAGGGAGAACCTATTCCGGTGGGTTGATTTGCGTTTGCGGAGGAAGCCATGAAGCCCGAGTTTGACGCCGTGTACTATGAGCCGCAGGCCCTCGAATATCCGCTGGGAAAGACCCTGCGGGAGGAATTCGCGAGCCTTCCCTGGACCCAGATCGAAAGCCACAACCGCATTCCGGAATTCCAGGCGGCGGAGAACCGGGATTTTGCGCGCCTCAAGCGGCATCTTGTGGTGGGCGTGCGGAAGACGCACAAGTACGCGGAAAACCACAAGGTGTCGGACTGGCTCGTGCCGTACACCTCGTCCGGCTGCCGGGCGATGTGCCTGTACTGCTACCTGGTGTGCAGCTACAACAAGTGCTCGTATTTGCGGCTCTTCGTCAACCGCGAGCAGATGATGGACCGGATGCTGAAGGTGGACGCGGAATCCCCGCGGCCTTTGACGTTTGAGATCGGCAGCAACAGCGACCTTGTCATGGAAAACGAGGTCACGGGCAACCTGCCGTGGACGGTCAATCAGTTTGCAAAGTACGGGCGTGGCGCGCTGACGTTCCCGACAAAGTTCGACATGGCGCAGCCTCTTTTAAACCTCGACCACCGGGGGAAGGTCGTCTTCCGGATGAGCGTCAACCCGGAGGAGATCATCCGGAAGATCGAAATCGGCACCTCGCCGCTTGCTGGGAGGGTCAATGCGCTCAACGCCGTGAGCGAATCGGGCTACCCGGTGGGGATACTGATCGCGCCGGTCATCCTGCTGCCCGACTGGAAGAAGCTCTACGGCGAGCTGATCGACTTCCTCGCGGACGCGCTGGGCCGCCGCGTCCGGGAGGACGGCTTCATTGAGATCATCCTCATGACCTACAGCTTCGTGCAGAACGCGATCAATCAGGATGCGTTCCCGGGCGGGACGCAGCTTTTGGACCGGGAGATCATGACCGGCCGGGGAAAGGGCAAGTACTGCTACCAGCAGGGCCCGCGCGCCGAAGCCGAGGCGTTCCTCCGGGAGCGCCTCGCCGCAAAGCTGCCGGGCATGCGGATTCTGTACGTCAGCTAGGGTCTTCGCATAATCACGCGGCGTGCGGAAAACACTGCCAGGGAATTCTTTCCGGAGGGATGCCAATGAGCGGGGTGATCGGGACCAACGTGCGGCGCGTGGAAGCCTGGGAGAAGGTCACAGGGGAGGCCGTCTACACAGACGACCTGCCCACAGTGGGCCTTCTCTCCGCGCGGCTTTTGACGAGCACCCGCGCCCACGCCAAAATCTTAAGCATCGACACATCCCGGGCGCTTTCCTCGCCGGGCGTGCGGGCGGTGCTGACCGGCGCGGACTGCCCGGAACGCTTTGGCCCGCTGGTGTTGGACAGGCCCGCGCTGGCGAGGGACGTGGTGCGCTACGCCGGGGAGCCTGTGGCCATGGCCGTGGCCCTGACCGAATGGGAGGCGGAGGAGGCCGTGCGGAAAATCCGCGTGGAATACGAGCCGCTGCCCGCGGTGCTTTCCCCCTCCGAAGCGCTCGCGCCGGACGCGCCGCTGGTGCATGAAAAGCCGGACGGCTACCGGAAGGTCAAAGAGGACATCACCCCCGAGGCGGGGACCAATGTCGCAAGCCGCACCCGCATGCGAAAGGGAAATGTAGAGCGCGCGCTGAATGAGTGCGACGTGGTGGTCACCCGGCGCTTTTGCCTGCCCCCTTCGGATCATCTGGCGATGGAGGTCCGCGCCGCCCGGGCGGAGATTTCCATGGACGGCGAGATTTTGATCACCACTTCCTCGCAGGCACCCTACGCCGTCGCCAAGCAACTCTCCGAATCCTTCGTGATCCCGACCGGGAAGATCCGGGTGCGCGTGCCGTTCGTGGGCGGCGGATTCGGCGGGAAGGCGCCGGTGACGCTGGAAATCCTCGCGTTCCTCGCCTCCAAAAGCGTCGGCGGGCAGGCGGTGCGGCTCACCCTCCCCCGCGAGCAGGACATGGCGTCCGCCCCATGCCGGATCGGGCTGGAGGCGGAGATCGCGCTGGGCGCGAAGCGGGACGGGCGCATCCTGGCCGCGGTCATGACCTACAACCTCGATTCCGGCGCGTATGCCGACATCGCCCCCAACATGGCCAAGGCCATCGCGGTGGACGGCACCGGCCCGTACAACATCGAAAACCTGAGCCTGGACGCGCTGTGCGTGTACACAAACCACACCTACGCTACATCCTTCCGCGGCTTCGCCCACGAATCCTGCACGTTCTGCGTGGAGCGGGCGATGGACGCGCTCGCCCGGGAGCTAGCGATGGACCCGCTTCAGCTGCGACTCGTGAACGCGATCCGGCCAGGGGACTTCACGCCCTCGCAGGTCCCCTGCACGCCAAGCTTCCTCGGCGACCTCCCCGCCTGCATCGAAAAGGTGAAGGCGCTCTCCGGCTGGGACGGTACGGTAAGGCCGATTAAGCCCCATACAGTGCGCGCGATGGGCGTCGCCTGCCTCTGGAAAACCTCCAATCCCCCGACGAACGCCGTCTCCGGCGCGCTGGTCACGTTCAATTCCGACGGCAGCGTCAACCTGAATACCGGCGTGGTCGAGATGGGCTCGGGCAGCCAGACGCTGCTGGCGCAGATGCTGGCGGAGAAGCTGGGCATCGGAGTCGATCAGGTGCACACGTCGATGCACGTGGACACGCGCACCGCGCCCGAGCACTGGAAAACCGTCGCCAGCCTCTCCGGATACATGGCGGGGCACGCGGTGGTGCGGGCGGCGGACGACATCATAAACCAGCTCCGCGCGACCGGCGCGGAGGCGCTTGGCTGCCCGCCGGAGGACATCGTCGTCGCCAATGGTCGCGTTTGCTCGAAGAAGAACCCCGAAAAGTTCATCCTTTTCAAGGACATCGCGCAAGGGTACAAGGCGGCGGACGGGCAGTCCGTGGGCGAACCGGCACTGGGCCGTGGCGGCTACATGCTGAAGGGACTTTGCGAGCTGGACCCCGAAACCGGCAAGGGCAAGGCCGGCCCCAGCCGCACACCGGGCGCGCAGGTCGTGGAGGTCGAGGCGGACCTCCGGGATTTCACCTTCCGCATCCTCTCGGCCTCGACGGTCATCGACGCAGGCAGCCTCGTCAATCCCGAGGCGATGCGCGCGTCCGTCGCGGGCGGCATGGCGATGGGGCTGAGCCTCGCAAGCCGCGAAGCGTATCATTACGACGCTTCGGGCGTGATGGATACGCCGAACCTTCGAACGTATAAGCTTTTGCACATCGGGCAGGAGCCGGACTATCGGGTGGACTTCGTGGAAACCCCGGACGGGGGCGCGCCGTTCGGCGTGCGCAGCATTTCGGAGCACGGCGTCATTGGCATGGCCGCGGCGCTGGGCAACGCGCTTTCGGCGGCGTTCGGGATCGACTTGACATTCCTTCCGCTGACGCCGGAAAAGCTGTGGCGCGCCTCGGGGGGCAAGGCATGATTCCATTCAATTTCTCGTACCTGCGCCCGGACACGCTGGAGGAAGCCGTGCATGCGTATCAGGAAATCGCGCGGGCGGGGAAGTCCGCGCTCTACTACGCGGGCGGCAGCGAGATCATCAGCATGTGTCGGGCGGGCGCGATCCGGCCGGACGCCGTGATCGACGTGAAGGACATTTCCGAACTGAACGTCATTTCGTCAGACCACGGCGCTCTCACCCTCGGCGCGGCGCTGACCCTGAACCAGATCAAGGAATCGAAGCTCTTCCCGCTGATGAGCCTCGCCTGCGGGCGGATCGCCGACCACACCAACCAGTGCAGGATCACGCTGGGCGGAAACCTGTGCGGGACGATTATCTACCGCGAAACCAGCCTGCCGCTGCTTCTCGCGGACGCGGAGGTTTCGGTCTTCGGCCCGGAGGGAGCGCGCACCCTGCCCTTCGCCCGCGTTTTCGACGGCCGGATGCGGCTTGCGCCCGGCGAACTGCTGACCCAGGTGCGCGTGCCGGGCTGGGCGCTTTCGGCGCGCCACGCGCACTTCAAAAAGACCGCGCAGGAGAAGATCGACTATCCGCTGGTGGGCGTCACCGCGCTGATCGCGGACAATGTGCTGCGCTGCGCGTTTTCGGGGTTTGCGGACGCGCCTTTCCGCTCCGCTGGGGTGGAGGCGATCCTGAACGACCGGAGCATGCCCGTCGGGGACCGGGCGGCGCGAGCCGCGGCGGCGCTTGCGGAGTGCGCGAAGAGCGACGTGGAAGCATCAAAGGAATACCGCCTCTTTGTGACCCGGAACACGCTGAAGGCACTTCTGGAGGGGTGGGAAGATGGTTCGATATGATGGGATGTCGGTGATCGTGCTGAACGTCAACGGGGAAGCGCGGCAGGTCGCGGTGCGCCCGTCGGACCTGCTGCTTGACGTGCTCCGGGAGCAGCTGGGGCTGACCGGCGCGAAGCCGGGCTGCCGCAACGGCGACTGCGGCGCGTGCACGGTGGTTGTGGACGGCTGGCCCGCGAAATCCTGCCTGATGCTGGCGGTGGAGGCCGAGGGCCATGCCATCACCACCGTCGAGGGCCTGGGCGGGCACGCGCCCGAGCAGAGGGCTTTCGTCGAGGAGAACGCGTTCCAGTGCGGCTACTGCACATCCGGCTTCCTCATGGTCTGCCACGCGCTGCGGCTCCATCACGACGCGCTGCCGGAGGAGATCGTCGTGGAGGAATGGCTGCAGTCGAACCTCTGCCGCTGCACCAGCTATCAGGAGATCCGTTGCGCGGTGCGCGCGATGTTCGGCGGCTAATCTCGCCGGGTTTTCCACTCATCCCCGCCCTGACGCGCACAATATGAACCCCTATGACCTGTCAACTGAATACCGGTTTTGCCCGCGGCTCATGCCGCGGTTTTCTCTTTTTAGGGATCAACTGGTCGTAAGTGCCTGAAAAATCCCGCGGTTGCTTTAGGAATTCGCGAGGCTGGGGCCGAACGGTCGCGGCGGCGCGAATTTTTTCTGCCGTGATGGAAAAATGCCTCACTTGTGGTTGAATTTATTGACGGTTTATAATGTAAGCAGTCCTGAATGCGGCGAAGGTGCCGCACATATAAGGAGGGTCAAGTCTCATGAAGAAGCTTGTTGCACTGATCATGGCGTTGTCTCTGATCCTGACCGTTGGCATGATGCCGGGCCTCGCGGAGGCGGCGGACAAGTCCGACCAGCTCTACATCGAAGTCAGCGCGTTGGGCGGCCTGGACTACTTCTACGATCATATGCTGGGCTGCGAGATGGCGGGCAAGGAGCTGGGCGTGCGCACCGAGTACGTCGGCCCCACCGACTACGACATGAACGCCATGATCGCCGCCTTCGAGCAGGCCATCGCCAAGAAGCCCAACGGCATCGTGGTGGTCGGGTTTGAAGACACGCTGGTGCCCATCGTGGACAAGGCCATCGCGGAGGGCATCCCGGTCGTGACCGTGGATGCCGACCTCCCGACCTCCAAGCGCCTCAGCTTCGTCGGCACGGGCAACTACACCGCGGGCTTCACCGGCGGCAAGTACCTGGCCGAAGCGCTGGGCGGCAAGGGCAAAGTCGCGCTGATGACCAAGCCCGGCCAGTCGAACCTCGAGGAGCGCATCCGCGGCTATCAGGAAGCGCTGGCGACGTTCCCGGAGATCGAAGTCGTGCAGATCGCCGACACCCAGTCCGATCCCATCGTCGCGGCGCAGGCCGCCGGCACGCTCTTGCAGAAGTTCCCGGACCTCGCGGGCATCGCGTGCGTTGAGGCCGCGGGCGGCTCCGGCGCGGCCACGGCCGTGAAGGAAGCGGGCAAGGTCGGCCAGGTCAAGATCATCTCCATGGACCGCGGCGAAGACGTGCTCAACGACATCGAGGCGGGCGTGATCACCGCTTCCGTCGCGCAGCAGACCGCGCTCATGCCCTACTACGCCATCGAGATCCTGATCAATGTCAACAACTCGAACGTCGCCATCACCAGCGACAACGCGGCGGCGGGCGTCTCGGGCGTGCCGGCCAGCGTCGATACCGGCGTCATCATCATCGACGCCAACAACGCGAAATATTTCAAGAGAGGCTAATGCCGCAGCGCGGAAAATCCGCAAGAAGATTCTCTAATGCGGTAAGGAATTGATCTGGTACGCGGCGGACGGCGGGCCGTCCGTCCGCGTACTTTTTGACAAGCGAAGCGAGGTGGGCCTATGGGCGAATATGTGCTTCAGGCGCGCGGCATCGTCAAGAGCTTCCCAGGCGTCAAGGCGCTCGCCGGGGTAGACTTCAAGGTCAGGCCCGGCGAGGTGCACGCGCTGGTGGGCGAGAATGGCGCGGGCAAGTCCACGCTGATGATGGTGCTGGGCGGGATCTACCGGCCCGACGCGGGCGAAATCTACGTGGAGGACCGGCTGGCGCATTTTCAGACGCCGCGGGACTCCATCGAAAGCGGCATCGGCATCGTGTTCCAGGAACTGAGCCTCGTGCCGCAGCTCAGCGTGGCGGAGAACATCTACTTCAACCGCCAGCCGGTGGGGCCGTTGGGGCTTGTAGACTACAAAAAGCTCAACCGCGGCGCGGCCCAGATGCTGAAGCTCTTTGAGATCGACGACATCCAGCCCACGGAGTTGGTCCGCAACCTCCCCATCGCCAGCCAGCAGGTGGTGGAGATTTTGAAGGCCATGAGCGAGTCGCCCCGGGTGATCGTGCTGGACGAGCCGACAAGCTCCTTAACCGAGGTCGAAGTAAAAAAGCTGTTCGAGAACATCTGCAAGCTCAAAAAACAGGGCATCGCGTTCATCTACATCTCGCACCA
>JAEZHK010000123.1 GCA_023416655.1 Bacillota bacterium
CCCCTGTCGCCGCGCCCGCCCCGGCTGCCGAGCCGGCCCCGGCCGCCGCGCCCGCCCCCGCCCCGGCGCCCGCCAAGAAGGCCGGCCCCGTCAGCGGCGAAGCCGTCAAAGCGCCCATGCCGGGCACCATCGTGAACGTGGTGGTCGCCGAAGGCGCCAGCGTCAAAAAGGGCCAGGTGGTCTTGATCCTCGAAGCCATGAAGATGGAAAACGAAATCCTCTCGCCCCGCGACGGCGTCGTCGCCCAGATCATCGCCGCCAAGGGCGCTTCCGTCAACTCGGGCGATCCGCTGTTCTCGCTGAAGTAATCATGCGGAACGTCCCGGCCTGCTTAGGCGGGCCGCGCCCGGGTAAATAAAGAGCGAGGAGGGAAACGACCATGGCCAAGGTACTCATTACCGACACCATCCTGCGCGACGCGCACCAGTCACAGGCGGCCACGAGGATGCGCCTCGAGGACATGCTGCCCGCGGCTGAGAAGCTGGACAGGGTTGGCTATTATTCGTTGGAATGCTGGGGCGGCGCCACGTTTGACACGTGTCTTCGCTTCCTGAACGAGGACCCGTGGCATCGGCTCCGCGCGCTGCGCGAGGCCATGCCCAAGACCAAGCTGCAGATGCTGCTGCGCGGTCAGAACATCCTGGGCTACAAGCACTACGGCGACGACGTGGTGGACGAGTTCGTCCGTCTGTCGGTCAAAAACGGCATCAACATCATCCGCATCTTCGACGCGCTCAACGACACCCGCAACATGGAACCTGCGATGAAGGCCACCAAGAAGCACGGCGGCATCTGCGAGGCGGCCATGAGCTACACGATCAGCCCCGTACATAACGAGGACTATTTCGTGGAGATGGCCATCCAGTTGGAGAAGATGGGCGCGGACACCATCGCCGTCAAGGACATGGCGAACCTCCTTCTGCCCTATCAGGCCTACAGCCTGGTGAAAAAGCTCAAGCAGGCGGTCAAGGTGCCGATCCACATGCACACCCACAACACCACCGGCACCGGCGACATGACCTACCTCAAGGCCATCGAGGCGGGTGCGGACATCATCGACACCGCGCTGTCCCCGCTGGGCAACGGCACGGCGCAGCCGGCCACCGAGCCGATGGTCGCCACCCTCAAGGGCACCGAGTACGACACCGGCCTTGACATCGGCCTGCTCTCGGAGATCGCGGTCCACTTCCGCGGCGTCGCCGAAAAGCTGACCAAGGAAGGCCACCTCGACCCGAAGGTGCTGAAGATCGACATCAACACCCTGCTCTACCAGGTGCCCGGCGGCATGCTGTCGAACCTGATCTCGCAGCTCAAGCAGGCGGGCAAGTCCGACCAGTTCTACCAGGTGCTGGAGGAGATCCCGCGCGTCCGCAAGGAATTCGGCTATCCGCCGCTGGTCACGCCCACCAGCCAGATCGTCGGCACCCAGGCGGTCATGAACGTCATCTCCGGCGAGCGCTACAAGATGAACCCCAAGGAATCCCAGGCGCTGATGCGCGGCGAGTACGGCCGCCTGCCCGCGCCGGTGGACGAGGAAGTTCGCCGCAAGGTCATCGGCGACGCTACGGTCATCACCTGCCGCCCGGCGGACCTTCTGAAGTCAGAGCTGGAGGAGTACAAGAAGCAGGCCGCGGAGTACGTGACGCAGCCGGAGGACGTCCTCAGCTACGCGCTGTTCCCGCAGGTGGCCGAGAAGTACTTCCAGTACCGCCAGGCCCAGACCATGAAGCTGGACAACACGCTGCTCAAAAAGGACGAGGGGCTGCTGCCCGTCTAAAAGGTTTCTACCATGGAGAAAGGCGCCGCAAATTGGCGCAAGGGGAGCCCCGAAAGGGGCTTCCTCTTTTTTATAAACAAGACCGCCGGGTGATGCTGCGCACCCGGCGGCCTTGTTTGCTTATGATATTCTTTATACGAAGATGTCCGTCAGGCTCTTCACCACACCCGGCAGGCCGGGCATGGGCATGTTGCGGACACGGATGACGTTTTCAAGGTTTTTCACGTCGTCGCCCGGGATGGGTTTGGGGTTGCCCAGCATTTTGGCCACCAGGATGGACTTGCCCGCGGCCTCCATCATCTCCAGGAATTCGATGGCGCGCCACACGCCCTCGGGGCTGACCATGACCGCGCCGTGGTTTTCCATCAGGAAGCCGTTGGACTTTTCGATGACCGCGTCAAAGTTTACCGCCAGCTGCTCGGAGAGCGGCTCGGCGTAGGGCACCATGATCATCGGGCCGACCTCGATCACCGGTTCCGGCAGGAAGGGCATTTGCAGCCAGTCGCCGCCCGCGATGGCGAAGCCGGTCAGGATCGGCGGGTGGCCGTGCACGATGCCTTTGACATCCGGGCGCTTATTCATGATGCGCACGTGGAAGGGCCATTCGCCGGTGGGCTTTCTGCCCTCCTTGGCGTAGAGCACGTTGCCGTCGCGGTCGACGGCGCAGATGTCTTCAAAAGTGATGGCGGCTTTGGCCACCTTCGTGGGCGTGATCAGGATCACATCCTCGTCCGCGCGCAGCGACAGGTTCCCGCCTTGGCTGGTGACGAAGCCGACTTCGGCCAGGCGGTTTGCGGCGCGCGCCAGCTCCGCGATTTGCTTTTCGTACTGTTTCTGGAACGGGGTCATGGAGGTACACTTCCTTTCTATTTTGCCGCCACATGGCGGAGAAAGCGGGGGAAGGGGAGCGTTACACGGGGGAGAACGTAAAGTCCAGCCGCGCGCCGGGCGCGCTGTCGTTTTGCGTAAGCTCGAGACGGTAGAGTTTTTCGCCCCAGAGGGCCTTGAGCGCGGGCTCTTCCATCGGCAGCTCGTAGACCGCCGGGGTCAGGCTGCCGGGGAACCGGAGCGCCACCGGCCCGAGGACCGCCGTACTCCCTTTCAGGACCGGCTCGTGGGGCGTGATGAACCGGAGGGTCGCGCGCTTTTTGACGCCCTCGAAGTCGAAAGCGTCGATCAGCCGCACCTGATCCTCGCCGGGCGTCAGCATGAGGCTGCGCTGCCAGCTGTAGAGCTTCGCGGCGGCGGGATAGGCGTGGGCGATGCCCATTGTCAGCATCCAGTAGCCGTCGCCCGCAAGTTCCGGCGGTTCGGGCGCGCGGCGCGCGGCGTTCTGCTCCACGCCCTCGACGGCGGGCACGTTGTGGGCTTCCGCGCCCGGCAGGCCGCAGTCGACCAGCACCGGCTGCCCCCGGTAGTAGAGCGCGATGTCGCCCGCGTCGCGGTGGGAAAACGCGCCGCGGCGGTCGCCGCCGGTCAACGCCACGAAGAAATCGCCCGAGCGGGCTGCGGCCACGCCCATGTCCGGCAGCAGCACCGAGCCGGGCAGCGGCAGCCGCGCGGGTTCCCGGTTAAGGTTCGCTCTGCTCCGTAGGCGCATCAGAAGCGCGAACAGCGAATCCCCGTCCACCGCGGGCTCCGGGTCCTGCCGCCTCAGCCACGCGGCCATGCCGCACAGGCAGCCGGAACGCACGCCCTCGCCCAGCCGGAACAGCGGGTCGGGGTTGAGGCCGGGCAGCGGGTCGCCGCCGGGGTTTAAAAACCAGCCATCGGCGATGTGCAGCCGGCAGGGCAGGATGGCCATGTCCACAAACTGCGGCTCGTCGCGAAGCTCCACCTCGCCGCCGCTGACCAGCGACAAAAGCGCGAAGCAGTCGCCCAGCGCGGAGGCCGCCTCAACGTGCCGCTTGAGGTCTACCGTCGCGCCGCCGTCGGACAGCTGCGTCCTGAGGTAGCCCTCGAGGATTTTCAGCGTTCGGCGAAGCACCTGCCAGCGGCGCTCGCCCTCGTCGGTCTCAGCGGCGAGGCACGCGGCCATCAGATGCGCGGCGATGCGCGGCGCGTCCCCCGAAAGGTGCATCCAGTCCTCGCCCTCCCGGGCGATGACGGGGTCGAACGCGCGCCGCCGAAGCTCGTACTCTATGCGGGCGTTCAGCTGCGGCGTCATGCGGTCAAACCGCGCGCCTACCATCAGCCGGGCCAGCGCGAAGAGTTCCGCCGTGCGCGCGGCGTAAAGATCCATGTCGGGCGAGCCGAAGGCGGGCAGAGGCGCGCCGCGGCGCGGGAACGCGGCCCAGCTGGACTCCTCGGCCATCATCCAGATCAGATCCGCGGCCTTGGGCAGGTATTTCTCGTCGCCGGAGACGCAGGCCCCCAGAATCAACGAAATTACCTGTGACCTTCTGAGCTTGTAGCCCTCGGGCGGCTCCGAGTCCGGCCGCCGGAGGTAGTCGCCCGCGGTCAGGTGGGGGAGCGGCGCGCGCAGCGCCTTTTCCGCCCGCGCGACGAGCGCCTGGGAAGCCTCCGCGTCAAACGATGCCCAGGCGCGCCGGTCGTCCATCGGCGGCGCGATGCGCGCCTGCCCGGCCGGGCGCAGGCTGTAGAGCAGTTCTTCCTGCCGAAGGGAGAACATGCGCTCACCTCCGCGATTCTTTGCGGTGTTTTGTCATCCGTTGAATTCGACCCATGCGCTTAAGCGGTGGGACGAGACCAGCGCGTCCATCAGGCGCTGAAGGCGCGCGCCTTCGAAGATGTCGGGGTTCGCTGGCGCACCGCGGTGGACGCATTCCAGAAAGCTGTAGTAGCAGTGCATGTGCGCCCGGTCCCAGCCGATCCGGTTCTTGGGCGGCAGGAAGGAGCCGCCGGGCGCGGAGAAGCGGGCGGTGGTCGCGATGCGGCGGAAGCCCCGTTCGCCGCCCAGCGCCGCCTCCGGCAGCGTGTTGTCGTAGAATTCCAGATAGTCGGCCTCCATCAGCCGCCAGCGGATCGCGCCTTTGTCGCCGTAGATTTCGAACGAAAGCTCGTCCTCCGCGCCGGTGGTGATCTTGGAGGCGGTCACGGTGCCCACCGCGCCGTTTGGCATCTCAAGCAGCATCACCGCCTGGTCGTCGGCGAGGTTTTTCAGCGTGCCGCCGCCCGGCGCGGGCCGCTCCGGGTACAGCGTGCGCAGCCTGCAAAGCGCGCGGGTGGGGTAGCCGATGAGATAGGCCACCATGTCCAGCGCGTGGGAGCCGATATCGAGCAGCACCCCCGCGCTCTCCTGCAGCTTCCAGCCCGCGGGCCGGGCCTGATCGATGGAGCCGGAGTGGTCGTAGCGCGCGGCGAAGGAGAGGAGGTTTCCGAGGCGCCCTTCGTCGATGAGCTGTTTGGCGCGGAGCACGCTGGGGAAGAAGCGGTTGTTGTGGACCATCTGGGTGAGGCTCGCGGAAGTGCGGGCGGCCTCCTCGATCCGGGCGGCGGACGCGCCGTCCACGGTCAGGGGCTTGTCGATGTACAGGTGCTTGCCCGCCTTGAGCGCGTCCACGATCATCCGCTCGTGCAGCGCGTTTGGCGTGGAGATGGAGAGCACCTGGATGTCCGGCCGGGCGAGAAGCGCCCGGTAATCGTCCGTGAAGTGCGCCGCGCCCAGCATTTCCGCCGCGTCCCGCGCGATTTCCAGCCGCCTGGAGCAGACCGACCTTATGACGGGTCTGAAGCCGCAGCCGGGGTAAAACAGGGGGATCTCCCGGAGCACGTGGGCGTGCGTGCGGCCCATGAACCCCCAGCCGACGATGCCGACGCCGATTTCCTGCATGATGTTCCTCCTAAAATCCGGTGCATTCCAGACGGACACCCCGTCACACCTTCAATTCGTTTCCGGGCTCTAACGCGTCGGGAACGGTTTCCGTAACCAGTGCGTTGACTGGTGGAGGAAACAATACCATAAGTCAATGCGCCGCCCGGAAAATCCGCAGATTTTCAGGCGCATACAGATCCCACTCAATGCAATGAAAAGACGCGCTGCGGATTTTCATTGCGCCGACGAAGTCGGCAAACCTCTAAGGCAGTTGCCCAGCCTCGGCGCGTCCAGCCGCCCCAGCGGCACCTTGGCGACGGTGAGGCCGGTCCTGAAGAAGAGCCCGAGGATCGGCAGATCTTCCACCAGCTTCAGCTGCAGGCTGTACATGTTGGATTCCAGATCCGCCTGTGTGGGGGATACCCAGGCGGCGCGCAGCAGGTTTTCCATGTCCACGCTCTCATACCGTTGGTAGTTGGAGGCGCCGCCTTTGCCCACCATGAAGTTGAGGTTGGGGATGTCGCTGAGCTCGAATGCGACGAGTGCCAGCTGGAAGTCCCCGTTGTTCAGATGGTCGTAAACCTCGCGGCTCGAGAGCACCTTGGTGTTCACCTCGAAGCCCACCATGGCAAGCTGCGAGGCCAGAAGCTCCACTGCCTCGGAGCGGGTGTTGGTGGTGCCCCGGTCGTAGGTGATGAGGTTGAGCTTGAGGTCGATGAGGCTGCCCTGCACCTCTTTTTCGAGCAGGTTGTCGCCGTCCACGTCCGTCCAGCCGGCGTCGGTCAGGATCTTCAGCGCACGCTCGGGACTGTAGTTGTAGCGGGTGGCCTGCGCGTTGTAGATGGAGGAGCCGGGGACGACCGGCACCTCGCTCTCCTGCACCAGCCCAGCGTACACGGTGGTGGCCAGCGTGGTGCGGTCTATGGCGTACATCAGCGCCTGACGCACGGCGAGGTCGGAGAGGATCGGGTCCCTCAGGTTGGGCACGATGCACTCATAGGTGTTGGTGGAGTAGTCCACGGCCTTGCGGTCGCTGAGCTGGCGACTTAAGGAGATGGTGGGGTAGTCGCTGGCCAACGCGTCGATCTCGCCGGTTTCGAGAAGGTTCATCGCAATCTTGCCGCTGGCGCAGAAGAGCCCCACCAGCGAGTGTACATTGGTGTTCGCGCGCTTCCACCACAGCGGGTTCTGCTCGATCCGGAGCGCGTAGCCCGCGTCGTAGCTGATGTACCAATAGGCCCCAGTGCCTATGGGCATGGCGCTTGAGACCGAGTCGCCGGAGGCGACGGGGAAGGTCATCGCGTAGAGCAGCATGGCGCCAATGGAGCCTTTGGCCTTGACCACGACGGTGGCCTCGTCCGGGGCGCTCATCGATACCACCGCCTGGTTCAGAAGCGGGTTCCAGTAGTTGGCGGGGTACTTCATGATCTCGTTGTAGCTGGACACCACGTCCTGTGCGGTCAGCCGGTCGCCGTCGTGAAAACTGACATCGCTTCGCAGCGTGAACGTCCAGGTGTCGCCGCTGTTCGCCCAGCGGTCCGCCAGGAGCGGTGAGGGCCGCCGGTTTTCGTCCAGCTCCACCAGGGATTCGTAGACCAGGGCATTGACGTTTAGGATGTCCAGGTACTTGCAGTGCAGCGGATTGACCTCCGCGTCCGGCCCCGCGACCAGGCCCAGCGTCATGTCGGCGTCCTCGTAGCCCGATTGGAGCGGAATTTCGGCGCGCTCGGAGGCGGCCTGCGCCGCGTTTTTCAACTCCGCCTCGCTGGCGGGCGCGGGCATGACCTCGCCAGGGTTGGCGCTGAGGCCGTCCGGCGCGTATTCGCCTTCGCCCGTGAAATCATCCACCGACGCCTGGTCATAGGCGGGCGAGGGGGTGGAACTTGAATCCAGAAGGGTGATGGTTCGGTTGCCGCCCGCGCAGCCGGTTAAGAGCATCGCGGCCAGAAGAACCGCCGCCAGCCGGACGAGCCGTTTTGTCATGATCGGAAAATCTCCTTGTAGTGCTCGTAGGCGGCCTTGACGTTCGCCACATACGCCCTCGTGGAATCGTAGGGGATGGAGGCCAGCGTCACGCCGTCCGTGGAGTATGCTTTGTCATTCAGCCATTCGTCCACGCGGGTTCCGCCCGCGTGGTAAGCGGCGGTGGCCTTGGTCAGGTCGCCGCCGTACCGGCCGTCCAGGTAGTTCAGATACCAGCAGCCGTAGCGGATGTTCAGCTCCGGCTCAAAGAGCTTTTCGTCGGTGTAGGTGCTCGTATCGTCCAGCTTCTCCGCGATCCACCCGCCGGTCTCCGGCATGATCTGCATCAGTCCCCGCGCGCCCGCGGAGCTGACGGCTTCCGGCCGGAAGGAGGACTCGCAGTAGACGACCGCCGCCACCCGGGCAGGGTCCAGATCGTATTCCGCGGCATATTTTTTGATCTCGTCCTCATAGGCGAGCGGGTAGGCGATCTCCCGGACGGCCTTCGGGAAGGTAAACATATAGTAGACGACGGCAAGCAGCAAAAGGATCACCAGGAGTGGCAGAACGAGGCGCGTCTTTCTTGCGCGCCTTTTCTTGCGCCGCCTCGGCGCGTATTCGAGCGCCGCCCTCATCGGCTGACCCTCTTGAGAAGGTCCTTGTACAGGTGCGCGACCTCCTTTTGCACCTCCGGCGCGGGCTTGTCGGTTTTGATCACCACGTCGGCCCGCTCTGCCTTTTTTTCAAGCGACATCTGGCTTTGGATGCGCGCCTCGGCCTGCTCCCTGGTCAACCGGTCGCGGTTCATGAGCCGCCTCGTCTGGCTCTCGCCGTCCAGGTACGCCACCCACACCTCGCAGCACAGCGCGTCCATACCCGTCTCGTAGAGCAGCGGCACTTCCATGACCACGATGCGCGCCCCGTTCTCCGCGGCGTTTTCGATTTCGTGAAGCATTTCCCGCTGCACCGCCGGGTGGATGATGGCCTCGAGCGCCCTGCGGCAGCCTGGATCGCGGAACACGATTTCGCCCAGCGCCCGCCGGTCTAGGGAGCCGTCCGGCAGGAAGACCGCTTCGCCAAAGGTTTCGCGGATCGCGGGCAGCGCCTCGCCCCCCGGCGCGGTCAGGCGGCGGGAGGCGTCGTCCGCGCTGCAGACAAACGCGCCCAGCTCCTTCAGGCTTGCAAGGATCGTGCTCTTGCCGGTGGAAACGCCGCCGGTCAGGCCCACGACGTAGGGGCTATTTGCACGCATTCCAGTCCCTCCCGACGTTCAGGTCCACCTTCAGCGGAACTTTCATGCTGACCACGCCCTCCATAGCGCTTCTCAAAAGCGCGCTGGCGCGGTCGATCTCCTCCGGCGGGCTTTCGACGATCAGTTCGTCGTGCACCTGCAGGATGAGCTTTGCCTTCATCTTCTCGCTGGTCAGCGCCCGGTGCGCCTCAACCATTGCGAGCTTGATGATGTCGGCGGCGGTGCCCTGGATGGGGCTGTTCATCGCGATGCGCTCGCCGAAGGAGCGAATGTTATAGTTGGCGCTTGAAATTTCCGGCAGGTACCGCCGCCTGCCGAACAGCGTGGTCACGTAGCCCTGCAGCTTGCCCTGGGCCACGGAGGAATCCATGAACCGCTTGATGCCCGCGTAGCGGGTGAGGTAGCGTTCGATGAACTCCGCCGCCTGCTTGCGGCTGACGCCGATGTTCCGGGCCAGCCCGAAGTCCGAGATGCCGTAGACGATGCCGAAGTTGACGGCCTTGGCGGCGGAGCGCATGGCGCCCGTCACCTCTTCGATCGGCACGCCGTAGACTTCGGCGGCGGTGCGGCGGTGGATGTCCTGGTCTTTTAAGAACGCGTCGATCATCACCGGATCGTCCGACATGTGGGCGAGCACGCGCAGTTCGATCTGCGAGTAGTCGGCGTCCACCAGCATCCAGCCGGGCCGGGCGATAAAAGCCTTTCGAATCTCGCGGCCCAGTTCGCTGCGCACGGGGATGTTCTGCAGGTTCGGGTCCACAGAACTGATGCGGCCGGTGGCGGCGTTGGTCTGGTCAAAGCTTGTGTGGATACGCCCGTCCGGTGCGTGTTTTAGCATCAGGCCCTCGATGTAGGTGCCGTTGAGCTTCTGGTACTTGCGGTGCTCCAGGATGAGCGGCACCACCGGGTGCGCCTCATAGAGGTTCTCCAGCGTCTCCGCGTCGGTGGAGTAGCCACGGCTGGTCTTGCGCCCGGAGGAAAGCCCCAGCTTTTCAAACAAGAGCTCGCCCAGCTGCTTGGTGGAATTGATGTTGACGGGGTAGCCCGCGTAGGCGTGGATCTTCTCGGTCAGGTCGTTGATGCGCTGGGCGTAGTTCGCGCCCAGACGCTTCAGTTCCTCCCGGTCCACCAGGAAGCCCTCCCGCTCCATGTCGTAGAGCGTGCGGGTGAGCGGCAGTTCGATGTCGTGGTAGAGCCCGGTCATCCCGGCCTCCTCCAGCTGCGCCTCCTGCGCGCGGGAGAGATCATAGAGCGCGGAGGCTGGGTGCGCGTCGTAGCCGCCGTCCGCGGTGAGGTCTTGAAGCGTATATTTCTTGCGGGAGGAATCCAGCACGTACCCGGCGAGGCGCGCGTCAAAGGCCGGGCCGTTCAGGCGGATGCCCAGCGGCTCGATCTCACGCAGGAACGCCTTCACGTCGGGCAGGATCTTTTCTTGATTCGATTCCAGAATGGGTTTCAGCGCGATCAGCGCGTCGCCTGCGTCGAGCCCGGCGTTCAGAAGGTCGCCGCCTGTCTTGGCGGTGGCCCGTTCGCCGCCCTCAAGCGCCACGGTCAGCGCCTCGCCCTCCGCCAGCGCGGCGGCGTGTGCGGCGCCCGCCGCGGCCCAGGCGCAGAGCGCGGACAGGTCGTCAAACTGCCTGATTTCGCGCCATGGCTTGGGGGCGTCCGCCTCCGGCGCGGGCGCGGCTACTGCCTCCCCGGCGGGCTTAAACTGTTTGAGCCGCGGGATCAGGCTCTTGAGCCTGTACGCCTCCAACCCCGGCAGCACGCCTTCCAGCGTGCCCAGCCGGAGTTTTTTGAAATCAACCTCCACCGGCATGTTCCGCTCGATGGTGGCCAGCTTCTTGGAAAGGCGCGCCTGGTCGGCGTACTCCATCAGCCGCTCGCGGAGCTTGCCCTTCTGCTCCTCCGGCGCGGTCTCGAGCACCTTTTCCAGCGAGCCGTACTGCGCGACCAGCTTCGAGGCGGTCTTTTCGCCGACGCCGGGCACCCCCGGGATGTTGTCGGACGCGTCGCCCATCAGGCCCTTCATGTCGATCAATTGAACCGGTGTGACGCCGTAGGTTTCCAGAATGTATTCGGGCGTCACGCGAACCGTGTCGGTGATGCCCCGCTTTGTGTAGAGCACGGAGGTCATCGGGCTGACCAGCTGGAACGAGTCCCTGTCCCCGGTGATCAAAAGCGATTCAAGGCCCGCCGCCTCCGCTTTTTTGGAGAGCGTGCCCAGAAGGTCGTCCGCCTCGAATGTATCGACAGACATGATTTCAATGCCCATCGCCTGAAGCAGCTCCTTCGCGATGGGGAACTGCGGGCGCAGGTCGTCCGGCGTGGGCGGGCGGTCGCCCTTGTAGGCCTCGTAGTCCGCGTGGCGGAAGGTCGGCCCGTGGGGATCGAACGCGACGGCGCAGTAGCCGGGCTTTTCGTCCGCCAGCGCCTTCAGGAGCATCGACAGGAAGCCGTACACCGCGTTGGTCGGCACGCCCTCGCCGTTGTCCAGCGGCGGCAGCGCGTGATAGGCGCGGTACATCAGGCTGTTTCCGTCCACCAGGACCAGCTTTTCCGGCATAAAGGCGGCCTCCTCTCGCAATATACAATACCTTATTATACATGAAAATGGCCACAAATACAACCACGGCACAGCTATAGCAGGCTTACGCATGCGTTAAGCAGGGTAAAGGGGGCGGATTGCCAATCGCGGGCGGATTGCCATCCGCCCCTACGGATCACGCCCCGTGCGAGCGGTAGGGGACGAAAGCTCTGTTTTTCAACGCCCTGAATATGGACAGATGTCTCCGCGCATGGTAAGATTATTAGGAAATGCTTCCACGGAGGTGTCGATTCCATGCGCAGGCTGGCGGAGGCGCTGACCATCGCGACGATGGCGGTGCTAGGGGTCGCCTTTTTACTCTGGGTGGGGACGGGGTTGAAGGCAAGCGTCACTGCGGCGGACGCGGAGGAAGCGTCCCGGCAGCAGGCGGCGTTTGAGACGATCTCCGGCGCGATCCTCAGCGGCGACATGGGCTCCGACCAGTTCAAGAAGGTCACCGAGCTGAACCCCGCGGGCTATGAAATCATCACCTACCGCGCCGTGGTGCGCAACCCCGGCCTTCTGGGCGCGGACTGGGTGCGGCTGAAGCTCTCGCCCACGGACCGGGATGTGGCGGTTTTGACGACGCCTACGGACATCGGCCCGTTCGGCTCCACGGAACTGACCGCGCAGCTTCTGACCCAGGCTGGAGGCGGCGCGGAGCGCGAACTCTGGATTGAATACTACGTGCTCGGCGGCAAGATGAGCCAGGCCGCCGTCTGGAGAAAAAATGGCTGACGAAACGCTGATCGTGGCCGAGAAGCCGTCGGTCGCCAGGGACATCGCGCGGGTGGTGGGCGCAAGGTCCAAGGCGGACGGCGCGTTCACCGGCGGCGGCTATGTGGTCACCTGGGCGCTCGGGCACCTGGTGGCGCTGTGCGATCCGGACGAGATCGACCCGAAATACAAAAGATGGAACGCGGCGGACCTCCCGATCCTGCCGGAGAATATCCCCACCAAGGTGCTGCCCAAGACGCGCGCGCAGTTCTCCATCGTGAAGAGACTGATGAAGGACGGTACGGTCGCCCGGATCATCTGCGCCACCGACAGCGGAAGGGAAGGGGAACTGATCTTCCGGCTGATCTATGAACAGGCGGGCTGCAAGAAGCCCGTTTCGCGGCTCTGGATCTCCTCCATGACCGACCAGGCGATCCGGGAGGGCATGAAAAACCTCAAGCCCTCCGCCGCCTACGACGCGCTCTACCGGAGCGCCCGCTGCCGCGCCGAGGCCGACTGGCTGGTGGGCATGAACGCCTCCCGCGCGTTCACGCTGCGCTACGGCGCGCTGCTCTCCGTGGGCCGCGTGCAGACGCCGAC
>JAEZHK010000133.1 GCA_023416655.1 Bacillota bacterium
GTCGAAGTCATTGGCGGCGATGGCGATGCCGTTGACCTTCTGGGCGATCAGCTGCTCGATCATGGCGATCTGATCCTCGGCGGTGGGGTTGGCGGGCGCGTTCACGATGGCTTCCGCGCCGATGTCCTTGCAGCCGTTGGTGAAGCCTTCCGCTTCCTTGTCATTGTAGGGGTTGCCGGTGTTCTTCACGACGATCGCGTACTTGTTGCCTTCCGCGAGCGCGCTGCCCATGCTCAGCGAGAGCACGATCAGCAGGGCCAGAACCAGGGCTATGGCCTTCTTCATAGAGTTGGATCCTCCTTTATATTCTCATTGCGCCCAGCGCAATCGGGTACCCATGATTTGTTCACACCCATCCTCGCGCCCGCGTGGCAGGAAGGCTGCGGGACGCCCTTGCCCGCGGGATAATCAGCTGTGCGTCTGCGCGCGGGCCGCCACTTTTCTTTCGTGCTGTCTGCGTTCGACATTGGCGCGGATTTCGGGCAGCGCCACGGAGAGGATCAGAAGCGCGCCGATCACGATCATCAAAATCTGCTGGTTGATGTTGATCAGCCCCAGCCCGTAGCGGATCAGCCCCACGATGAAGATCGAGATCAGCACCCCGAACATGCGACCCTTGCCGCCCGCGGTGGACACGCCGCCCAGGACGACCATCGCGATGATGTCCATCTCGTAGCCGATGGCGATGTTGGGGCGGCTGGACCCTGTGCGGCTGGTGAGGAACAGGGCCATCACGCCCGCCATCAGGCCGTTGAGCATGAAATTGGTGAACACCACGCGGTCCACGTTGATGCCGGAGAACCTGGCCACCGTGGGGTTTTTGCCGATGGCGTAGAGCGCGCGGCCGTACTGGGTCTTGTGCAGCACGAACGTGAAAATGATGAAGGCGATAATGAACGCCCACGCCATGACGGGCAGCCCCAGAATGCTGTTCCAGCCCAGGAACTTGAACCACTTGGGGAACTTGCCCGCGGCCTGATCGCCCAGGATGATGAGCGCGATGCCGCGGTAGATGATCTGCGTGGCCAGCGTGACGATCATACTCGCCAGCTCCTTGAACCTGACCAGCAGGAACCCGTTGATCATGCCGCAGGAGAGGCCCACCAAGAGGCAGATCACGACCGCGAGCGGCATCGGGACGCCGTTTGTGTAGGCGACGGCCATGACCACGGAGCTGAGCGCCACGGTGGACGCGACCGAGATGTCAATCATGCCGGACAGGATCACGAACGCCATCGAAAGCGCGATCAGCCCGCGGTCCAGGAAGGAGTTGGTGGCGTCGGCGAGGTTGGCGATGTCGTAATAGGGCGAGATGAGCTTGTTCATCACGTTGATCGCGACCAGCACGATCAAGAGCATGAACTCCCAGTTGTACTTTTTGATGAGGTTTCTCGTCGCGCCCATCAGATCTGCCTCCTCATGAGCGCGCCGTATTCGGCGCGGCGCTTGACCAGCGTGTTCAGAAGCACGGCGAACAGGATGATCAGCCCCTGAATCAGGTTCTTCGAGAACTCGCTGACGAAGTTGATCAGCGGCAGCGCGTTATTGATGATGCCGATTAAGAGCGAGCCCAGCAGCACACCGGACACCTTGCCGGAGCCGCCCGCGATGGACACGCCGCCGATGACGCAGGCGGCAATGATGTTGATTTCATACCCCGTCGCGGTGTCGGGCTGGGCGGAGGCGAACTTGGAGACCCACAATACGCCCGCGAGGCCCGCCAGCGCGCCCATGATGGCGTAGGCCTGGAACTTGGTCTTCATCGAGTCGATGCCCGAAACGCGCGCCGCCTCGCAGTTGGAGCCGACCGCGTAGAAACGCCGCCCGGTGCGGGTGTAGTTCAGGAAGTACTGCGCCACGATGTAGATCAGGGCCGCGATGACGACGAGGTTATTGACGCTGAGGAGCTTGCCGATGGCGATTGCCTTGAACGATTCGCTCATCTGGTGGGCGCTCACCCACTGCCCGCCGGACAAGAGGAACACCACGCCGCGGAACACATAGTTCATGCCCAGCGACGCGATGATGGGCAGCATGTTGAGCCGGCTGACCAGCAGCCCGATCAGCGAGCCGCACACCAGACCCGTCAGCATGCCTTCCAGGATCAGAAGGATGGGCGGCACGTCGGGGTTTGTCATCACGTGCAGCGCGGCCACCATGCCGGAGAGCGCAATGTTCGAGCCGATGGAAAGGTCGATGCCCCCGGTCAGCATCACGATCAGCATGCCGATCGCCAGGATCGCGATGATGGCGGTGTTGGTGAAGATGGACGCGATGTTGGTGGCGTCCAGGAACTTATTGTTGCTCAGCTGCACCAGCGCGCACAGGATGACGATGAAGAGCAATAGCCCCAGCTGGCGGAAACTGCCCAGGCGAAGTTTTTTCAGCATCACGCGGCGCCCCCCTTCGCAACCATCGCGGCCTCCAGCAGCACTTCCTGCGTCGCGGTTTTCGTATCGAAGATGCCCGCCACGCGTCCCTCGCGCATGACCACCGCGCGGTCCGACATGCCCATCACTTCGGGCATCTCGCTGGAAACCATCACAATCGCGATGCCTTCGTTGCAAAGGCTGCGCATGATTTCGTAGATCTGGTGCTTCGCGCCGACGTCCACGCCCTTGGTGGGCTCGTCCAGGATGATGACCTTGAGCTTGGATGCCAAGAGCTTCGCCACGATGACTTTCTGCTGGTTGCCGCCGGAGAGCGAGCTGGCCAGGTCCTGAATGCTCTGCGCCTTGACGGAGACCATTTTGGAAAGCTTGTCCGCGGTGTCTTCTTCCGCCTTCACGTCCAGCATTCCGTTCTTCGCGTACTGGTTCAGCGTGGCCAGCGTTATGTTGTTGCCGATCGTCCAGTCCAGAATCAGGCCCTGCTTCTGGCGGTCCTCGGGAAGGTAGCCGATGCCAAGGTTCATCGCCTCGCGCGGGCTGGCCGGATGCACTTCCACCCCGTCCAGGAAGAGCTTTCCGGCATCGTGCGGCCAGTAGCCGAAGATCGCCTGGCAGACCTCGCTGCGCCCCGCGCCCACAAGCCCGCACACCGCCACGATCTCCCCGGCCTTGACGTCAAACGAAACGTCCTTGAAGTAGCCGACCTTGCTTAAGCCTTCCGCGCGGAAGCGCTCCGCGCCCAGGGTGGCGGTCTTCTCGGGGTACATCTGCTCCAGTTTTCGGCCCACCATGGCGTAGATCAGCTTGTCGTTGGTGATCTCCTCCACGTCCCAGTCTCCGATGTACCTGGAATCCCGGAACACCGTGACGTGGCTGGCCAGCCGGTACATGTCCTCAAACCGATGTGAGATGAAGATGATGCCCTTGCCCTCGTCGCGCAGTTGCTCGGTGATGCGGTACAGTTCCTCCGACTCGCGCTTGGTCAGCGCGGCGGTGGGCTCGTCCATGATGAGGATGCGCGCGTTGGTGGAGATGGCTTTTGCGATCTCCACGATCTGCTGCTGCGCCACCGACAGCGTGCCCATGACGGCGCGCGGGTCGATGGTTGTGCCGAGGCGGGCAAGGTACTCCCCCGCCTTTTTGTTCATCTCGCGCCACAGAATCCGCCCGCCCCTCGTCACCTGCTCGTGCCCGATGAAGATGTTCTCGGCCACGGTCAGGTCCGGGTAGCAGGTTACGTGTTGGTAGATCGCGGCGATGCCCGCGTGGGTGGCTTCTTTGGGGTTTGCGAAGTGCACATTCTTGCCGTCCAGGAACATTTCGCCGCCCGCGTCCGGCTGGTGCACCCCGGTGATCACCTTGATGAACGTGCTCTTGCCCGCGCCGTTCTCGCCCATCAGCGCGTGAATCTGCCCGGCCTGGAGCTTGAAATGCACGTCCTGCAGCGCCTTGACGCCCGGGAACGTCTTGGAAATCCCCCGAAGCTCCAGCAAACATTCTGCCATGGTCAAGCTCCTTCGTGCAGGAACACCTGCTTGAGTTGCACGGCTGTGCCGGTGGCGGGATCAAACTCCATGACCATTACGTCTTTCATGTGTTCGTTCCACTTCGCGACCACCGGGCTTTCCGCCTGCACCTTGCTGGCGAACCCGATGTCGTCGCATTCGTAGTAGCCAAACAGCTCGTCGCCCACGTTCCAGATCGTGTAGTTGCGGATGCCCGCTTCGTTCAGTACCGCGGTCATCTCCGGCCAGATCCGGTCGTGGCGGAGGATGTACTCGTCCAGCATCCCAGGCAGGACCCGGGCTTTCCAGGCAAAACGCTGCATCCTTCACCCTCCATATTCTGTGAATTCAACGAAAATAACTGGTAAATGCGTTTATTTTATTGTATTATACTCTACGCCAACCCTAATTGCAACTCACAATGTTGGTCAACGATACGGTAATCTTGGTGTGTTCCTCAAGGCACTGGAAAGGGGATCCAATGAGCAAGGTCAAACTGCAGTACGAGCTGGACCTCGAGCCTCAATCGGTGTGGCTCACCTGCACGCCCAGCGCCATCGCGCGCGGCGGCTTCCTGTATGTGCAGGAGATTGGCGACTTCCAGGCCAAGGCAAGATACTTTACCGACCGGGAAAACCTTCCCTCTTACCTGATCAAGATCGTGCTCTCCGGCAAGGGCCAACTAAGCTACCGCGGCCAGAACCACAGCCTGATGCCCGGGCAGTTCTTCTGGATTGACTGCCGGGAGCGCCAGTCCTACCGCACCGCGCCGGACGCGGAGAAGTGGCACATCCTGTGGGTCCACTTCTACGGCGCCAACGCCGCCCGGTACTACGAGCAGTTTCTGACGCTCGGGCAAGGCGCCATTGTGGGCACCCTGCCCGCGGGCAGCATGCTCGAAGACTCAATGCGCCAGCTGATCGCCATCTACCAAAAGGGGCAGAGCACGCTCGCGCAGGACCTGCGCGCCTCGGCGCTGCTTACGACCATGATGGCCGAGTGCATCCAGTCCCTCAGCGCGCCCACCGACGCCCGCCACGCGCCCCCCGCCATCGTCCATCAGGTGCGCCGCTACATCACGGAAAACTTCAGCCAGCGCATCACGCTGGACTCACTCAGCGACCGCTTCTCCATCGACAAGTTCTACCTGCAGAAGCTGTTCAAGCGCCACACGGGGCTGACCCCCAACGAATTTTTGATCCTCTCGCGCCTGAACCAGGCCAAGGAGATGCTGCGCACCACGCAGCGGTCCATCGGCGAGATCTCGCTGGAGGTGGGCATCCCCAACACCAGCCACTTCATCAAGCTCTTCCAGCGGCATGAGGGCGTCACCCCCGGCGTCTACCGTCAGAACTGGTATGCGCTATAGGGCGATGAAAATCCGCTGCGCGGCTTTTCATCTCAGGGGGAAGTTCTGCGCGCGCCATGAAATCCTGCGGGATTTCCGGGCGGCGCGCTGACTGAAGGTATTGTTTCCTCCACCAGTGTACGCACTGGTTGCGGAAACTGCGTTCCCGACGACAAGTCGCCGGGAACGATTGGAAGCAGTACGGGGGTTTTCGGCGGGCAGTTTTGAAGCCGAAGCCCCGCTACACCTTGGCGTAGCGGATGCCCATGAGGCTGCCGACCTTCTCGAAGGCGCGCGCATTGTGCCCGACGCTCATCGCCCAGTGGTGGGTGGGCGCTTCGAGGAACCACCGGTCCATGTACGCGTCGAGGTCCTGGCCGAAGTCCACATGGGTCTGGGTGTTGCCGATGGTCAGGATGGGCAGCTTTCGGGCGACGCCTTCGGAGGCGATCAGCTTCAGCCTGCCGTCCCCCGTCTGCGTCAGCCCCAGCGTGGTGACGGGGCCGCTGATTACGTTGGCCTCCACCGAAACCCCGCTGCCCCGCTTGCCGTGGTATACGCCCATGCCGCGAAGCACCGGCTTGCCATCGGAAAT
This sequence comes from Bacillota bacterium, assembly GCA_023416655.1. Lineage (GTDB taxonomy): Bacteria > Bacillota > Clostridia > Christensenellales > Aristaeellaceae > JAEZHK01. Next base: position 5,839 of record JAEZHK010000133.1, read on the forward strand.
TGAGATGTGGAACGGGCCGTCGTGCCCCAGGATCATGGTGCGCTGGTCGTAATCCATGGCCACGATCTCGGTGAACGAGCCGCCCACGCCCATCGCGTCGCAGATCTTCATGGCGATGTTGGTCTTGATGTCGCCCTCCCCGGCGCAGGGGATGCCCGCGGCGGTCAGAAGCGAGTGCCCCACGATGAACCCGGACTGCAGGCGCTCGTAGGCGTTGTCCTCCGCGCCGTGGTAGTAGTAGCTGAGCGCGTCCAGTTCATACGCTTCCACCATCCGGCGCTGCGCCGCGGCGACGCGTGAGGCCCAGTCGAGCTGCGCTTCCGTGGGCTTTTTGGCGATCGGGTCGGAGGGCGAGTCGCCGCTGATGGTGAAAAACTCCCCGACCTCAAGCCGGATGGCATTGACCTCCGCGTCGGTCACCTGCCTTAAGTGCTTGTCGAGGTCGCACATCTCGAGCAGCTCCACGTGGACCCCGGTCTGCGCGGCCAGCATGGTAAAGTCGCTGTACATATCGAGCATGCCGGAGTAGTTGTTGCCCAGGAACCCGAACCGCGCGCCGGAGAGCGCGCGCTTCGCGGTGGCGGCCTGTACCCACGCGTGGATCTCATTCCAGGCGCGTTTGGCCTCCGGGCGGTGCGCGGTCACTTCGTCGGCAACCGAAATGGCGGGCGTCTCGTGGAGGCCCAGAAGCCCGTTCACAATGTGCAGATCAATCCCCGCGCGGTTGAACATGTTGGCGGCCTCGGGCACCGGGCAGCCCACGCAGTGCGCCAGCCACTCGCCGGTGGAGGTCTTGGGATAATTCATGTGCGCCGCGGGCTGCAGGTTGAGCAGCACGACGGGCGCTTTGCATAGAAGATGCACCGGCAGGATGCAGTCGGAGGTGAAGTACGTCGCGCTGTGCGCGAAAATCATGTCGACCTGCGAGGCGTTGAAGTACTCGCCCGCCCGCTGCCCGGCGGCGGGGTCGTCCACCAGGCCGAAGTTGTTGACCTCCGCGAATTCGCCGAGGCGTTCGGCGATGAAGGCGTTGTAGCCCTTGAGGCGCGCCTCCAGCCCTTCAAACTGCGCCCAGTACGCCCTGAGTCCCGCGCTGTACAGCCCGATTCGCGCCTTCTTGACCTTCCTGGTGAGCATGTGCATCGCTCCTGTCGATCATAATGTTGCTCTCATTATAGGCACTTTTTACGCCGCTGTCATCACCGCATGTGGTGAATCAATCGCACAATCTTGGCTGAATGCAAACGAGCGGAACCGGTCGGCGCGTCCGTGCCGCTTGCGGGATGGAAAAAGGCGGGAAGCCTCGGCTTCTCCGCCAATTATACCAATCCAGGGTCAGCGTTACTTCGCGTATTCCTCCGCGACGCGCATCGCGAGTTTTTCCCACTGCCACAGCTTTTGCGGCGCGTAGCGCACGGTCGAGATGTCCTTCATGATGAGCTCGACGTGCCCGTCCCTGGCGACATTAAGAAAGTCTCGCAGCTGCCGCTGGGCCTCGGCTTCGTCATAGTGGTCGGTGGAGAAGATCGCGGGGTTGGGCTTTCGGCTCATGACGTAGTCCGCGCCGATGTTTTCCGCGGCCAGAATGCTGTTGCACCACGGGCTCACCGAAACCTTGCGGAGGTTTGGGATGCGACGCAGCAGGTGCATCTTGCGGTCGAGCGTCTCGCAGCAGCCGTAGTAGGTCAGCCCCCAGCGCGCGAGCCACTTGAGGTCGTGTTCGAGCGCGAACTCCCAATGCATGTCCGGCGAAACGGAGGTGAAGATCTGCGCGTTGGAGCAGCCCCACATGTTCTTCGGGCGAACGTGGTTCGGGTCAAAATCGCCGCCCGGCAACTCGCTGACATAGCCGTAGCCGCCCGAGCCGATGCGCGTGTTGTCGCAGTCGAGCGAAAGCAGGTTCTGCGCCTCCAGCTGGTCGAGCTCCTTGATCCACGCCTGCACCATGCGCTCATAGAACTCGTGCACCATCTCCGGGCGCATTACCAGGTCGATCATCGCCTCCTCGACGCCCCACCAGCGGATGAGGAAGTCCCACGGCGTGAACCAGATGTGCGTCTGCCCGACTTTTTTGACGGGGATGATGCCGTCGAACACCTCGCGCATGGCGGCATAGCTGTACTCGGTCGCCTTGGGATAGTACGTTACGGCGGGCATCCTGATTTTTTCGATGTCCTCGGGCTCCTTGATCTGCACCTTGAAATGGCGCGAATAGATGTTGTTGGCGCGGTCGGTCTCGGCGATTTCGACGTCCTCGAGGATGCCGAAATCGGTGCTGTGGAACACCAGCGGGCACTCGATAAAATCGCTTACGACCATGTCCCCCGGCATGTGCCGCCATTGATAGATGGTCTTGCGCAGACTGTCCTCAAGCTGTCGCGCCCACGGATGCGCGCACTGTAGCGTCAGCTCGTCGTCCACATTCATCTCATGCCACGGGATTTCGTTGATCCAGACCATCGGGCGCACCGACTTCAGGTCGTTGAGGGCCGTCCAGAGCTTCGCCTTCTCCCGGTGAACCGGAAGCGACGCGATCTCCGCGACTTCAGCCCCCAGCTTCCTCAGGACTTCCTTTTCCCCGGGTGCCAGGCGGATTTCTTCTTCAACCGGAACGGACGTGATGTGGCTGGGATCGTGAAGCATGGAAAGCCCTCCTTATGCTCAAGCGGTGTTCTAGTGGCCGGTTCCGTATTTCTTCGCCTCATCGAACATCGCGACGATGTTGCGGGCGGGCACTTCGGGCAAAAGGTAGTCGTGCGACGCGGCGACGATGTACCGTCCATCGTGCCCCAAAATGTCGATGATGCGGCGGGTCTCGTCGCGCACCTGCTGTTCGGTGCCGGTGAGCAGAACGACGTTTTCGTCGATGCCGCCGAAGAACACGATGTCTTTGCCGTATTCGCGCTTGAGCACGACAGGGTCCATGTGCTCGGCGTTGACCTGTATGGGGTTGACGGCGTCCATGCCGATTTCGATCAAGTCGGGGAAGATCGAGTGGATATCGCCGCACGAATGCAGGCCGGCGACCGCGCCATGCCCGTGCGCGAGGTTGACCATCTTTTTCAGGTGTGGCTTGTAGAATTCCCTCCAATGGGCGGGCGACAGGAGCAGCGCGCGCTGCGAGCCGAAGTCGTTGCCGATGAACATAAAGTCGATAAAGCCCGGGTTCTGTTCAAACGCTCGCCTGGTCTGATCGTAATAGAACTCGAACGCGCGCGAGATGATGGCGTGCGCCAGGTCGGGCTGGTCGTACATCTCCATCATGAAGCGTTCCATGTTCATCAGTTCGATGGAGTCATGGAAAAACGGCGCCCAACTCCCGCCGATGACGCAGAACCCATCGGATTCTTTCTTTTCCTCCTGGCTGATCGTGGCGTCCCAAAGGGCCGGGTCGGGGAAAGTGTAGCGCTTGTTCAGGTCGTCGAGGTCTTCGATGTCGTCGAGCGGATGGGATTTCGCCTGTCCGTAGAAATAGCCCTCGCGGCGCACGCCCCATACCGTGTCTTGCGAGCCGTCGCCGTAGTCCTTCAGAGCCGGGCCTGTGTACCTGGGGCGGTAGGTCTTGTAATCGATGCCAAGGATGTTGTAAAGCGCGTCGTTTTCGTCCTTCGCGCCCAGAAAATCGATGATGTTCCGCGTCGTCTGTGGGTCGCCTCCGTACCACATCGGGAAGCGGTCCAGTTTTTTTGCGGAAAACGGCGCAAGGCCGCGCTCTCTGTGTGTCATCATAACGCCCTCCCCTGTTGGATTCCTCAAGACCAACCCAACGCCCGTTCAGCTGCGAAAAGCTTGCGCATATAACATTATCCATGGCTATTATACCGCACACCGCTTCATGCGCGCCCTTGAAAGTTTTTATCTGTTGGATGAATTTTATATCTTCCTGAAAGGACCGCCTGCCTGGATGCGCGCGGAACCCGCGCGATGGGCTCAATTTTCAAAAAACCATTGACTTAAAGTTAGGATGAAGGTTTAAAATTGCAATATGGAATCGGATGCTCGCCGGGCGCGTTCGGATTGAGGGATGTTTCCGGCCGGCCGCGGCAGATTCCCAAGGAGTCCCGCAGCCACCGGAAACGGACAGGCCCCGGCGGGTATCATATGCTCGGCCACATTAAAAATTAAGGGAGGACCGGAACCATGCTGAATTTTGACTTCTACTCCCCTGCGCGCATCCTCTTTGGCAAAGACACAGAGAAACAGATCGGCGCGCTTCTCAAGCCGCACGCGCGCAAGGTTCTATTGCACTACGGCGGCGGCAGCATCAAAAAGAGCGGGCTCTACGACACGGTGACGGCTTCGCTGAAGGAAAGCGGAATTTCCTACGTCGAGCTGGGCGGCGTGGTGCCCAACCCCAGGCTTTCGCTGGTGCACGAGGGCATCGCGCTTTGCAAGAAGGAGAACGTCGACCTGATCCTCGCCGTGGGCGGCGGCAGCGCCATCGACTCGGCCAAGGCCATCGCCATGGGCGTGTATTATGACGGGGACGTCTGGGAGATCTACGAAGAGGGCAAGGCGATCGAAAAGGCGCTGCCCGTGGCCACGATCCTGACCATCCCGGCCGCCGGCAGCGAGGCCAGCGGCGACACGGTGATCACGAACGAGGAAAAGCAGCTCAAGTACGGCTACGGCAGCCCGCGCCTGCGGCCTCTTCTCAGCATCGTAAATCCCGAATTTTTCTTCACCCTCCCGAAAAACCAGATCGCCAACGGCGTGGCGGACATGATGAGCCACGTCTTCGAGCGCTACTTCACCAACACGACCCATACCGACCTGACGGACGGCCTGTGCGAGACGGTGCTCCGGACCATCATGAAAAACGCGCCCTTCGTGCTGGATGACCCCACCAACTACGACGCCTGGTGCGAGGTCGGCTTCGGCGGCACGGTCGCCCACAACGGCCTTGTAGGCATGGGGCGCGCGCAGGACTGGGCATGCCACGGCATGGAGCACGAGCTTTCCGCAATCTACGATGTGGCGCACGGCGCGGGGCTGGCCGTGCTGACGCCGGCGTGGATGCAGTACGTCCACCGGGACAACGTCAACATGTTCGTGCAGTTCGCGGTTAACGTCATGGGCGTTCAGGGCAGCTACCGGGATCCGGACGCGATCATCCAGGAGGGCATCGCGCGCCTGCGCGCATTCTTCCGGAGGATGGGCCTGCCGGGGACGCTTGAGGAACTCGGCATCGACGAGAGCAAGCTGGAACTCATGGCCAAGAAGGCGACCGGCGCGGCGTTTGGCGAGGAAGAGCCCATCGGCGGCCTGAAGAAGCTGTACTGGCAGGATGTGCTGGAGATCTACAAGCTGGCGCAATAGGAGGAGCTTTCATGAGAACGATCCAACTGGGCAAAACGCAGTTGCAGGTCCCGGTCATCGCGGTCGGCTGCATGCGGATCAATGGGCTTAACAAGCGGGAAGCGGAGCGCTTCGTGCAGACGGCGCTTGACGTGGGCGCGAATTTCTTCGACCACGCGGACATCTACGGCGACGGCACATGCGAGGAGATCTTCGCCGAAGCGATCCACATGAACGCCGCGGTGCGCGAAAAGGTCATCCTGCAGTCCAAGTGCGGAATCCGCAAGGGCATCTCGTTCGATTTTTCCAAGGACCACATCCTGAAGTCGGTGGACGGCATCCTCAGGCGGCTGAAAACCGACTATCTGGATGTGCTGCTTCTGCACCGCCCGGACGCGCTGGTGGAGCCGGAGGAGGTCGCGGAGGCGTTTGACATCCTCGAGGGCAACGGCAAGGTGCGCCATTTCGGCGTGTCCAACCAGAACCCCATGCAGATCCAGCTTTTGAAGAAGTTCGTCAAGCAGTCCATCGCGGCCAACCAGCTGCAGCTGAGCATCATGAACGCGACCATGATTTCGCAGGGGCAACACGTCAACATGCTGGACGACTGGGCCGTGAACCGGGACGGGAGCGTCCTTGACTTCTGCCGCCTGAACGACATCACCATCCAGCCCTGGTCGCCCTTCCAGTACGGCTTCTTTGAGGGCGTGTTCCTGGGCAACGAGAAATTCCCGAAGCTGAACGCCAAGATCGACGAAATCGCCGCGCGCTACAATGTGACGAACACCACCATCGCGATGGCGTGGCTTTTGCGCCACCCGGCGAAAATGCAGCCGGTGACCGGCACCATGAACGTGGACCGGCTGATGGATTGCGCCAGGGCCGCGGAGATCCGACTTACGCACGCGGAGTGGTATGAAATCTACCTCGCCGCCGGAAATATCCTGCCGTAAGGCGGGCGGCACGCTTTAGAGTCGATTAGTAAGCGGGCATCCCCTGTGTAAATGGGGTGCCCGCTTTCTGTTGTATGCTTTATAGACGGCCTGCCCGCATCAGGCGCTACCGGTTGCGCCCCTCCGGGTTCTTTGTCAGCGAGCGGAAGCGGTCCGGGTCGATCTTGGGCTTTCGGTCGGGGGTCATCAGGCCGTTGGTCTCCTGCTCCACGTCGGTCAGTTGGGTGTAGCAGTAGCCCTGACAGTAGGGGATGGCGCGCACCGCGTCGGTCACGTCCTTGTAGCGCGCGAAGAACGCCTCCTCATCGGCGACCTTGTCGTGGTAGCCCCAGGTGTCCGCGCCCGCGCCGTCCTGGAACGCGATGCCGCCGTACTCGGTGACGAGGAAAGCCTCCTTCCCCGTGGGGGTGAAGCCTTCACAGGAGGCCATGCGCCAGTCGTTCGAGTGCAGGCAGGTTTCATTCCGGTCCGCAAAGTGCCGGGCCATGGTCGTCCCGTCCGCCGCGTAGTCGTGCAGGCCGAAGATGTCGGTCTCCACCTGCTCCCAGCCGTCGTTGGACGACACCAAGCGCGTGCCGTCCAGCGCCTTCGCCTCGTGGTAGAGCATGCGCGCCGCTTCCTGCATGCGCTTGTCCCGGTAGATGCGCGTCACGCCCCAGCTTTCGTTGAGCGGAACCCAGGCAAGGATCGACGGGTGGTTGTAGTCCCGCCGGATGAAGCCTTCCAGCGTGTCCGAGAGGTTCTTCACGCTCTCAGAGGAGAACTCGTAGGCGCTGGGTATTTCGCCCCAGACGATGAGGCCCAGTTTGTCCGCCCAGTAGTAGTAGCGGGGGTCTTCCAGCTTCTGATGCTTGCGCGCGCCGTTGTAGCCGAACTTCTTCGTCCACACAACGTCGGCCTTGATCGCCTCGTCGGACGGTGGCGTCAACAGGCTCTCCGGCCAGTAGCCCTGGTCCAGCACCAGCCGCTGGTAGAGGGGCTGGTTGTTGAGCAGCACCCAGCCGTCCTTGACCTCCACCTTGCGCATCCCAAAGTAGGTGGAGAATTCGTCCAGTGCGGTTTCGCCGTCCAGCAGCCGGATCTTCACTTCGTACAGGTGGGGGTGCTCCGGCGACCACAGGTGGAATCCCTCCAGGTGATTGCCGTCGACCATGGACACCGAGACGCCGGTCAGCCTCTGGGTTACGCTCGTCCGAAGCGAGCGGACAAGGTTTCCCTCGTGGGAGATTTCGATTTCGGTGGAGAGACGCTTCCCAGGGATGGCGTCGAGGGTCAGCCGGAAATCCGCTGTGCCCGCGTCGATGTCCGGCGTGATGTGCGCGGAGGTGATGAACCGCTCGCCCACCGCCTCCAAGTACACCGTCTGCCAGATACCGGTGACGGGCGTGTACCAGCAGCCCATCCAACCCTCTTTCCAGTACTGCTTGCCGCGGGGCTGGGTGCAGTCCGGCGCGTCCTCCACCCGGACGCAGAGTTCGTTCTCACCTTCCTTGAGAAGGTTGGTGACGTCAAAGCCGAAGGGCGTGTAGCCGCCCACGTGCTCGCCCGCGCGCTCGCCGTTTACATACGCCTGGCAGCGGTAATCCACCGCGCCGAAGCGGAGGAACACGCGGCTTCCCCGCATGGCTTCCGGCAGTTCGAAGAACCGCTTGTACCACACGACGGGGCAGAGCCGCTTGTCATGCAGGCCGCTGAGCTTTGATTGATAGCAGAAGGGGACGGTAATCCTTTCGGGCAGCGCGTATCCCGGCGCGTGCCATTTTCCGGCGAGGCCAATATCCTCTTCATCGAAGGCGAATCGCCACTCGCCGTTCAGGTTGAGCCAGTTGTCCCTTTGGAAGTCCGGGCGCGGATGCTCCGGTCGGGGGATGGAATGCGTCATCGGTAACCCTCCTGTGTCGTGTAGTAATTGTTTTCCGTTGGTCCAGCCGCGGGGTACTGCATAAATATGAGTTGCGATTTATGTGAACTCCCAGGAGCCATGGAGGGCCGAAGCCCTCCGTGTTCGATCATTTTTACCGGCTTGAGGTGAATTTGACGCATGCGTCAAATTCAGTCCCGGAGGGACAAGTTTCGCCTCGGGGCGAAACTTCCTTACCGGTGATATGGATTCCCCCAAAGGGCGAGCCTGCCCGCCCGACGGGGAATCATTTCCGCCAGTCGGGTTCCGCCCGAAAATTCTCGCAAGAATTTTAGGAACCCGGCCCCATCCCCTTCGCAACAGCATGAATTCTTAATTCATGCTGTTGCTCTGGCCGCGGAGCGGCCTAAGTAGCCTTCAGGGCGGGTTTGTGGTATGATGGTGCCGCGGCCGGGCCGGTGTTCCCGGCGGGTATATACGCGCCGCATTGATCGCGCAGGAGGAAACCGAACATGGCGTCCATCCCGCTCTACAGACAGATTCAGGAGGACATCAAGGCGCAGATCGCTTCGGGCCTTCTCCGGGCGGGCGACCGCATCTCCTCCGAATCGGAGATCATGAACCACTACTTCGTCAGCAGCATCACCGTGAAAAACGCGCTGAACGGCCTCGTGGACGAGGGCGTCATCTACCGCCTGAAGGGCAAGGGTTCCTTCGTGTCCGCCAACCTCTTCACCGGGGATAGCGCCGTCGGGGAGGGCGAGCGCCTGGTCGGCGTGGTGTTCCCCACGATGGCCACCCGCGTGGAGCAGGTGTACCTGGTGAACATCGAGCGCGAGTGCCGCCTGAGCAATTGCCGCGTGATGGTGGGCATCTCCGGGGAATCGCCGGAGCTGGAGGTCCATCAGGTGCAGGATCTGATCAAGAGCGGCGTCCGGGCGCTGATCCTGTTCCCGACGGTCTCCGAGATCAATAACGCCCTGGTCCGCCAGCTGGTGACCCACCGCTTCCCGCTGGTGTTCGTGGACCGGTATCTCGAGGACATCCCGACGCCTGCCGTGGTCTCCGACAACTATGAGGGCGCGCGGCTTGCCACGGGATACCTGATGGAGAAGTGCGCAAGCCGCCTCGCGATCTGCCACTTCCCCGCCTATAACACAGCGGTCTCCGCCCGGCTGGACGGCTTCCGACAGATGATGGCCGACGCGGGGTACGATATGTCCCCGGCCAACCAGTGCGTCATCGAGGACGGCGAGCTGCTCTGCTCCAGCAGCGAGCGCCGCGTGGAGCTTCTTTACAACACGCTGCTCGCCCACATGCGCAAGTATCCGGAGATCGACGGCTGCTTTGCCACCAACGTGGAAATCGCGCAGGTTGCGAACCTCGTGCTGCGCAGTATCGGCCGCGCGCCGGGCAGGGACTTTCACATGGTGGCCTTCGACAACCCCCACCTGCCCGGGGTCAGCTTCATCCAGCAGGATTACCGGGGCATCGTCGAGCAGAGCCTGAAGCTTCTGCTCTCGCAGCTGGCCGGAAAGACCGAGCAGGGCGTCTACACGGTACCCGTCCATCTGGTGGAGGTGCCTTCGGAATCGGGCGATCTCAAGGATCTGAGGCACCTTGTCACGGGGCTGAACCCGTAGGCCGTCGAGTCAGTCAAGCCTCCGGCAGAAGGTATGGGTCGAAGCCGTACCGCCCGGTGTTCCTGCCGTAGAGCGTCATGCCGCCCCCGTCGCAGGAAAGCGAGAGGGTGTGGGTTCCGGGGGCGAGGCCTTCCGGCAGCGCGATCTCGAACCGTTCGCCGTAGCCGAACCGGCCCAGGCGGCGGTAGTCGAAGGGACGCCCGCCCAGCATGTCGTTGGTAAACAGCGCCCGCTCGTCCGACGGATCGTCCGAGGCCAGCGCGCATCCGATCTCCCGCCCGTCCAGGGATATGTGAATCCTGGACGGGTATTTGATTTCGTCCGTCACCTTCACCGCCGACGCGCCCTCCCGCGCGCCCGCCTCAAAGCTGAGCGTGCCGCGCCGCGCTTCAAACGGCCAATCGAAGCGGTATTCCGCGCAGCCGGGGCCTTTGATGTAGACCAGCGACGCGCCGTCTTCCGCGTGGCAGCCGCCGTATTCCTCGTATGTCAGGGCTGTGTATGAAGCGGGCGGCAGCGAAACCGCGCCGGGAACCGCGCACACCGCGCCGTCAAACACAAACTGCACGTAGTTCCGGCAGAGCGTTTCGCCCCCGTCCTCCACCCGGAAGAAGAGGTATCCGCCGCGCATGTGCCGGGGCGCTTCGAAGGCCACAGGCTGTTGCTTTTCCACCCTGTACTGGGCAAATTCGATTGCCTGCCGTCCGGAGGCGATGCCCTCCACATAGTGGCCCGCGGCGTCGATGCCGGTGAGGCTCCAATAGAGGCAGGGGTTTTGCGCGCGCCGGTCGGAGAAGTGGGATGTGTAGACGTCCACCGTCACACGCTCCCCCGCTTCCGCGTGGGTGATCCGGTTGAGGTCCGGCACCACGGCGTCCATGCTGTTGACCATGTCGTAGCCGAGGGGCCGCATGTGCTCGTCCACATAGCCGTAGTCGCGCTCAAAGCGCTCGCTGGTCATGGGGCCGGAATTCTCCACCTCGTGGGAGGCCACGTTCATCCGGAGGTATCCCGCGATCTTCTCAAACATGCGAAGCTGCAGGTCGATGCCGTTGATGTGCAAAAATTCGCTGACCATGATGGGCTTCCCGCTCTGAACCGCATCGCCCACGCAGCCCTCGCCGCGGGCGGCGCTGATGTGGTTGAAGGTTGAGCCGGGGTAGCAGTCTTTGACCAGCTCCCGCCACTTCTCCCGGGCGGCGAAGTGGTCGTGCGGGTAGAAGTGGAAGTCGTTGACCTCCCCCGTGTTGGTTTTTCCAAAGCCGGAATTGTCGCACACCAGCGCCTGGGGGAAGCGCTCCTTCACGCGCCTGGCGGAATCCTCCAAAAAGCGGGTGCGCAGCTCGTTTTGCCAGGGGGTGGAGACGTGCCGCCCCTCGACGCCCCAGGATTCGTTGATGCTGCTGACGATGACGACGCTGGGGTGGTTGTAGAGGCGCTCCAGCATGCCGTCCATTTCGCGGCCATAGGCGCTTTGCCAGTCCGGGTCGTCCGGCGTGGCGTAGAAGTTTGACGGGTGCTCCGTCCAGACGGGGAGGCCCCTTCGGTCGCACTCGTGGTACCAGAGCGGCTCGTTCTCCTTGATGTGCATGCGCGACAGGTTGTAGCCGTAGGCGAGCGTCCTGTCCACGTCCCAGGCGATGCTGCCGCGTTTTCCTTCCGCGCCCTCTTCGTTCAGCGAGCGGTAGGTGTAGATGCCAAAGGCGTTGTAGCCCTGGTCCAGGATGCCGATCACGTAAAAGGGGCGATTGTTGAGGTAGAGGTACTGGTACTGCTCCGCGGGATCGGATGTGTCCTCCGGCGAATGCCCCGGCAGCCAGCGCGCCTCCACCTTGCGAAGGCCGAAGCGGGTCAGAACGCTGTCCTTGATTGCCTCGCCGCTTAAAAGCGAGCATTCGGCGGTGTAGAGGTTCCCCTGAAGGTAGTCCCAGAGGATTGGGTCTTCGATTTCCAGTTCGCCTGAGGCCGCGCCGCCCAGAACGAGCAGCGAAAGCTTCCCGGCGGGGGCGCCGTGCGGCGCAATAAAGGCAACTTCAAGCCGCATGCCCTCCGCGCGCTCCGCCCGGATTTCCACGCGCGCGGATGCCTTTGTGACCTGCTCGCCGTCGAACGAAAGCTCCGGCGTAACGCGCAAGGACGCGATATGGGCTTCGCCCCTCGGCTCGATCCAGACGCTCTGCCAGATGCCCGGCGCGGAGGAAAACCAAAAAATCTGCTTGCCCATGTTGTGGGCGGGGATGTTGTGGGCGTACTCCGCCTTGATCGTCAGCTGGTGCAAGCTGCCGGGCGCGAGCAGGCCCAGATCGAAGGAAAGCTCGCCGTACTCGTCCACCCGCATGCCCAGGTACTTCCCATCGAGCCATGCGTTGGTCACCGAAGTGCAAGCGCCGATGCGCAGCACCACATGCTCGTCCGCCGGAAAGCCCGCGGGTACGGCGAAGGAGCGCCGGTACCAGCCGAAGCGCCCGGTGCGGTGGAAGTTGTTCATGCAGGTGTTGGCCTCGTGGGTCTTATCGCCGGATGCCAGGAATTCCTCGCCGAAACCCATCAGCGACGCCCAGGAGAACGGCACGCGGATCGCCTTGTCAAACTCGGGCGCGCCCGGCCTATACCACCCGAGCGCCTCGCCCGCGTTTTCGGGGTCGAACTGGAACTGCCAGGTGCCGTTGAGGGGCAACCAGCCGCGCGCGGAGCGGTCAAAAGAGGGGTTGTTGTACTCCCGCCGGGGAAGGTTCTCCGGCGTCTCGCGCGTCAGGCGGATGTCCAGCCGGTTCTTGGCGCCCGGCGTGAAATGCGCGCCCGCGCGGGCAAAGCCGTAGCCTTCCGCCGCCGCCACCAGCTGCCGCGCCCCGCGGGGAACCCGGGGCAACCGGTATTCGCCTTGATCGTCCGCGAGGGTGAAGAGGTCGTCAAACCCGGCGACGTGCACACTGGCAAACGGAACGGGTTCGCCATCCTCATTCAAGACCCGTCCTGAGAGCGACGCCTCCGGAACCTCGCCCGTCGCCTCCGCCCAGTCAAAGCGCGTGGAGAGCGGAACGTACCGGTCATCCTTCCTCGGGTGCGCCTTGAGAAGCGCGCGGGCGTCTCCCTTGACGGCGAAGGCGCTGGCGCGCAGTACCTCCCGACCGTCGAGGCTGGCGGTGTAGAGGCCGCCTTCCCGCGTCAGCTTCAGCCTCATTGGGAAGTGGGGCGCGTAGTCCGCGCCCGCCACGACGTGCCACTGCGGCTGGCCCTCATCCATGAACGAAGCGCCCCGCTGCGCGCCGGAGGGTACGCGGATCTCCAGCCGCTCCGACCCCGCCGCGAGCAGCACGTAATCGGAAAACGCGCCGTCCCCGGCATAGAAGCCGATGCACGCGCCGCCGTTGTCCGGCACATCCCAGCCGGTCACCACCGCGCTGACTGAAGCGCACTCGCCCAGAAAGCGGCGGCTCAGCAGGCAGTTCCCCTCGTTGAAGCGGTCGTATTCCCAGAGCCTGATCTCCGAGTCGCCCACGCGCTCGGGAACCTGAATCGCGGGCGAGCCCATGTTGTAGTACGCCCAGCGCTCGGGGTCAAGACCGGGCCGGTCAAAATGGTCCTGCATCGCTATCTCCTTTGCGGTCATCCGCCAAATCGCTATTCTGATTGTACCCGGACGCGCTCCACCGTCACCCTCGCGCCGAAGGAGCCCACCGCCAGCTGGCCGTAGGGCAGGGAATCCGGGTCCTCGCAGGAGAGGATTTCCGTTCCGTCCACCCACGCCTTGATGCGGTTGCCCGCGATGGCGGCGCGGAGGCGGTAGACCCGCTCCACCTGAAGCGCGCAGGGCGCGCTGGCAAGCGTCCGGGCGTCAAAATTCATCCGGTCGATCCGGACCCCCGCCATGTCAAAGCCCACGTAATAGCCCCGGTGCCCCACCGCCACCTGGTCCGGGTGGTAAGAGTTTTCGGAGAGCCGGAGGAACAGCCCTGCGGATTTCTCCGCGCCGTCGCCGCGGAAGCGCACGTCCGCCTCGATGGTCCCGTCCGTCAAAAAGCGGCCGCCGAAAATGCCCATCGCCTGCACTTCCCGGTCCATCTGCAGCCCCTCCTGGCGCGGCAGGAAGCCCTCGCTGCCGAGGCCCTCCACCTGATGGGCGGCGAAGCACAGCGGCAGGCCGCCCCATTCGCCGGAGAGAACGTCCGCCACCGGAAACAGGTCAAAGCGGCGGATGCGCGCACCGCCCTTCACAAGCTTCACCGAAAAACTCTGCATCCCGGCGGAGAGCGCCACCCGCCCGAGGGATACCCGAGTCAGCGCGGGGGAAGGCGCGGCGAAAGCTTCGTAAGCGCCGCTTCTAAACGAGAACAGAAGGTCCGCGCCGGAGGGCGATTCCAGGACCGCCTGAACGTGGTGGAAGCCCGCCCCCGCCGCATTGATCCGGTAGCTTACGGTTTCGCCCTCGGAGAGCAGCAGGTCCTCGCCGCCGTCCTCGCCGGGGACGAGGCGCATGCCGTCCTCCGGGCGGAAGCCGCACGCCGCCGCCGGATGGCCGCCGCTGAGTTCGCCTGCCGAGGCGGGCAGGAACATCGCCGCGTCCACCGGGCCGGGCACCGCCTGGAAGTGCAGGAAATCGCTGCGCTGGCCCACGTGGCGCGAGAAGGCGACGTAACTGACGCGCGTTGCGCCCCGCGCGCCGATCCTGCCCGGAAGTGGCCCAGTCTCGACGCCGTGAAGCTGGCCCATATGGTCGAGAAGGACGTCGATTTTGCCGAGCCGGGCCTCGATCCGCACGGTGTGCAGCGTGTTTTCGTCGAAGCCGTCAAAGAGCTTTTTGGACGCGAGCGCCGTTTCCCGCCCGCCATCCACTTTGATGATTTTCAGGTTGCCGCCCTCGAGGCGAACGCCGAGGCGGTTGTCCTCGTCTGCGTAGCCAAAGCATGCCTCGGCGCGCGCGCCGGGCACAAGATTCACCTCGGCGGTGAAGCTCTCCGGCGCGGGGGTCCTCAAGAGAACGCATCCGCCCGGCGTCTCGAACGCCGCTTCGGATTCCGGCTCGTCCGCCCAACCCCAGGCGTCGGGGCGGGCGGGGGCTTCCGCGAAGTGCCGGGTCGGGCCGGACACCGACAGCTTGGAGCCACTAAAGAGCATGCGGTCGAGGTTGACGTTCCGCCGCACATGGCGGCCATTCTCGTCTATTTCAAAATTATGATAGCAAATCCAGTAACTGTCAAGATCCGGGCCGATCAAGTTTGAGGAGTGCCCAAGGCTGCCGTGGGCGCGGTCGGTGTTGACCAGCAGCGTCTTTTGCGAAGGAACGCGGTAGGGGCCCAGGGGGCCGACGTCGCTCACGGCGTAGTCGATGCGGTAGGCCCTTGAGAGCAGGTGGTTTCCGGTCATGGTGATGTAGTACTTCCCGCCACGCTTGAAGATGCCGGGGCCTTCCGTCCAGTGGCCCATCCCGGTCTCGCGCAGCACGACGGGTTCTCCCATCGCGCCGTCCGGGTCCATGCGATGGCCGTGAATGCAGGGATATTCCGCGTGGGTGAAGTAGAGCCGCGCGTCGTCGTCGGCAAAGATGGAGCCGTCGATCACCAGCCCGAAGTTGTCGCGCACCTTTTGAAACGGGCCCAGCGGGCTATCGGAGGCGTAGAGGTAGTGCCCCTGGCCGAACGGGGAGCCGACCAGCAAAAATTGCCCGTTGAAGTACCAGACTTCCGGCGCGTAGGTGTTCTGCAGGCACGCGTCCCGGACCACCCAGCCCGCGTCCTTCCAGTCGACCAGGTCCTCGGAGACCCAGGCGTGTACGCCGTTTTCCCGGTAGGGCGTGGAAGGGTACAGGTAGTAGCGCCCGTTGTACCGGAGCACGAACGGATCGCCGATGCCTTCGGGGGTGTTGGGCAGGCTCAGCTCGTTTTTGTAGGTCTTCACGGGGACGCCTCCTTGCGCGGCCACGCCCGCGCGGAATTTCTTTGAAGCGAATGGATTTTAGGCGCAGAAAAGGCTGCCGCGCCGGACTTTTCGCGTGAGGCTTCAAGTCCGTCCCGCGGCAGCCCCGTCGGGGGTTATGATTAATGTTTAGGCTTCGAGGTCTTCCTTCACGTCCTGGATGATCTCCTCAAGCCCCTTGGCCATCTGGTCGATCGCCTCTTGCGGGGTGATCTCGCCAGCGAGGGCCGACTGAATCGCGACTTCTTCCACGTCGCCGCACTGCGCGGAAACGTAGGGGATGTCCGTGTCGGCCAGCTGGGTGGCGCAGGCCAGGTTGGCGGCCAGCGCCGCGTACACTTCGCTGACTTCCTTCACGACGTCGCGGGCGTAGTTGGAGGTGCGGCAGGGGTCAAAGGTGTACTGGATCTTGACGCACTCGCCGTCCTTGGAGGTGGCCATTTCGCAGAACTTGAACGCCATTTCCTGTTCGGCGCTGTCGGCCACGATCGAAAGGCCCCAGCCGCCCAGCGTCGGGCTCTTGCCCGGGGTGACCGCGTAGCCGATCTTGCCCTTCGTCGGGGATTCGGCCTGGTTGCAGGTCAGGTACAGGCCCGGCCACTGCTCCATCATCGCGGCGTTGCCCTGCGCGAAGAAGGTGTTGGCGGTGTCCCAGTCAAAGGTGAGCCAGTCCTTGGGCGCGTACTTGCCCAGCTCGATGGTGTATTCCAGCGCCTTGAGGCCGCTGCCGTCGGTAAAGCCGAGCGAGTAATCATCCTTGACCTCGCTGCCGCCGAACGCGCCCAGGCGGTTGAACCAGCTGAAGCGGCTTGAGCCCTTCGACATCATCGTGGAGAAGCCGTAATCGACGGGCGAATCGGGGTTGAGCGACTTCGTAAAGAACGCCGCGACTTCCAGAAGTTCTTCGGGGGTCTCGGGCACTTTCAGGTCCACGCCGGTCTTTTCCTTGTACTGCGCCTTGATGGCCTCGTCCTCAAACAGGTCCTTGCGGTAGAAGAACAGCTGGGCGTCCGGCTTGTAGGGGAAGGCGATGGTCTGGCCATTGTACTTGGCGTAGGTATCAAACATGCTGGGCACGAAGTCGCCCACGTCAAAGCCCGGGGAAGCCAGGCTTTCAAGCATCGGGGCGATGTCCGTCAGGTAGCCCGCGTAGGCGAAGGAGTGCAGAAACGCGATGGGCATCTCGATCACGTCGAACTGGCCGCCGCTCTGCAGGCCCAGTTGGGTCTTCTCGAAGAGGTTGTCGGGGAACTCCTGAACCTCAACCTCGCCGCCGGTCAGTTCCTTGAAGATCTTGCCGTATTCGCGAAGGCTCGCCGCGTGGTCGCCGCCGGCGGCCGCCACCACGATCTTTTTGCCCTCGTACATGCCGGCCGTGAGGGTGCCGTCTAGGTCCAGGTTTTCAAGGGTCATCTTGAGGTCGGCGGCGCCCGCCGGGTTCAGGCAGGTCTCGTAGGAGAACGCGCCGGCCGTGGCCGCCATGCCCAGGAGCATGACCACCGCCAGCATCGCGGAGAGGAGGGTGCGGAACTTCTTCATGAATCTTCCACCTTTCCTATGATTGTTGCCGTATCCGAAAGGGCCGCGCGCGCTAGCCCTTCACAGCCCCTGCCGTAAAGCCCTTGACAATGTACTTCTGCGTGGTCAGCGACAGGATGATCGCCGGGACCATCGCCAGCGTGCCCGCGGCGGCGAGGGACCCGAACGGCGTGTCCCGCTCCCGCTGAATCATGGTGTTGATGGCGATGGGCAGCGTCTTGAACGTGTCCTTGAACGTCAGCGTCAGCGCCAGCCCGAACTCATTCCAGGAGCCGATGAAGCAGAGGATGGCCACCACCGAGATGCTGGGCACCACCAGCGGCAGCGCGATGGAGCGGAACAGCCGGTACTCCGAGCAGCCGTCGATCACGCCGGATTCGTAGATCTCCCTGGGAACCTCCTCGTAGAAGCTGAGGAAGAGCCAGATCGAAATCGGCAGCGAGAAGGTGCAGTAGGCGAGCATGAGGCCGAAGTGGTTGTCCAAAAGCCCCGCCGTGTTGTAGAGCAGGTAGAGCGGCACGGTGTACACCAGCGCCGGGATCATGCGGATGACGAAGATGCCGTTTGAAATCGCCTTGCGCCCCTTAAAGGTGAACCGTGTGAGCGCGAAGCCCGCCATGGACGCGACGAATACGCACAGCGCGGTGGTGACCACGGCCAGCTTGATGCTGTTCCAGGCGAAGATGCCGTAGCTGGATTTTCTAAAGATCTCCAGGTAGTTCGTCAGCGTGAAACGCTGGGGGAAGTAGTGCGGCACCGTCACCAGGATGTCCGCCTTTTCCTTGAAGGACATGGTGACCGCCCAGTAAATCGGAAAGAGGAAGCCCAGCGTCAGGATGGCAAGAAGCACGAACATGGCGATGCGCGCGTTGCGCGCGGCGGTTTTGCCGCTCATTGGAACCCCTCCTTTCAGCCGGTCTCAGGATTCCTGCCGCCGCATGAGGTTCATGGCGAGCAGCGCCACGACCGATACGATGGCAAAGAAGATGAACGCGCCGGCGGAACCCTGCCCGACGTCGTTGTAGCGGAAGGCGGTCTTGTAGATGGTGGTCCCGATGGTCTCGGTGGACACGCCGGGCGCGCCATTGGTCAGCTGCATGACCGCATCAAAGGCGCGAAGCGCGTCGCTTAGGCGGATGGTCACCACCAGCGCCACAAAGTTCCGGATGGTGGGGAGGGTGATGGCGAAGTACGTCCGCCAGGCGGAGGCCCCGTCCACCGTCGCCGCCTCCAGCATTTCGGTGGAGACCGTCTTGAGCGCCGCCTGGAAGACCAGCGCGCAGAAAGGCGTCGCGCACCAGACCTCCACGACGATCACCGCGACCCTCGCCCAGAAAACCTCGCCCAGCCAGTTGATCTGGGGAAGCCCCATCAGCGTCAGCGTGCAGTTGACGACGCCGTAGGCCGGGTAGAACATCAGCTTCCAGATGGTGGCCGAGACCACGGGGGCGATCATCATCGGGATGATGAGGAGCGTCTTGAAGGGCACGCTGAAGCGCTTGGTGCGGTCGCTGTTGAGCATCACGGCGAGCACCATGCCCAGAAGCACCTCGGCGATCAGGCTCACCGCCGCGAAGGTCAGCGTCCAGACCACCGAATCCAAGAACTGCTGGTTGGTGAGGATCTTGAGGTAGTTCTTGAACTCGTAAAACCGGATCGTGCTGACGGGCTTGGCCAGGTTGTACTTCAAAAAGCTGATGTAGAGCGAATAGCCGATGGGCACGATCGAGATCAGCACCAGCAGGATGCACGCGGGCGAGAGGAACACAGCGGGCGCCAGCCGCTCGGAGAGGCTTTTCTGCATGCGGGTCGATTTTTTTGCCCTTGACAATCACGGCGCCCCCTTTCGAAAGAAAAGTTCAAAATCATGGAAATTGCAGAATACGCCTCGGCATTTTCTGTTCCATACTCCCATTATAGCGGCTGATTCGGTAAACTGTTATACTAGATCTGTTATAAAATCGGGGGCATACCGCAAAGAAACAGGCCGATGGCTTTCGCGATCGGCCTGAATCCGTCATGCGGAATGAAAAGGAAACGGGCTGCTTCGGCACGCTGTATCCAACGCGCTCAATGCCAAGGGATGGTTGCGAGCGGGCAGCCCTGCCGGGTTATGTCACGCTCCGTCCTTTTTGGCGTACTGCAGGATGAAATCATGCAGCTTCTTCTCCGCCATCGGCGGCCCGATCATATACCCCTGTCCCTTGAAGAAGCCGAGGTGCTCGAAGAACTCCAACTGATCGCCGTTTTCAATGCCCTTGGCGCAGATGGTCAATTGGAGCGTATCCGCCAGGTGCGCGATGGACACGAGGATCCTGATCATTTTCTCGTCGTCGGGTACGCTGCCGGAAAAGCACCGGGCGAGCTTGATCCCGTCAAAGGGCAGGCGGGAGAGCAAAAAGAGGCTGTTGGTGCCGATGCCGAAATTGTCGTAGAGCAGCTTCGCGCCCATCGCCTTCAGCGTGACGAGGTTTTCAACCCCCTTCGCGTTCAGCTTCTCCACTTCCGTCAGCTCAAGCTCCAGGTTGCGCGGGGCCAGGTTGTGCGCGTCCAGCTCCTGCTTCACCAGATCGACAAACTCCGGGCAGTTGACCGCGTGGGGCCACACGTTGATCGCGACGATCAGATCGCATCCGATCTGGTCGATCAACCGGCGGATCATGGACAGCGCGCCGTTCAGGAACCACTTCAGAAAGACCCTGCAGGACGCGTCGTCGGCCACAACCTTCTGCACATAGCCGTAGCCGGGCACCGTCTCCCCGCCGGGCAGGTGGAGAACCTCCGCGAAGACTTCGTAGGTATTGCAGGTATTCTTGCCGAATGTCCATTTGGGCTGCCCGTAGAGCTCGAACGCCCCACCTTCGACCAGAGCCAGCAATTCGTCCCGTGTCAGGTTCATCTGAATTCCTCCTCATTGCCGATTTACGCAAACGCCCGTGCCTGCCGTCATGGTTTCATGAATACTATACCCAAAAATTTCCCTTCTGAAATATCGCCGGGACAATGGGAATCCGCGATCTCGCGCCGGTATTGATCATACGCCGCGCGCCGGAAAGCAAGTCCGCCACCCCGCTGGAATTCAATACGGCGGCGCCGGGAAAGCGAAGTCCCACCGATGGTGAGGTATGGCCACCGTACCGGCCCGATGCGCTGCATACGCGGCATGCCATCCCTTCAGCCCTTCCGGCCGCTCACAATCTGCGCGTTGCCCGCGATTTTGACGGCCGCGGCGGTAAAACCCGCGCCCCTGAGGAGCGCCGAAATTTCCTCCGGCGCGTAGAACCGGACGTCCCCGGCGGGCGAGAGCCGGAGGATGGGGTTGAAGAGGGCCCGGGCAAACGCCGGATAGTAGATTTCCGCGATGTACAGCCTTCCGCCCGGCTTCAGCACGCGGAAGGCCTCCCGGACAAACGCCGCGGGGTCCGGAAAGTGGTGATACGCCGCGCACACCGTCACATCGTCGAAAAAACCGTCGTCGAACGGCAGCGCGTCGCAGGGCGCGCGATGAAAGGCCATCGTTGGGATAAGGCGCGCGGCGCTTTCGACCATCTTTCCGGAGATGTCGACGCCGTACCCTTGAAAGCGGCGCTCCGCCGCCAGCATTTTGAGAAGCCTGCCGCTCCCGCAGGCGACGTCGAGGAGGCGTCCCCCGTCGGGAACTTCCACCGCGCCTTTGAGGAGCCGGTTGAACTTCAGGGTGAACCTGCCCTCCGGCGAATCGTCGTAGAGGTCCGCGACCTTGTCGTAGTTTTCCATCGACCGCTTTTCGTACCTGTTCATTCGCGCCTCCAATCCGCGCTTTCGCGCGCCATCTGATCGGTATAAATTCCTCCAAATATTTACATCCGCGTAGTTTGAAGTCCGGCCAAATGCGTGATAGTTAGTTATAGCTATTCCCTACTTTTACCATTGGACTATCATAAATATTGCTTCGCAAACGAGGCGATACACGAGGAGGATTCTCATGAAAGCGATGCTCAGGGCTACGTTCTCTCTGATGCTGGTGCTTGCGGTCTTGTTGACCAGCAGCCGGTTGGTTGAAAGCGCTCTGGCGAACGGCGACAATTCGATCGCCGGAGCGTCACTCCAGAATAAGACAGGCGGCAATCACGACGGCTGGAATACCCCAAGGCCAACGTACACCCCAAGGCCAACGAACACCCCAAAGCCCACAAACACCCCAAAACCTACGCACACCCCAAAGCCCACCTACACCCCGAAGCCTACGCACACCCCGAAGCCCACTTACACTCCGAAGCCTACGCACACCCCGACGCCCACCCCGGTAGTGACCCCGGTTCCCACTCCTGATCCTACCCCGGTCCCCACTCCGGAGCCTACCCCGGTCCCCACTCCGGATCCTACCCCGGTTCCCACTCCGGAGCCCACCCCGGTCCCCACTCCGGAGCCCACCCCGGTCCCCACTCCCGATCCTACCCCGGTTCCCACTCCCGATCCTACACCGGTCCCCACTCCCGATCCTACACCGGTCCCCACCCCGGAACCCACTCC
>JAEZHK010000068.1 GCA_023416655.1 Bacillota bacterium
CGCCTACTCCGACACCCACACCCAAGCCGACGCCGACGCCCAAGCCCACGCCGACACCCACGCCCAAGCCGATGCCCACACCCACGCCTACTCCGACACCCACGCCGAGGCCCACGCCCACGCCCACACCGAGACCCACACCTACGCCCACGCCGAGGCCTCTATCGGTGGTAAGCTGCAGGGAAGTGAACGGCGCATCGAAGGTCGGCGATACCATCCGGTGGGA
The DNA here is from genome assembly GCA_023416655.1 of Bacillota bacterium. Classification (GTDB taxonomy): domain Bacteria; phylum Bacillota; class Clostridia; order Christensenellales; family Aristaeellaceae; genus JAEZHK01. The sequence continues at coordinate 227 of JAEZHK010000068.1, forward strand.
AACCACCGTCTCGGGGGCGGTCGGGCAGCCCAGCTATACATACAGTCTGTATATGAACGGTTACTTCAGCGACCTCGTCCTCGGCAGCGCGGACAATCATTATTCGTATCAGGCCACGTCCGCGGGCACGTACTACATCAAGGTGACCGTCAGAGACAGCCGCTATAGTGAGGTTGAGTACGTGGGCGATACCGTGACAATCACCGCTGCAGGTACAACGCCTGCACCGAGCCCTACGCCCACGCCGAGGCCTTTGACGGTGGTGAGCTGCATGGAAGTGAACGGCGCATCGAAGGTCGGCGATACCATCCGTTGGGAAACCATCGTCTCAGGGGCGGTCGGGACGCCCAGCTATTCCTACAGTCTGTATAGAAACGGTAACTTCAGCGACCTCGTCCTCAGCAGCGCGGACAATCACTATTCGTGTGAGGCTACGGTTGCGGGCACGTACTACATCGAAGTGACCGTCAGGGACAGCCGCAGCGCATCGGTTGAGTACGTGGGCGATACCGTGACAATCACCGCCGATACGACGCCTACCGATCCGCCGACCGATTATGAGGCGCTTCCCGCGCCCACAACGCAAGCCGTCCCCGCCAGCGTGGGCATGAAGGCGGTATACAGCGGTGTCACGGACAAGACAATCACCCTGTCGCTGCTCATTAACAATACCTTCGGGGAAGGCCTTACGGATTACGGGCTTTCCTGGCAGCGGGAAGGCGGGAGCCTCGTAAAGAGCTCCGTCAGGTTCGGGGACGTGTCGGGCGCCACCTTTAACATGACGATTAGCGGCCTCTCGGCCAATACACTGTACACTGTCCGGGGATATGTGGTCAAAGCCGGGGTAACCCTCCTGTCCGAGGGTTTCAAGGTGAGAACAAAACCCTGAAATGCCATGGTCGGCGGTTCATGATGAAAAGGCCGGGCGTCCACCCCGTGGATGCCCGACTTTTTATACCTTGGGTTCCAGCTCCGCCGGGGCGGGGCCGGGATGCCGGTGATTTCGGCGTAGGTTTTGCTAGAGCGGTCGATCCGCGCGCAGCGTTCGGCGCGATGGGTGCTAGGAGAGCGCAAACGAGGCGACTTCCACCAGCGGCTCCTGCTCCGTAATGCGGATGTGGGTGATCTCGCCTTCAAACGGCGCAAACCCGTCCAGGATGACGGCCAGCACGTCCTGCGCCGGGCAGTCCTGGGGCATCGCCAGCGTGATGTGGGGGATCCACTTATTGTCGCGCAGCGAGTAGAGGCAGTCTTTGTCAAAACAGTTTTCGTCGTAGCGGGCGTGGATCTTCGCGTGCATGTCCAAGAGCTCCTGCGTGACACTGGGCGCGGCGAAGAGCACCTCCGACTCGGGAAAAACGCCGACGTGTCCAAAGAACAGCCGCGTTTTGCTCAGGCCTTTGGCTACGTCCCCGATGAAGCGGGCCATCTCCGCCCGGCCGACACCGGAGTAGATGCCGAAGGTGAGGTGGGCCGGTTGAGCGTCCGCCTCGCAGCCGGACGCGCGAATCTTCGCCTTGATCGCCTCGAACCGGCTTTCCGCCTCCGCGTCAAACGTCCCCATGACGCACAGCGTCTTTTCCTCCGCCACACAATCCCTCCCAAGGTTCTTTCGTTACAACAGACTTCATACAGGCCTTTATTATGGACGCGGCCTTTAACCGTCAACCGGCGTCCAGCTCCAAACCCGCGCGGAGCAGGCAGATCAGTTTTTCGCGCACCGGAATACCGGTGATTTCTGCGAGGGCCTTGGCGTACCAACCGATCTGCGGGCGATAGCGCTCCACAAGGGCGGCAGGGTCTTCCGCGCGGTCGGTCTTGTAGTCCAGGAGCACCCACTCATTGCCCTCCAGGAAGCAGCAGTCGATCACGCCCTGCACCAAGAGGCGCTCGCCCCTCGAGTCCACCCGGAGGTTGAAGGGCCACTCGCGCTCGACGCGGGGGGACTGAAGCAGCCGTTTTCCGGTCGCGCCCTCGAAGAAATGGGCGAGGAGGCCCGGCTCCAAGTCGCCGTAGAGCCTGCCGGACGCCTTCAGGGACGCGATCTGCCGCGCGAGTTCATCGGTCAACGCGGGGCCTCTCAGGCCGCGTAAGGCGGCGAGGTCCAGCGCCATCAGCGCATTGTGGGTCAGGGTGCCGTATTCGCTCGCCCTCGGGCCTTCTTCCGTCATGAAGAGGGGCCGCCTGCCCAAGGGCGGCAGCGCGCGCGGGCCGGTCTCCTCCCGCACGAGGCCGGAGACCGTCAGCTTCAGCGGCAGCATCACCCGCTCCTCGTAGGGGTAACGCCACAGGATGGCCGCCCGTAGCGCCCCGTCGTCCGCCTCCGGCGACTCTACGCTTTCCGGGGCTTCCAGGGCCTCCTCGAGGGTTTCCATGCCGTGCCAGACGATCTCACACGCGCTCCCCATCGCCCTGGCGGCGGGCTCCACGGCTTCGAGGTAGTTCATGGGGCGGAGGCCCGCCTCGCCGCACAGCTCGAAGCGCGCGCGGGCGTCCGCGCCCGAAACCCGGCCCACCAGAATCAGCCGGTCGATGGCGCGGGTCAGCAGCACGTACAGGATGCGCATTTCCTCATTGTAGTCCTCGCGGGCGAGCCGGGCCTTGATGGCGGCCTGCGCCAGCGTCTCCCGGCAGGAACCCAAGGTTTGGTCGTTCAGGCGCAGCCCCGCGCCCAGTGCCCGGTGGGCCAGGAATTCGCCCCGGTTCCCCGCGGCGTTCAGCCGCCTGCCCATCTGGGCGGCGATGACCACCGGGAATTCCAGCCCCTTGCTCTTGTGGATGGTCATGATCCGGACGACCTGATCCTCCTCGCCCAGCGAGTGGGCCGCGCCCATGTCGTCACCGACCTTTCTCAGCGCCTTCACGTAGCTCAAAAACCCGTTCAGCGCGCCGCCCTGCACCCCTTCGTAGCCACTGGCGTAGTCGCACAATAGGTCCAGATTGGCCTGCCGCGCGCCGCCGCCCGGCATGCCGCCCGCGTAGGCATAGGCGCCGCTCTCCCGGAGCACGAGGTCGGTGAAGCGGCCCAGCGGCAGCACGCGGGACAGCGCGCGCCAGCGGTCCAGCTTTTCCTCAAAGGCCTGGAGCTTCACGGCCAGCGCGTCGCCCGACCGCATCCGCTCCAGCATCGCCTCCCGGAACGTGCCGCCGGGCCGGGCTTTCCGGATGTCCGCGAGGTCCGTGGAGGTCAGCCCTCCGAAGGGGGCGCGCAGCGCGGCCATGAGCTCCAGGTCCCGCCGCCGGTTTTCGATTACCCGCAGCAGCGCCAGCGCCAGTTCCACTTCCACCGCGTCGAAGTAGCCGCCCGCCACGTCCGCGTACACCGGGATGCCCGCCTGGGTCAGCATGCTCTCCACCGGCTGGATGGCGGCGCGAGTTCGCACCAGCACCACGAAGTCCCGGTATTCCAGCGGGCGCTCGCAGCCCTTACGCGCGTCGAAGGTGGGCGTGCCGACGAGCTTTAAGATGCGCGCGGCGATGGTCTGGCCCTCCCGCTCGCCCGCAGTCAACTCTGCCTCTTCGCTCTCCGCCGCCTCGGCGTCCGGCCGCTCCAGAATGTGCAGTTCGACGGGCAGGTCGCCGCCCTCAAAGCGCGCGCCGGGCCTGAGGCGCGCGGCGTCGTCGTACTCGATTTCGGCGTCGCCGCCGGTCATCACCCGTTCGAACACCCGATTGACCAGGTCGAGCACCGTCTCCCGGGATCGGAAGTTCTGCTTCAGCGCGACCAGGAGGCCGCCCTCGCCCTTTGAGTAGCGGTGGTACTTTTCCAGAAACAGCGAGGGGTCCGCCTGCCGGAAGCGGTAGATGCTCTGCTTGACGTCGCCCACCATGAACAGCCGTCCGGGGGCCGCGACAGCCCGGAGGATGGCTTCCTGCACGTCGCTGACGTCCTGATACTCGTCCACGAACACGTACCGGTAGCGCGCGCGCAGGGAGGCGACGACGCGCTCGTCCTTCAGAGCGCGGATCGCCCTGTGCTCGAGGTCCGCGTAGGAAAGGGCAGATTTCTCCGCCTTCAGCGCGTCCAGTTCTGCGCCGAGCCTTTGCGCGATCCCGCCCAGCGCGCTGAGCGCCGGGGCCAGCGCGCGCATGTCGCCGAGGGCCTCCTCCGGCGGCAGCAGGATTTTCTGCGCGTCCGCGATCAGCTTTTTGATCGTCTTCCGCAGCGCCGCCACCTGCTCCTTCAGAATCGCCTGCCGCTCGCCGCTGATCTTCCGCAGGGAAGCCAGCGACTTGGCCTTGTAGCGCGCGACCTCCTCCGCCAGCGCCCGGTAATCGGGGGCGGACAGCATGCATTCGATGGCTTCGAGGTCGCTTTCGAGCGCCGGGGCGTAGGGCGCGGGGCCGTCCGGGTCGCCGATAAGCGTCAGCGCGTAGAGCACGCTTGCGCGGGCGTCGCGCAGCGTCGCCCTGGCCGCGCCCGCCAGCTCGTCAAACCATAATTTTCCGTCCGACAGCGGCAGCTCATCGCAGGCGGCTTCCAGCCAGCCCGACGGGTCGGGGTTTTCCAGCGAGAACCGGTACAAGTCCTGCGCGAGGCTGCCCACCGCTTTGGCTGTGCGGCCGTACAGAAGCGCCTCCAGGTCCTCGCCGCCCTCGGCGTAGGCCTGCTCCATCGCCTCGCTGAGCGCCTGGGCCTCGTACTGCCTCAGTTCCGCGTCGTCCAGGATGCGAAACGCCGGGTCCACGCCCGCGGATTCAAAGTGGTCCTTCAATAACTCCGAGCAGAAGGAGTGGATCGTCGCCACCGTCGCCCGCTCGACCTTTTCCAGTTGCGGCGCGAAGCCCGGGTCCTCCTCCGCGCGGGCCATCAGTTCCTCGGTGAGCTTGCGGCGCATGTCGGCGGCGGCGGCGCGGGTGAACGTGACGATCAGAAGATGCTCGACGTCCGCGCCCTCGCGGATCAGCGCCAGCACGCGCTCCACCAGCACCGTGGTCTTGCCGGAGCCTGCCGCCGCGCTGAGCAGCAGGTCTTCTCCCCGGGCCATGATCGCCGCTCGCTGGTCGTCCGTCCAGTTCATGCGTGTAGCTCACTCCTTTGTTTTTGGAAAATGCCCGCTTATGCAGGGCGTCGAAAATCCGCCGGGCGGCTTTTCAACGCGAAAGAGGAAGTCTGCGCGAGCCTGAAATTCTGCGGAATTTCCGGGCGGCTCACTGACAGGCGGTATTGTTTCATAAACCAGTGTGCGCACTGGTCTATGAAACACGTTTCCGGCGCACAGGTCGCCGGAAACGATTTGAATGGACAACGTGTGACAATGAGCCGAAATGCCCGTATTAACGACATGGTTGATTGTATATACTTTGTGAGGGGTCCAGGGGGAATCATTCCCCCTGGCGGGTGGTCCGGAGGGCAGAGCCCTACGGCGTCTCTCCATTACCCCCGCAGTCCCTGCCTGGGCAGCGACGCCGCCAGCGCGCGCGCTTCCGGCAGCGGCGCCACGCCCTCGGACGCGCCCGCGGACCTGAGCGAGCAGGCCGCGGCGGCAATGCCGTCCTCGATGGCGTCCGTCAGGCTCTCGCCGTTGTGCGCGCCGAGCAGCACGCCCGCGCAGAATGCGTCGCCCGCGCCCACCGTGCCCGCGATGAAGCCCTTGGGCAGCAGGAGGCTGGGGACCTCCACGTACCGGCCCACTTCGTCGATGCCGAAGCCGCCCTCCGGCGTGTGGATCACCGCCCAGCGGCGCACGCCCAGCGCCTTGAGCTTCATGAGCACCTCCGGGATCCGGTCGATGAGCAGTTTGTCCTCCGCGCCGCGCAGCGGCACGCCCACGGTCTTCCCGGCCTCGATCTCGTTGACGATGAAGTAATCCGTGTACCGGAGAGCCGGGGGCACGATGCTGCGGTAGCGGTCGCCCACCTCGCTGACCACGTCCACGCTGGTCAGGATGCCGCGCGCCTGCGCGTCGTGCAATAGGCGCGCCATGCGGGTGCCGTATTCCGGGTCGGGCGCGTCCAGCGCGGGCAAGAGAAGAATGTAGCCCGCGTGCAGGATTTTGCAGTTCAGGTCGTCCAGCGGCACGTCCTCTACGTCAAACGCGTCGCCCGCGCCGCCGAATACCAAGAAGGTTCGCGCCTTGGTCTCCGGCTCGTAGAGCACATCGGTAAACGAGGTCTGGCCCTCGCGCTTGACATAGGTAAGGTCGATGTTTTTGTAGGCGGAGAGTTCTTTGATGATCAGATCGCCTTCGCCGTCCAGCCCGATCGAGCCGATGGCCTGGACATTGAGGCACGGGTCCAGCCGGGCCAGGTCCCGCGCGACGTTGGACACCGCGCCGCCCAGCGAGAACTTCTTTTCCAGCACGTTGACCAACTCGTGCCGGACGGGAAAGCCCGAAAGCGGCTTTAAAATGTCCAGAATGATGTTGCCCGCGACGGCGATGCCCTTTTTCATGTCGATCGCACTCCCCGGCTGACGCCCTTGCAGGCGTTTCTTCACTCAGTTTACTATACAACTTTTGGCGTCCGGAAGCAAGCGCAGCAATAAAAAACGAAGCGTTGAAAATCCGCCGGGCGGCTTTTCAACGCGAAAGAGGAAGACTGCGTGAGCCATGAAATTCTGCGGAATTTCCGGGCGGCTCACTGACATGCGGTATTGTTTCCTCCACCAGTGTTCGCACTGGCTTCGGAAACCGATTCCCGGCGCGCGGGTCGCCGGGAACGATGAGAGCCTTTACGAGGTTAATCGACAGTCTGGCGCGGCTAAGAGCGCGCAACGGAGTCAGAACGGGTTCTTGGAGGGGGAGTATTTCTCAATCTTGTTCCGGATTCTGGTTCTGTCGTCGCCGGTAGCAAAGACCGGCTGCGCGTCGTTGTAGCTGTTCTTGCCGTTGACGGTCATTAATACGGGCACGATTTCAAACCCATTGTTGGAAACGGAGGTGCCGGTCACAGAGAAGGTGTGCTGGTAGATGAAGGTGTCCACGTCGTCCGGACGCTCGACGGCGGAGACGATGGTGCCAAGGCCGTAGACGATATGCTTGCCCTTGTACAGCTCGATGCCGCTGACCAGGTGGGAGTGATGGCCTACCACCAGGTCCGCGCCCCCGTCGACCGCCGCGCGGCCGTAGGCGATCTGCTGGCCGGTCGGGCTGTAGCGGTGTTCAAGCCCCCAATGGAACGACGCGATCACGACGTCACAGCGGGATTGGACGGCCCGGACGGTAGACTTCACCTGGGCGGTGGAGATGTTCTCCGGCCTGAAGCCCACGAAGCCGATCTTGACGCCGTTTGCTGTTTTGTAAAAGACCTTGCCCAGGCCGAAGGAGCCGACGTTCCAGCCTGAAACCGCGGACCGGGTGCTGGAATAGCCCCTGCTGCCGTAGTCCATGATGTGGTTGTTGTCCAGGTCCACCGCGTCGATGATCGGTCTGTTGCCATCCACGAGCGCCTTCGCGTAGGCCGTCTTGCCCCGGAAGATGTAGCTGCGGGAGCCCTGCATTTTATAGCTCGTGTCGATCAGCGGGATCTCGAGGTTCGCGAACACGACGCCCCTCAGCTCGCTCTTGATCTTCGCGAAGAAGTAGCTTGAGCCGTAATTGTTCCAGAGATTGTCAAACCGTGTGAAGGAATCCTTGCGCGGGTCGCCACCCAGCATCACGTCGCCGATGGCGGAGACGGTCACGGTGACGGGGTTCTCATAATCCAGCACCCGCACGGTGAGCGTGCGGTTGACGCGGCCTTTGTCCGCCTTGACGTAGATTTTGGCGTAGCCGCGGCCCGCGCCCGTCACGATCCACTTGCCATCCGTCAGCGCCACCGTCGCCACTTTCTCATCGCTTGAGGTGACGTCGACGTCCGGGTAGGACACGTAGGTGGGCGAGCGCTTAAGCTTGATCTCGTAGGTCTTGCCCTTCTCTACGGTCTTGCTGGAGGGGGTGACCGACAGGCTGGAATAGCGCACCAGCTTGACCGTCATCGCGCAAAGCGCCGCACGCCCGTTCGCGGTCTTTGCCCGGAAGATCGCCGTGCCGCTTTTCCGGCCCGTGAAATCCGCGGTGCCGTCACCGTTGTCCTTAATTTCGACGACGTTATCGTTTTTCACCGGTTCCCAGGTGACGGTCTTGTCGAAGGCGTTCGTGGGGTAGACCACCGCGGTCAGCGTGCGGGTGGCGTAGAGCGGCACCACCGCGCTGGTGGGGACGCGCACGTACTTTTCCGGGATCTTCGTCACCGTGATTTGACAGGCGGCGGACTTTCCGGCTTTTGCAAGGGTGGCGGTGACGGTGCAGGTCTTTTCCTCGCTGCCGTCGGATTTGGCGGTGACAAGGCATGTGAGGCCGTCCGGCGACGGCTCGATGGAGATGATCGCGCTCTCCGCGTCGTCGGTTGTCCATACGATCGAATCCGAGTGGTATGTGGGCGTGGTCGTCGCCCTCAAGACATAGGTCGAATAGCTCCCGCTGGGGTTCAGCGTGACGGACTTAGCATTCAGTTTGATGGAGGAGGCCTTCGGCGCGGTGACTGTGATGATCCGGCTAACGGACTTGCCGCCTGCGCGGGCGGTGATGGTGGTGCGGCCCGTCGCCTTGCCGGTGATGACGCAGGTATCGTCATCCAGCTTTCGGACGGTGGCGTACTGCGGGCGGCTGCTCGTCCATTGAATGGCCGCGCCTGTATCGGTCGGGGTCAAAACGGCGTCCAGTTGGAGTTCCGCGCCCACGTCCACGGTGCTCGTCTCGGGGGAGAGCACAATGCTTTCCACCACGGGAGCCGCCTGCGCGCCGATCGCCGTGAACACGAAAATGAGCGCCGCAGCGCAGGTTATGGCCAGCCGTCTATTCATGAATTTCTCCGTCGTTGGCTTATATTCCCTCTACATTATATCTATATTAAGCCGGACTGTCAAATATTCGGCTGTCTTTTTACATTCATGTCGTATTGGTTGCGGGAAATCATCCCCAAGCCGCGCGCTGACCGGTTTCCATCATGTGTCATTCGTGAAGACATGACCACTCATTCGTGCAGTAGAAAAAAAGGATGCTCTCACTAAAGAGGGCACCCTGTGGGCCTTATACCAATTCCAAACATAAATGCGTCGTTGAGGCGGATCTTTTCGCCCCTGCAAGGGTTGGTTTCCCTGCGGGAAACCAAGTCGCTTCGCGACCGCACGATTCAAATGGAATTTGAATCGTGCGCCGCTGTGTCGCTCTCCGCTTGAAATAGCGCTGC
>JAEZHK010000009.1 GCA_023416655.1 Bacillota bacterium
CGTCAAACCAGATCTCGCCGCCACCATACTGGGGCGTCTGGATGCACACAAGGTCCCAGTGGATGGCGGACTTGTTGCCGTTGTCGCACTCGTCGTAGCAGCTGCCCGGCGTGAAGTGGAAGGAGCCCGCGATCTTCTCGTCGAAGAGGATGTCCTTCATGGGGAAGGTGATGTAGGGGTTCACGCCCAGCGCGAATTCGCCCACGTAGCGCGCGCCCTCGTCGGTGTCGAAGACTTTGTTGATGCGGACGGTATCGTTGGCGGTCGCCTCGATGATCTTGCCGTCCTTGAAGGTCAGTTTGATGTTCTCGAACGTGAAGCCGTCATGGGGCGAGGGCGCGTTGTAGGAAAGCGTGCCATTGATCGATTCCCTGACGGGCGCGGTGTAGACCTCGCCGTCGGGGATGTTGGCCTCGCCCGCGCACTTGATGGCCGGAAGCCCCTTGATGGAGAAGGAAAGGTCCGTGCCGGGGCCGACGATGCGGACCTTGTCGGTCGATTCCATGCGGCGGACCAGCGCGTCCATCGCGCGACCCATCTTCTCGTAGTCCAGGCAGCACACATCGAAGAAATAGTCCTCAAAGGCCTCGGTGGACATGCCGGCGTTCTGCGCCATGGAGGGCGAGGGGTAGCGCAGCACCACCCACTTGGTCTTGGAAACGCGGATTTCCTGGTGCACCGGGTGCCATACGAGCTTGGAGAACATGGCGGTCTTGTCCGCCGGGACGTCGCTCATTTCAAAGGCGTTGACGCCTGAGCGCACGCCCACATAGGCCTGCATCTGCCGCATCAGCGCAGCCTCAGTCTCCGCCATGATCTTGGACTGTTCCTCGGATAGCCCCTTGATCAGCGCGCGGTTGACCGCCGCGTCCTTGATCCAGACGAACGGCACGCCGCCCGCCTTCTGCGCTTCCTCCACCAGCGCGGTCACCAGCGGAGGCTCAAACCCCGTGTTTTCGATCAAAACCCTTTCGCCCGGCTGGAGCCTGACCGACTGGTTGATCAGGTTCCTGGCCAGCGTCTCAACGCGCGGATCCCGCATGAATATCGCCCCTTTGACTTATTTGAACGCTTCTATTATAACCGTGCGAGGGACGGCTTGTCAAAGAAATTGGGAGGTCTTCGATTGATTGCGCGGCCCCGCGGTTTGTGCTATCATAGGTGAACAAGTGTGGCACAACCCTGTGCTGACGATGGGAACGGAGGCCTCCGGATGGTGGAACTCAGGTGTTCGGACGATTTCGCGCTGTACGACGTGACGCCGGTGGAGAACCTGTTTATATTGGAATATCTGCCGCACGCCACGGGCGACCAGGCGCGGGTGTACCTCTATGCGCTGATGCAGTGCCGCCAAAAAGCGGAATGCTCGGTGGAGGGGCTGTCCCGCGCGCTTCGCATGAAGAGCGAAAAGGTGCTGGAGGCGCTGAGATATTGGGAATCGAGAGGGTTTCTCAAGGGCGTGTCGGACAGCCCGCCCTCCTTTGAGTTTTTGAACGTGCGCAGCGCCATGCAGGCGGGCGGCGATCAGGACCCGGCCTACCGCCATCGCGACTTCATCCGCGAGATCGAAAAACTGCCGGTGAGCGACGCGATCCGGCCCGCGCAGTTCGCCCAGGCGATGGAATGGGTCGAGGAACTGAACCTGCCCGCCGACGTGGTGCTCTTGATGGCCCGGCGGACGGTGGAACAGCTGACGGGGGAGAACAGCGGGAAGCCCCGCTCCGCACCTTACCTCTTCAAGATTCTGGGCAAGACGGCGGTGGATTGGGCCGCGCGGGACATACGCACCCAGGAAAAGGCGGAGGCGGAGCTTTCCAAAGGACAGATGGAATACAAGACGGCCTCGGCCGTGTGCGATTATCTCAGCTTCCGCCGCGCCCCCACCGAGGCGGAGCTTTCGCTCGCCCGCAAGTGGGTGGGCGAATGGAAGCTCGACCGGGCCGATATCGAGCGCGCGCTCAGGGAGACCGCCGCCAGCGCCAGCCCCAGCTTTGCCTACCTCGACGCCATCCTGCGCCGCCACAAGAGCGAGGGCGGGCGCGTGGCCGAGGGGATCGACGAGGAACAGAAGCTGGTCGAAGGGCTACGCACGGCCATGAACGAGCTGGGCGCGCAGGCGAAAATTGTGCCGAAATCCCAATTGGATACCTACCGCAATTGGATTCGGGACGGATTTGCGCCCGAGGTCATCGCCCGTGCCGCGGCCCGCGCCTCGAAACGTGGACGCCATGGGTTTGAAGCGTTGGAAGAAGAAGTGCAGCGCTTCACGGCACAGGGTGTCAGGACAGTCGAAGCCGCCGACCGCTACAACGAGGAGCGGGGCGCGCTGAAGCAGAAGACCCGGCAGATGCTGGAGGCCGCGGGGCGCGACCGGAAGCCCTCCGAGTCCGACATGCGGCAGATGGGCGAGTGGCTGAAGGCGCAGCCGATCGAGGTGATCCTGCTCGCCGCTTCGCGCGCGCGGGAGATGCAGATGCCGCTCAAGGCCATCGAAAAGAACCTGAAGATCTGGACGGAGAGGGGCATCCGCACGGTGCAGGACGCGACGATGGAGCTTGATAGCCGCAAGTCGGCCCTTGGCGCGTCGACGCAGGCGTCGCCCGCGGTTCGCGCGGGCGTCCGGGGGACGGCCTACAGCCAGCGGGATTACGACAGCCAGTTCCTGAACGGCCTGATGGATGGCATTAAGGACGGGGAGAAGCCATGACGCGGGGAGAACTTAACGCCCGGCTCGAGGCCGAATACCAGAAAAAGCGCGCCGACGCCCAGCGGGCGAGAAATGCGCGGGAAGCTGAGGCCGAGGCGCTCGATCCGGAGATCGGGCGGCTCAGGAGGACGCTGTACGCGCGGTTTGCGGAGGCCGCGCGCGCCGCGATGGCCGGGCCGGAGTCGGCTCAGGCGCAGTCCGCCGCGCTTCGAAGCGGCGTTCTTGAACTGCGCCGCGAAATCAAGGCGCGGTTATCCGCGCTGGGCCTTCCGGAGGATTATCTTGAAACCCGCTGCGAATGCCCCGACTGCGGCGATACCGGCTGGCTGGACGACTACCACCGGCTCTCCTGCGCCTGCCGTGCCAAGCGGGAGGCGGAGCTTTTGATGGAGGGCGCGGGCCTCAAGCGCGAATGGCGCGGCTTTGAGGAATTCGACGCGGGGGTCTACCCCAATGAAGCGCAGAGAAAGCAGGCGATCTCCGCCCGAGCGCTTTGCGAGGCCTACGCCGACCGCTTCCCGGACACCGAAAAGCCGAACCTGCTGCTCGTGGGCGAGAGCGGCCTCGGAAAGACGTTCCTGCTCGAGGCCATCGCGGAGCGGGTCAGCGCCCGGCGGCTGCCCGCGCTTTCGGTCAGCGCGTTTCGGATGCTGGAGGCGATGCGCGCCTACCACTTCGGCGCGGCGGGGGAGGACGCGGCTTTCCGCCGGATGGTGGACTGCGACCTGCTGCTCGTCGACGACCTGGGCACGGAACCGCTTCTCAACAACATCACCGTGGAATACCTGTTTACGCTGCTCGGCGAGCGCGGGGCGGCTCGACGCCATACCGTGATCGCCACGAACCTGCTGCCCGGCGACCTGATGGCGCGATACGGCGAGCGGGTGATGTCGAGGCTTCTCGACAAGGGCCTTTGCACCGCGATCCGGCTGACCGGCGCGGATCTGCGGCTTTCGGGAGGGAACCGATGAGCGCGCGGGAAGACATCCTTTCTCATCTGGACGGGATCGGCGTAGCCTATGACCTTATTGAGCACCCGCCGGTGCACACCATCGAAGACTGCGCGTGGGCGCAGGAAAAGCTGCATTGCGTGGTGCCCAAGAATCTTTTTTTGACGCCCCGGAACGAGTCCTTCTACGCGCTCTGCCTGACGCGGCCGAACGCGCTCTTCCGCACCGCGGATTTTTCCAAGCAGATCGGCGCATCCCGGCTCAGCTTCGGCGGCCCCGAGGCGCTGATTGAGAGGCTTCAAACCAACCCCGGCGCGGTCAGCCCCCTGGGCCTCATCTTCCCGTCGGCTTCGGAAGTGCCGCTGTACCTGGACGAGCAGCTCCGGAAATACCCGCGCCTGGGCTTCCACCCCAACGACAACACCTTGACGCTGGCGATGGCGACCGTAGACTTTCTGAACGCCTTTTTGAAGTCGCTGGGCCGCGAGCCCCGGTTTGCCAGCTTTCCGGACATTTCATAACCCGCTCAAAACCCTCCAATGATTGATTATTTTCCGTAGGGGTGCTATACTCTTACGGATGTCTTTATTTGGATGGGAAATTTTCCGCGCCCAAAGCGATGCGCGCGGAAGTTGAAATAACGCATAACGGGGAGTCGATGGACAT
>JAEZHK010000013.1 GCA_023416655.1 Bacillota bacterium
TTGAGTTCCGGATAGGCCGCGTTGATCTCGCTGATGGGCACGACCTTGTCCAGGATCGGCGCGGAGTCGGCGGTCTTGGCGAAGTAGAACAGCACGTCCGCCTCGTTGCCGGCGGCGAAGTCGTTCAGAACGCCGGTCTTCCAGGCTTCGTCGGAGGTGGCGGAAGCGTCTTCCACGCGGTTGCCGGTCTCCTTCTCCCAGGCTTCGAGCAGCGCCACGTAGTCGGCGGCGGCGGCGTCGGTGCCGGCGAAGCTGGAGACGGTCTTGAGGGTCACGCCCTCGGCCAGGGATGCGGGGGCGATGCCGATCAGCACCAGGGCCAGCAGGATGGCCAGGATCTTCTTCATGGGCTCTCCTCCTTATTTCCGCCGTGCCCAATTTTCTTGGGCCTGGGCGGGATAACTTCATTATAACAATCGGCCCGCGCGCCGTCATTGGCTAAGGATGTCATTCGTTGTATCCAGTTGCGCTGTTGCGCGCAATGAAAATCCGCAGGGCGGCTTTTCATTGCATGGGTGCGGCGCAGGCCCTGCAAGGCAAGCCTTGCGGCCGGGCCTGCGCGCGAAGCGGAATGCAACCTGCGGCCGCGCAGGTCGCCCTCCGGTTGCCTTTATTCAATCGGGTGCTGCGGCCCCCCGAACCCCCGGGTTGGGAGGGGCGGCGGGTATTTGTTCACTCTCGTCCAAGGGGATCAGGATGGAAGCCACGGTGTCGAGGGTGCGGTCGTCCTCGGTGATTATGAGGGAGGCGCGCTCGCCGTAGATGAGGCGCAGGCGCAGGCTGACGTTTCGGATGCCCACGTGTCCCTCCGCCTTCTCGTCCGAGAGCATCCGGGCAATCTTCTCCTTGTCCTCCGCGGTCAGGCGGCGGCCGCCGTTGATGACCTCCACATGCAGAAAGTATTCGTCCTTATACACCTTGAGGCGGATGTGCCCGCCGCCCGCGGGCGCGATGCCGTGCTCCACCGCGTTTTCAAGCAGCGTCTGAATCACGAGGCGCGGAAGCGTCAAACTGCCCAGCGAGGAATCCACGTCTTTCCAGAGTGTCAGCTTGTCGCCGAAGCGCAGTCGGATGAAGTAGAAGTAGGCGTCGGCCACTGCGATCTCCTCGCTGAGCGCGCAGAGCCGGTGGTCGCCCCGGTCGAGGCTGGCGTTCATCAGAACGCTCAGCGCCTCCACCATCGCGGCCACGGCTTCGCTGCCGTCCAGGCGGGCCTGCCAGGTGATCAGCTCCAGCGCGTTATTCAGAAAGTGCGGGTTGACCCGGGCTTGCATGGCCTCGATGCGGGCGTCCTTCACCGCAAGCTGCTCTTTGAAGACGGTGTCCACGAGGTGCCGGATCTGCGTGGACATGCTGGAAAAGGCGACGCCCAGCTGGCCCAATTCATCCGCGCCGTGCATCGGCACGGTGACGCCCAGCTCCCCTGACGAGATGCGCCGGGAGGCACTTGCCAGGATGGCGATGGGCCGCGCGATCCGCTTTTGCACAAACCAGGTGATGAAAATCCCGATGGGCAGGATGGCGAGCACCATCCCGATGAGGAGCCGGCGAAATAGCGTCATCTGCCGGTAGACCTCGGCCTTCGCCACCTGTACGCGGGTGAAGAGCGAAAAATCCCACTCGCTGTGGCGCTGCACGACGGAGAGGTTCTCCGCGCGTTCGGAGAGGCCGTCTGGCTCTCTGTCCCACTGGACCGGCTGTTTCGGGTCGGTTTCAAAACCGTCCAGATGGATGTCGAGGGAAGCGCCCCATTTGGCCCCGGCGTCGTTCAGGGGGCCGAAGAGCTGCGCCTTGTTGATCTCAAGCACCAGCATGCCGTAGCGCTCCATGCGCAGGTTGTAGAGGTTTCGGACCAGGTAGAGGCCGTCGCCCCAGCCCGCGAAGGTGCAGCGGGTGCTCAAAAATTCGCCCAGCCTGAGCGCCTTCTCCTGATAATCACGCTGGAAGGCGAGCGCCGAATTGTATCCGGCCACGGTGTACATGAGCCGGTCCGGCTCATTCACGGGATAATAGGCCGCGAACACGAACATCGGGTCCCGCCCGTACTTGCGCTCAAGGTAATTGCGGCTGATGCGGTAAAAACTGTCGTAGTTCAACCGGCCCGCCGCGTAATCGGCGTAGGTGGTGGACAGTTCGCCGTCGTAGGTGACGTCCTTGGCCTGGGTGATGGCGCGGCGGATGGCCTGCACGGTCAGCGTCTGCGCATGTCCGGCGCTCTCGGTCAGCGCGGCCTCGGTCTTTTGCTGCAGCGCGTCAAAGATCACGCCGCCCATGTAGCCGCCCAGAAGCAGCGCGGGCACGAGCCAGCAGAGCAGCACGATCGCGAGGATGCGAAGGCGCAGCGACGTCAGGCTCGCCCTCATCTTCCCCCACATCCACATCCCCGCCTTTTGCCTTTTGTTTATACCAATACGGAATATTATTTCATCCAAAGCGACGAACATTTTGTTCCTGGCTAGGAGCCGCAGCGCAGGCGTAGCAGCGCTATTTAGCGGAGAGCGACAACGCCAGGGGCGAAAAGATCCGGCGCGACGATGAAAGAATGTTGCGGATTGGTATTAAATCTTCAGCCCCAGGAACTGCGCGGCGGCCAGGCACAGCTTCTCCGCGCGGAGCCGCGTGGGCATTTCGCAGAAAACCCTCAATCGCGGCTCCGTGCCGCTGAAGCGGATGATCAGCCAGCCGTCCCGGAACTTTACTTTGACGCCGTCCATGTAGGAGACGTTCAAAACTTCCTCCGGGAATTCCGGCAGCGCCTTTTCTTCCATTAAAAGGCGCGTGAGGAACGCGCGCTCCTCCGGGTGGAAGGGCCAGTCGTACTCCGCCATATACGCTTCGCCAAACTCGCGGTAAATCCTGCCTGTGAGCGCGCTGAGCGGTTCGCCGGTGACCGCCATCATCTCGACCAGGAGCGCCGCCGCCTGGATGCCGTCCTTGCCGGGGATGTGGCCCCGGACCGCGAGGCCGCCGGAGGATTCGCCGCCGATGATCGCGCCGTGGAGTTCCATGGCGGAGGAGATGTGCTTGAAGCCCACCGGCACCTCGTAGCAGGTTTCGCCGAAGGCGGCGGCCACTTTGTCCAATAGATGCGTGGTCGCGAGGTTTCGCACCACCGGCCCGCGCCAGCCCTTGTACTTGAGCAGGTAATAATATAGAAGCACCAGGATTTCGTTGGGGTGGATGAAGCGGCCTGTGTCGTCGATCACGCCGATGCGGTCGGCGTCGCCGTCGGTGGCGATGCCGATGTCCGCGCGGCTCTCCACCACCGCCGCCCGAAGCGCCCCCAGCGTCTCCACGTTGGGCGAGGGCAGGCGGCCTCCGAACAGCGCGTCGTGCCGCTCGTGGATCACGTCCACGTCACAGCGGGCGGTCAAAAGGATGGTCTGCAGCGACGTGCGGCTGACGCCGTACATCGGGTCCAGCACGATCCGAAGGTTGCGCCTGCGGATGGCGTCCATGTCCAGGGTTTTGATGATGGTGTCCAGATACCCGTTTTCCGGGGCGATCTCGGTCACGAGGCCCCTTTCCAGCGCCTCCTCGTAGCGGATGGCGCGGACGTCCTCCCGGGCAATGGCGCTCGCCGCCTCGCCCAGCGGCTCGGTGACCTCCAGCGAGGCGTCCCGCCCGCCGCGGGTGAAGAGCTTGATGCCGTTGTAGAGCGCCGGATTGTGGCTGGCGGTCACCGCCATGCCGTAGGCCAGGCCCATCGACCGGACCGTGTACATGATGAGCGGCGTCGGCGCTTCCCGCGCGATGAAGTGGGTGTGCACACCCTGCGCCGCCATCACCTCCGCCGCCCAGCGTGCCGCCTCCCGCGAGAGGAAGCGCCGGTCAAAGCCGATGGCGATGCCCCGCCTGTCCACGCCCTCCGCCTTCATGCGCCGCGCCACCGCGAGCGAGAGCTTCTGCACGTTCTCCTTGGTGAACTCCTCGCCAATGATCGCCCGCCAGCCGCCCGTCCCGAATGCGATCATGCGGTCTCACTCCCTTTGAATCCCATCAAGACTTCCACGGTGTGCGACGTTCCCGCCGGGAACAGCGGAACGCGCGCCGCCTCCGCGCCGTCCACCAGAATTTTCGCCACGCCCTTCTGGACGTGCTCGGGATTCTTCACTACGATATGATAGGTCGCGCCGCGGAACACCCGGACGGCGGAGAAACCGTCCCAGGCGGCGGGGATTGAGGGGTCCACCGTCAGGCCGTCCCACTCGGGCCGGATGCCCAGCATAAAACGGGTGGCGGCGTAGTAGGCCCAGCCCGCGCTGCCGGTCATCCACGGGTGGCGCGCCCGGCCGTGGGCGGTGTGCTCCGCGCCCATGACGAACTGGCAGTAGGCGTAGGGCTCGCTCTGCCGGATTTCAATCAGGTCGTTCTGGCGCACGGGCAAGAGCGCCTCGTAGAGCTTCATCGCGTCGTCGCCCCGGCCCAGCATGGCTTCCGCCACCCAGGCCCAGGGGTTGGGATGGGAGAAGATCGCGCCGTTTTCCTTGACGCCGGGGTAGACGCGGGTGACGAAGCCGACGGAATCGTCCGGCGTCTGGAAAGAAGGGGCGTTGAGCATGAGGCCGAAGGGCGTATAGAGGGATTCCATCACCGCGTCCATGGCGCTTTCGCCCTGCGCCTGCGAGATCGCCCCGGAGATCACCGCCCAGGCATTCGACTCCAGGTGCACCTTGCCTTCCTTGGAGTGGATGTCCCCGATGGGCTCGCCGCGCCCGGTGATGCCCCGGATGAACCACTTGCCGTTCCAGAGCACCTTCTGGCAGCCAAGCGCCATCTTGTCGCGCATGGCGGCGTAGTGCTTGACATCATTGGCGCGCCCAAGCCACTGGGCCGCCGACAGGAAGTGATTCAGCGCCCACAGGTGCAGAAACGCCACCATCGCGCTCTCGCCGCCGCCCAGGTTCAGGCAGTCGTTCCAGTCGGCGCGCAAACCCTTGGCGATGCCGTGCGCGCCCAGCTGGTTTGCGGTAAAATCCAGGATCTTCTTCATGTGGTCGTACACGGTGTCCTGCCCGCCGTCGGCGTAAGGAATGACTTCGTGGAAGAAGTCGAATTCCCCGGTCTCGCGCACGTATTCGCAGATGGCCGCGACCAGCCACAGCGCGTCGTCGGCGCAGGTGTCCTTGAGTCCATGGATCATGGCTGCCTTGTCGGGCGTGGGCACCACGGTGGGGGATTTGAAGGACTGCTGCTTGTTCGCCTCAAACCACTTGGGGTCGAACAGGTGCAGCCCGTAGCCCTCCCGCACCTGCCCGTGCAGTAACTGCGTGATGCGCTTTTTGCACATCTCCGGGTTCGAGTGGGGGACGCACATGGCGTCCTGCGCGGTGTCGCGGTAGCCGAGGCCGGTGCGCCCGCCGACTTCGATGAAGGAGGCGAAGCGGGAGAACATCACGTTGACCTCGCTCTGGTAGAGGTTCCAGAGGTTGAGGCTGGTGTTCATGTCCTGATAGGGGGTGTTGACCTGCAGGCGGGAGAGCTTCCCCTCCCAGAACGCGGCGAGCGCCCGGAAAGAATCGTCCACCGCTTCAAAAGTGTACTTCTCGCGGGCCAAGCGTGCCGCTTTCGCGCTACCCTGGCCCAGGATGAAGATCAGCCGGATTTCCTCCCCCGGCTCCAGCGTCAGCCGCTTTTGCAGCGCGCCGCAGTGGTTGCCGGTCTTTTCAAAGCTGCCGGAGAGATGGCCGGTTTCCACGCCGATGGGATTCGTCTCGGTGCGGTAGGGGCCGGTGAAGGCGTCCCTCAGGCTGTCGAAGCCGTCCGGCATTTCATTCATCGTGAAGAACTGGAAGCTGTCCTCTTCATAATGCAGCTCGTACTCCACCGCGCCGTCCTCGTAGCGGGACCCGGCGGCGTACAGGCTCATCTGGAAGTTCTGGTTGTCCATGGCGATGTGATGGAAGGAGAACTCCACGTAGCCGAAAAGGTCCAGCGCCCGGGCTTTGCCGGAGTCGTTCTTGATTTTCACGTCCCACAGCACCACCTCGTCCCCGCGGGGGATGAAGACGGTCTGGGAGGCGGAAATGCCCTCGTATTCGCAGAGGTAGCGGGAATAGCTGAGTCCGTGGCGGCAGGCGTACTTTGCCTCGTCCAGCGGCACGCCCACCGGCTGCCAGCTGACCGACCAGTACTTGCCCGTCTCCGCGTCCCGGAGGTACACGTAGTGGCCGGGGCGGTCCATGGGCACGCCGTTGGGGCGGAAGCGGGTGATGCGGTGGTACTCCGGCGAGTCCAGCCAGCAGTAGCCGCCCGCCGTGTGGTTGAACACGCCGCCCATCCGCTCGGTGCCGATATAGTTGGTCCAGGATACGGGCACATCCACCCGGTCGATCACATATTCCCTGGCCCCGTTGTCAAAATAGCCGTATCGCATAAAAACGCCTCCCGCGCATGATTGGGCAATCACTTTCGACTTCGTCGCAAGCGATTGCGAAGGAACGGGGCGGCTTGCTAAAATTCTTGCGAGAATTTTCGGGCGCAATCCGGACAGCAGGATTTGATTCCCCGTCGGGCGGGCAAGCGCGCCCTTTGGGGGAATCCATAAGCACCGGCAAAGCCGGTACTTATGATCGACATGGAGGGCTGCGGCCCTCCAAACCTCCGGAAGACAACAAAACAATCGCCCTGCTCCATGATACCACAACGGGGCGCGGCGGGACATGTACGCGCGTGGCGTTTGTTGTCAAACGTTGTGTTGAAATCCCCTGCGATCTTCAGCGCAAAGACAGGGACGGAGGCGCGGAGCGCAAAACCGCTTTAGCTCTCCAGCAGCCGCCGCGCAGCGTCATACTTCTGAAACCGCTTGAGGTCCTCCGGCGTCACCTCATTGAGGCGAGAGGGGTCCGCGTTGTGGTTCAGGTCGGCGAGTTTGATCCGGATGGCGCGTGGGTTGCCGCTGTCTTTGATCTTTTGAACGTACTCCATGTAGGGCATGGCCGGGTCGTGGGTCAAAAGCCTCAGGATGTCGATCACTTCCATAGAGATCCCCTGCGCCGCGAGCGCGTCGAAGGCGATGCCCGTGTCCTCCACCACGTCGTGCAGAAGCGCCGCCGCAACCGAAAGCTCGTCGGGCATCTGCTCCGCCAAATGAAACGGATGGAACACATAGGGCGCGCCCGCCCGGTCCAGCTGGTCCTTGTGGGCGTCAAACGCGATTTGAAGCGCCTTCTTTGTAAGCGCCGTATAGATCATCTACCCCGCCTCCCCTTCCAATTCTATCATGATGCCCCGTCGGACGCAACTTCCGCATGCCGCCTCCGATTTAACTTTCTTCTGATATTTCCGGTATTTATTTTGTACAGTCGGATTGTACACTTGCATTGTACGAAAAAGTCATCAAACAAAAATGAAGGAGAATCATCATGAAGAAAATCACCCTGATCGCCCTGGCGCTGGTGCTCGCGCTGGGCCTGTCCATCCAGGCGCTGGCCGAAGGCGAAATCACCGTCGTGTCCCGCGAGGAAGGCTCCGGCACCCGCGGCGCGTTCATCGAACTGTTCAAGGTCGAAGTCAAGGACGCGGACGGCAAGAAGGTTGACATGACCACTGAGGACGCCGAGATCACCAACAGCACCCAGGTCGCGATGACCTCCGTCGCGGGCAACCCGGCCGCCATCGGCTACGTATCGCTGGGCTCCCTGAACGACACCGTCAAGGCGGTTGCCATCGATGGCGTTGCCCCCTCCGCGGACGGCGTCAAGGACGGCAGCTACAAGATCGCGCGTCCCTTCAACATCATGCTCTCCGCCAAGGCGGGCGACGCGGCCAAGGCGTTCGTGGACTTCATCATGAGCGCGGACGGCCAGAAGGTCGTCACCGATAGCGGCTACGTCTCCGTCAGCGACGCCGCGGCCTTCGCCGGCAGCACCATCGCGGGCAAGGTCGTCGTCGCCGGTTCCTCCTCCGTGACCCCGGTCATGGAGAAGCTGGCCGAGGCCTACAAGGCCGTCAACCCCAACGCGGAAATCGAAGTGCAGATGAGCGACTCCACCACCGGCGTCCAATCCACCATCGATGGCATCTGCGACATCGGCATGGCTTCCCGCGCCCTGAAGGATACCGAAACCGCCGCTGGCCTGAGCGCGATCGCCATCTGCATGGACGGCATCGCCGTGATCGTCAACAAGGAGAACGCGGTCGAGAGCCTCACCGCCGAGCAGGTCCGCCAGATCTACACCGGCGAAGTCACCGACTGGAGCGCCATCAATGGCTAATACGGGGCTTAAAAAAGCCTCCCCTTCCGCCCCGCTCGCCGGGGGCGGAAGGGGAGTAAAACGTGAAATGGAACCACCGCGCACCCCGGGAGAGGGTGGAGAGGGCCGAGGCCCTTTCCACGTTCAAACAAATCCGGCGGCGTGTACGGCGGATTTGGCTTTTGCCCAAAGCGCAAGCGAAGGCGAAAGCCTACCCGAACCGGTTTGCGCCCGCAAACGCCCGCAGGCGTTTGAGAAAACCGGCCCGCGCCCTGGCGGACGAAAGCCGCCCCGCGGATTTCGCCCGCGATTCAAAGAGCGCGCCGCACAGGCGCTTTTTGCCGTCGCAGCCAGCGTGTCTGTATTGGCGGTGGCGCTGATCTGCCTGTTCATCTTCGCAAACGGCGTGCCGCCGATGCTAAAGATCGGCGTACTTAACTTTCTGACCGGGCAGAAATGGAAGCCAGGCAACGACATCTACGGCGTACTGCCGATGATTATGGGCAGCCTTTATGTGACCGCCGGCGCGATCGTCGTCGGGGTGCCGCCGGGAATCCTGACCGCGATCTTCCTTTCCCGCTTCGTAAAGCCGAAGACGGTGAAGACGCTGAAGCCCGCGGTTTCGCTCCTTGCAGGCGTTCCCTCGGTGGTATACGGCTTTTTCGGCTTGGTGGTGTTGGTGCCCCTGATAAGGGAGTTCTTCGGCGGCAGCGGCTCCAGCATCCTGGCGGCCAGCGTGCTGCTGGGCATGATGGTCCTTCCAACCGTAATCTCGCTGTCGGAGGCGGCCCTCAACGCCGTGCCTTCCAGCTATTATGAGGGCGCGCTGGCGCTGGGCGCGACCCACGAGCGCACGGTGTTTAAGGTGGTCCTCCCTGCTGCGAAGTCGGGCGTGATGGCGAGCATCGTGCTGGCCATCGGCCGCGCCATCGGCGAGGCGATGGCGGTCATGATGGTTTCCGGCAACCAGGCGCGGATGCCCGCGGGCCTTTTGAAAGGCGTGCGCACGCTGACCAGCAACATCGCCCTGGAGATGGGCTACGCGGCGGAGCTGCACCGGGAGGCGCTGATCGCCACCGGCGTGGTGCTGTTCGTGTTCATCCTGATGATCAACCTCCTGCTTTCGGTGATCAAACGGAGGTCGGCCAAATGACAAAATCCAAACGAAACGCGCTGATCCTGCGCGGACTGGTTTTCCTGGGCGCGGGCTTCACCGGGATCGTATTCTTAAGCCTCGTGGTCTACATCCTGGTCCGGGGTATCCCCAACCTCAACTTGAGCCTGTTCGCGTGGGAATACAACACAAACAACGCCTCGATGATGCCCGCGCTGATCAACACGATCTCGATGACATTCCTGTCCCTCTTCATCGCGGTGCCCATCGGCGTGTACGGTGCGATCTACATGACCGAGTACGCCCATAGCGCCAGCCGCCTGGTCCGGGTGGTGCGCGTGACTTCGGAGACGCTGACCGGCATCCCCTCGATCATCTATGGCCTCTTCGGCCTGATGTTCTTCGTGACGAGTTTGAAGATGGGGCTTTCATTGATCTCCGGCGCGCTGACGCTTTCGATCATGATCCTGCCGCTGATCCTGCGCGCCACCGAGGAGGCGCTCATGGCGGTCCCCCGGGAATTCCGGGAAGGCTCCTTCGGCCTGGGCGCGGGTCGCCTCCGGACGGTCTCGAAGGTGGTGCTGCCCTCCGCCATGCCGGGCATCCTGTCGGGCGTGATTCTGGCCATTGGCCGCATCGTGGGCGAGACGGCGGCGCTTGTTTACACCGCGGGCACGGTGGCGAAGGCCGCGGATTCCCTTTCGGACTCCGCCCGCACGCTGTCGGTGCACATGTACGCGCTGGCCACCGAGGGGCTCTACGTCAACCAGGCGTCGGCCACGGCCGCGGTGCTTCTGATCCTGGTTTTTGGAATCAATGCGCTTTCCGGATGGGCGGCAAAGCGCCTGACGAGGAGATAGCATGGACAAGTTTCAAATTACCGACCTCAACCTGTTTTATGGCAGCTTTCAGGCGCTGAAGGGCGTCAGCATGAACGTGCCCGAGCGGAAGATCACCGCGCTGATCGGCCCTTCCGGCTGCGGCAAGTCCACCCTGCTCAAGACCCTGAACCGCATGAACGATCTGATCGAGGGCGTGAAGATCACCGGGCAGGTGCTGCTGGACGGCGAGGACATCTTCGGCGGCATCGACGTGACGGTGCTCAGGAAGCGCGTGGGCATGGTGTTCCAAAAACCCAACCCGTTCCCGATGAGCGTCTACGACAACGTGGCCTTCGGCCCGCGCACCCACGGCATCAAGGGCCGCGCGAAGCTGGACGACATGGTGGAAAAGTCGCTGCGCGACGCCGCGATCTGGGACGAGCTGAAAGACCGGCTGAAAAAGGACGCGCTGGGCCTCTCCGGCGGGCAGCAGCAGCGGCTGTGCATCGCGCGGGCGCTCGCGGTGGAGCCGGAAGTGCTCCTGATGGACGAACCCACCAGCGCACTGGACCCGATCTCCACCTCAAAAATCGAGGACCTTGCAGTCGGCCTGAAGGAGAAGTATACTATAGTCATCGTAACCCACAACATGCAGCAGGCCGCGCGCATCTCCGATTTAACCGGTTTTTTCCTGCTGGGCGAACTGATTGAGTTCGCGGAGACGGAGAAGCTGTTCTCGATCCCCTCCGACAAGCGCACCGAGGATTACATCACCGGGAGGTTTGGATAATGGGCAACCTGCTGGACGAAAGACTGGACAAACTCAACCGGGAACTCATCGATATGGGCGCATTGATCGAGCACGCCATTGAAAGCGCGTCCCATGCGCTGATCGACCAGGATGTGAACGCCGCCGCCAAGGCCATCGCGTTTGATCAGGAGGTCGACCAGAAGGAGCGGGACATCGAGGCGCTGTGCATGAAGCTGCTCCTAAAGCAGCAGCCGGTGGCGAGGGACCTGAGGCTCATCTCCGCGGCGCTGAAGATGATCACCGACATGGAGCGCATCGGCGACCAGGCCGCGGACATCTCCGGCCTTGTGATCTATCTGGCCGGAAAGCCCTACATCAAGAAGCTGGAGCATTTGACCCAGATGGCCTCCTCCACCATCCGCATGGTCACCGGCGCGGTGGACGCCTTCGTCAAGCGCGATTTGATCCTTGCCCGGCAGATCATCGAAATGGACGACGTGATCGACGACCTCTTCGACATCGTGAAGTACGAATTGATCGAGTGCATCCGCGTGGACGCCGCCAGCGGCGAGCAGGCGGTGGACCTTCTGATGATCGCCAAGTACTTCGAGCGCATCGGCGACCACGCGCAGAACATCGCCGAATGGGTGGAATACGCGCTCACCGGAAGGCACAAGGGAGAACCCCTATGATCTACTACGTGGAGGACGACAACAACATCCGGGATTTGGTGGTCTACACGCTCCGGCAGACGGGCCTCGAAGCCAAGGGCTTTTCCGCCGCGGGCACATTTTTTTCCGCGATTCAGGAGGTCGTGCCGGAGCTGATCCTTCTGGACATCATGCTGCCCGGCGAGGACGGGCTGACGATCCTCAAGCGGCTTCGGCTCTCGGACAAGACCTGCGCCATCCCGGTGATCATGATCACAGCTCGGGACACCGAGTACGACACGGTGGTGGGCCTGGACGCGGGCGCGGACGACTACATCGCCAAGCCCTTCGGCATGATGGAACTGGTAGCGCGGGTCAAGGCGATGCTCCGCCGCACCGCCGCCAAGATGGACGCTGAGTCCATCACCATAAGCGGCCTGACCGTGGACGCCAGGCGGCACGTGGTGACGGTGGCGGGCGAACCGGTTCAATTGACCTTGAAGGAATTTGAGCTGCTCCGCTTTTTGATGGAGAACCGCGGCATGGCATTCACGAGGGAAAAGCTCCTCGAGCGCGTGTGGGACCTGGGCTACGGCGGCGGCACCCGCACCGTGGACGTGCACGTGCAGACGCTCCGGCAAAAGTTGGGCGCGGCCGGCAGCATGGTCGAAACCGTCCGCGGCGTGGGCTACCGCTTCGGCGGGTAAAGGGCAATCGCATCCGGTTGCACCGTATGCGATTGCGATGGGAAGAACTGCGCGCGCCTGAAACGCCTGCGGGCGTCCCGGGCGGCGCACTGACTTGTGGTATTGTTTTCTCCGTAAGTAGTACGCACTGGTTACGAAAACCGATTCCCGGCGCACGGGTCGCCGGGAACGATTGGAAGGTACGACGGGGCACCTCAAAGATTCGTAAGCGATTGCCCTGGAGGGTGAAATGTCAAACAGAATATTCCGCATCATCTTCGCCTTCGCGCTGTGCGCGGCGGTGCTGGCCTCCGGCTTCATCATGCTGACGCTCTACCAAACCTACACCCACCAGCTGGAGACCGAACTGAAGACCGAGGCCAACTACCTTCTGTTCGCGCTGGCACGGGAGAAGGACGAGCCCGGCTACTTCACCGGCTTCAAGTCCAGAAACCGCATCACGCTGGTGGCCCCGGACGGCACGGTGCTCTACGACAACACCGCCAAGGCCGCCGCGATGGAAAACCACCTCGATCGTCCCGAAATCAAGGCGGCGCTTGCAAGCGGCAGCGGCGAGTCCCACCGCTACTCCGACACGCTGTCGCAGGAGACCCTGTACTTCGCGATCAAGACCGACGACGGCAACGTCCTGAGGCTTTCGAACAGCCAGTCGAGCGTGCTGGGGCTGCTTTTGAAGATGCTGCCGGTGCTCATGCTCATCCTCCTGGGCGTGGGGATACTGTCCATCATGATGGCCCGGGTCATGGCGCGGCGCATCGTCTCCCCGATCAACACACTGAACCTCGACCAGCCGCTCGAAAACGACGTGTACGAGGAGCTCTCCCCGCTTCTGACCCGCATGCAGCGCCAGCGGGAGGAGCTGGAAAAACGCATGCAGGAGCTGACCGAGAACCGGCGCGAGTTCGCCGCCATCACCGCCCACATGCGGGAGGGCATGGTGTTTTTGTCGGACGCGGGCGACATCCTGTCCATCAACGAGAGCGCGGCGGTGATCTTCGGCGTCGATCCCAAGGCGTTCGTCGGAAAGCCCATCCTCTCCATCAACCGCTCGGTGGCGCTGGAGAGCGTGGTGGAGCGCGCCTCCCGGGGCGAGAGCGCCGAGGCGGAGCTTCGGATGGGCGACCGCTTCTACCAGCTGATCGGAAACCCCGTGGACCCGGGGACGGGCGCGTTGGGCACGGTGATCCTGGCCCTCGAC
Organism: Bacillota bacterium; assembly: GCA_023416655.1. GTDB lineage: Bacteria > Bacillota > Clostridia > Christensenellales > Aristaeellaceae > JAEZHK01. The sequence continues at coordinate 13,437 of JAEZHK010000013.1, forward strand.
ATCACGGACCGCGAGAGCGCGGAGCGCAGCCGCAGGGAATTCACCGCCAACGTCTCCCACGAGCTCAAAACCCCGCTGACCTCCATCACCGGCTACGCCGAGATCATGAAAAACGGCACCGCGCGGCCCGAGGACATGCAGGACTTCGCGGCCCGCATCCACGACGAGGCCACCCGGCTCATCGCGCTGATCGAGGACGTAATGCGGCTCTCCCGGCTCGACGAGAAGGGCAGGATGCCGGAGAAGGCGAAGGTGGACCTCCTTACTCTGTCCGAAGCGGTGGTGAAGCGGCTTCAGCCGCTGGCCGAGCGGCGGGACGTGACGCTCTCTGCCTCCGGCGAGCACCTCTCCATCCTGGGCTATGAGAAGATCCTGGAGGAGATGGTCTACAACCTCTGCGACAACGCCATCAAGTACAACCAGAAGGGTGGCAGCGTGGAGGCGGTCGTCCGAGAGGAGGCTGGCCGCGTGACGCTGAGCGTGCACGACACCGGCATCGGCATCCCGCCGGAGCACCAGGCACGGGTGTTCGAGCGGTTCTACCGGGTGGATCACAGCCACGCCCGCGAGACCGGCGGCACCGGCCTTGGCCTCTCCATCGTCAAGCACAGCGCCGCCATCCACGGGGCCACGGTGTCGCTGGCGAGCCAGGTGGGCAAGGGCACCAGCATCGTGATTACGTTTCAAAGCATTGAAAGATCTCAAGGATGATTTTCGGCAAGATGCGGCGCCGGAGGGCAGAGGCCTTCCGGCGTCGTTTTTCCACAGGTTTTGCTTGATTTCTTCTGTTAAACCGTGGATACTGTAGATAAACGAAGGCGCAATTTGCCGGCACGGAAAGGGGGGTTCCCGGTGGACCCGATCACCTCCGTCATACGCATTATGACGGATTCAGTGTCCAATGTGAAGCTGGCCACCCTCACGATGTCCGCGTTCCGGCAGGCCCGGCTCAAGAGCGAAGAGGAAGGCGCGGACAGCGCTTTCGGGCGCGCCGCCGATGCCTTGCCAAACGCCGTCCAGTCCAGCCAGGCCTCACAGGCGGCGCTGGTCCGGGCTCAGGCAGAAGTCCAGGCGCAGGAGAGCCTGCACTGGCAGCAGCTCCGCGAGGAGGCCGAGGCCGCGGCCCGGGCGCAGGCCCGGGCGCGGGTGCAACGGGCGCTCAAAGAGGCGCGGGAAGAGATCCTGGAGGCGGACGCGTCTGCCGAAGACGGCGGAGGGCAGGATTCCGGGGAGGCGGCCTCCTCCCAGGCGGACGAGCGCCGGGCCGACCGGAAGAACGACGCTCCGGGCAGCGAACCGCTTGAGGGCGGCGCAGCGGCGGAAAAGGGCGTGGTCTACACGCATCTGGGCGGGGTCAAGCCCAAGGCCGCGGACAAAAAGCCGATCGTCACCGCCTGAGCGCTGCGCCCAAGCGCCGCGGGCAGCGCGTCCGGCACAAGAAGCGGCAGGGCAATATTTGAAACAACTCCCAATACCCGGACAGGTTGTTAATTATCGGCGCAAGCCTTATTTTGTATTGCATTTTAATAGAATAGCGCTATAATCCCATATACGTTAGGACCTGCGCGGGCGCGCATCATATGACGCGGCCCGTGCGCATACTGGTATCAGACGCACCCATATCCTCCGCCTTGGATCCGTCCGATCATACGAAGAGAGAAGATGAAGGCCAAACTTTATGAGTACTGAACCCAATGGCACCGGGACCGGAGCCGATTTTGTGCTGCAACGCCTGCCGAAGAATGAAGTCTACCAGACGCTGGAAACGGCCGCGGGCGGCATCAGCCGGGAGGAAGCGGAAAAGCGCCTCCACATGGTCGGCCGCAATACGATTGAAGAGAAAAAAGGCAAGCCGCTTATCGTGCGCTTCGTGACCAACTTCACCCACCTGATGGCGATCCTTCTGTGGGTGGGCGCCATCGTGAGCTTTGTGGCGCAAATGCCGCAGCTGGGCGTGGCGATCATCCTGGTCAACTTAATCAACGGCTGCTTCAGCTTCTTCCAGGAGTTCCGCGCCGAGAAGGCTACGGACGCGCTGAAAAAACTGCTGCCCGCCTACGCCCGGGTCATCCGCGGCGGCGAAGAGACCCGCGTGCTGGCTGAGGAGCTGGTACCCGGCGACGTACTGCTGCTGGCCGAGGGCGACCGCATCTCCGCCGACTGCCGCCTCGTGGATGACAACGACCTGAAGGTCAACCAGTCCACGCTGACGGGCGAATCCAACCCCGTGCACAAGGCCCGGTACGAAGTGCTGCGGGACGATCTGACCCGCTCCGAGATGCCCAACCTGGTGTTCGCGGGCACGACCGTAGCGGCCGGCACCGGCCGCGCCGTGGTCTACGCCACCGGCATGAAGACCGAGTTCGGCAAGATCGCCGGGCTCACCCAGTCGCTGACCGAGGCGCTCAGCCCACTGCAGCGGGAAATGAACCGCATCACCCGCATCGTGTCGGTGATGGCAGTGTCCATCGGCGTGGTGCTGTTCATCCTGGCAATCTCGCTGGCGGGCGCGGACCTTGCGGAGAGCTTCATCTTCGCGCTGGGCATGATCGTGGCGTTCGTGCCGGAAGGCCTTCTGCCCACGGTGACGCTTTCGCTGGCGCTGGGCGTACAGCGCATGGCCAAGCGCGGCGCGCTGATCAAACGGCTGTCCTCCGTGGAGACGCTGGGCTGCACCACCGTCATCTGCACCGACAAGACCGGCACCCTCACCCAGAACGAAATGACCGTCAGCGACCTGTGGCTGCCGGGGCGAAAATTCACCGTTACCGGCGTGGGCTACGCGCCGGACGGCAAGATCCAGCTGGACGGCAAGGATACGGCCATCGATCCGGCGGTAAGGCGGGTGCTGTCCGTGGCGAGCCTGTGTACCGACGCTAGGCTCCTGCCGCCGAGCGAGGAATCGGCCCGCTACACGGTGCTGGGCGACCCGACGGAGGCGGCGCTGCTCGTAGTGGCGCAGAAGGGCGGCATCGACCTTGAAAAGGAAAAGACGGCGCTGCCACGCCTGCGCGAACTGCCGTTTGATTCCAATCGCAAGCGCATGTCCACCATCCATCAGGAAAGGAACGCGCAGGTGGCCTTCATCAAGGGCGCGCCCCGCGAGGTCATCGAGCTTTGCGCCCGCATCCGCGTCGACGGCAAAGATCAGCCCATGGACCCGGACACCGCCGCAAAGATCATGGAGGCCAACGACCAGTACGCCTCCAAGGGCCTTCGCGTGCTGGCCGTCGCCGAGCGCGCTCTGGAGCGCGAGAAGATCTCCGTCAGCCTGACCGGCTACACGCCCGAGCTGATCGAGTCTGAAATGACCTTCCTGGGCCTTGTCGCCATGGCCGACCCACCGCGCCCCGAGGTGGCCGACGCCGTCAAGCGCTGCCACCGTGCGGGCATCCGCATCATCATGATCACCGGCGACTACGGCCTGACCGCCGAGAGCATCGCGCGGCGCATCGGCATCGTGGAAGGGCAGCGACCGCGCATCGTGACGGGCTTGGAGCTTGCGAAGATGAGCGAGCCGGAACTTGAAGAAGCGCTCAAGGGCGAGGTGATCTTTGCGCGCGTCGCGCCCGAGCAGAAGCTGCAGGTGGTCAGCGCGCTACAGGCACTGGGCCATGTGGTCGCAGTCACCGGCGATGGCGTGAACGACTCGCCCGCGCTCAAGAAGGCCGACATCGGCGTGGCGATGGGCATCTCCGGCACCGACGTGGCCAAGGAAGCCGCCGACATGATCCTGACCGACGACAACTTCGCCTCCATCGTCAACGCCGTCGAAGAGGGCCGGGCGGTCTACCGCAACATCCGCAAGTTCGTCGTCTACATCTTCAACTCCAACATGCCCGAGGCGGTGCCGTTTGCCGCGTTCCTGTTCTCCCGCGGCGCGATCCCGCTGCCGCTGACCATCATGCAAATCCTGTGCATCGACCTTGGCACCGACATGGTACCCGCCATCGCGCTGGGCGCGGACCTGCCCGAGAAGGGCATCATGGACCTGCCGCCCCGCTCGCAGAAGGAGAAACTTCTCAACCGCCGGGTGATGGTCAAGGCCTTCCTGTGGTACGGCATCATTGAGTCGGCCATCGCCATGCTGGCCTACTACTTCCTGAACAGCCGCCTGGGCTGGCCGGGCGTTCCGCTGGCGAGCGCCGGCACCGGCTATGCCATGGCGACGACCATGACGCTGGCCGCGATCGTGTTTGCGCAGATCGGCGTGGTGTTCGCCTGCCGGACCGAAAGGCTGTCCGCATTCACGGCGGGCCTGACTTCAAACAAGCTGATCCTGATCGGCGTGGTCACGGAGATCGTGCTGATCAGCCTGCTCATGTACCTGCCGCCGCTGCACGGCGTGTTCGGAACCGCGCCGCTGGGCATCGCGGAATGGGCATTCCTCGTCTGCGTGCCGGTGGTGGTATTGGCCCTGGACGAGGCCCGGAAGGCGCTCCTGCGCATGTTCCGGCGGGCCTGACGACCAATTAAGGAGGAACGCATATGAGAATCATCATCGTGGGCTGTGGGCGCATCGGCTCGGGCCTCGCGCAGGCGCTGGACAAGGCCGGGCATGAGATCTACGTGATCGACACCAACCCGGCCGCGTTCGGAAAGCTCAACCCCGCCTTCACGGGCAAGACCATCGAGGGCGTCGGCTTCGACCGGGACGTGCTTTTGAAGGCGCGCATCGACCGGGCGGACGCGGTGGCGGCGGTCACTTCCAGCGACGAGTCCAACGCGGTCATCGCGCTTTTGGCGCGGGACGCCTACCGTGTACCCAAGGTAGTCGCCCGCATGTACGACCGCCAGAAGGCCGAGATCTACCGCCGCCTGGGCGTGCTCACGCTGTCTTCGACCGCCTGGGGCATCCGCAGGGCCATGGACCTGATCAACTATTCGCCGCTCAACACCGTGCTGAACCTGGGCAGCGGCGACGTGGATTTGGTTGAGATCGAGGTCCCGGCGCTGCTCATCGGCCGCCAGGCGCGGGAATTGATGCTGGCGGGCGAGGTCAATGTGGCCGCCATCGTCCGGGGCAACAAGACATACATCCCCACCATGGGCACCACCTTCGAAAAGGGCGATCTGATCTACCTGACGGTCGCCACAAGCTCCACCGGCCGCCTCAAGCGGCTTCTGGGGATGGAATGAGCAAGAGGAGGAGCGCGAAATGAACGTCATGATCGTGGGCGGCGGCCAGGTGGGGGATTACCTGACTTCCCTCCTTATTGAAAGAGGACACAAGGTGACCCTCATCGAGCAGCGCGAAGCGAGGATTGCCACGCTGAAGCGCGACCTGCCCGAAGACGCCATCGTGCTGGGCAACGGCACCGACCCGAAAACCCTGGAGGCCGCGGGCATCCGCGGCGCGGACGTGCTGGCCGCCGTCACCGGCGCGGACGAGACCAACCTGGTCATCGCCACGCTGGCCCGGTATGAGTTCGGCGTCCGGCGCGTGGTGGCCCGCGTCAACAACCCCCGCAACAACTGGCTCTTCAATCCGTCAATGGGCGTGGATCTGGGCGTCAACCAGGCGGACCTGATGGCGCGCGTGGTGGCCGAGGAGATGTCCATGGGCGACATGATGACGCTTCTCAAGCTGCACCGCGGCCAGTTCTCGCTGGTCGAGCGCAAGGTGGACCCGGCCTCCGCCGCCATCGGCGTCAAGCTGCGGGACCTCAAGCTGCCGCTGGAGTGCGTGCTGGTGGCCGTCATCCGCGACGCGAACCTCATGATCCCCCGCGGTGACACGGCGCTCAGCGCGGGCGACGAGGTGCTGGCCATCGCGCACGACAGCCATCTGGAACTGCTGGCCAAGATCCTCGGCCCAGCGGAATAACAGGACGCATTACAAAAAAGCCCGCGCTTTGCGTGGGCTTTGTAATTATTACAATCAAATTGGCCGGATTTGCGCGGAAAAACGCGGCAATCCCCGGCGGAATGCAGGGATTCATTACGCGGGACGGGATTTCCAGTGTAATTTTTTCTGGGATCGTTTAAATTCCGCCCAAATCTGCCGATACATATAGTGCGGGCGTAAATGCCCTGCTTTGCTCTATTACTGGAGGTGCTTCTATGAACCTCGTAGCTTCCGCCATCTTGCGCGGGATGGTGGGCGCTTCGTCCTCCGCCGACCTCTCCGGCGTTCCGGGAAACAAGCGGGCCAAGGGTCAGGACCAGGCCGCCGGAACATCCGGGGAACCCATGCGGGCCGCCCACATGGGCGGTGAAGATGCGCGCGCCGCGCTCAAAGGAATCGAAGCCGAGGCCGGACTCAAGGAAAAACAGGGGCAGGGGGCGCAGGGCTGGGGCTTTTTCCGCTCCAGGTACGCCGGCGCCGACGCCGTTCAGATTTCCGACGCCGGGAGAAACGCGCCCGGCTCGGCGGGCGTTGTGTCCGCGTCGCAGGATCCATCCGCCCAGGCCGGGAAAAAGCTGACGATCAAGGCCTAGAGCGCCATAAGCCCGGGGCTGTTTGGCCTGTCACAGCTGCCGCGCAAAAAGCACGGAGGTCGCGCCGTGAAAGGTGCGGCCCGAAGGAGGGATGGACATGCATGTCCTTACGATGACGGTCCGGCTGCACGCCCCGTGGTGCCGCTCCCTCAAGGATAAACGTTCGGAAGTCAAAATGCTGCTTTCCAGGCTCCGCGGGAAGTTCAACGTCTCCGCCGCGGAGGTGGGCGAGCAGGACCAGATCTGCCTGATGGAGCTTGGCATCGCCGCCATCTCGGCGAATTCCGCCCAGGCGGATTCCATCGCGGAAACCATAGGAGGCTTCATCCAGAGCAACACGGAAGCGGAGATCCTGAGCGTGGAGAAGGAACTGCGGTAGCCAAGGCCATACCAAAAATCATCGCCCGGCGTTTACGCGCCGGGCGTTTTCTCTACGGCTCGACGGGTAGGCCGTTCTGGCGGAGGAAGGAGAGCCTGTCCCAGTAGCCGCGCTGGAAGATGATGTGGTCGCTCACGATGTGGAAGAAGCCGCAGCCCCTTAGCCCCAGCGGGTCGCGCCACTCCATGATGGCCCACTGGCCATCCTCGAACAGGTTCTCCACGATGCAGACCATCTTCGCGCGCTCAAACTCCGCCTCGAAGTTCTTCCGGATGTTATCGCGGCCCACAACCGGCGCCTCCGCGACCTGGTGGTTGACGGCGTCCTCCGCGTACAAAAGCGCCAGCCCTTCGGCGTCCGCCTGATTGAAAAGGTCCACAAACCGCTGCAATACCTCTTTCGGCCGCATCCCAAGCGCCCTCCCCGCAAAAAATCTTCCAGTTATTATATAGTATACAGCATACCGCCGGATATGGGAATGCCCGGGCTTTAACCCGGGCACGCCAAGATACAGATTCCGGCGGCTTTTCAGCGCCCGTAAAACTCGTCCACCGCGGCGAAGAAGGCGTCGATGTTCTCCCACTTCGAGGCGGGCGGGATATCGCAGCCGGAGGAGACCACGAAGTTGGGGTACTTCGAGCACTTTTCCAGAAGCTCCTGCGTGGCCTTGCGGATGGACTCCGGGGTGCCGTTTCTGAACTGCCCGGCGGGGTCCACGTTGCCAAGGCAGGGCACGGTCGAAGGCATCTTCTTCAGGATTTCCTCCATCTGCACGGCGTTTCCGAAGTGGTAGGCCGAAGCGCCCATGGCGGCGAGCTTGTCGGTCATGCTGGGGGTGGCGTTGCCGCAGTTGTGGTAGACGACGATGAATTCGTCATCCTGCACGGCGTCGATGACCTTCTTGACGTAGTTGCAGGAGAATTGCTCGGCAAGCTCCGGGCTGAGAACGCCCGCCAGCGGCTCCGCCATCACCACGCCGTTAGCGCCCGCCGCCTTGTAGGCCAGCGCATACTCGGTCAGAAAGCCGGTGACCTTTTCCAGTACCTTGTGCACGACCTCCGGCTCGTCGTAGCAGGCGTACATGACCTCCGTCACGTCCATCAGACGCCCGGTCAGCGAGAACGGCCCGATGATGCCCGCGAGCACCGGCCGGTCCTCAATTTTCCGGACCGCCTTCTCCATCGACTGGATGTAGATGCCCGTGCGGCCCGCGCCCACCGGCGGCACCGTAAGTTTTTCCACGTCCTCCTCCGTCTTCACGATGGAGCCGAAGACCGTGGGCACCTCTTCATCGCTGACGCGGATGGTCGAGCCGAAGCACTCCGCCTCCACCGAAAGATCCATCAGGCTCACCGAGGCCGCCGACTTTACCCGCTCGGCCACCTTTGCCATGCCCTCCGCCTGCAGGTCCGAGTCCGAAATCAGTTCCCGGACGGTGATGCCCATCAGTTGGATCGCCGGAAAGGACAGGACCGGCAGCGCTTTTTTGACCGGGGAAGCGATCATATCATTTAGCCATGCCTTCATGTTGCGGTTCATGGTTCAACCCCCTTTATTTCTTCCCCCCTACTTTAGCGTAAATTAGTTCTCGCGTCTTGCGATTCGTTCCGTTTTACATGTAATTTCATACGATCTTATAGCGAAAGAAGACCCGCGGCGCTGCCGCGGGCCCGGACTGTTTACAGATTCAGGTTCCCGTTCCAACTTTTTCCTGCGTCCCGCGCCGGATGCCGCGCGGGATTCCACGGCCATGCTCTTCCCGATGAAGCGGCGGTTACGGATAGCTCTGGATGACGCCGCAGGCGATGCGCTCGCCGGACATGCCGGCCGGTTGCGAGGTGAAGTCGTCCGGGTCCAGATGCACCACCACCGTGCGCCCAATCACCTGCGGCACGGTGAAGCGGTCGGTGTACACCATGTTGAAGGCGTACCCCGCGTTGCCAAACAGCGGCGGCAGGTCGCCCGCGTGCTTCGGGTGTTCGCAGTCGTAGGGGTTGAAGTGGCTGCCCGCGTCGGCGAAGGGCGTCTCGGCCGTGCCGGTGCACTGGGACCCCTCATGGACGTGAAAGCCAAACACGCGGCCCGAGCAGGGCCCGCTCTCTCCCGGAAGGCCGGAAAACTCCGCGGCCACGATGACGCCCGGCCCGCTGGGGTAGAAGGTGACATATCCCTCCACGGCGGGGTAAGCCGCGCTTCCCCGCACAATGGCGCGCGCCGCGGGTTTCAGCGTGCGCAGCATGTGGCCAAGATAGCTTGCGCCCTGGCCCCGGCCATAGTACAACGCCGTCCACCTCCCTTTCGCTTGCTGCCCCATTGTATGCGGCGGGAGGGATTGGACATGCGAACCCAAGCGGTTGCTATTGGAAGAGCGTCAGCGCGCGGTTCCATGCGGCGGCCCCGCGCCGGAAAATCATGCCTTAGGCCCGGATGAGGACAGCGCCGTGAGCGCGGTACGCGCATCGCCCCGGAACTCGCCGCCGTGGAACGTCAAAACGCGCTCGATGGGCAGGTCCAGGAGCTTCCCCAGCGAACGGCAGGCCAGCGCCATGTCCTGGGTATAGACGGGGTTGGGGCCGGTCAGCGCGCCGTCCTGCATGTTGAGCGCGTCGCCCGCGATCAGCGTGCGCGCTTCCTCTACGTACAGGCACAGGTGGCCCGGCGTGTGGCCGGGCGTGTGGACCGCCAGAATCCCGCCGCAGTCGTCAAGGCGCTCGCCGTCCTTCAGCGTCCGGCCAACCGGCACCACGCGCCGCGCATAGGCCAGCCTGAGCTCATGGTCCTCCGGCAGCGCCTGCAGCTTGACGGGCGGAAGGTCGCCCCGGATGTAGGGCGCTTCGGCCTCATGGCAGAGCACCTCGATCTCCGGGTATCGGGCGAGGATGTCCTTCACGCTGCCCATGTGGTCCAGGTCCTGATGGGTGAGCAGGACCTTCGAAAGCTTTGCCGGGTCGCCGCCCGCCGCCTGCACGGAGGAAAGCACCGCGTCCGCCTGAAGCGGGATGCTGGTGTCCACCAGGATCTGGCATTCCCCGTCCAGGATCAAAACCGGGCGCGTGACCCCGCGCTCCGAACGGATCTCCAGCATTTTAACTTCCATGCGCTCGCCTCCATAAGCGCATTATGGCAGGGAAGGGACGGTCTGTCAACACCATTGAGCAGCACGGGATGCGCCTGCCACGGGTTGACAATTCGGTTACAGTATGTATAATGGAAATGGAAGATTTTGAAAAGGCGGCCGCCCATGAACCGACGGGTCCTCTGGATGATCCTGGCCGCGGCGATGATTCTGGCGCTGGGCGCGCTAACTTGGGCGGGCGTCCTCCGCCCCAACCAACTCGCCGCGAACCGCTACCCGGTCCGCGGCGTCGACGTCTCCGAATATCAGGGGAGCATCGACTGGAAGAAGCTCTCCGCCGGGCTGGACTTCGCCTTCGTCAAGGCCACGGAGGGGTCGGGCTCTCAGGACCCTACCTTTGACGCCAACTTCCGGGGCGCGGCGGAGGCGGGCCTCGTCACCAGCGCGTACCACTTCTTCAGCTTCGAAAGCCCGGGCGAAACGCAGGCGGAGAACTTCATCTGGACGGTCGGCAGCCTTTCCGGGCGGCTTCCGCCGGTGGTGGACGTGGAACTCTACGGCCGCTTCAAGCAGCAGTCCCCCGCCCTTGAAGACGTTCGCGCCCGGCTGGACCCGCTTCTAACCGCGCTGGAGGCGCGCTACGGCACAAAGCCTATCCTGTACGCGACCGGCGCGGCCTGGTCGATGTACTTGAAAGACGCCTACGCCGGATACCCGCTGTGGATCCGTGAGGTCTATCTGGTCCCCCGCATGCCGTTTCTCTTCTGGCAGTACGCCGACCGCGGCCGCCTCGTCGGCTACGACGGGCCGGAAGAATTCATCGACCTCAACGTCTTTAGTGGCTCCGCAGAGGCGCTGGCCGCGCTGGCGCTTCCGTAGATTTTGTGCGCTTTGGGAGGCAGACGATGGAGGGCAATTGGGGGATTCTCGTCCTGCTGGCGGTGGCGGTGGTCGTTTATGCGCTGGCGCGGGCGTATGGGCAAAGGGACGAGGACGGCGATACCGACGCGCCGGAGAGCGCCGGGGCGGACGGGCCGGAACCGGGCGCAACGGACGAGGGGGCTTCGGAACCGGACGGCGCGGCGGACGGGAATGACGCAGCCGAAGAGGCGAACATGCCCTGGGACGAGTGCCAGCTTCAACTTTCGGAAGCGCCGCCCATCGCCGAGTGCGACGGGGTAGAATTTTCTTCGCCGGGCGAAGCGGAAACCGGGACGGGCGCCGAAGCAGAACGGGAAGCCGAGGTTGAACCGGTGCCGGAATCCGGCCATGCGGCAAACATGGCCATCCGCCGGAAAGCAGGGCAGCTGTTCCGGGAAAATTACCGGAAAATCCTGCCGCTGTCCGGCATCGTCGTCCTGCTGATGGCGGCCGGGTTAATGCTTCAGAACACTGCATTCCCCGCCTGGCTTAGCGCTTTCATCAGTCCCAGAGACCTGCTCAATACCTTGCTTGCGCCGGTGGTCACGCTGGGCGCGGCCTATGCCGCGGCGCGGCTCTGGAATGGGGAAACGCCGCGCCCGGGCATGCTGTTTTCCCTTCTCAAACCCCGGAGGATTCTCCCCGCGCTGGGGCTGATGCTGCTCAAGGCGTTATTCATGGCGCTTGCGTCCTTTGCATTGGGCGCCGTTATATTGTTGATCCAGAAGGCTTTCTTCAGCACCCCGCCAGACAACATGATTGAGACGATGCAGCTTGTGAACAACCTGATCTATGTCTCGTTGCTTCTCTACCTGTACGCGGTAATGTGGCTGACCGCCTGGCTTCTCGTGGCAGGTTTCGCGTTTGTCCGCGCGCCGGAGCGCGGCGCGATGGCGGCGTTCAGGGCCGGTTTCCGGGCGGGGAACCGCCATTTGGGAAGCGCGCTGGGCATGCTGATCGCCACGGGCTGGCCCTTTGGCGTCATCTTCATCATCCAGTACATCGGCGCGGTGTGGAGCGCGGCGCTGCAGTCGATGCTCCCATCCCTGGCGGTGGAAAGCCTGTACTTTCTGCTCATGCTGTTCTACGGCGGCTACCTGCTGCTTTCGATGGCTGGGCTGGCCGAACGGCTGCTGCCGGAAGGGGGCGGCGTGCCGCGAACGGAAGCCGAAAGCCCGGGCGGAGACGGGCCGCGCGAGGATGCTCCTCCCGAGGGGGGCGGCGCGCCGCGAACGGAAGCTGAAAGCCCGGGCGGAGACGGGCTGCGCGAGGATCTTCTTCCCGAGGAGCGCGACCCGGACCCCAAGGTCGGAGACGCTGAAGCGCCGCCCGCCTGGAACGCGCCGGAAGACGGGACAGGCTGACACGGCGGGCCGGGCATACAGAGTGTACAAAAGCGGTTGGAGGATTCGCGATGGACGGAAGCGGGCTGTTTCAGGTTTTGGTGACGCTGGCGGTGATCCTGCTGGCGATCTTCGCGTTTGGCAAGGCGCGCCGGAAACCTGCGGGCGGCTCCCGGGACGATGACCGCCCGGAGGCGCAGGACAACTTCCCGGAGAACAGCCAAACGGGCGACCAGGACACCGTTCGGAGCGATGGCGGCCCGAAGACGCAGGACGGCATGCCTGGACATCTCCAAACAGACGAACCGGATGCGTTCGGCCTGAGGCGTGGGACACCAGGCCCGCAAGCCACCGACCCGGCCGCCGAAGCCACGCTGACCGGAACCGCCCGCCCCTCGCCCTGGAAAAGGGAGGACAGTCGCGCCATCCGCAAAACCGCCTGGCGGCTGTATCGCGGACAGTACCGGAAGGTCATGCCGCTGTTCGCCGCGACGGTGATCCTGGGCTACGCGTCGGGCGCGTTGGTCGACGCGGCGGGCGAGCCTTCGAAGCTGCTTCGCTATCCGTTTGTTTTGCTGCTCGGGTGGCTTTTGTCGCCGGTGCTCTCCGCCGGAAGCGCCTTCGCGGCGCTTCATATCTGGCGGGGAAAAACGCCGCGCGTCGGCATGCTGGCGGCGTATCTAAAGCCCCGGCGGTTTTTCCGCGCGATGGTTCTGGCGCTGATTCAGGTTCTGGCGCAGGCGTTTCCCGCGCTGTTTCTCTACGGCGGGCTGACGGCGTTGGCGCAGGGTATGGATGGCGCCCTGTTCATCCTCGGCGCGTGGGTGCTGCCGGTCCTCGTGATCGTGCTCGGGTTCGGCGGCATGCTCTGGGTCACCCTGCGCACGTCCATCGCCTTCTACGCGCTGGCGAATGATCCGGACAAGAGCGCCAGCGAGGCGTTTGAAACCGGCTTCCGCGCGACGCGGGGCCGCTTGCGCCCCCTCTTTGGCATGGCCTTTGTGACCGGCTGGCCGCTCGTCGCGGTCGCGGGCCTCTCGGCCTGGCTGACCCTGGCAAACCCCGCGCTGCCCCCGGCGCTGGCCGCCTGGTCGTCCGCCGCGCTTTTTTCCCTGTACATCGGGTACAACTGGCTGGCGGAGGCGGGCCTTGCCGACCGGCTGCTGGCTGACGATGCCACGCAGGCCCCGCCCGAACCGCCCTAACGAAAACGAAGCATCCGGCCCTGCGTCCGGCGAACCCTTGAGCCCGGCACAGTAGCCGAGCCGGGCGGGAACGGGAGCGCCTGGATCAGCCCGGGGATGCAGGGCGGTATCATTTTGATCCTCCGATATAATGAAAATCGTCAGCGCCGAGTTCTTGCTCGGTGCTGACGATTCTGTCAAGTCCGGTCCAGAATTTATTCGCCTGTGCCGACGCCTGTTCCAACGTTCTTTTTGCCGTCCGCCAGCATCGCCGCGCCCAGCGCCCCCATCTTGCGGACTTCCGCCTCGATGGTGGCCCGATCTACGAGGAAGCCTTTCGCCTCCAGCTGGCTGGCAGCCCATTCCAGCTTTTGCTCGCCCGTCCCCGCGCCGAACATCTGCTCCGCCGCGTACACGACGGTCTGATACGCCGCGACGATGCGCTGCCGCTGCTCGTAGGAATACTTGGCCCGGATCCAGGGAATCAGGAACGCGGTAATCAGCGAGACGGCCAGGCTCACAACCGCCTGCATCAAGGGGGTCAGGTCGATGGCGACCGCGGGCGAATCGCCGCCATCAGGGGCGGCGGTCTGGAACACGGGCACATCCGTCACATCCGGCATGTCGTCGGCATAAGCAATCGTCAGGCACGCGGTGGTCAGGCTCGTGATCAAGACCAACGCCATCAGGATCCCTTCAATTCGCTTCATCGGTTATTGGATCACCTCCGCATATTTTCCGGACACCCAGCCGTCCTCGCCGTCCAGCGACACCGCCAGCCAGCCGGATTCGCTCTTCTCGCCGCGGTAGGGCAGCTTGTCTCCCTTCCTGGCGACACCCAGCGTCGCGCCGCCGGTCGAGGGCTGGGTCCGCACCCAGGCGTCCCCTCCGACAATCTCCACCAACTGCCCGGGCATTTCGGCGGGCGGATCGACGGGATCATCGCCGCTCTCGGGCAAGCGTGCGTTGAGGGCGGCAACGGTTTCAGGTCCGACCACACCACTGACATCAAGCCCGGCGTCCTTCTGGAACGCCAGGACGGCGTTGCGCGTCGCCTTGCCAAACTCACCGTCCGCGCCCCACTTGCCGCACGAGTAGCCCAGCGTGATCAGGGACTCCTGAAGGGCTTTGACGTCGTCGCCCGTATCCCCCATGGCGAGCGCGCGGTGTCCAAGTTCAGGCGCATCCGGCACAGGCACGGGGCCAGCGCCGACGTAATCGAAATACTTGGTCATCCATCCCCAGCGGTTCCAGCCGCGCTGGTATAGCCTGGACTTGACGCAGCCGTACATGACCCCGCGCGCCTCGATGACCCACCAGTCGCCGCTGGGGTCTCCTTCGACCACAGGTTTCCAGAGGTACCCGACGTGCGACACGTAGCTGCCGTTGTGGATGAAAACCGCCGCGCCGAGCACACGGTACTTGGCGGGGATTCTGCCACTACCCTTGGGGCTGCACCAGGTGGCGAAGTTGTTCCGGGCGCGGGCGTTGATGTTGACGCCGGTCTCGGCCAGATACCCGCCCTCCGCCAGGCCGTTGCAATCGTGCACCAGCGGCGCGTTCTCCCGCCAATACAGCGCTTTTATGCGCTGAACGCCCTTGTATTGCGTGAACCACCAGGAATCCTTGGACCATTTCTTGGGGTCCTGACCGTAAGCGCCCATGATATACCCGCACTTGTTTTCAAGACACCAGGCCAGATAATTGACCAGAACGCCGATGGGAACAAGCTTGATCGCCACAATCCTCACTCCTTTTTCTTATGTAGCGACATCCCTCAGCCGATTTTCTGCGCGGTAAAAAACGTGCCCGCAGACACCAGCATTTTGCTGGCGGCCGCCATCGACACGACGGGAAGGATCTTTTCACCGCTGAAGCACCACAGGTCGGCCACCAGGGAGCAGGTCGTGCTGCTCGCGCTCAGCGGCGCGCTCGCGGCCCGCCGGTACGCGATGCGCGTCGTAAGGTCGGCGTCGGTTGCGTAATCGCGGGAAGTCGGGGGCGTCCATTCCGCCGGCATCCGGTTGATGGTCAGCACCGCGCCCGAGGAACTCGATGCCTGCTCCAGGTCGGCGTGGAACACGAATCGGTAGTAGCCGGACTCCCGGATTACGATGCCGACATCGCGCAGCGACTGGTTCCCGCCCTTGAACGAACCGTACCGGCCGTAGCCATCCCCGATGGTCTTCCAGTCCAGCATGTAGCGCCGGGCCGTTGCATTGTACACTATGCTCTCACCGGTCGGCATGCTCATGTGAATCATCGGCGCGAAATTCGACAGTGTTCGGGCACTGTCCGAGGCAGAATACGCGCCGTCGGTGTAAATGGTGCTGCCTTCCGGCGAGCGCTGTACCAAGAGCCAGGCAAGCTCGGTCCCGCCCTCGCCCATCGCGATCAGGCGCAGGGCGTTCAGCGCCTTGATCGACACGCTGTAGTTGTCCACGCACTCAGACTGCGCGTTCAAAAGGGTGCTGCGGACCGCTTCGATCTTAACCGGCGTCGTCTCCCCGGTCGGCGCGAAATCCGGACCGGTCGCCCTCATGAAGCTGGGCTGCACGAGGTGCAGCGCGGCGGTATCGACACGCGCCTGCCCCGAGCCTGACGCCGCCGTCTCGATCCCGATGCGCGTCTCTCCCGCCGCCCCCGGCGAGACGAGCGCCCCGGCGACGCCCGCGGGCTGGCCGTTGGGGAGCACCATGCCCCCCAGGATCATCATGCCGTCCGAGGAGCGGAAGAGCCCATACCTTGCGCCGCGCGCGTTGAAGAAGGTGAGCACCTGATGCGCGCCGTCCGCGCTCGAAAGCACCGTATCGACGCGCAGGCCCTCCTCCGGTGATATGGAGACCGACTCGATCGCCATGCGCTGCACCGCGCCAAGCGCCGCCCATCCGCTTCCGGTGTACGCCACAGAGACGGTCGCGCCGTCACTGGCCACCAAGTTCCTTCCGCCCGCGCCGCTGATGCGCACAGGCGCTGCAGAGGCTTCCAGATTTGAGGCTCTCTGGTACAAAACCTTGACCGGCGTCCCGGCCGTATTCTCGGCGGCAAGCCACGCCTGGAACGCCGCGACCTTCTGCGCGGGGGCCCAAGCGTCGCTCCACCCGGACATGCGGGCCTTCATAATCACGAAACCAATGTCGCTGGCCCCGTCCTGGCCGATGGCGTCCGTGGCGGTGGACTGGGATATTGAGGCCCACTGGAAGTGCGAGCACAGGCCGACGGAACCGGGCTTGATCCCCGCTGTCAGCCCGAACCGAGCATAGTTCGCGTTGGTCGGTTGGGAAGCGTGATACGAACAGGGCTGCGTGCCCGCCAGCGTTTTCAGCTCCGTCCGGTACAATCCATGGCCGTCGCTTGCGATCTCATCCTCCGCGCCCGCCATCCCGTAGAGTGCTAAGGACGGAATGAGGGTGTAGTCCTTCCCGCTGTACGCCTCAAATGCCGTCGCGTCCGCCCCGGCCTCCAGCTGCGGCCTGATGACGACGTTATTGTAGGTCGCGCCGCCGCCAACGCGGATCGCATATCCCCACACATATTGGTTCGACAGCGTGAACGTCAGCTTGGAGCCAATGGACGTGAGGGTGAAATTGGTGAGGGGCGAAGCTACCTGACTGCTGCCGTCCTGCATCAGGCGCATTTGAAGATCGGAGCCATGCGCGGCGGGGTTGTTTGCGGAGAACGTGAACTGCCCGTTCAGAAATACGCCCATCTGAACGGTGAATAAGGTCGGGGTCCCGGCTGCGCCGGTACAGGTCCCGTTCAGCGTGACCGTGCCGTCGACCGCGACAGTCGTTGTCACACCGGCACTGGTCATGGTCGTGCCCGGCTTCAAGATGTTCTTCCCGGTGCGCACCACCTTGACCGACGATTTGCCGCCGATCGCCCGGATGTTCGTGGGCGACGGTGCGCCGCTGCCCGCCTGGGAAGCGACCGCCTTGACCGTCACGCCGAGCGTCCGGTCATCGGAAAGATCCTCAAACGACACGGTCATGCCGCTCTCAATCCCCGGGTAGCTCCGGGCGTTGCCAACGGACAACCCTTTCCACGCCAGGAGCTCATTGGGCGTGACGCCGGTATTGCGCCACAGCTGCCCCACCGCCGGGCTCTCCGGCGGCGTGGCCGACTGATATACCTCGCTGGGCGCAAACTGCATCACCGTGGATCCTCTCACCGCCATCCTTACGCCTCCTCTGGCTCGTCCGCCACGTCGCAGTGATAGATCGCGGGGCTCGCCGCAAACTCCGCCGCCGTGACGCCGACCGATTTCATGCCCGCGTGCGCCGCCGCCCAGGCGGCGTCCGCCGGGGCGTTGCCGCTCTCTCGCGCCCACGAGAACAGCGACGCGTCCAGATCGCCCGTGATCTCCGTTCCGCCCCGGTACACCCGCGCGGAGAGGAGTGACCCTATGGCCGTTGTCTGCCCGCCGAGCACATTCCCCGCGGAGGATGAAACGGTGACACGCAGGACAGCGGCGTTAACGGACGCATTGCCGGACACGTCAATATAGCTCCCGACATCATCCGCCAGCGCCCCCGCGTCCACCGTGCCGGGGGCCACCAGCGTGCCGGGGATGCCCGCCGGAAGCTGCCACACGGGCGTCTTGACGCGCGTCCTGTCCAGCTGCACACGGCCCAGCTCCACGGACTTGAACCGCCCGGTCAGGCAATCCCACACCGTCTCGATGACTTTGGTCAGTACATCCACGTTGATGCCGGGATGCCTCACCCGTACCCGGTCGCACAGGTACACGTCGTCCAGCCGCTTGTACTGCTCGTACTCCACCGTGTCGCCCAGGCTCACGAATTCCACCCGCAGGTTGACCGACGGCTGATCGCACTGCTCACCCTCGAACTTCGTCAGCGCCGCCTCGATCATCTTTTTGCGCGCGGCCAGCACGTCGGCAGCGCTGCCGCTCTTGGCCTTGATGTCCGTCTCCAGCACGCTCATCATCGGCCCGTGGTAGTCGCCCGCAACGGGGCTTGTCACCCAGGTCTCCCCCGCGGCGATGGTCACGTTCGTCCCGTTGATGTTGTAAGTCGCCGCGGCCAAAAGGAGCGGCTTCCCCTTGTACGTCTTGCCCACAGGCATGATCCGGGTGATTACGCCCGTCACGTCGGTGGTGCATTCAACGCCCAGCAGGTTCTTGCCGTACTCGATCCGGACGCCCCGGTTCTTCCCCGCCTCCCGGAGCAGATAGAACTCGTAGTTGTCCCGCACCAGTTCCACGCCCCAGCGGTCGACGAGGCCGGTATCCGGAGCGAGCAGCGCCTCTACCGCGTTCGCCCTCGTCCAGGCCACGTCCACACGCTGGTCGGTGAGGTTCGTATACCCCTCGAACTCGTGGGGGATCGCGCAGCCGCCCAAGAGGCCCGCAAGCGCTTCGGCGCAGGTGGGGTTGTTGGTCCCGGTTGCCTCGACGTAGCCGCTCCAGGTTGCGACGTTCCCGGCGAGATCGTAGAAGATGTGGCTGGCCGTTACGCTTACGCCCTTGTCGGTCACCGCCGCCTCCCGGATGCGGAACAGCTGCGGCTTGACCGTCCAGGCGGGTTCCACCGTCTCGATGGCCGCCGGATCGTTTGCGATGGTATTGGTCACCGAGTATTCAATGCCCGAGATGGGGATCCATCCGGAGCCGTACCTGGTCTTGGCCTTGTAGCGGGTGGACCCCTTGCGCGCGACGGCTATCTCAAAGCGCTGGCCCTTGGCCTTGTCCGACCAGATCGGCAGCGTCTTGATCACGCGCCCGCCGGAGGGCTTCGAGTACAGTTTCCTCTGTCCGGCTGTGGCGGTGGTCCTGATCCTCCACTTCTCAACCGTGGTGACCAGCGTGGTGCCGTCGATCTCCGGCGTGGTGCGCACCGGCACATCGGCCTTCAGCACGCAGCCGGGCGTCAGCACCGCCCAGCGGCCATAGTCGTCGATCGGGTGGTCCAGCGCCAGCTGGCTCAAGCCGTTGCGCTTCTCGGTAAACTCGCAGCGGCTGGGCGTCAGCGTCCCGCAGAGGCCCATCGTATCAAAGTCGTCCGCGCCGGGCGCGTAGGCGTATATAGCCACTACAGCCACCCCCAGTTGGGCTCGATGATCATCTGGGTCACATTCCCCGTCCAGGATACGGGTACGCTTCCGGTACCCGCCGGGATGGTCAGCGGCCAGTCCTCGGTGGAGGTGCTGCCGGACAGATTCGTATTGCCGCTGTAGATCAGCCCGCCCGGCACATCGATGATGACCGATCCGGGCACGTCCGCAACCGCCAGCGTCCTGTCGCCGATGGTCACGGTGATGTCGCCGGTCGCGGTCAGCTGGATCAGCGGGTAGGCCTCGATGGTGCCTTGTCTAGGCAGATTAAACGCCGCGGTCTTGTTCAACACCGTGGGCGTCGCCTCGTAAGCGAACGGATCGGCCCAGAAGCTGAGCGCGAAGATCCGGTCGTTAAAGCCCTCCATCAGCGCCGTCAGCGTCACCGGGTCGGTCAGCCGCGCGCGGAATCGCCTGCCGGGTCGGCTCGACAGCGTCAGCCAGTCGGTCCCCTGCAGCCAGGCCGCGAGGGTTTCGAGGCTGGCCACCACGCCGCACTGCTCGTAGGGCAAGTAACACTCGACGCTCAGCAGGATCTCGTCCCACCCGCCGTCCTGCCGGTGCAGCGCGCCGGAGCGGCCGGGCACCACGATGGCCTCGTCCCGCTTCCCCGCGATCACGACCGGCGGCAGTTTCGTCACCACCACCCCGTACTCGTCGGACGAGATCCCGCGCCAGCCAAAGCACCTGTCGCTCATCGTCCCGCCCCCAGTCCGTACTGCAGATCCCGCGCCAGTCGCTGCGCCCGCCGGTCCAGCTCGCGGATGTCGTTGTCAGAACGCACCACCGCGCCGGGGAACGTCACGCTGACGGGCGCGGCGTAGTGGTTATTGACCACGCCCACGGCCGCCGCCCGTCCCGCGGGAACACCGGCGGAGGAAGACGCGCCGATGGCCGTCAGACGGCGCATGGCCTCACGCGCGCCGGACGCGCCGCCATCGACGCCCATCTGAAAGCCCTTCGCGGCGTTCAGGCCGATCTCCTGAAACACCTTGGACGGCGACGCGATGCCCAGCTCGTCCCGCGCGGCCTTGACGGCGGCGCGGGCCAGCGACCGGAACGCCGCGGCCAGCGCCCCTCTTTTTGAATTCGCGCCCGCGATCATGCCGTTCACCGCCTCGCGACCGGCGGCGTTCAGGCCGTGAAGCGCTTCCACAGCGCCGCCCGCGCCCGCCTCCGCCGCACCCTTCAGCGCGCCCATCGCGCCGGAAAGCCGTACGATTCCGGCGGACGCGCCCTGTGCGCGTCCGCTCAGCGCCTGCGCGGCCTCGATGGCGGCCTCCATGCCGCCCAGAAAATTCCCCGCGTCCAGCTCAAGGCTGGCCACGACCGATCCGGCGTCCATCATGGGATGCGCCTCCTTCCATCGCTTCGATCAGCGCCCGGTTGTCGGGCGATTTCGCGGGCCGAAGCGCCTGCCCGCCCCCAAGCCTTGCCATGTAGTCGCAGATCGCCTCGTCCAGGCAGTATGCGACGAAGGGGTCGTCAAGGCCGATCAGCTTCGACGGCGGTACCGCGTACACCGCCGCCATCGCCGAAAGGCTCCCCGCGCACAGCGCCGCGAAATCGGGCCAGCCCTTCCGCCCCCTTCAGCGCGAACGCGTAGATCGCCAGGTACTGTTCGTCGGTCAGCTGCAGGCCCGCCTCGTTCAAAGCGTCCATCGTCGGCTCCACCAGCGCGTAGCGCGCGATTTCGTGCAGCGCCCGCGCCTGCTGCTCGGGCGGCAGCTTCACCTGCCTACCGGCGGGGAAGAACAGCTCCTCGATGGCTGGGAGCAATGGGTTGGGCACAAACCCCACGGCCTCGGCCATCGCGACCAGCCCCGGCCGCCTGAGCCTGCACATAAAGTCCCCCTCCGGCCCCCAGCCGGGCAGCGCGTACTCCCGCGCCGCGTACCGGCCCGCGGCCTCCGAAATGTCGGTCATACCTTTCCTCCTCTGCCGGGCGCGGTCCCCGCGCGCGGCGTATCATCCGCCGGGAGCGCATTCGCTCTCCACATAGCGCATTCAATCACCACCGGGAGCGCCTGTCTTCCCTCTCCAAGCGGGTTTTTCCCATCGGGGGAGCGAAGATGGACGCCCCCTGCTCCGTTATCCTTCGGTGCTCGGCAGCGCCGCGATGCGCCGCATGATCAAAGGAGCCTGCCCGCCCGCGGGCCGGGACTCGATCTTGTAATTCATGGCCGTGAAAGCCCCGTCCTTGAGCGAAGCCTCAAAGGGCCTCCCCTTGCATCCGGGGAACAGCCATTCGTGGTAGGCGACGGCCTCGCCGCCGTCGTCCCGGTCGGACGTGTAGGCATACAGGTCGAAGGCGGTCCGCGGCGCGGCGGACCCCACGGCGGGGGCCGTGTAGGTTTCGCCGATGTCGCCCGGGGTTCCGGTCAGCGCGCCGCCGTCCACCAGCGCCAGGATCTGCGTGTGCAGCACCGGGTCGTCCAATTGGATGTCGTAGCCCTTCAGGATGTCCTCCGTCCTCAGCGTACCGTGGATCGTGTTCTTGACGCGCAGCTCCTGCTCCGCGCCGGAGGACAGACTGGCGGCAAAGGTCAGGCTGGTCATGGTCTCCACCACGTAGGTGCGTGGCGTCCCACCGCTCGTGACCACCTTGATGCGCTCGCAGTTGGCGATGTTGCCGCCCGCGATTCGGGTATCGGCCATAAGATTCCTCCTTGCATGGCTTTGCACCGTGTAGAATGTTGGCAGGTGATTGGGTTTCAACCGTTCCCGGCGACCCGTGCGCCGGGAATCGGTTTCCATAACCAGTGCGAACACTGGTGGCGGCAACATTTCCTTAAGTCAGTGAGCCGCCCGGAAATCCCGCAGGATTTCATGGCTCACGCAGATTTCCTCCCATCGCGCCCAAAAGCCGCCAGGCGGATTTTGGGCGCCTTTATAGAGCGCACAGCGCCGCAAATTCCATCGTTTGGGCGTGGGCCTTGAAACCTTCGTCGATGGCTTCAGGCCCCGCCGAGCCGCGCGGCTTCAGCCCGATTTCTGTCAGCCTTCGCGCAACCTCCCGGATCAGCGGCTCCAGTTCCGCCTGCCGCCCCAGCGGCACAAAGGCGCTGACCCCCACCAGCCGTTCGACGGTGGCCCGGGTCCGGGGCGCCACCCCGCCGTCGAACACCACCAGGTAGGCCTGCCTGCAAGGTCCAACCGCCTCGCCGGGGCGGTACACGGGGATGCCAGCGCCCGCAAGCGCCTGAAGCGCGCGTTCGAACGGGCTCATATGCTTCCCTCCCCTGCAAGCGTTTGAAGCGCGTACTCGATATGGTTCATGAGCTTCCCTCTCCCTGCAAGCGATTGAAGCGCGTACTCGTTATGGTTCATGCGCTTCCCTCCCCCGCCAGCGCCCGCAGGAATTCCGGCGCGAACCGGCGCACGGTGGGGCCTAGGATGGCGTACCTCCCGCCGTACCCCGCCTCCAATGCCGCCGAATAGGGCGCGCCGCCGGTCAGCGTGATTTTGATCCGCGCCCCATCCGCCTCCGCCAACCCCCGGATCGCGCTCCGCGCGCGCCCGGTCCGGTCCGCCCACGGGCGGTTTGCCTTCGCGTGCGCTTCCATACGCTCAGCCAGCGCCCGTCCGGTTCCGAGTAGAGCTTCCCGCCGCCTCACCTTCTCCTTCGCCAGCGCGCGGACGAACGGCGAAGCGTCCAGCTTGATCCCGGTCATGAAATCCCCTCCATCCTTGCGACCAGCGCTCAGGCGAACGGCGAAGCGTCCAGCTTGATCCCGGTCATGAAATCTCTTCCAGTCGATAGGTCTGGTACGCGCCGTGGTCGGCGACGTGCAGGATCCGGTACCGCCCGCCGGGCAGGCTCAGTTCGTCGCCCGCCTGCGCTCCGGGCAGATCGTCCGGATAGAGCGCCATCAGGTAGCGCCCGTCCGGCTGGTCGACCAGCTGTCCGGGCAGCGCGGCGGAGAACACGCCGCCGCGCTTTTCGTAATAGAACCCGCCCGCCTCGCCGACGAGCGCCCCGTCCGGGGGCCGGAGGACCTGTCCATCGAGGCGCTTCCTCCGGGCGGTCGCGCCGCGCAGCCTCAGCCGCAGGATGCGTTCGTAGGCGTCCATTTACCCTCCTGCCCGGGGGATTGCGCCGCCCCGGTTCGGCCGATAGGCGGCGGCCAGCCCCAGCCAGTATTCGCGGCTGTTCTCCATGCGCGTGCCGTCCGGCAGCGTGGCCCCGTCCATGCGCGCCTTCGCGAGCGCGCCCAGGTAGATCGCGCCACTTACGTCGCCGCGCGCCTCCTGAAAGAAGGCTTCAAGCTGCCCGTCGGTCAGCACCCGAAGCACCCCGGCCTCGTCCAGCACGGTTTTGATCAGGTCCAGCTGCTCGCCCGTCATGCGCCGATCACGACCGTCACAGGCGCGGACGCTGCCACCGCCCTGCCCTCACCGTCCCGAGCGGCTACCACCAGCTTGTGCCCGGCGGTGGCGGCGATCTGGGCGGAGCCGTCCACGAGCGTCAGCGCGCTCCAAGCGGAGAGGTCGTCGCCCAGCGCCGGGGCGGCCTGCGCGGCGGCCGCCTTGTAGACCAGCTCGCCGACGGCGGTGCCGTCCTCGTAATCCATCCCCGACACGGTGGCGGCGGTCTTCCCGGTCCCGCCCGCCGCGGAGATCAGCGTCAGCTTCGCAAGGCCGGTCCGGAGCGCGTAGAGCGCGCCACGCTTGTTTGCCAGCACGAAGGCGTCGTAGTAGACGCGGCCCTCGCACAGCGTGCCGTTGATGCCCGGCGGGTTGTCGTGCAGCTTGTACTCGGCCAGCTTCTGCGGCGCGGTGGTGGCCTTCGGGTGGACCAGCAGCAGCTCCACGCCCGCGGGCAGGTGGCTCTCCGGCACGGCCACGATGGGCGTCATATCCGCCTCGCCCACCTGGCCCTTGATGCGGGTGGTGGGGTCGATCTTCGCGGCGGTGGTGAAATTGGGGTCCAGCTGGAGCTTCACGCGCATCGCGTGGCTGATGAACAGCACGCGGCCCTCACGGGGCACCAGCAGCTCGTCCAGGTGCTGATTCGCGGCCAGGATGCGCTCGTAGGGCTTGATGTCGCCCGCGTAGCCGCCCAGCTCGATGTGACCGGCGAAAGCCGTCATGCGGTTCAGGCGGTAGCGGTCTATCTCGGGGGTGATGACCTCGTCCTGCTGGCGTCGGAGCGCGGCCCCGGCATTGAGGCTGCCAGCCGATTCGTCGTCCGAGGCGCGGTCCACGGTAAAGGTGAACGCGCGGTCGCGCCCCATCGCCATCTCCTGCACGGTGTTGTCAAGTTCCGCGGGCGTGCCGTACCGGTTCTCCCCGCTGCGCTGGTAGTCGCGCATTTGGGCGGTGGCGGTGGAAAACACCTTGACCGTCTGCGCCCCGACGAAGTCGTAGTCGTGGTTGACCGCCGCCTCGGTCAGCGACTGGGCCGAAAAACGCTCGTCGATCAGCCCGGAATACTTGGTGACCAGATTCTGCGCCATACTGTTCCTCCTCATTTGTTGCCTGATCCGCGGGCGCTCCCGCCCGAAAACTGACCTGTTGCTTCAATCCGCTTCCGTTCCCAAAGCCCGCAGCCGCAATATCGGCGCGCTACGCTCCCAAAAACCCCCGCTCGAAGGCGTCGCGTTGAGGCCTCCGGGGTGCCGACGCCTGCCCGGTGCCCACGCCGCCGCGAAGCGCCGGATGTTCCCTCAAGACCGCCCGGACCGCATCCCGGATCCTGCCGCATGCCTTCCCGTCCTCCGGGTCGATGCCCGAAAGATCGGAAATCCTCGCCACTTGATCCAGCCGGTCCTCCGGCACGCCCATCGCACTGGCGGCGGCCCGCGCCTCGGAGAACACCGCCCGCAATGCGTAGCCCTCCGCCCGCCGCTTCCACGCCGCCTCGGAGCCTCCGTCCTCGATGACCGCTTCTTTGATTCCCCTCTCCCCGGCGGCCACGGCGTCCTGTTCCGGCTCTTCCAAGCCAACAGCAAAACCGACCCGTGCTGGTTTTTCTGTTCCGGCGTCACAGCCGACCGGTGTCGGTTTCTCGCCCCCGACATCGTCGCACTGTGTCAATTCACCCGCTCTGGTACACGTGCCGCCCTGTGCCGGTTCTCCCTCTCCGGCAGCGCCGCCATGCACCGACCCCTCCCCAAGCTCCAAGGCAAGTCCTGTCGCCGCGCCAGGTACATCCTCCGCCGCCGCATCCGGCTCCTCCGGTGTCGTCACGGCCTCCGCGCCTTCGGCCCGCTCCATCTCCACATCCCGCTCGTCCATCATCGCCCTCCTATCCGGCTCCAGTCCCCGCGTAAACCCTGCGCTATCCCGCGCCGAAGTGGCCCCGCTCCAGCTCAATCTGCCTGAGTTCCCCCGCCGCGTCGGCGTCCGGCTGCCATTTCCGGATATACCCCAGGCGGCTGCGCGTCCCGCCCGCCACCTCGCCCAAGTCCCTCGCGCGCTCTTCTTCCTCGTCGTCCGGGATCGGGTACAGGTGTTCGACCCGCACAGAATACTCAATTCCGGGCAGCGCCTCCACGCCGTAAATGACTGCCATCTCGGTAAGCCGCTTCGCCATCCACCGGAGCGCGTCGTCCCACTCGGCCCACTTCTCCTCGCAGCGGCAGATCAGCCCCCAGTACACGGCGCGCATGGCCTTGCCGCTCGCGGCGAAGCCGCGGAGCTCTTCGACGCTCGCCTCCGGCACCGACAGAAGGTCGTGCATGTCGCCCCGAATGCGGGCGATGGCGTGCTCATAGCGCTGGTCGTAGCCGAATTCCGGCTCGAGTACACTCGCGGAGGCCTGCCCCGCACCCGCGCGAGACGGATCGGTGGCCAGGTCGATCAGCGCGCCGGGCGCGATCACCACGTGCTCCACCGACGCCTGCGACGCGTCCACCAGCACCTTTTGCGGGAACATGTTGAACTTGAGCGCGTCGATGTCGTCACTCTTCAGCTGGTTGTAGGCCGCTTGGTTCCCGGCCAGCTCCCGCGCATCGCTCTCGCCCGAAAGGTCCCCGGTCAGCCCGTCGTTGACGATCACATACGCGGGCACAAAAGTCAACCCGGTATCCTCGCCCCGGTGCCGCGCCTCCACCAGACGGCCATAGCCGTCAAACACGCCCTCGTCGATCAGGCACCGCCCGCCGTCCATCCACAGCTTCTTGCGGTAGACGCGCTGGCGGCTCCGCTCCAAAGAATCGTTCAGGCCGTAGAAGAAGATGATCTTGGAGATCTCCCCGCCCTCGTCCAGCTCGTATACGAACTCGGTGGCCGGGACGAACCGGACGGACAATCCCCGCCCCGGCGCGCCGTCCAGGCACAGCGCGACGCGCTTCCCAATGAAACAGTCGCGCACACCGTGCAGCAGCTTCTTCTGCCAGCGGTTGGCCGAAAGCGTCCCCGCCAGGAACCGCTCGATTTGGGCCGCCGCTTCAGCGTCCTCCGCCGCCGCCAGCACGCGCAGTTCCGGCGCGCGCCCGGCCATGAAGCGGCTCTCCTCCTTGATCAGCTTCTTGATGAGGTTGGTGACAAGGTGGGTCGCCTCCGAATCCCCGTGCGGGGAATGCTCCTGCCCCTCGCCGCCGTAGAGCCGGTACAGCCGGTTCAGTTCGTCCAGCTCCCGGACGGCCTCGCCGCCGTACAGCCCACCCAGCTCCAGCTTGATCCATTCCAGATTGGTCATCGATTGCCCCTCCCGCTGACAAAATGGTCCCGGCCCGCAAGGCCGCCCGCCATCAGTTCCGCAAGGCCCGTGGTGGCGTCCGGCGCGTCGTCGTGCAGGTTCGCGCCCTTCCGGAGGTAGCGCGCCATGGCGCGGTGGTACTCCGGCCAGCAAGCGGTCCAGTCGGACGGAAACAGCACATTGTTCATCACGTAAGGCGCGGCCACCAGGATGCGCGCCTGCTTGTTCTGCCGCTGCAAGCGTGGGATGACGCGCGTCCCGCGCCAACCGCTCCGGCTCCACAAAAGCGCCTCGACGTTCCGCGCGAAGCCCCGGCCCCCGTTGTTCGACTCGATCCACGCCTCGTGCACGCCCCAGCGCACCAACATGTCGGAAAGCTGCGGCTCCGTGACCTCCATGCCCCTATCGGAGTACAGTACGTCCAGCACCCACAACCGCCCCTCGAGACGTCCCGCGATCACCGCGCACAGGTAGTCCCTGCCGGTGTCGGCGGTGTCCGCGTAGCAGAGCACCTTCTCAAACGGCGAAGCGCCGTCCGGCCGGTGCGGAAGTTCCGGATAGGTGGAAAAGTGGTCGTACAGCCGCCCGGTGACGTCGATGGGCTGCTGCTGGTAGTTGGCCAGCGCGATCTCCTCGCTGGTGGTCCTCAGAATCTGCCGCCAGCGCTCCCAGCTGAGTAGCTCCGGGCACAGCATCTCCCGCCGTTCCTCGTCTAGGCACGCGGGCATCCTGAGGACGTGCCACCCCGTCGGCTCCCGTTCGATCAGCCGCCCGGTCAGGTCACCCGCCGCCCAGCGGGTCATCACCACAATCTGCACGGCCCCCTCTTCGAGCCGGGAAAAGAACGTGTCATTGTACCAAGCGAACTGCGCGTTGAGCGCGGCCTCGTTCATGGCCTCCAGGTGGTTCTTGACCGGGTCGTCGATGATGCCGATGGAGCAGCCCACGCCGGTGATCGTGCCGCCGAACCCGGCGGCCAGAAAGCTCATCGGCTGCCCCTCCAGCGCCCACAGGCCGGAAGCCGCGTCGCCCTTTTTGAGCCGCACGCCGGGAAACACATCGGAGAAGATCCGCCCGCTCCCGCCCGCGCGGGTGGCGGCGATGCCGTTTCGGACCGCGCGGGAGAACCGTTCCGCCAGCGTCTCGTTGTAGCTGACGGTGATGATCTTCTCCTCGGGGTTCCGCCCCAGTGCCCATTGGTTGAACAGCGAAAGCGTATAGCTCTTGCCCATCCGGGGCGGCAGGTTCACGATCAGCTTCCGGCAACCCGCGCCGTCGGGGCCTTCCAACCTCCGCTCTAGAAGCGCCTGCAGCGCCTCCGCCAACTGGCGAAGATGCGGCCTGTCCTCCCGGAAAAACCTAGGATTGATCGCGCGGCAGTAGGCCCAGAAATTCCGCCTCGCCTCCGCGAGATTCCCTTCACCCACGATCTCCCGGAGGATGTCCCGCTTGCGTCCCAAAGGCGCACCCCTTTCCAGCCCGCAAAGAATCCGTCTCCCCTCCGCCATCCTCGCGTTATCTTCGGGGGAATCGCACCTCCGGAGGCTTGGAGGGCCGCAGCCCTCCATCTTCAACGCATATGTATCGGCTTTGCCGGTACATATGGATTTCACCAAAGGGCGCGCCTGCCCGCCCAAGGTTGGTTTCCCTTTGGGAAACCAAGTCGCTTCGCGACCGCGACATTCCAATGGTTTGGAATGTTGCGCCGAGTCGGGAAATCAATACCTGCCGTCCGGATCAGGAATTTTAGCAATCCGCCCCCGTTGCCCTCGCAATCGCTTACGACGAAGTCGAAAGCGATTGCTCCACGACCAGCGCCTCGATCCGCTCCCACAACTCCGGCGCTCGCTTCAGCGCCTCCCGCAGCTCCTTCACCGCCTCCGCCCGGGCCTCCGCGCGCAGCCTCTTGCGCTCGCCCGCGGTCTTCTCATACTGGACGGCGGCCCGCGCCGCCTGAATCAGCCCGGCGGCGGCCTTGTCGGCGGGCAGGTCGGCGAACATCTCCCCGCCGTCGCCGATCCTCCGGCCCAGCTTCCCGATCACCAGCGCCAGCGCCGCGCCCGCCGCGTCGAAACCGGACTGCTTCTCCATCCACCGGTTCAGCGCGTCGAGCTGCCGTTCGAACAGATCTTCCATTCGTTCGTCCGCGGCTTTCCTCGCCTCATGCCGCCCGACCGCGCCCTTGGTGATGGCAAATCCCATCTTTTCCAGCTCGTCCGCGATGCGCTGATAGGTGCAACCGCCCTCCTTTAGCATCCGGTCGATGGTCTCCCGCGCTTCCTGTGGCAGCTCGTCCACCCTCGCGGCGGTGCGGTCTTTCCCAGCATTTGATGCCTTCGACCCGGCTTTCCGGGCCTGACTCGAAATCAGGTGAGCTTCTTCCGCCCGCGCCCCGCCGCGCGCCGCGGCCTCAAGCGCGCCGCCCATCCCCGAAGATCACGCCGGGGTCGTCGATGTCTCCCTCGGCCAGGTTGCAGCCCGCGGCGGTCAGCTGCACCATCGCGCCGCGCAGCGGCGTCAGTTCCGGCTCACAGCCCTCCCTGTAGCCGATGGTCACGAAGCCCTTCTTCGGATCGGCCAGGTAGAACAGCTGCGCGGGCACCTCGGTTTCGGCGGCGGGGTGTTCGCCCATCAGCGCGAACACCAGCGTCTTGACCGGCAGCGGCGGCCGGCCGAAGTCCTTGTACAGCATGCTTACGATGTCGCCGCGCAGCTGCTTGCGCTTGACCAGATCGGTATTCGCCATCCTCATCCTCCTCATCGCATCGAAACCCGTATGTCAGCCCACATCCCTGTCCCTGAAACCGTTCACGATCAGCTCGCGAATCTGGCTGAGCTGCGCCTCGATGTTCTGGCTCATGCGGATCAGGTCGTCGCGCAGCGCGTACTTCTCGGGCAGCTGCGTCAGCAGCATGTCGTAGCGGTCCTCCTGACGGCCCACGCGCTTTTCCAGCGCGTCCATCCGCGCGCCGGTGGCCTTTTCGCTGCGCTCGATCTTGTCCTCAAGTTCCGATATCAGGCGCCTGATGAACCACGCGAGCGCCGCGACCATCAGCCCCACTAGAAACGTCACGATCCAGTACGCGTACTGCTCCATCCCCTCACCCCGCTTTTTCGGCGGATAAAAAATCCGGCCGTGTTTCCACTGCCGGAATCATACCCGATCCCTGCGCCGAACGCCGCGCGAAGCGGTTCGTAGTTTCCTTTCGCCTAGCCACCCGCCAGACCGGCCCCCTTTTGATCGTCAGCCCCGCGCCGCCAGACTGAATTCATCGTGTGATTGTCAGCCTCACGCCTGCCAGACTGGACCCGCCTTTTGACCGTCAGCCTCGCGCCACACCCCGCCCCGGCGCGTCGGACCATCTGCACCGTCCGCATCGATACGCCGTAGCGCCGGGCCAAAGCCGTGGTATTCATGCCGTCGTACTCCGACAGGACGAGCCTCACGCTCGCCAGACTGAACCACTTTTTGACCGTCAGCCTCGCACCACACCCCGCCCCGGCGCGTCGGACAGGATCATCTGCACCGTCCGCATCGATACGCCGTAGCGCCGGGCCAATGCCGCGGTGTTCATGCCGTCATACTCCGACCGGATGCGCCTCACGCCCGCCAGACTGACCCCGCCTTTTGATCGTCAGCCTCACGCCCGCCAGACTAACCCCTCCCTTTTGATCGTCAGCCTCGCGCCACGCCCCGCCCCGGCGCGTCGGACAGGATCATCTGCACCGTCCGCATCGATACGCCGTAGCGCCGGGCCAAAGCCGCGGTGTTCATGCCGTCGTACTCCGACCGGATGCGCCTCGCGCGCTGCGCCGCCACCAGCGCGTCCAGCTTCGGGATGTAGAGCGGCGCGCCGCCGTAGGCCTCGCACAGCTGAAGCGTCGCCTCCAGGCCAATGACCTCCGCCAGCCTCCGGTGCGCCTCGGGCAGCATATCCCGCGTAATGCCTTCCATATCGATCTCCCCTTTCAAGCCGGAAAGACGCACCGCTCTCCCGGCATGCCGTCGTTCTTACGCACCCTTCGCATCCTCCACCTCGCGGTTTGCCGCTTCTTCCATGCGCCGCTCTCCCGGCATGCCGTCGTTCTTACGCACCCTTCGCGCCCTCTGCCTCGCGGTTTCCCGCTTCTTCCACGCGCCGAGCCGCCGTCCTCGCGCAGGTGATGGCCAACACCTGCGCCCTGGTCAGCCGCAACATCCGGCCGACGCGTTTTGCCAGCTCCGGCGCGGTGACGCTGCCGCACTCCAGGTGCCACATCAGCTTTGCGCTGACGCGGCAGACATGGGCCGCTGCCTCGGTCGTCGGGTAGCGCGCCGCCCGCGCACGCTCAAACCACCCCTCCGGCAGCGTCAGAAGGCCCTGCCCCGGGGCTTTACGCTCCCGCCGGATGGCCACGTCCCGCGCGCCCTCTTCCAACTGACAGCTGCGGGCTATTCGGTTGCCTTCCCGTTCCCGCCGGATGGCCGAATCCCGCGCGTCCGCCTCCATCCGCTCGCCCTCGTTCAGCGGCAGGCGCTCCAGCCCCTCGTCGATCCGCCTGATCGCTTTCAGTTCCTCCCCCGTAAACAGCGGTTTCATGCCCGTCCTCCCTTTCGCGCCACATCCGGCGGTTCTTCCGGCTTTACAACCCGTCTTCCCCGTGCTATACTAAAACCGAACATCCTTTCGCCCGGATTATATCTTAGTTTACTAAGATTGTCAAGGTGTTCTTTTCTCGATTTTGATGGGAGGGGCACGCCGTGTTCTACGCCCGCCTGGATCAATTGTGCAGGGAGTCCGGCACGTCGGTGGCCGCGGTGGCGGAGAACGTGCTGCACGTCTCGAGCGGCGCGCCGACCTTCTGGAAGAAGGGCGCTTCGCCCAAAGCCGCGATCGTGGCGATTGCCGCGCGGCACTTTGGCGTCTCTGCGGACTTCCTCCTGGGCCTGACCACGGAAAAGCGCGCGCTGGACAATGCCCGTTCGCTGGACGAGGACGAATCCCGCCTCGTGGACGCGCTGCGTAGCGCGCCGGAGGCGGTCCGGCAGGCGGTGTTCGGCATGGCTTCCTCCGCGCTTGAATCCGAAAGGCCCGCCCCCGGCGATCCCTCGCAAGCGAACGACCCTGCCTCCTGGCACCTCTCGCAGACGAATAACCCCACCCCCCGGAACCTCTCGCTGGCGGACGGCCCCGCCTCCGTAGAACCCGCGCATGCTCCACGGCGCGCCGAAATCCGCCCGTTCCCACCCCCGAAGGCCCAACCAAAAAAACCCGCCCGCGCCTACAAGGGCGTGGAGGGCCGCGCCGCGGCAGGCCCGCCGATCACCGCGGTGCCGGAGGACGAGCGCCGCATTCTCGTTCCGGTCAAATACACCGGCGAGCAGTACTTCATCGTGCAGGCCGAGGGCGACTCGATGCTGGGCATTCTGAACGACGGCGACTATTGTGTGTTCAACAAGCGCGGCGTCTTTGATAGCGGTCACATCGCGCTGGTGCAGGTGGACGGCCCCACCGACCAGCCGGACGCGACGATCAAGCGCGTCTACCGCCGCCCGGGCAACAAGGTGGAATTGCGCTCCGAGAACCCCAAATACCTGCCGATGCTCTACCCCGCCGAAGAGGTGGTGCTGATGGGCGAACTGGTGGCGGTTCTTCCCCAGAACGAAACGACTTGACGCCAATCCAAAGCACTGCTTTGGACGATAAAAAATTTCGTATTGGTACGACACAGCAAAGGACCGGGCGATTGTCCGGTCCTTTCGTATATGTGATTTCATCCAAGACATTCCATGGGAATCCGTCCTCATAAGCCTGCGTCACGTTCAGCCGTGGCTCCGGTTTCCCGATGGAATCCCCGTCCTCTGCGGACGCGCTTTTATCGGGTAACGTCCTGGAGATCAGGCCGTTTCCTGGATTTCCTCTTCCGAGGCCTCTTCCGCAGCCGAAGTCTCCTCCGAAGCCGGAGTTTCCTCCTCAACCGAAGCCCCCTCCGCAGCCAAGACTTCTTCCGCAGCCGGGGCTTCCTCCACAGCCGGAGCTTCCTCCACAGCCGGAGCTTCCTCCACAGCCGGGGCTTCCTCCACAGCCGGGGCTTCCTCCACAGCCGGGACTTCTTCCGCAGCCGGGACTTCCCCCGCGACCGGAGCCTCTACCGCAGCCGGAACATCCTCTACGGCCGGAACATCTTCCACAGCCGGGACTTCTTCAACCAGAGGGGTTTCCTCCGCAACAGGAACCTCCTCAGCCGGAGCCTCCTCGTTCACGTTCGCGGCCAAATCCTCCGGCAGTCGCACCTTGCCGATCTCGGAGAGAATGCTCTCCCTGCCCGCAAACTGCCCCTTCTTCGCGCCGAGCAGCGCGTAGCATTCCCGGACCGAGCCGTGGTTTTTCGTAATGATCCCGGCCAAGTACTGCTGCTCCCGGTAGCTCAGGTTCGGGTCCGGCGCGTTCTGGAAGGTGACGACATACACATCCTTGTCGGTAAAATCGGCGCCTGCGGCAAAGGCGTTCATGGCGGGCGCCGTGCTCCCGGCCCAGATGGGGGACATCAGGTAGACGCGCCGGGCGCCCACGATGTCCTTCCAGGGGTCGCCCTCCAACTGGGATTTCATCCTCAGCAGCGCCATGAGCGCGCTACCCGCGCTGCGCTCCTTGAGTTCGACCAGCCTGGCACTCAGGCGCTCACTCAAAATTTCCGCGCCAAGCCTTGTGTTTCCGCCGCGAGAGAAGAAGACCACCGCCGTATCCGGTTGATGCGTCATGGCAATCCCTCCTATACCGTCGATCGCACGCCTCCTCAGGCCCTTCCGGGCCAATTCCCGCAAAAATTTCTCCCGCTTTACAAAAACATCATGGCATAAAGCCGCGCCGCTGTCAAGTGTATGCGCCTCGCACGACGGCATTACGCTCGGCAAAACAAAAGCCGCGCATCTCTGCACGGCTTTGATGGACTCCCATCACGTATTATACGAAACCCGTTCGATAATCTGATCCTGATACCCCTTGTCCAACTGCACGAAGTGGCCGCTCCAGCCCCATACCCTGACGATGAGGTTGCGGTGCGCGTCCGGGTGCTGCTGCGCGTCCAGCATCTGCTCTCGGGAGACGGCGTTCAGCTGCAGCTGATGCCCGCCCATCCGGATGAACGCCTGCACCAGTTGGGCGACCTTCGTGACGCCCTCCGGGTGCTTGAACACGGTGTCATGCAGTTCCAGCGTCAGCGGCCCGCCGTTCATGACGCGCTTCAGCCCGGGCCTCGCCATCGCGGAAATGACCGAGAGCGGCCCCGCGTCCCGCAGCGTCAGTGACGGCGAGAAGTTCGCGGACAGCGGCTCACCAGCCTTTCTGCCGTCGGCGGTCGCGCCCAACTCTTTCGAGTGCCACAGGTAGTACATGGCGGAGCCGGTGCCCGCGCGCACGCGCCCGCCACGCTCGTTCCGTAGCGGCTGCAGCGCGTCGGCAAACTCGTCCAGCAGCCGGTCGGCGATCCCCTCGCATTCCTCGTCCCTTCCCAGCTTGGGGCCGTCCTCCCGGAGCAGCCGCCCAAGGCCGGGATTTCCTTCAAAGTTCGAGTCCAGCGCCTCAAGCAGCGCCTTCGGCGCAATGGTCTTCTCGTCGAACACATACCGCTTGACGGCGGCCAGCTGGTCCACCGCGGTGGCGAAGCCCGTGCCGTGGAAGCCGTAGTTATTGTACTTCGCGCCCTCGCTCACGTCGTGGGTCACGTCGCTCATGAGGACCGTCTGGTAAGGCGCGGGCTCCATAAAGAGCGGCAAAAGCCCCTTCATCGTCTTTTCCGCGTCCGCCCGGATGGCCTTAAGCACCTTCCCCTCCAGCGCCTCGTAGCTGGACACGTCCGTCAGGTTCTCGCGGATCACCTCATGCGCCACGCCCGCCAGCGATACCGCGCCGATGTTGGGGATGTCCATGGCCACGCCGGGGATGATGAACTCCCAGCAAGCGGCGACCACGTAATTGCGCGCGTCCTCCAGCGCATAACCCATGTCGACCAGCGCCGGAATGACCACGTCGTCGTTGGCGTACTGCGGGAAGCCCAGACCCTGCCGGGTGAGCTGCGTGCCCAGCTCGTACAGTTCCAGCGGTGTATCCTTGTTCACCCGCAGGTTGATCTTGGGGTCGATGCGCTTGTTGGCGAGGCTCGCCTTCAGGCAGATGGTCGTCAGCGGGTTAACGGCGCTCTTTCCGTCTTTATCGCAGCCGCCCAGCATCATGCTCTGGCCGTTGTCGCCGCGCTGCATGCCGATGTACAGGTCGCTGTCCCGGTTGAAGGACAGGAAGAACTCGCTGGTAAGCTCCAGAGCTTCCGCCTCGGTCATGCCCTTCTCCATGTCGGCCTTCAAAAACGGCCACATGTACTGGTCAAACCGCCCGACCGTGTTGTGGTAGACGTTTGACGCCCACAGCGAGAAGTGCAGGATGCGGAACACGTTCAGCGCCTCAAGATACCCCTTCGCGCCCGTCCGGATGGCGCGGGAAAGCGCCGGGTCCTCATACCGGTCGGCGTAGGCCAGCACCGCGTCGATCGCCGTCCGCCCCTCGGGCGTGGTCAGGGCGCGCCGGGGCAGAAGGCCATGGTTCAAAACACCCTCCCAGTCGGAGGAGATGTTGCACACCCGGCCCTGCTCATGCACGTGGTGCCCGGCCGTAAGCTTTTCCTTTTCGCCCGGCGCGTAGATGTCGGGGAACGACTGGATCGTCCGCCAGGCGTAAACGCGCTCGCCGGGGCTCTTCACGATCCGCTCATGTTCCAAAAAGAGCTGGAGCCTCCGCGCCGCCCGCTGATTCAGGCTCAGTTTGGGGTTCTGGATTTCCCGTTCGATGGTTGCTTTTTCTTCCGGATACAATTCTCTCCATTGCTCGTTCATAGCGTGACGACCTCCATGCCGCGTTCGACGAAAGGTTGGGTATAGTGATTGACCGTCCGGTCTTCGGGGAATCCGGGAACAAACGGCAGGCCCAGCTGGCCGTACTTCGCGCCGGCGGCGCGGTTGTAGCCCATCAGTTCCACCCGTTCGAGGGCCTTCGCGCCTTCGAGCAGCCGCGCCGTGGCGGTAAGGTTTTCCTCCGTGTCCGTGACCCCGGGGATCAGCGGCACCCGGGCGCGGAATGGGATTTCCATCTCTATCAGTCGGGCGAGGTTTTTGAGGATCAGGCGGTTGTCGGCGCCGGTCCACGCTTTGTGCGCGTCCGGGTCCACGAGCTTGATATCCATCAGCACCAGATCCATCGCCAAAATAACGCGCTCAAACACGGCTGAATCGGCGTAACCGGAAGTTTCAATGGCGGCGTGGAGGCTCGATAGAAGTCCCCGCGTCTCCACCACGAAGTCAGGCTGCATCAGCGCCTCGCCGCCGGAGAACGTCACGCCCCCGCCGCTCATCTGAAGCGCCTTCGCGTTTTTGAGGATGCGCTTTGCAACTTCTTCCGGCGCCATCTCCCGCCCGGCGATCCGGAGCGCGCCCCGGGGGCAAACGCTCACGCACGCCCCACAAGCGACGCAGCCGTCCCTGTGCTCGCAAACCGCCTCACACGCGCCGCACTGAACGCACAGGTCGCGGCTTTTGAGCCGCTGCGGAGCCATGCAAAAGCTCTCCGGGTTGTGGCACCACCGGCAACGCAGCGGGCAGCCCTTTAAAAAGATCACGCTTCGGATGCCCGGCCCGTCGTAAACCGCGAACTCCTCGATGTCAAACACAATGCCCTTGGT
Organism: Bacillota bacterium; assembly: GCA_023416655.1. GTDB lineage: Bacteria > Bacillota > Clostridia > Christensenellales > Aristaeellaceae > JAEZHK01. The sequence continues at coordinate 50,209 of JAEZHK010000013.1, forward strand.
CATTTCTCATTGCTTCCCAATCGTGTATTTCAGGATATGCTCCTGGTTCATGTCTTCCTTCCGGTCGATCTCCGCCGCGATGCCGCCGTCCCGCATCACATAGATGCGGTCGGACATGCCGATCAGCTCCGGCATGTCGGAGGAGATCATCATGACCGCCACGCCGCTCCCCGCGATCTCGTCCATCATGCGGTAGATCTGCATCTTCGCACCCACGTCGATGCCGCGGGTCGGCTCGTCCAGGATCAATAGTTTCGGCTTTGCGATCAGGCACTTGCCCAGCACCACCTTCTGCTGGTTGCCACCCGACAGCGTGCGGGTCATCTGCCCCACGGACGAGCATACGATGTCCAGCTGCTCGCCCATCGAGCATGCGAGCTTCCGCTCGGACGCGCCGAACATGAAAAACCGCCTGAACAGCTTAAAGAGCGACGCCAGCGTCAGGTTCTCCGCGATCGACATGTCCAGGATCAGGCCCTCGCCCTTGCGGTCCTCCGTCAGGTACACGAGGCCCTTCCGGACGAGCGCGGTGGGGCTGGGCTTTGATACACGCCTGCCGAGGTAGCGGATCTCGCCGCCGTGGAACCGCCGGTAGCCGAAGACGGACTTCGCCAGCTCCGTCCTGCCCGCGCCCACCAGACCCCCCAGGCCCACGATCTCGCCCGCCCGCACGGAAATCGAAATCGGCTTCGTGCCCGGCTCGAGCCGGAGGTTTTTGACCTCCAATACCACGTCGCTGCCCGGCACGTGTTTGTTCGTGTACATGTCGCCCAGCGCCCGGCCGACCATCATGCGCACGATCCTGTCGGTCTGAAACTCCTCGCGTTCCAACGTGCCGATAGACTTTCCGTCCCGGAGCACGCTCAGCCGGTCGCCAATCTCATCAAACTCCTCCAGCCGGTGCGAGATGTAGATGATGGCCACGCCGCTCGCGCGAAGCTTTTTGATCAGCGCGAACAGGATGTCGATCTCGTTTCGCGTCAGGGACGAGGTCGGCTCGTCCATGATGATGATTCGACAATTCTTCGAAAGCACCTTCACGATCTCCACCAATTGCTGCTGCGCGGTGGAGAGGTTCCGGACCAGCGCCGCCGGGTCGATGTCGATGCCCATATCCCCCAAGAGGCACCGGGCGCGTTCACGCATCGCGCCCGCGTCCTTGAGGAAGCCCGCCTTGATTTCGCGCCCCATAAAAATGTTGTCCGCCACCGAAAGGTTGCCGCACAGGTTCAGCTCCTGATGGATGAAGCCGATCCCGAGCGCCTGCGCCTCGCGCGGGTTCTTCGGGGAGACGGGCGACCCATCCAGCACCATCTGCCCCTCGTCGGGCGGGATGATGCCACCCAGCACCTTCATCAGCGTACTCTTCCCCGCGCCGTTCTCGCCCACCAGGATGTGCACCTCGCCCTTTTTCAGGTCAAAGTCCACCCTGTCCAGGATCTTCACCGTGGTGCCCCGAAGCGCCACGCCATAGCTGTCAAAGATGTACTTGGAGATGCCCTTCATCTCGAGGATCGTGTCGTTCATGGTAAGAGCGCCCCTCTCCAGGCAAACGATGTTGAATGAGGTGGTGGAATGGCGAGGCGATTTTCTGTCCCCACAAGGAGCCGGAAGGGAGCCGTAGTGGAGCTACGGTGACCGGACGAGCGACACAGTGGGGGCGGAAAAGCGACCGTCAGGCCTGCCGCCGAATCAATCAGCGGTTGCCTACAGCTTCCGGTTCTTGACGACTTCCAGGATGATCGCGAGCAGGATGACCACGCCCATCGCGGGCTGGTACAGGTAGTAGTTGACGCCCAGGAGGTTGATGCCGTTCTCCAGCGTCTTTGTGATCAGTACGCCGAACACGCAGTTGATCACGCTGGACACGCCGCCGAACAGGCTCGTCCCGCCGACCACCGCGGAGGTGACGATCTCAAACGTATAGTTGGCTCCGCCCAAATTCGACTGCGCGCAGTTGACACGGATGGTGAGCAGCACCGACGCCAGCGCCACCAGCATCGAGCACAGCACGTAGGTCGTAACGTGCAGCCGCGCGGTATTGATGCCGCTGAGCCGGGCGGTCGCCGGGTTGAAGCCGAAGGCGGAAAGCTCTCGCCCGTAGGTGGAGTGGTGGCGGATCAGCCACATGACGATCAGCACGAGAATCGCTACGTACAGGTAGGACGGCAGGTGTAAAATCTGCGTCAGCGCCTCGTTCCCGGCATGCGCGCCCGGCAGATTCTCCGCCAGGCCCGCGAAAGGCCTCGTCGTGCCGAAGGCCAAGAGGTCCTCCGGCAGCTGGTAGTACGCGTCGCCTTTCCCAACGATCTGCGCCACGCCATAGAGCATGTACCCGGAGCCGAGCGTCGCGATGAACGGCGGCACCTTCATGTACTGGATGATGAGGCCGTTGACCAGGCCCACCGAAGCGCCGATCAGAAGCGTCAGCGGGATGGCCTGCCACGCGGGCATGCCCAGCTTCTTGGCCATGATGCCCAGCATCACCGAACAAAGCCCCAGCGTGTAGCCCAGCGAAAGGTCGATGCCGCCGGTGGTCAAAACCAGCATCATGCCCATGACCGCGACCAGCGGCACCGCCGCCTGCTTGACCACCGTCAGGATGTTCCTGACCGTAAAGAAGTTTCCGATAAAGGCCACCGCGCACAGGAAGATCACGAGGAAGATCAATATGCTCCCGTGCGCCTTGGCAAAGGCGGTGAACCCGTCCCTTTTTACTGCTTTCTGCATGCCGGCGCCCCCTTACTTGGTCTCCCCGGCCCGCTCGGCCGGGGAAAACTGTGCGGTCCTCATCTCGCGGCGCGCCTTCAAAAGCATCGAGAAGGCCACGACAAGGATGATGATGACGCCGACCAGGATGTTCTGGTAGAACGAGTTGACGCTCAGGAGGTTTAGGATATTCCGGATGGAGCCGATGATCAGTGCGCCCACCATGCTCATCCCCACCTTGCCCTCGCCGCCCATCATGCTCACGCCGCCGATGATGCAGGCGGCGATGGCGTCCAGCTGGTACGGCTCGCCCTGCGTGGGGTGGGCGGTGTCGAGCTGCGCGGCCAAGAGGATGCCTGCCGCGGCGGAACAGAAACCGGACGCGGTGAACACGAACATCTTGATCTTCGCGGTGTCGATGCCCACGTTTTTAAGCACCTGCTCGTTGCCGCCGAGGCCGTAGATGCGCGTGCCGATGGGGAGAAACGTGGTCACAAAGATGCCCGCCAGCACAAAGAGCACCATCAGGTAGTCGGAGTAAGGCACGCCCAGAAACGCCCCGTTGCCGATTTCGACAAAAACCTCCGGGAATCCGCCGAAGGAGCGACCGCCGTTGAACAAAAACGCCGCGCCCTGCGTGATCTGGCCCACCACCAGCGTGGCGATGAACGCGGGCACCTCCAGGTATGCGTTCAGCGCGCCGGACACCGCGCCGATTCCAAGGCCCGCCAGAAGCGCCGCCAGGATCGCCACCGGCACGGGCACGCCGCTCACCAGCAGAAGCCCCGCGATCATGCCGCAGAAGGTGACGTTTCCGCCCACCGAAAGGTCAATGCCCTTGATGACAATGACCATCGTCACACCCACCGCGCAGATGGCGATGATGGAGCACTGGCGCACCACATTCAGAAGGTTCTGAAACGTCAAAAAGTTGGGCACAAACGAGCCCGCGATCACAAACAGCGCGGCGTACAGCGCCGCGAGCAGCCATTTCCGGGTTTTGACGGGGATCTTCAATGTTATCGGCACCTCACTTGTGGCGGATGAAATCTGTTATACATCTTTCATCCGCGTTGGGAACGGCGCAGGCCCTTCAAGGCAAGCCTTGTGGCCGGGCCTGCGCGCGAATCGGTATAGGCAACCTGCGGCCGTGCATGCCGCCCTCCGGTTGCCTATAGTGGATTGGGGCTTCGGCCCCAAACCCCGGGAAGGGCGACGACGGGCGCTCTGCCTTGATCTTTTCACCCGAAAATGCCCGCTTGCGGGCATTTTCTTGGGGGTCCAGGGACACTGTCCCTGGCGGGGGTCCCGGGGGCAGAGCCCCCGGGCGTTCTTCTCGTTCCTTAGCCGACGTTGGTGGCGTCGAAGATCTGGGTGCCCGCGTCGATGAACTTCTCCACGCTGTCGGTGGCGCCCGCGAAGGCCTTCTGGATGTACTCGACGCCCAGCGCGCCGATCTTATCCGGGAACTGCGCAACGGTGCCCAGCACGGAGCCGTCCTTGATCATGCCCTTGCCCGCGTCGCTGCCGTCAAAGGAGATGATCTTGACGCCGGTCAGGTCGTTGTTCTGAAGGGCCTGCAGGATGCCCGGCAGCATGTTGTCCGAGCAGCAGAAGATGCCCTGGATGTCGGCGTTCGCCTGGATCATGTTCTCGGTGACCTGCATCGCCTTGTCGACGACCCAGTCGCCCGGCTGCTCGTTGATGAGCTTGAGGCCGCTGCCTTCGATGCCGGCCTTGAAGCCGTCGGCGCGGTCGTCGCCCGCCTTGGAGCCGTTGGCGCCGCGGACGATGATCACGTTGCCCGCGCCTCCCAGCTCTTTCACCATCCGCTCGCCGGCGGACTTGCCGCCCGCCAGGTTGTCGGTGGAGATGAAGGTGACGTACAGGTCTTCGTGGCCCGCCTCGATGCCCTGGTCGACCAGCACCACCGGGATGCCCGCGGCCTTGGCCTTCTCAAGCACCTGGATGTCGGCGTTGGAGTCCATGGGGTTGACGATCAGGCCGTCCACCTTCTGGTTGATCAGGTCTTCGATCTGGCTGACCTGGGTCGCGACGGCGGTCTGGGATTCGGCCAGGACGCCCACGAAGGTGTCGCCGTTTGCTTCCACGGCAGTCTTGATCGCGTCGTAAAGGCTCAGCTGGAACGCGTCGTTGGTGATGGTCTTGGTGCTGTAGCCGATCTTCTTGCCCTCCGCGGAGACCGTCAGGCACAGGGACAGCGCGAGCAGGAGCACCAGGGACAGGATCCAGATTCGTTTCATGGGCAATTCCTCCTTGTGATGTTGGGGTACATGATTGCGCGGGCCGCCGCGCAAATTCATCCGGTTTCAGGCGGGGCGTATGCCCCGGTTCCAGTGCAGAGTATAGCATAATATTATCGTTAATTCAATAGGATTCTTAATAATATGTTGAGTCCTTAATTTGATCCATTGGAAGTATTTTAGACATTTTTATCTCGATATGCGGATATAATATTCTTCGATTTTTTTGCGTATATAGTAGTAATTATACTCATAAGCTATCGTGTATGCTCAATACGAAATATTTTTAGAATATTAGCGATAATGCTTATCGTTAATACTTGGCATGATTCAGGGCGGCGCTTCCGGCCTCAATTGTTTGACAAATCGTAAAATGCGGTTATAATGGAAGGAAAGTCTCCAAAAGAAGGAGCTGCCGAGAGTAGAAATGGCACGACCCGCAAACAAGGACGGCATGCCCACCCTCAAGAGCATCGCGCTGAGGACAGGCTACACCGCCAACACCGTGTCCCAGGCGCTCAGGAATTCCCCCTCCGTCGCCCAGGAAACCCGGGACCAGATCCGCAAGGTCGCCCGGGAGATGGGCTATGTGCACAACGTCGTGGCCAGCTCGCTGCGCTCCGGCCGAACGCACACGGTGGCGCTGATTTATGGCGACGTTTCCAACATGCTCTTCGCCATCAAGATCCGCGAACTGGAAGAAGAACTTCGCAAGCGCGGCTACCAGGTGCTCATCCTCAATACCGACGAGGACCCGGATCTTGAGCGCCGCGCGATCCACACCGCCATTAGCCGCAAGGTGGATGGCGTGGTGCTCTGCCCCTGCCAGAAGGGTCAGGAGGGGCTGAGGCTCATGGAACAGCACCGTGTGCCCTACCTGCTCTCCGGCCGGTACTTTGAAGGCGTGGACTGCGATTCGATCGTCTGGGCGGACTACAAGGGCGGGTTGATCGCGACGCGGCACCTGATTGAGCGCGGCTGCCGGAGAATCCTGTTCCTAAACGGCCCGGAGATCATCTCGTCGGCCAGGGAGCGGGGCCGCGGCTACCGGGACGCACTGAAAGAGGCGGGGCTTACGCCGATGGAGCGCAGCGTCCCATCCATGTCCGGCGGCGTCCGCCGCGCGCTGGACCACTGCAGCGCCGAGGGCGTCACCTATGACGGCATCTTCGCCTTCAGCGACCTGATCGCGCTGGAAGCCGCCTGCTGGCTGACCGAGCATGGCCTTCGCATTCCGGAGGATGTGCGCATGGCCGGGTTTGACGACATCCTCTCCCACATCTGCATCCCCTTCGGGCTCACGTCCATCGCCGCCGACAAGCGGCAGGAAACCCTCCTCGCGGTGGAACTGCTGCTCGGCCGCATCGAGGGCAAACAGGACCGCCCCGGCGAGCGCCGTACGATGGACGTGCAGCTGGTGGCCCGGGCCAGCTCCAGATAATCCGCATAGGCAGGGAACGCCAAAGGGCGCTGCCCTTTGGAATCCCGCCAGGGGAAATGATTTCCCCTGGACCCCTCACAAAAGGAAAATGTCCGCTAGCGCGTCCATTTTCGGGTCAAAGTACAGCGGCAAACAGGTTTTTAGTCGAACAATGCGGGACGATATACAGGAGAATCAACATTGCGCAAGGGGCCGCCTCACGAAATACTCGTGAGACGGCCCCTTCATAATCCCATGTGTGGACGCTTCAGTAGCCGCCCTTGTTCCTCGCATCCGCCGCCTGTTCCGCGGTCAGGCCCAGCACCACCGGCGTGGAACGGTAGCCGATGCCCATCCGGTCGATGCCCAGGTCGATCAGCTCGAAGAAATGCGCCTGGTCCCGGATGCCGCCGGAGCCCTTAACCTTGCAGCGGCCTTTCGCCGCCTCCAGCATCAACTTGATCACCTCGGTGGTCGCGCCCCTGCTTTCCCCGCCTGTATAGAAGCCCGTGGAGGTCTTGACAAAGTCCGCGCCCGCCTCGCAAGCCACATCCGTGGCCTTCGCCACCTCGTCCAGCGTCAGCGCGTCGGTCTCGAAGATCACCTTGAGCAGCGTTCCGTACTTGTGGCAAACTGCCGCCACGGCTCGGATGTCCTCCCGCACCGCGTCCCACAGCCCGGATTTGATCCAGCCGTAGTTGGCCACGATGTCCAGATCCTCGACATCGCCGCCCTTCACGATTTCCTCCGCCTGCAAGCATTTGGAGGCGGTGGAAGAAAGCCCGAAGGGGAAGTCGCACACCACGCAGATGCCGGTCTGGGTGCCCTCGCAGATTTCCCGCGCGATGGGGAGCGCGGAGGGGTTGATGCACACCGTCTTGCAGCCGAAATCAACGCCCTCTTGAATGTACTTTCGGATTTCGCCTTGCGTGAACTCGGGCTTGAGCACGCTCTGGTCGATGGTTGCGGCGAGCTCCCGCGCCGTCATTTCACACGCCTTTTTCGTCGGTTTCATCTCTTTCCCTCCCGGTCTCCTTTTTCGCCGCGTCCGGGGCCTCGCGATCTCCATGCCGCACGCTGCCCGGAAGCACCGCTGCCATCGTAAGCCTTTCTCCACCCGCTGTCAAGGTGGCGACGGCAGAAAAGCGCCCCTTCCGCACGGAAATGGAAAGCTCTCTTCTCCTGTGCGTCGTCCCGCTATGTCTGATTTGGGGCCTGTTTGCCGTTGTACTTTGACCCGAAAATGGACGCGCTAGCGGACATTTTCACCTCTTGTGCGGGGTCAAGGGGGTTCAACCCCCTTGCAGGAGGCCCGGAGGGCAGAGCCCTCCGGCGTCCTCTGCCTGCTTTTCCACCTGTGCAAAGCAACGGGACTGTCTCGCTTCGGAGACAGCCCCGTTTGTTCAAATGTCGATTCCCTCTTACAACCCATACTCCTTCGGAAGGAACTTGCCCTCCAGCATCGGCAGCATCATCTCGGTCAGCTCTTCCGCGGTGTCGGGCACCTCATCCAGTTGCGCCTCGATCAGGCCGATCCACTTGACTTCGCGCGGCGGCAGCTGCACCTCGCCCGCCTCGTAGGCCGTCTTGACCTCCTCGATGGCCGCGCGCGCGCCGATGACCGTGCGCAGGTACGGGTCGTTCGTCGCGGCGATCTTCTCGCTGATCCGGAGCACCACATTGGGCCGGAGCACGTAGGCCTGCGGCGACAGATGGCTGTCGGAGTCCGCCAGCCATTTCATCAGCCGGTGCGCGCCGTCCCCGTCCTGGCTCGCGGTATTCATCAGGCGGCAGTCGTAGATCAGCTGCTCCATCGAAACGGTGGGGGCCATGTCGGCCAGCAGCTTCACGTTCTGCACGGACTCGTTGCTCCACATGTCGGCGACGCAGGCGGCGACGTTGCCCACAGGGCTCAAGTGCGCGCAGGCGGCGGCCTTGCCCTCCATCGCGATTGGCACGCCCGCGATGGCCTTCACGAACGGCCCCTCGTAGGCGCAGTCCTTGCTGGGACCCTTCGCGCCCACGTCGAAGGCGACCATCGCGCGGCCAACGGTGGCCACTCGGATCACCGACGCGAACACGCCGGGGATCATGCCCTTCTCGGCCAGGACCATGGCGGTGTTGGCGAAGCCGCAGGCGGAGTCGCCCGCCGCGATGGATCCATTCGCCTCCGCGATGCCCACGATCTTGCGCCACAGGAAATCCATGTCCCGCGCGCCCAGTACGCCCAGCGCGAAGATGGCCTGCAGAAGATCGGCGTTCACCAGCGCGTCGTCGTGCACTTCCTTGCCGCCGGTGGACTCGATTGAAAGGAAGTCCGCGCCCGCCTTGGCCGCGCCCTCGAACACCTTCAGCATGTTTTCCAGGTACACCCCGGAGCGCAGCACCGGCGGTCGCACGAACTCGCGGGTGTCGTTCGGGGTCAGCCGAAGCGCGCTCTTGAGACCCTTGTTGGCCTCGTATTCGAACATGATGTCGCGAACGATCTTCGTGATCTCGATGCCCCAATCCGCATTGATCGTCATCGGCGGCAGCAGCTCGACCTCCACCACCACGCCCGCGGCGTGCAGCTCCAGCGCGCGGCGCAGCGCGCCGGTGGTCATCTGCCGGTAGTGCTCCTTGACGGCCGCATAGGTGGAATCCTCAACGAGCATCGGCGGCAGCGTGAAGTTGAGCTCGGGGTACACCTGCCCGCCGCCGATCACCATGCCGTTTTTGAGCGCGATCGGGCACGGCGAGCGCCCGTAGAGAAACTGCTCCTTGCCCGCAACCGCCAAGTGGGACTTGCAATCGCACATAATGCCGCCTCCTCATGGTCGTTCTGATCTTTCCCATCGAAATGATAGGTTTGAGTTTATTATACGGCGCGGCCCGCCCGGATGCATGTAAAAATCCGCTGGAATCATGCAATTCGGTTGGCATTCTGCGGCTTGCGCCAGACCGTGCGCGCCGCCGCGCCGATTAAAGCCAGGGACGCATGCGTTTTTACCCCTTTTCGGGTGGGATGAACGCGCGAGCATCGCGCCGGAACATGGTGCGGCTTCCGAGAATGGTCGCGGCGCTTTTGACGGTTGCGGTCATGGCCTATGTCGTCTATGGCCTGGCGGCCACCAGCTTTGTGAGATGGCCCTCCATGCCCTTCACCGCAAGCTCGGGCCGCGGGGAAGGTTTCGGCGGCAGAGGGGAGAACAGCCTACGCGGCGACAGGAGGGACCAACGTGGGCTGAAGCGGCGGGCGATTGCCTGAGCGCATAGATCAATGGGGCCGCACGTATCCGCGCGGCCCCAATTATTGATCAACCAACCTTTATATCGACTCGAGCGGGAACCTCAAAACTTGCTCTCCATCGCCCGGATCCGGTCGTACAGCATCCGGTTGACCGGGCAGTCGATCCCATGTTTTTTCCCGAGTTCCAGCACCGTCCCGGCAAAGAGGCCTACCTCGGTCTTGCGCCCGGCCTCCAGGTCCTGCCGGAGGGACGGCTTGCCGCCGGGGTTCAGCGTACCAAGAATCCTGAGCCAGTAGGCGAGGTCGTCCTCGGTCAGGCCCGCACCCTCCGCATTCGACAGCGCCAGCGCCTCCCGCATCGCCGCGATCATCGCATCCCGCGCGGGGCCTTCCCGCTGCACGCCGCCGTAGTCGCACTCGAACACGGCCACCGCCTGGTTGACCCCGACGTTGAGCATGAACTTGCCCCAAAGGCGCCTTTGCATGTCCTCCGGCACCTCGTGGGGGATGCCGGTCTTTTCAAAAAACCGTTTGACCGCCCGCACTTTTTCAGATGAGCTAAGCCCCGGCCGGTCCCCGAAGCAGATCATCCCCATGTGGGTGTAGGTCAGGCGGTTCCCCACCTTGACGGCGTCCATGCCCTGCGCGACGGCGGGCAGCACCTTCTCCGCCCCCAGCGCGCGGCCGATGATCTCCTCGCTGACGACGCCGTTTAGCAGCGACAGAATCACCGTGTCCGGTCCGACCCGGTTCCGCACGGCCTCGATGGCGCTTTCCAGGTCGCCGAACTTCACCGCGAACAAGACGAGGTCCGAAACCTCCGCTTCCTCCGGCGTCGCATACTGGAATCGGCAGCGTTCGCCGTTACAGTACACGCCCTCCCGTTCGTACCGCGCGATCCTGTCCGCATCCGCGACGATTTTTAGCGCGCCCTCCGGCAGATTCCTACTCATTTGGTGCCCGAACAGCACGCCCAGCGCGCCCAGGCCCACGACCGCAACCGTCCGAATCTCCAAATCCTCATCCTCCGAAATCTTATTGCCTGCTCGCCCAGTCCCGGTGCGCTTCGTCCGCCCACACGGAGACCGATCCGCCGTTCACCGAAAAGTCGGCAACGCCGTCCTGATCCAGCACAATGGTTTGTCGGCGGTTCCCGGTCAGATCGAAGAAGACCCGCCCGGCCCGCTCCGGTCCGAAGGCCATGCGCTTTGTACCCTCCTCGCCGCTGGAGACCACCACCGCCACGCCGGAATCCGGGTGGTCCGAATCGCCCTTGCGCACGAAGCCCACCACGTTGGGATGATCGAAGGAATCCACCTGCTCGCCGTAGGCCAGCGCCTTGCGGGCGTAGAGCAGCGGGTCCAACTGCGCCTTTTGGGACACCGGGCCGCCGTTGATCCCGTAGTAGTCTCCATAGAATACGCAGGGCAGGCCGCCCCTTCGCAGGAGGATCATGGCGTAGGCGATGGGTTTGAACCAATCGTCCACCCAGGATTCCAGCGATTCGCCCGGCTGCGAGTCATGGTTGTCCACAAACGTGATTGCGCGGAAGGGGTTGGTGGACACCAGCGTATCATCGAAAAGATGGGTCAGGTCGTAATCCCGCCCCTTCTTCGAGGCCTCCATAAAGCGGAAATGCAGCGCCACGTCAAATAGTTGTAGCGCCTGGTCCGAATCGTCGATGAAGCGGTTCAGCCTCTGCTCGTCCGCATGCCAGTACTCGCCCATCTCGAAGAAATCCGGCGAAGTGTTTCCGCGCACGTGATCGATCAGGTTTTTCAAAAACCCCTCGTCGATGTGCTTGACCGCGTCCATCCGAAAGCCGTCCAAGTGCAGCGCGTCGATCAGCCATAGCGCCCAACGCTTGATTTCCTCCACGACGATCTCGTTGTTGTAGTCGATATCCGCGCTCATCAGGTAATCATAGTTGCCCTTTTCGTCGTCCACGCCCGCGGCCCAGTCCTTGCCCTCGCCGTAGACCTTGAAGATGGCGTTGCGCTTTGAGAGTTCATCCCGGTCGACGGCGCTGAAGTGGGTGTAGTTCCATTTGAAGCCGGAATGCTCATCCCGGCGGCCTGGGAAGGTGAAGCTGGTCCAGCCCTCGATGTCAAAGGGCTGGGAAAGCTCGCGGTTCCGGTCATTGGGGTCGACCTCGATGGCCAGAAACTTCTCCGTGCCGTCCGCCCCCGCCTTGTGGTTGAGCACCACGTCCGCGATCACCTTAACCCCCTGCCGGTGCGCTTCCTCGATCGCTTCAATCAATTGCGCCTTCGTTCCGTACCGGGTGCGCACGGTGCCCTTCTGGTCATACTCGCCCAAATCGTACAGGTCGTACACATCATAGCCCACGCTGTCCTGCTGCGAGGCCTTGGCGCAGGGCGGGATCCACACCGCGCCCATGCCCGCCTTTTGAAGCGCCTGCGCGTCGCGCTTTAGCCGGTTCCAGTGTTCCCCATCGTTCTCAATGTTCCACTCAAAGAACTGCATGATGAAATCATTGTTCATCGTTTTTTCCTCCGTACCGCGCCAAGCGGGTCCTTCCCCTCTATATCTCCGCACCGGCGGCGAATCAATCACCCCGCCGCGGAGGCTTAAAGGGGGCGCGGGTTGACTTCCCCAACCCCACCCTGTATGATGGATTGGGTATTCAGGCACGAGGGGGGTATCCCGCATGACCATCCGGCGCGTACTTTGGGGGATTGCGGCGCTGCTTGCGCTTCTCGCCATCTTATATGCATTGTTTCTTTTGTCAAAATCGAGAAGCTTTCAGATGTTTGGGAAACTTGTGACCCACGTCGAGACGGACGAAAAGCGCATCGCGCTGACCATTGACGACGGGCCGTCGGAGCGCACCGCCGAAATTCTCTCCGCGCTTGACGAACTGGACATCCCCGCCACCTTCTTCCTGTGCGGCTCGGCGATGGCGGCTCTCCCGGAGGACGCGAAGGCGATCGCGTCGGAGGGGCACGAAATCGGCAACCACTCCTACAGCCACCGGCGGATGGTGCTCGTCTCCTACGGCTTCTGCAAAACCGAGATCGAAGAGACCAACCGCCTGATCCGCGAGGCGGGCTACGCGGGCACGATCTACTTCCGGCCGTCCAACTTCAAGAAGCTGTTCGTTCTGCCCTGGTATCTCAAAAACGCCGGGATCACCACGGTCCTTTGCAACGTGGAGCCTGAGACGGCGCTGGGGTCCGATGCGCCCGCCGAGGAACTCGCCGCCCATATGGTCCAAGCAGCGAAGCCCGGCTCCATCGTCCTGATGCACGCGATGTACAACGAGAACTCGCTGGATGCGATCCGGCTGGCGGTCCCGGAACTGAAGGCGCAGGGGTACGAATTCGTCACGGTGGATCAACTGATTCAAGGGAGTGCATGAAGATGGACGATCGGGCGGCGGCATTCTGGCGGAATTTTTTGCGGGAGACCGGGAAAGACGAAGCGCTCGAGCCCTACGAGTGCTTTCACTTTCACATCAACCAGGCGGGCGCGGACGAACTACTGCAGTTGGTGCTGGAAGGCAAAAAGCGCGCGACCTGCGGCAGCGTGGAGGGCGCGAGGCTCTCGGGCCTGCGGCCGCCGCAGCCGGGCGACCTCTCCGTGGTCACCGACTGGGCGGGAACCCCCCGCTGCGTGATCGAAACCCGGTCCGTCGTCATCCTGCCCTTTGAGGCGGTCACGTTTGACCTGGCCGGCCTCGAGGGTGAAGACGAGAACCTGGCCTCCTGGCAGGCGGGCCACGAGCGCTTTTTCAGGGCCGAGGGCGCGGCGCTGGGCTACGCCTTCTCCCCGGACATGCCGGTCGCCTTTGAGACCTTCGAAGTGGTGTACCGGAACTGAGTTTCCTTAAGACCAAGTCATTTGTCTGCGGCCGCCCGTCAGGTAGCCTGTTTTGCGCTGCCCTTCGCGACTTCGACGCTGACGACGACGCCCAGGATGACCAGCGCGCCGCCCAGAAAATGGCGCAGCGTCAGACGCTCGTCCAGCAGCACCACCGAGAACAGCGTACCGAAGATGGGCACCAGGTTCATCAGAAACGCGGAAGTGGATGGTTTCAGCCGCCTCAGGCCGAAGTTGTACATTAGATACGCCGCCACCGAGCACATCGCGCCCAGGTACAAAAGCATGATCAGCGACATGGCGTTCGGGGCCTGCCACTGGCGCGTCTCAAACAGCGTGAACGGCAAAAAGCCGATGAGCCCCGCCAGCGTCTGATAATAGGAAAGCGTGACCGCCGGGAAGCGCCCGACCACCTTGCGCGTGGAGAAGATGTAGGCCGCCCACACCACGCCGGTGCCCAAGAGGATCAGGTTCCCCAGAAGCGGGTTCTCCGCGCCCTCCGACTTCTCCGAGCTGACCGAGATCAGGTATACGCCCACCATCGCCATCACGATGCCCGCCACCTGCCGGGCGGTGATCGGCGTCTTGTACACGATGCGCTCGCCCACCAGCGTGATCGCCGGGAACGATGCCACGATCAGCGCGGCGCTCGACGCCGTGGTCATCTTAAGACCCACGTTTTCAAACAAGAAGTACAGCGTGATGCCCATAAAGCCGCTGAATGCGATGGGCACCATCTCTTTCTTCGTCGGTTTCACGCGCTCCTTCATCAAAAGCCGCATAGCCCCCAGCATGACGAGCGCCACCAGAAAGCGCGCCGCCGCCAGCGTGATCGGCGCGAAGGTCTGGTACGCCACCTTCGTGGCGATGAACGACGAACTCCAGATCAGCATCGCGCCGACGGTCGCCAGGTAGTGCCATCCGTTTTTTTCGTTCATAAAGCTCCTCCGAAGGATACGCCGGAGGGCTCCGCCCTCCGGACCTCCCGCAAGGGGGCTGATCCCCCTTGACCCCGCTCAAGGGATCTATATAGAAAAGCGTGACTGCGGTTCGAACCCTATGGGGGTTCGGGGGCCGCAGCCACCGATTTCATGAAGGCAACCGGAGGGCGACATGTGCGGCCGCAGGTTGCCTATACCGCTTTGCGCGCGGGCCCGCCCGTGAACCTTAGTTCACAGGGCCCGCGCCGTTCCCTTCGCATGAAAGATGCGAAGCAGATTTCATGCGCCGAGGTATGCCTTGCGGACCTTGTCGTCCTCCATCAGCGCCGCGGCGGTGCCGCTCATCACGATGGCGCCGGTCTCCAGCACGTAGGCGCGGTCGGATATCGAAAGTGCCATGCGCGCGTTCTGCTCGACCAGGAGGATCGTGATGCCCTGCTCGTGCAGCGTGGCGATGATGCGGAAGATCTCCTTGACCAGGATGGGCGACAGGCCCATCGAAGGCTCGTCCATCAAAAGGATCTTGGGGTTCGTCATCAGCGCGCGGCCGGTGGCCAGCATCTGCTGCTCACCGCCGGAAAGCGTACCGGCCAACTGCCTGGCGCGCTCCTTGAGGCGCGGGAAGCTCTTGAACACCATTTCCACGTTCTGGTCGACGCGCGCCTTGTCTTTGAGGGAATACGCTCCCATCCGGAGGTTTTCCATCACGGTCATGCGGCTGAACACATGGCGGCCTTCCGGCACGTGCGCCAGCCCCATGGAGATAATGCGGTTGGGTTCGACCTTCCGAAGATCGGTATCGCCCAGCATGACCTCGCCGGAGGTTGCGTGGTTCAGGTTCGAGATGGTGCGAAGGATGGTGGTCTTTCCGGCGCCGTTCGCGCCGATCAGGGAGACGATTTCTCCGTCCCCGACGGTCAGCGACACGCCCTTGATGGCGTGGATCGCGCCGTAGTGTACATGCAGGTCTTTGACGTTCAGCATGGCTCTTCCTCCTACTCGCCCAGGTAGGCCGCGATGACCTTGGGGTTGTGCGCGATCTCCTCGGGCTTGCCTTCGGCGATGACCTCACCGTAGTCGATCACGACGATGCGCTCGCAGATTTTCATGACGAGGCTCATGTCGTGCTCGATTAAAAGGATCGCGATGTTGAAGCGGCTGCGGATGATGTTGATGCAATCGAGCAGCTCCGCCGTCTCCGTGGGGTTCATGCCGGCGGCGGGCTCGTCCAGGAGCAGCATCTTCATGTCGGTGGCCAGGGCGCGCGCGATTTCGAGCTTTCGCTGCTGGCCGTAGGGCAGGTTCTCGGCCACCCAGTCGGCCTTGTCCTGGAGGCTAAAAACCTTGAGCAGGTCCATCGCCTTTTCGGTTATTTCGTTCTCCGCGGCGTAGTAGCGCCCGGACCGGAAGAACGCGTCGACCAGGTTGTACTTCACCTCAGGGGTGAAGGAGATCAGCACGTTCTGCAGCACCGTCATCTTTTTGAAGAGGCGGATATTCTGGAATGTCCTTGCGACGCCCGCGGCCACGATTTCGTGGGTCTTGCGACCGTTGAGCTTTTGCCCATGCAGGAAGAACTCACCCTCCGTGGCCTTATAGACGCCGGTCAGAAGGTTGAAGACCGTGGTCTTGCCCGCGCCGTTGGGGCCGATCAGGCCCACCAGCTCGCCCTCGCCGATGTCGATGTTGAAGTGCTGCACGGCTTTCAGGCCGCCGAACGCGATGCCCAGGTTGACCGCCTTCAAAACGCTCTTCATTTGGCACCGCCTTTCCCGGACTCGGCATCCGCCTTGCGCCTGCGCTCAAAGAGCAGCCGGTACAGCGAGAACTCGTAGCGGCCGGCAAGGCCCGTCGGCCGGAAGATCATGACCACGACCAGCACGACCGAGTACACCAGCATGCGGCTGTCGCCGAAGGAGCGCAGAAGCTCCGGCAGCGCCGTCAAAACCACCGTCGCGCCGATGGAGCCGGTCAGCGAACTCATGCCGCCCAGCACGACCATGATGACCATTTCGGTGGAGCGCATGAAACTGAAATCGTTGGGCTGCAGCGTGCCGGTGCCGCGGTGGGCGAAGATCGCGCCCGCGACGCCCGCGAAGAACGCCGAAAGCGTGAACGTCATCACCTTGTAGAAGGTGGTATTGATGCCGACGCTCGCCGCCGCGATGTCGTCCTCGCGGATGGACATGATCGTGCGCCCGTACTTGGAGCGCAGGAAACAGTACATCGCCGTGACGCACAAAACCATGATCCAGAAGACGATGTAGAGGTCGTTCATCTTCATGATGCCGATCAGCGCCTGACCGGCCTGCCCGCTGCCCAGGCCCTTGCCGCCCGCCATGGGCAGGTTCTGGATGATGACGCGGATGATCTCGCCAAAGCCCAGCGTGATGATCGCCAGGTAGTCGCCCCTAAGGCGCAGCGCCGGGATGCCCACCAAGAGGCCGAACACCGCCGCCATGAGCGCCCCCGCGAGAAGGCCGATGGCGAACATCAGAAGGTTCGGCATCGGCGCCAGCTGCCCCGCCTTGATCGCGGCCGCCAGGGCCTTGGTGACCAGCGCGGAGGTGTACGCGCCGATCGCCATGAAGCCCGCGTGGCCCAGCGCCAGCTGGCCCAGTAGGCCCAGCGTCAGGTTCAGCGAGGTGACCACGATGATCGTGAAGCAGGTTTGCAGCATGATCGTGCGGATGTAGCTGTCCACCTTGCCGGAATTGTCCACCAGCACGAGGAGCGCGAACACGACCGCCACGCCCAGGAAGGTGACCAGGTGCTTGACTCTTTCTTTGGAAGGATTCAGCATGCCCGCCACCTACACTTTCTCGCCGACGTTCTTGCCCAGAATGCCGGCGGGTTTGACCAAGAGCACAATGATCAGGATGCCGAACACGATGGCGTCCGAAAACGCCGAAGTGATCACGCCGCCGGTCAGGGTACCCATGTACGCCTTGGAAAGGCTCTCGATGATGCCCACCACGATGCCGCCCAGCATCGCGCCCGGGATGATGCCGATGCCGCCGAGGACCGCCGCCACGAACGCCTTCAGGCCCAGCATGTAGCCCATGGTGGTGGTCACCTGGTTGTACTGCGCGCAGTACATCAGCGCCGCCACCGCCGCGAGCCCCGCGCCGATGCCGAAGGTCAGGGTGATCGTTCGGTTGACGTTCACGCCCATCAGGTTCGACGCGTCCTTGTCCTCGGACACGGCGCGCATCGCCTGACCGGCCTTGGTGTACTTGACAAACAGCGAAAGGCTCACCATCATCACCACGCCGATGGCGATGGTGAGGAGCGTGTTGCCCGCGAAGCCGCCCACGTTCGGGAGCTTGAAGATGGTGCCCACCTGCTTGGGCGAGGCGGTGAACAGCTTCTGCGCCAGGTTCTCAAGGAACAGGCTCATTGCGATGGCGGTGATCAGCGAGGACATGTTGGTGCCCCGCTTCCGGACCGGGCTGTAGGCCAGCTTTTCCACCAGCATGCCCACGACCGCGCACACGATAACCGCCAAGATGACAGCCATCCACGCGGGCATGCCGGCGGCCATCATCAGCGGAATGGTGAACACCAGCGTGTACCCGCCCACCATGATGAAATCGCCGTGGGCGAAGTTGATCAACCGGATGATGCCGTACACCATCGTGTAGCCCAGCGCGACCAGCGCGTAGATGGAACCCACGCGCAGCCCGTTGATCAGCTGCTGAATGAATAGCGTCAGACCTTCCATCGAGCGATACACCCTTTCGTTGAACGCGGCCCCGGCGCGAGCGCCGGGAACGCGAAGGTAAACAGGCGGAAACCGTGGGGGGAAGAAGCCTCGACACCCGGCACCCCGGAAGGGTACAACGCCGTGCGCCTGAGAATCCTCAAATTTCCAGTGAGCCCCTTAAATAAGGAATTGTTTCTTCCACCGGCAAGCGCGCCGGCGAAAGAAACGTGTGTTTACGGCGCGCCGCGCCGCAAACGATGTGACCTTGGGAGAAAAGCCGCATGGGGCGGACGAGAGGTCCGCCCCATGCCCTCAAATTGACGGTGATTCTGCCGTCCGAGGCGCCCGGGGGCTGCCGCGGATTAGCCGATGTACTTGTAGAAGGAGGCGACGCCATCCTTGTACGTGAGCACGGCGCACTGCTTGATGGGGGTGCCGGTCTCGTCCAGCGTGAAGGAGCCGGTGACGCCCTCGAAGCTCATGCCGGTCATCGCGGCGACGATGGCGGCGGTGTCGTCGGTGCCGGCGGCGTTGATCGCCTGGGCCAGCATCTTGCCGGCGTCATAGCCCAGCGCGGCCAGCGCGGTCAGGCTCTCGGGGCCGAACTTCTCATTGTACTTGGCGATGAAGCCCTGCACAACTTCCGACGGATCGTCGGGCGCATAGTGGTTGGTGAAGTAGGTGTTGTTGTACAGGCTCTTGTCCTCGACCATCGTGTTCTGGGTGCCGTCCCAGCCGTCCGCACCGACAAAGGCGCCGGTGAAGCCGGCCGCGCGGGCCTGCGGCACGATGTAGGGGCCAATGGAGTCATAGTAGTAGGGGGCGAAGATCAGCTCGGCGCCGGAGGCGACGATGTTGGTCAGCTGGGTGGAGTAGTCGGTGTCGCTGGTGGAGGAGGAGCTCTCGGTTGCCACGATCTCAAGGCCCATCTCCGGGGCGGCCTTCTTGAACGCCTCGTACAGGCCGGAGGAGTAGGCGTCGCCGGAAGCGTACAGCACGGCGACCTTCTTCAGGCCCAGGTCAACCGCGATCTTGGCGCCGACCAAGCCCTGGTAGGAATCGCGGAAGCAGGCGCGGAACACGGACTTGGTGCCGTCGGTGACGGTGTCCGCCGTGGCGGTGGCGGTCAGAAGCAGCATGCCTTCGGAGTCGGCCAGCACGGCCAGACCCGCGGTGACGCCGGAGGTGACGGAGCCGATGATGGCCTTGTTGCCGTCGGAGACCAGCTTGTTGAAGGCGTTGGCGCCCTCGGTGGAGTCACCCTTGTCGTCCAGAATGGTGAGCTCGATCGGGCGGCCGCCCAGCACGCCGCCGGCCGCGTTGATTTCCTCAATCGCCAGCTTGATGCCGTTGGTGGTGGATTCGCCGTAGGTGGCGAGGGAGCCGGTCATCGGGGCGATGGCGCCGATCTTGACCGGTTCGCCGGTGGCGGCGGCCAGCGCGGTGGCCGGCATGAGCATGAGGCCGGCGACCATCGCGAGGCAGAGCATCAGGGACAGAGTCTTCTTCATTGGGGTTCCTCCCTTCAATGATCCGGTGACATCGTCTCGCCTGGGGATTACAAAAAGCGCAATGGAAAAAAAGCCATGCGCCCTGCATGCCAAACCCCATTGCTTGCGTAGATTATACTATGCACCCATGCACATGTCAATAGATCATGAATGTTAACTGTGATAAAATTGCAGATTATGCGTGGAATCTGCAAGCGCTCCCGTCATTTCCGGATGATGGACCTCCAAACCACATCAAACATTTGGCGTTCGCGCCCTCCCAAGCCGTCATTTGTACCCTACCACGCATCGAGGCCGTCGTGAAAGGTTGGAAAGTTATGCAGCGGTGAATACGCCGCCCATCCCCTCCAGCGGGAGCAGCCCGATTCTCGCGGCCAGTTCCGCGGCGGCGAAGCGCAAAAGCGCCCCGTCCGCACCCGTTTGGGAGGAAAGCCGGTCCGCGGCGGCGTTAAGGCGCACCCGGAACACCCCGTCCCTCAGTTCCCGAGACATGGCATGGATGCGCGCCCCGTCCTCCGCCGTGACAGTTAATCCCACCGGGTCCTTTCCGAGCAGCGTCAGCCCCAGCGCGTTCGCCGCCACCGGCTCGAACAGGTTCACCACCTGTTCCCGGGCGTCCGGAAAGTGCGAACCCAGGAGCCGCGCCACGCGGCCAAAGTCGAAGCGCGCCAGGAAGGCGTCCTCCCGCGCCCATTCCAGAAGGTATTGCTCCATGTAGACCGCGCCCAGGCCCTTCGCCTCCCGAAACTGCGGATAGTCGATCATGCAGGGGATGTCGTGGGCGAAAAGATCCGGCTGGTAGGCGTCAAAGAATCCGCGGAGATTCTTCAGCGTGTCACGGTACGCCAGATTGTCAAAGGGCAGCGCCGCCCGCAGCACCCGGTCGTAGAGCGCCTTCGCCCGGTCGAACCGCCGGTAGAGCCTTTCCAGCCCCTCCCGGTACAGCGCGCGCAGCGGCCGCGACGCCAGCTTCTCCGCCGCCCCGGCCTCGTCCAGCGGCTCCAGCGCCAGCGAGACCGTAAAGCACAGCGAGCGCAAAAGCTCCTCAGCCTGTTCCTCGCGGATCGAGGAGTCGCCCAGCGAAAGGACCTCCGCCTTCCGGGCCATCAGCGGCCAAAGCTCGCGCCTAATGCGCGCGTCGTCCGCGGCCGAAAGCCCGCCCGACGTCCTAAGACGATCGACCCAAAGCATTAGCTCGTTTTGCATCTTTCCTCCTCTATATTGCCATCAGGTCGGCCGCAGGCGGGCAATGTCCATCGGCCGCCCGTAGCGCGTGCCACGGATCAAATCCGAAAGCGTCGTGCCATTCAACATTTCCAGCGAGCCCTGGCAGACCTCGTCGAAGTGCCGCCGCATGCAGTCGATCAAATCCTCGTCCGGGATCAGCCCGTCGCTCTCGCCCCGGAAATAATAGAAGGAATCGATCAGCTCCTCGATGGTTTCCGCGTAGTCCTCCCGGTTGATGCAGGGCGAATCGCAGAACGCCTCGACCAGCGCCCGCACGACGCCCCGTCCGAATTCCACGCGGCCCGAACCTCTAAGCGCCTGAAACCGCTTGTCGACGATCCGCGCGATCTGCGCCCGGCTGAGTTTTAGCCCAAACCGTGCGGACAGTTCGTTGGCCTTCTCCAGTTCCAGCGCCGTCTGAGCCCTGAGAAAATCCTGCGGCGCAAGCTCGAAATCCGGCATGACCATCCCTCCCTGATTGCCTCGTGTTGTTCATTATAGCCGGCGTTGCGGCGCGTTCAAGTCTTGACTTTTCCCCTGTTTTGTGGTATGATATAAGGGTAAATTGGGGCGTTTTTCCGAAGTTTAACGGAAGAGCGCCCCTTGGCTTTGAGGCAGACCTCTAGAATTTCCTGCATTTCTATCGTCTAACGGGGATTTAACGAAAAGTCCGCCGCCGGGGATTGCGTTTGTCCGGTTTCACAAGTATAATCAGAATTGTTACCCCACCGAATAAATGCAACCATGGGAGGAGAACGCAGATGAAAAAGACCCTTGCCCTCACCCTGGCACTGGCCCTGGTCCTTTCGCTGGGCGTCATGGCCCCCGCAGTGGCCGACAAGGCAAACGACACGCTGATCTACGGCATCGAAGGCGATCCGGGCAACGACATCAACACCATCACCACCTCCGGCCGCTTCGACCTGATGACCGAGCGCTTGCTCTACTCCAACCTCTACAACTACTACGGCCCGGACGACATCACCTACAACCTGGCCACCGCCATCGACGTTTCCGACGACAAGATGACCTATACCGCGAAGCTCCGGGAGGGCGTCAAGTGGTCCGACGGCCAGCCCTTCACCGCGGACGACGTGGTATTCACCTACTCAAAGATCATCGAGTTCGACTACGCCAACGGCCACGACGCGTTCGTGTACGACGGCAAGCCGGTCGAAGTCACCAAACTCGACGACCTGACCGTGCAGTTCAAGCTGCCGGTGATGGCGGCGGGCTTCCTGGAATCGCTGAGCGCCGAGCACTACATCATGCCCAAGCACATCTACGAGGGCGACGCGACGCTGGACAACAACCCGAAGAATCAGACGCCCGTGGGCACCGGCCCCTTCACGCTGGCAGAGTACAAGGCGGGCCAGTACGTGAAGTTCAAGGCCAACCCGAACTACTACGGCGGTACGCCCAAGATCGGCACCGTGATCTTCCAGATCGTCTCCGACATGTCCTCCGCCCAGATGGCGCTGAAGAAGGGCGAAATTAACATGCTGGTGATCCCCAACGCCGCCGCGGCGGATTATGAGGGTACCAACGTGACCATCAACGCCTATCCGGAGGACCGCGTGGGCTACCTGTCCTTCAACATGGGCTCGCCCCGCGTCGCCGACGTCAACCTGCGCAAGGCCGCGTTCTTCTCCCTCAGCCGGGATGATATGAACGTGGGCGCATACCTGTCCAAGGACTTCTACACCGACGCGACGTCCTTCCTGCCCTACAAGGCGGCCTTCTACACCACCGAAGGCGTGGAATCCTACGCCCAGAACGTGGACACCGCCAAGGAGTACATGGCCAAGGTTGCAAGCGCCGAGACGCTGCGCCTGGCCTACACCGCCAACAACGTGCAGCAGGAGACCCAGGCCATGGTCATTCAGCAGAACCTGAAGACCATCGGCGTCAACTGCGAGCTGATGGCTATGGACTCTACCGCGCTCTACGACAAGCTGGAAAAGGGCACCGACGAGTTTGAGATGTTCCTGGGCGGCTACATCATGGGCGTAGACCCCAACAACTACGCGTCGCTGTTTGTGACCGGCTCGGCCTCCAACTACTCCCACATGTCCGATCCGGAGCTGGACGAGCTGTTCCGCCAGGGCTCCGTCGAAACCGACGATACCAAGCGCGCCGAGATCTACAAAAAGGCCCAGCAGAAGCTGGCCGACGACGCAATCTTCTACCCCATCGTCACCAACAGCCGCCTGCTGGCCGTGACCAACGATGTGGACGGCGTTGCCGACGCACGCCTGGTGCCGATCTACACCTTCGAGGACATGTCCAAGCTGTTCTTCAAGTAACTCCATCTCATCATCCGGCGCGGGGCGGGGTTTCCCGCCTCGCGCCTTTGATCACCCAGGGTAAGGAGAGCTCCAATGCTCAGATACATTATAAAGCGCGTTTTGCAGACAATTCCGCTGCTCTTGGTCATCTCGGTGATCTGCTTTGCGCTGATCCAGCTTGCACCCTACGATGCCATCGACACCTTTGTGACGCCGGACATGGCGCCGGAGGTGGTGACGGCGCTCAAGGCGCGTTTTGGGCTGGATCAGCCCGCCTACATTCAGTACTGGCGGTGGCTGATCAATACGGTGCAGGGCAATTTCGGCTACTCGCTGGTCACCCGCGAAGCAGTCGCGGGCGCGCTTTCGGCGCGCCTGCCCAACACGATCCTTCTGGTGCTGCCCAGCTACTTCCTGGCGGTGCTGCTTTCCATCATTCTTGGTTTGGTGGCGGGCTCCAACCGCGGCGGCAAGGCCGACCGCTTCATTGACGGCCTATGCTCCATCGGCCTCGCCACGCCCACGTTCTGGATCGCGATGATTATCCTGTACCTGTTCGCCTACAAATTAAACCTCTTCCCGGTACTGGGCATGCACACGATGGGTCAGGAGGACAACTTAAAGGATCTTCTAGCCCACTTGATTCTGCCCTGTTCGGTTTTGACCATTTCCTTTCTCCCCGAAACTGTCCGCTACGTGCGCTCCTCCACCATCAGCCAGTACAAGGAGGACTACGTAATGGTTCAGAGGGCGTTCGGCGCCAGCCGCGCCCATATCCTGTTCCGGCATGTGATGAAGAACGTGCTCTTTCCGGTGATCACGCTGGTGGCCATCGCGCTGCCCACGCTGGTGACCGGCGCGTTCGTCACGGAGTCCATTTTTTCTTGGCCGGGCGTGGGCACCTACTTCCTGACGGCCATCAAGGGTTTCGACTACCCGGTCATCATGGCGGTGCTGCTCATGTCCAGCGCGATGGTCATCCTGGGCAACCTCTTGGGCGACATCCTGTACTGCCTGGTGGACCCGAGAATCAAGGCGATGAGGTGATCCGATGGCAATTTCCAAGCGGCGGGCAAGCCAGCTGAAAAACGAGTTAAAATACAACAAAGGCATCCTGGTCGCCACGGCGGCGCTGATCGTGATCACGCTGATTTCCCTGTTTGCCTTCTTGTCTCCCTACGATCCGGACGCGCTCAACATGACCGCGCGGCTCCAGGGCCCCAGCATGCAACACCTGTTCGGCACGGACGACCTGGGCCGCGATTACCTGACCCGCGTGCTCTACGGCGGCAGGGTCTCGCTGCTGGTCGGCGTGGTGGCAATGCTGATCTCAACCTTCATCGGCGTTCTGGTGGGCACGGTCAGCGGCTACTTCGGCGGGCTCATTGACAGCATCCTGATGCGCATCGTGGACGTTCTGCTCTCCATCCCGTGGATGATCCTGGTCACGGTCATCTCAATCTACATGCGGCCGGGCATCCAGGCGATCATATTGGTGATTGGCCTCTTCCAGTGGATGAACATCGCGCGGCTGGTGCGGGCGGAGACGCTCACGGTCAAGGAGCGGGAGTACGTACTGTACGCCGACTCCATCAATCAGTCCCATCTCTTCATCATCCTGAAGCACGTGATCCCGTCGGTGCTGCCCACCATCGTCGTGGCGGCCACCACCGGCATCGCCAACGCCATCATGATGGAGTCCACGCTCAGCTTCCTGGGCATGGGCGTGCAGCAGCCGATGTCCTCCTGGGGCTCGATGCTCAATCGCGCGCAGGAGGTGCTGGGCAAGGCGCCCTATATGGCGATCCTGCCGGGCCTGATGATCATCGCCACCGTGTTTTCGTTCAACAAGCTGGGCGATCTGATCCGCGTGTTCGCCGAACCCAAGACCATCGAGCGATAGGAGGGGATGGCATGCAGGAGAATCTGTTGGAAGTCAAAAACCTGTGCACCTCCTTCCGTATTTTGGGGAAGAAGGTGCAGGCGGTCCGGGGCGTGGACTTTTCCATCGCGCCGGGCGAGATTGTGGGCCTGGTGGGCGAGAGCGGCAGCGGAAAGTCCGTCACGATGAAATCCATCATCAAAATGCTGCCGGACAGCGCCACCCTCACCGCCGAGGCGATCCGCTTTCAGGGCCGGGACCTGACGAAACTTACCGAGCGGGAGATGCAGTCCGTCCGCGGCAACGACATTTCCATGATCTTCCAGGACCCCATGACCTCGCTCAACCCGCTCCGGCGGGTGGGCGACCACATCGTGGAGGTTCTGAGCCGCCACAGCGGCATCAGCGCCGCCGAGGCCTGGCGGCAGGCGGTGGACATGCTGCGCCTGGTGGGCGTGCCCAGCCCGGAGGAGCGGATGAAGCAGTACCCCCACGAGTTTTCCGGCGGCATGCGCCAGAGGGTCCTGATCGCGATGGCGCTGGCCTGCAAGCCCAAGCTTTTGATCGCGGACGAGCCCACCACCGCGCTGGATGTGACCATCCAGGCGCAGATTCTGGACCTGATCCGCGAACTGCAGGGCAAAGGCAAAATGGCGGTGGTGCTGATCACCCACGACCTGGGGATCGTGGCCAGCCTCTGCCAGCGGCTGATGGTGATGTACGGCGGGCTGATTATGGAGACCGGAAGCGTCGAGGACATCTTCTATCGGCCGATGCACCCCTACACCCGGGCGCTCCTGAAGTCTGTGCCCTCCATCGATTCCGACGAGGACGAGCGGCTGATCCCCATCGAAGGCCAGGCGCCGTCCCTGATCGACCCGCCCAGCGGCTGCCCGTTCGCGCCCCGCTGCCCCATGCGGGAGGCTGCCTGCGAGCAGGCAATCCCGGAATTCATCGAATACGGC
Organism: Bacillota bacterium; assembly: GCA_023416655.1. Classification (GTDB taxonomy): domain Bacteria; phylum Bacillota; class Clostridia; order Christensenellales; family Aristaeellaceae; genus JAEZHK01. The sequence goes on from JAEZHK010000013.1 coordinate 76,194, forward strand.
GAAGGCCGCAGGGCGCGCTGCCCGGTGGCCGCGAGGGAGGTCAGCGCATGAGCGCGCTCATTGAGGCGGTGGACCTGAAAAAGTACTTCACCATCCGCGGCGCCATGGGCGCATCCCGCGTTCTGAAGGCGGTAGACGGCGTCAGCCTCGCCATCGAAAAGGGCGAGACCTTCGGCCTGGTGGGCGAATCCGGCTGCGGCAAAACCACGCTGGGCCGCACCATGATCCGGCTCTACGACGTGACCGGCGGCACGCTGAAGTTCGAAGGCAGCGACATCACGAAGCTGACGGGCCGGGGGCTCTCCCCGTTCAGACAGCGGATGCAGATCATCTTTCAGGACCCCTACTCCTCCCTGAACCCGTTCATGAACGTGGAGGAACTGATCGGCGAACCGCTGGACCTTAAAGAGAAGCTGGGCAAAAGAGAGCGCCGGGAGCGCGTCGCCCAGATGCTTGAGAAGGTGGGCATGGACGAGTCGGCGCTGGAAAAGTACCCCCACGAGTTCTCCGGCGGCCAGCGCCAGCGCATCGGCATCGCCCGGGCGCTGGTGGTGAAGCCGGAATTCGTGCTGTGCGACGAGCCGATCTCCGCGCTCGACGTATCCATCCAGGCGCAGGTGGTCAACATGCTGGAGGACCTGCAGGCGGAGATGGGGCTGACCTACCTCTTCGTCGCCCACGACCTTTCGATGGTCCGGCACATCTCCCGCCGCATCGGCGTCATGTACCTTGGACACATCGTGGAGATCTCCCCGGCGAAGGAGCTGTACAAAAACCCGCTGCACCCCTACACCCGGGCGCTCCTCTCCGCCATCCCGATCCCCGACCCGAAGCGCGCCCGGGAGGTGAAGCGCATCGCCCTCTCCGGCGACGTGCCCAGCCCTTCGAAGATGCCAAGCGGCTGCCCCTTCGTAGCCCGCTGCCCCCACGCGATGCCCAAGTGCTCCGAAAGCGCGCCCGTATTGAAGGAAGTCTCCCCCGGCCACCAGGTGGCGTGCCATCTGTAGAAAAGTGCGCCCAAAATCCGCCGGGCGGCTTTTCAACGCGAAGGAAGCGGACTGCGTGAGCCAAACACCTGCGGGATTTCCGGGCGGCTCACTGACCTCAGGTATTGTTTCCTCCACCAGTGTCCGCACTGGTTATGGAAACAGATACGTTCCCGGCGCGTTAGAGCCCGGGAACGATTGGATGGTACGACGAGGTTTATCAACAGTTTGCAGTGCCCGCAAGCCAAAGCTTGCGGGCACTTGATCAATAAGGGTCTCACAGGCTACCCGATCATGTCGTCCACCACTTCGTGCCCATGCTCGGTCATCGTGATGCCGCCCAGCTCCAGGCGCGGGGTGTCGAAGGTGAAGCCGCGCTGTTTGGCCTCGGCAGCGGTCTCCACGAAGTGTCGCCAGGCCCAGGATTCGTGGTATTCCCGGTATGGGTAGCCGGGCAGCGGGAATTCATAGTCCAGCTCGATCAGGCCCTTCTCTTCCATTCCGGCGTAGATCGCGCCATATTCCTTGATGGTTTCCAGCGAATCGCCCGGGTCCGCGATGTACACCGGCGACATCGCCACGGCGTAGGCCTCCTGCTCCTTGGACGAGCTCAGCGAAAACCGCGCCACCGGCAGGCCGCCGCGCTCAAGGAGCGCCATCAGCACGTTGTTTTCAGCAATGGACAAACCGTTTTCGTAGTTGGGGCCGTCCGAATCCCCGTCGTACCCCTCGCAGCCGCAGCCGGGGCCGTGGCTGTGCGTATGGCCATGCGCCTCGCAGCCGCAGTCCGGCCCGTGGTCATGCCCCGCGTGGCCGGCGGTTTTATGATCGTGCCCGCAGCCACAGCCCGCCCCGTGGTCATGCCCCGCGTGGTCGGCGGTTTTATGATCGTGCCCGCAGCCGCAGCCCGCCCCGTGGTCGTGCCCCGCGTGGTTCGTGGCGTTATGTTCGTGCGCCCCGCAGCCGCATTCCGGCCCGTGGCCTTCCCGCGCCGAATGGTCGTGGTTGTGGCCGTCCGCATGGGTCCCGTGGCCGAGGGTCTTCTCGTTGTCCATTTCGTTCCTCCCGAATTTTGCTGCCAGTGGGTTCTAAGGTTATTATAAACCATTCCGGCCCAGCTGCAACGACATTATACCAATGCGAAACATTATTTTGTCCAAAGCGGCGAACATTTTGTTCCTGGCTAGGAGCCGCAGCGCAGGAATAGCAGCGCTATTTCAAGCGGAGAGCGACACCGCCAGGGCTTGAAAAGATCCGCCGCAACGACGAAAGAATGTTTTGGATTGGTATTAGCCAAAAAAACGTCTTGCGCGAAGGCGAGCGCTTTACAGCAGCTTGATTGAAGCGCGCGCATACGGGTAGTATCATATGAAGAAGCGACGCTGCAAATACCGAAGGGAGCATCCCATGGCCGCAACCAACTGGAAAAGACAATTCTCGATCATCTACGCAGGCCAGGCCTTTTCCATCCTGGGCTCGTTCGCTGTGCAGTTCTCCATCGTCTGGTGGCTGACGACCAGCTACGGCTCAGGCAGCGTTCTGACGATTTCGATGCTGGTGGCGTTTTTGCCGAACATCTTCCTGGGGCCGTTCGCGGGCGTGGTCATCGACCGCTACAACCGCAAGACCGTCATGATCGCGGCGGACGCGCTGGTGGCCCTGTCCACCGCGCTTCTGGGCATCGCGTTCTGGGTGCTCGGCTCGCCGCCGATGTGGATGGTGTACGCCGCGCTCTTCGTGCGCGGGCTGGGTTCGACCTTCCACAGCCCCGCGATGCAGGCGGCCATCCCCATGCTGGTGCCCGAGGACATGCTGGTAAAGGCGGGCGGCTGGGGCAACCTGATCGCCTCCGGCGGCATGCTGCTCGGCCCGGTGCTGGGCGCGTTTCTGATCAGCTTCATGCCCATCGCGCCGATCATGCTGGTGGACATTCTGGGCGCGGCGTTCGCCATCGGGAGCCTCTTCTTTGTGACCATCCCGGACATCCCGCAGAGCGCCGAAAAGCCGCGCGTGCTTGATGACCTTCGGCAGGGCATGCGCGCGATCGCGAAGAACCGCCCGCTGGTGGCGGTCACGCTGCCGATGGTGCTGGCGACCCTCGTCTACATGCCGCTTGGCGCGCTCTATCCGCTGCTGGTCAAGGCGCATTTTCTCGGCACCGCGTGGCACAACGGCGTGGTGGAGTTCTCCTTCGCGGCGGGCATGACGGTGTCCTCGCTGATCATGGGGATTTGGGGTGGCACGAAGCGCCGGTTCCTCATGATCTCGCTGGCGATCGCGATGCTGGGGGTGACAAGCATGCTCTCCGGCGCGCTGCCGCCGGAGGCCTTCTGGATTTTCGCGGCGGTCTGCTTCCCGATGGGGGCCACCAACACCTTTCTGATGGTGCCGCTGAACGCCTACATCCAGTCCACCGTGCCGCAGGAGCAGATGGGCAAGGTGTTCTCGCTGCTCATGACGGCGATGTCGCTGGCCTCTCCGATCGGCCTCATCCTCGCCGGTCCCTTGAGCGACGCCATTGGCGTCGACAAGTGGTTCCTCTACTCGGGCGCGGCGATGCTGCTGGTGGCGCTGTACTGCTACATGACGACCCGGCGTTGCGACGCCTCGCCGGACTGCGCGGTCGTTCCGCCTTCCACCGAAACTGCGCAGCCGGAATAAACCAAATAGCTTTCCATCTAAAGAAAAGGCGCTGAGGGCATAGCCCCCGGCGCTTTCTAATCGTTCCCGGCGACTTGTCGTCGGGAACGCAGTTTCCATAACCAGTGCGCACACTGGTTATGGAAACAATACCGCAAGTCAGTGAGCCGCCCGGAAATCCAGAAGGTGTTTGGCTCACACAGTACTCTTCCTATGCATTGAAAAGCCGCCCGGCGGGTTTTCAATGCCTTGAGGATTACGCGAGCCTTGGCCGGATTCGCTCGTCAAAGAACGCGCGCATGCCGTCCAGCGTCACGGCGAACTTCTCGCCGTCCACCGATACGCACACACCCTGGCCGCAGCCGCCCATACAGAAGGCGGCCTGCAGGCTGACGCGATCATGCAGCTTTTCCGCCTCGATCAGGCCGATGAAAGACGTGAGCACATTGTAGGAGCCCTTCAGGTGGCAGGACGTCCCGACGCAGACCTTGACCTCAACCACTTATCGCACCTCCCCTTTCGACATGGAGCAGCTCGTGCGCCCGCCCGCGCACGACGCCGTTGTACAGGCTCAGGATCAGCGGGTTTTCCTCTGAGCGCTTGACGCTGGACAGGCGGTCGGCGGCGTAGAGGCCCTCGGCGCGCCGCGTTTTTTCGCTCCGCCCGCCCAGCGGCTGGCCCGCGCCGCCGACGCAGCCGCCGGGGCAGGCCATGACCTCGACAAAGTCAAAGCGCTCGCCGTTTTTCACGCGCTCAATCAGCTTTTCGGCGTTGGCGAGGCCGCTGACGATGGCGATGCGCACCTCGCGGCCGAGCGCCTCGATGGTCAGCTCGCGGATGCCCTCGCCCGAGCGCACGCCCGCCATCGACAGCCCGGACAGCGCGCGGGCGGACTTGTCGGACGCGAGCCGCCGCAGCACCGCTTCGGTCACGCCGCCGGACGCGCCGAACAATAGTCCCGCGCCGGTGTAGGTGGAAAACGCGGAATCGATCGCATCCGGCTCCAGCGCATCAAAGATCAGCCCGGATTCGCGGATCATCGCCACCAGCTCCAGCGTGGTAATCACATAGTCCGTGTCGTCGCCCAGCGCGGCCTCGTGCTTCTTGGCGGTGCAGGGCATGACCGCCACGCTCACAATCCTTCGGCCCGACGACGCGCCGTGGGCCTTGATGACCGCCGAAAGCATGCCCATGGGCGATTTGCAGGTGGAGATTGAGCCCGAAAGCTCCGGGTGCCGCGTGCGCGCGTACTCCACCCAGGCGGGGCAGCAGGAGGTGAACAGCGGTCCCTCACCCTTTTCAAGGCGCGCGGCCAGCTCGTAGGACTCCTCGACGACGGTCAGGTCCGCGCCGGTGGCGGTGTCGTACACCTCGTCAAAGCCAAGCCGCCGGAGCACGGCCACGATCCGGCCCATGGAATTCTCGCCCTCCGGCAGGCCGAACTCTTTGGCCACCGCCACGCGCACCGCGGGCGCGACCTGGGCGACCACCTTGGTATTTTCGTCGCTCAGCGCCGCCCACACCGGGGCCTTGTCGCTCTTGATGAGGATCGCGCCGGTGGGGCAGATCGCGGCGCACTGGCCGCAGGACACGCAGCCGGAGGTCGCGATGGGCTGGCCGAACGCGGTGGAGATGGTCATCTCCGCGCCGCGATGGGCGAAGTCGATCGCGCCGACATGCTGCACTTCGTTGCACATGCGCACGCAGTCGCCGCACAGGATGCACTTGTTCCGGTCGATGACGATGCTGTCGGAGGAGCGGTCGGAGCCGGGCGCGGTCCGGGTATTTTCAAACCGGACGCCGCGCACACCAAACCGCGCGGCCAATTCCTGCAGCCTGCAGCGGCCGTTCTTGGGGCAGGTGGTGCAGTCCCGGCAGTGGTTGGAGAGCAGCAGCTCCAGAATGGTCTTGCGGTATTTGCGAAGCCTTGGCGTCCCCGTAAACACCTCCATGCCTTCCTTGGGCGGTGTGGAGCAGGCGGCGGAAAGGCCGCCCCGCGCGTCCTCCACCATGCACATGCGGCACGCGCCGTAGATGGACAGCTCCGAATGGTAGCAGAAGGTGGGCAGGTCTACGCCGGCTTTCCGGATCAGCTCCAGCAGGTTCTTTTCACCCTCGATCACGACGGGCATCCCGTCGACGTACATCATGTTTTCATTCATCCGTTACGCCTCCTCTACCGCGTGGAACGGGCAGGCTGCCACGCACGCGCCGCAGCGCACGCACTTCGACCCGTCGATTGCAAACGGCTGTTTGACCACCCCGGAGATCGCGCTGACCGGACAGGCGCGCTGGCACTTGGAGCAGCCCTTGCACTTTGCCGCGTCGATTGTGAAGCGGCGAAGCCCCTTGCACGCGCCCGCCGGACACCGCTTCTCCCGGATGTGCGCCTCGTACTCATCCCGGAAGCCCGCGATGGTCGAAACCACCGGCAGCGCCGCGGTCTTGCCCAGGCCGCACAGCGCGGTGTTCGAAATGGTGTCGGCCAGATCCAGAAGCAGATCGATGTCGCCCGCCTCGCCACCGCCGGAGGCGATGCGCGTAAGGATCTCCAGCATCCGCATCGTCCCCTCGCGGCAGGGCACGCACTTGCCGCAGGATTCATTGCGGGTAAAGTTCATGAAGTACCGGGCGACCTCCACCATGCAGGTGTGCTCGTCCATGACCACGAGGCCGCCGGAGCCGATCATCGCGTTCGCCTTTTTGAGGGAGTCAAAGTCGAGCGGCAGGTCCAGATGCTTTTCGGTCAGGCAGCCGCCCGACGGACCGCCGATCTGCACCGCCTTGAACGCCGCGCCGCCGCGCATGCCGCCGCCGATGTCGAACACGACCTCCCGCAGCGTGGTGCCCATCGGCACCTCAATCAGGCCGGTGTTTTCGATGTTTCCGGTCAGCGCGAAGGCCTTGGTGCCGGGGCTGCCCACTGTGCCCAGCGCGCGGTAGGCGTCCGCGCCTTCCGCGATGATCGCGGGGACGTTGGCAAAGGTCTCGACGTTGTTGAGGCAGGTGGGCATGTCGTAGAGCCCGTGCTCGACGGTGCGCGGCGGCTTCACGCGGGGCATGCCGCGCTTGCCCTCGATGGAGGCGGTCAGCGCGCTGCCCTCGCCGCAGACGAACGCGCCCGCGCCGCGGTTGATGTGGATGACAAAATTGAAGCCGCTGCCCAGCACGTCCCCGCCCAGAAGCCCCCAAGCCGTGGCTTCCTCAATGGCCCGCCGGAGCCGTTCGACCGCCAGCGGGTACTCCGCACGCACGTAGATGTAGCCTTCCGACGCGCCCGTGGCGCGGGCGGCGATCATCATGCCCTCCAGCATCCGGTGCGGGTCGCCCTCCATGATGCTGCGGTCCATGAACGCGCCGGGGTCGCCCTCGTCGCCGTTGCAGACCACATACTTGACGGGGGCCTCCTGCCGCGCCACCTGCGCCCACTTCCGCCCCGCGGGAAAGCCGCCGCCTCCCCGCCCGCGCAGGCCCGAACGGGTGACCTCGTCCACGATGTCAGCCCCGGTCATGTCAAAGAGCGCCTTCTCGAGCGCAACGTAGCCGCCGTGGGCGAAGTATTCGCGGATGGAGGTGGCGTCGGTCGCGCCGCAGTGCTCCAGAACCTTCCGGGTCTGGCGGCTGTAGAACGGGATGTCCTGCTGGCGGAGGTAGGCAGCGCCGTCCTGCCGATAGGCGAGGCGCTCCACCGGGCGGGCGTTTTCGATGGTCTCGCGCACGATCTCCGCGCAGTCGTCCAGCTTCACCCGGGTATACAGCCAGCCCTCCGGCTCGATCCGAACCAGCGGCCCCATTTCGCAGAAGCCATGGCAGCCGCTCTTTTTGAGGCCCACCGACGGATTATGGGACTCCGCGTCCAACGCAACGGTCAGCGGGATGCCCGCTTTTTCGGTCAGCCGCTTCAGTTCGTCGAACAGGTCCAGCGCGCCGCCCGCGACGCAGCCGGTGCCCGCGCACACGAGAATCTTCCGGGTCTGCGCATGAAGCGCCGCTTGTAAGTCCGCCCGCGCGCGCGCAAGGTCAGTGCGTGTTTTCAGCATGAGCGGCTTCCTCCTTCAGCGCCTTGATCAGTTCCGAAGCCTTGTCCGGCGTCATGGCGGGATGCACGCGGTCGTTGACGGTGATGACCGGCGCAAGGCCGCACGCGCCGAGGCAGGAGACGGTTTCGACGGTAAAGAGGTTGTCCTCCGTGGTCTTGCGCACTTCCGTCAGGCCAAGGTCGCGCCGGAGCCGCTCGAGGATCGAGATCGATCCGCGCACATGGCAGGCGGTGCCGTCGCACACCCTGAGTACGTACCGGCCCTTCGGCTCCAGCGAGAAATTTTCATAGAACGTGGCCACCGAATAGACCTGCGCCTCGCCAATGCCCAGCGCCTTGGAAAGGTATGGGAAGCACGGGCGCGGCAGATAGCGGAGCTGTTCCTGAATGTCCTGAAGAATGGCGATCAGTGCGCTGGGCTTCGTGCCCCACGTCTCGATGGCCCGCTCGAAGATGTCCTGATCCTGCATGGTGTCCCTCCTTGCGCGAAACGCGCAGTTTCTGTGTTCTGGCATAGTCTAGACTTCGGAATTCACGTAAGAGATTTTTTCGTCCGGCAAGGAGCCGGAGCGCAGGAATAGCAGCGCTATTTCAAGCGAAGAGCGACACAGCGGTGTGCGATTCAAATTCATTTGAATCGCGCAGTCGCGTAAGCGACTTGGTTTCCCGCAGGGAAGCCAACCTTCGGGCGGTGAAAAGATCCGCGCGAAAACGAAGGGTTGGCTGTGTCAGAGCACTAGTAGTAACTGATCTTGACGCGCTTGCCCATCTTCTCCAGGCAGGCGGCCATCGACTGGACCAGCCGCGCCTTGAGCGAGACGCCGCGCGCTTCCGGAGCGCGCGCCCAACCTCCGGCTGGTCCCTCCGGGCCGTTGGCCGGGTTGACCGCGCCCCCGACGAGGAAATTCACGTCGGTGGCTTCGTCGATCAGCGCGCGCGCGAGCAGCGTTGCGCCGTCCCTTCGGCCGTACCAATCGGGCGCGATCTCGCCGCCGCGCAGCGCGCACTCCAGGTACGTCAGCGCCTTCGTGACGGTCAGCACACCCTCCGTCACCAACTCCACGCCCTCGATGCTGCTGATGGGCGGCACCTCCGGGTCCTCATAGCCGTCCGACGTTTTGAGCGGCGCGCGCAGGTATCGGGCGGCGATATTCGCGGTGGTGCCGCCGCACACCACCTTCATGCCGCCCTTCCCGAAGAAGAGGTTCATCATCGCGGTGTCCTCCGCCTTGGAGGAGGGCGGGCCGAACGCGACGGTCACCGCCCGGCGCGAGCGCAGGCGCACCGCCGCGGCGGTGGTGTCGTCGCCGGGGCTGCCGCCGTAGAGGCTCATGCACGCGTCCGCGATGGCGGTGGCGTAGGCTTTGGCGGACAGCGAGGGCCGGTACAGCCCTCGGGCGTACTCCACGATGTTCTCCCGCTGCCAGCCGTAGTTGCGCTCCCGGCCCGCGCCCGCGTAGGTCGCGCCGTCGGACAGCGCCAGGTACACGTCCCCCTCCCGCGCCTCGAAGTGGCTCTCCAGGATCTTCCGGCCGAAGACTTCCCGAAGGATCGACGGGTACGCCCAGGGGTTCCCGTCCCGCAGCACGATCACCTCGGGGTTGTCGAACTGGATCAGCCGCACCTGCCGCTCAGGCGTCGCGTGGATGACGGTGAAGGTGGAGTAGGCGATGCCGCGCTCTCGGCATACGGGCAGCGTCCGGACCATCGTGTCCACGCACTCGTCCACCGGCATGCCGCCCGCGATCATCGTGCCCAGGATCTTCGCGGTCAGCGTGGACAAAATCGCCGCCTTGACGCCGCTGCCCAGGCCGTCGGCCAGCACCAGCACGAGGTTGTCCGAATCGCCCACGATCTCGACGCGGTCGCCGCAGAGGGTTTCGCCCGCCTTGTTCAGCGACACGTAGCCGCACTCGGCGCAAAGGTTGTCATTCATAGCGCATCGCGTCCTTCAGCCGGGTCAGCGCCAGCTTGGTCTCGGCGGTGGCTTCGCCCAGCAGCGAGGCGATCTCCTGCACCAGGCGCATCTGTTTTTCGACCACCTGGTCGGTCACCTCGCAGGCGCTGCGCCGCAGCGCCTGCTCCGCCCCGCGCTTGGTCTCCCGGTCGGTCACATCCCGGAGGATGGCGATCAGGATGCGGTACTGGCGGTCGTAGAGCAGCGTCTGCTCCACGTACCGGCCGTATTCCGGCAGATAGGTCAGCTCCTCGGTCAGCCCTGCGCCGGTGGCGACCACCCGCATCAGGTTTGCGGGGTCCATCACCCGCACCGCGGGCGCGCGCAGGATGTCGTCCGGGGACTTCAGGCGGAACATCTCCAGCGCCGCCCGGTTCACCTGCTGCACGATCAGGTTCTCGTCCATGACCAAGATGGCGTTGGGGGTATTGCGGATGATCTGGTCGGAGAAGGACTCGGCTTTCTCCTTTAAAAACGGCAGGCACATGCCGATCTCCGCCCGGCCCCGGCACACCGCGATGGCCTTGTCCCGGCAGGTGGGGTAGCCGCAGGAGCCGCAGTTGAGCTCCTTGTCCTTCGTGGTCTTGCCCATGCGGCTCAAAACCTGCTGGATGGCCTCGCCGCCCGGCTGCACGCGCATCAGCTCCATCCGGGGGAAGCCGAGCGCCATGTCCTTGGGCGGCGTCCGGTCCGGCGAGGCCTGCCCCGCGTACCGGGTCACCCGGAGCGCGCCTGCCACCCGCCGCTCTGCGTGTTCCCGGATCACCGGGCCGCCGACGCAGCCGCCCTCGCAGGCGCTCATCTCCAGAAACACCTTCTCGCCCTTGCGGGAACGAAGCTCCTCCAGCGCCGCGATGCAGCCCGCCGCGCCGTCGATGGCGATGGTCTCGTACCCGCAGGGCTGCAGCGTGCGAAGGATGCCGCCCACGGTGGGATAGGCGCGGGCGTTCAGCCGCGGCGCTTCCTCTTCGGCGGGTTCGAAGGAGACGCCCGCCTCGACCATCCACCGGCGCAGCTCGTCGTTCGTCAGGCAGGCGTCCGCGGCGCTTTCCTCGTCCGCCTCGTACTTTTTTGAAATGCAGGGGCCGATGAACACCGCCCGCGCGCCCGGATGGACCGCCTTGATCGCGCGGCAGTGGGCGCGCATCGGCGAGAGCACCGGCGCAAGGCAGCCCAGCATGTCGGGATAGTACTTCTGGATCAGAAGGTTCACCGAAGGGCAGCAGCTGGAGATCAGCACGCCGGAACCCGCCGCCATCAGCCTTTCGTATTCCCGGGACACGAAGTCCGCGCCCACGGCGGTCTCCTCGGCGTCCGAAAAGCCCAGCTTCTGAAGCGCGCGCCGCATGGCGCCGATGCCGTCCGCGTCGAACCCCGCGACGAACGACGGCGCGACGCTGGCCACCACTTCCTCGCCCGAATCAATCATCCGGCGCACCACCTCAAGGTCGCTTCGGATCTCCTTGGCCTGCTGCGGGCAGGCCACGTAGCAGCGCCCGCACAGGATGCACTCGTTTCCGATGATCTCCGCCCGGTCGTTTTCGAACTTCACCGACTTCACCGGGCAGTTGCGGATGCATTTGTAGCAGTCCTTGCAGTCGCCCTGCCGGAGGATCAGGTATTCCGTCGCGTCCAAGCGCCTCGCCTCCTTGAAAAGACGCCGCTGCCCGTCGGCCGGGTAGCGGCGTTCGAACTGTGCGGTTTCCTTGAGTCCGGGGATTTTTCGCCCGTGCCGCTCTAAGGCTAGAAGTCGACCTCGGTGTCGTAGAAGCAGCACTTCAAAAGCTTCGTCATCTCCGCCGGGGTGATGGGGCGCGGGTTGGAGCCGGTGCAGGCGTCGCCCACAGCCAGTTCCGCCACGTGGTCCAGCTTGGCAAGGAACTCTTCCTCGCCCACCATGCCGCCCTCGTAGTCGCGGATGGCGTTCGGGATCGACAGCTTGTCGTTCATGCCGCGCAGGTGCTCGATGAACGCGCGGGTCAGTTCGGCGTCGGTTTCGCCCTTGAGGCCCAGAGACTTCGCGATCTCGGCGTAGCGCTTCGCCGCCTCGGGCACTTTGGCGTTGAAGGCGATGACCTTGGGCAGGTACATGGCGTTGGCGCAGCCGTGCACGATGTGCCCGCCGGAGAAGGCCGCGCCGGTCTTGTGGGCCATCGAGTGCACGATGCCGAGAAGCGCGTTCGAAAACGCCATGCCGGCCAGACACTGCGCGGTATGCATCCGGTCGCGGGCGGCCATGTCGCCGTTATAGGAAGCGAGCAAAAACTCGTCGATCATCTTGATGGCGTGCAACGCCAGTGGATCGGTGAAGTCGCAGTGCAGCGTGGACACGTAGGCTTCCACCGCGTGGGTCATGGCGTCCATGCCGGTGTGGGCGGTCAGCTTCCGGGGCATGGTCTCGGCCAGGTCGGCGTCGATGATGGCCACGTCGGGCGTGATGTTGAAGTCGGCCAGCGGGTACTTGACGCCCTTGTGATAATCGGTGATGACCGAGAACGCGGTGACTTCGGTAGCGGTGCCGGAAGTGGACGGGATCGCGCAGAAGCGCGCTTTGGTGCGCAGCGCGGGGAAGTTGAACGGGACGCACAGCGCCTCGAACGTCGTCTCCGGGTACTCGTAGAACGCCCACATGGCCTTGGCCGCGTCGATGGGCGAGCCACCGCCGATGGACACAATCCAGTCCGGCTCAAAATCCCGCATGGCCTTCGCGCCCTTCAGCACCGTCTCCACCGACGGGTCGGGCTCGACGCCTTCGAACAGCTGCACCTGCATGCCCGCGGCCTTCAGGTTTTGGGTCACCTTGTCCAGAAAGCCGAACTTTTTCATCGAGCCGCCGCCGACCACCACGATCGCCTTTTTGCCCTTTAAGTTTTTCAGCTCGTCAATGGAGCCCTTACCGTGATACAAATCCCTGGGCAGCGTGAATCTTGCCATACCGATGCCTCCCCTTTGGTTTGGGGGCGGGTCTTTTTCCCGCTCCAAGGCCAGTATAGCACCCGCGCAACGGCGGCGGAAATGCCGTTGCGGAATATAGATATTTTAATATCGATATGATAATCTCGATTCATCCCGGCCGTTTTCTCCGCCATGTGTCCGCATTGCCCGCCATACAGCCCTTGGCGCGGACCCTTTCCATATGAAAAGCGGCATGCTGAGCATGCCGCCGAGGTATGGCGCGAGGTTAATTCCAGGTTGGCCGCAACAGAATCAGTGATAATCCTTGAAGGCCACCTTGTTCTTGGCCTCGTAGAGCTTGTCGATGAAGTGCGCGTCCAGCTCGCTCAGGCGGTACTGCTTGGAGTAGATGAGCACGTCCTTGTTCCGAGGTGGGCCCGGTACGCAGCGGCGTTGCTTGAGGCGGTAGCGCTTGAGGGTCTCCTCCGGGATGGGTGAGACCCAGAGGAAGGTCTGCGGGATCTCGCTCAGAAGGTCAAACTGCGTCGACCGATCGTACATATACACATGCTTCTCCGCCTTGCCCTTGGGCCTGGGGCGGCTCTCCACCGTCTGAAGGTAGGGCACCACCGCGTCGCCGTGGATGATCTCGATCATGTCGGCCAGATCCTCCGGGCGCACGATTTCGGCGCTCGCCAGCGGGTTCTTGGCCGAGGTCAGGATCAGGTTTTCAAACTCCCAGATGGGCTCGTAGCGCAGGCCCTTCTCCGTCAAAAAGTCCAGAAAGTAGTTCTCGTTGACCGTCTGGTAGCGGATGATACCCAGCTGGAAGTCGCCCCCCGCCACGCCCAGGATGGCCTGCACCGAGTTGGTCTCCTTCAGCCGCACGTCGATGTCCTTGTCGGTGCTCAGTTCCGACACGAACCGCACAAAGCCGCCCGCGATGTAGCTGCCCCGGGGCATCGTCAGGCTGAACACCTGCCGCCCCGCGTCCGCCACGTCCCGGAGGGACTCCATCTCCTTCACCACGCCCAGGATCTCCTTGGCGCGGCGCAAAAACTCCACGCCCCTCTGCGTGGGCACCACGCCGCGGGGCGTGCGCTCGAAGATGGTGATGCCCAAGCCCTCCTCGAGTTCCCGGATGGCCTTGCTCAGGTTGGGCTGCGCCATGAACAGGTTGTCGGCCGCCTGGGTGATGGACCCGGCGCGTTCCACCTCCACCGCGTACTTCAGATGCAACGTGTTCATGCAATACCTCCCTGGCCGTTTGTAGCCATGCGAATATCCCGCGCCCCAGGCGACTCTTACCATATAGGATACCCGGATTTCGCGCCCCTGTCTACAGGAGAATGTAGAATCTTGCCGCTCCTCGCCGGATCCTTGGCCTGATCGTCGAATCCGGCGCCCTGCGCGCCCCTGTCTTGGAGAATGCAGATTCTAGCTGCTCGTCACTGGAATCCGCCCACTCTTCACCAATGTTTTTCTTGCCTTTTGACCTTTCCCGCGCTATAATATAAGGGTTCCGTGCGGCCGTGGTGCAATGGATAACATTTTCGACTCCGACTCGAAAGACTGTGGGTTCGAATCCCGCCGGCCGCGCCACCATCGTAACCGCCTACCGATAAAGCAGCACTTTTCGGTAGGCGGTTCACTTTTTCTCTTGAAACCCCATTAGACAGGCATTTCCTGATAGGCAGACAATTTTCCTTGATCATTTATATTAGTAATCGCCAGAAAGACAGCTTGTGCGTAAGGCGGGATTCGAACCATGGCCTTTTTCGGCTTACTAAGAGAGTAGAATCGTTGAACATTAGAGGGGGTGTGCAGTTTGGCTAGGGGTGTGCATGCCGGTTTTTTTATGGACTGAGCCCTAGATTCACCCAGTCCTCAGTACTCTGTCCGGAACATAAAAGAAGGTGCGGATCCCCTCGTGCCGCAGGTCCTTTCATTTTCAACCGTCTTTTCTACGCTTTTGCCGCCTGCGTTCGCCTTCCTCTTGGTCATAGGCGGGGTCGGAATGGAGCGAGTAATCCCGTAGACTTGCATTGGCACCACCGGTCAATCCTTGACAAAATTTAACGAATAGAATATAATAACATTCGTTTAACTTCGTTTCTTGGTGTTTTCCGCTTTTTAGGTCCGCAGCGTGCGGGGCGGCCTCTTATCGTTCATGTTCATAGACGCACATTGTAATTCGAAAAAGATGTGAGGATGCAATAATGACAAGATATGCAAAGAAAGCGCTTGCGATTGGCCTCGTTCTCATGCTGCTTGCAGGAAATTTTCCGATGTCTGTTTTTGCCGAGGCTGGGGCACAGCCGCCATTCACCGTGAAAGAGTTGTCGGAAACCGCGCCGCCTGCGGCTTCCGAGCCAACCGAAGAACCGACGGCAAAGCCAACGGCTGAGCCGACGGACTCTCCCAGCCCCGCGCCGACCGACGAACCGACGGCAAAGCCAAAGGCTGAGCCGACGGACACGCCCAGCCCTGCGCCAACCGAAGAACCGACGGCAAAGCCGACAGCCGAACCGACGGATTCGCCCAGCCCTATGCCCACCGAAGAACCGACGGTCGAACCGACGGACTCGCCCAGCCCTACGCCGACCCAAGAACCGACGGCCGACCCAACGGCCGAACCGACGAATTCGCCCGACGCCACGCCAACCGAAGAACCAACACCCGACCCGACAACCGAACCTTCGGATGGGCTCGAACCTTCGCCTACGCCGGCAGAATTGTTGCCAACCGATGTCTTTGGCTTGATGCTTAAGGACGCGTCCATCCCCTTCGAATATGCAATCGACGGCGGAGCGGTCACCATTACCGGCTATACCGGAACCGGCGGTGATGTTGAGATCCCGTCGACGATTGAAGAATACCCTGTTAAAGCCATTGGCGCCAGTGCTTTTTCCGGCTGCAGTTCGATCACCGCGATCAAGATTCCCGACAGCGTGGCAAGTATCGGCTCAGGTGCTTTTTCCGGCTGCAGCTCGATCACCGAGGTATCCATTCCGCGATGTGTAACGCGGTTGTCCACCACGTTTCCGGCTGCATTTTTCAAGATAACTAAGATTGCGCTGGTTGGGAATGGGACGAGCGTCGGCTCTGAAATGTTTTCCGGATGTGGCTTGCTGACCAGCGTCAACATCCCATCCGGTGTGACCAGTATCGGTTTCTCGGCTTTTTCGGGATGCAGCTCGCTCGCCAGCATCGATATCCCCGCTACGGTGACCAGGATTTACTCCTCTGCTTTTTCCGGATGCAGCTCGCTGACCAGCATCAATATCCCGTCTGGTGTGACATATATCGACACCTCTACTTTTTACGGATGCAGTTCGCTGACAAGCATTGATATCCCGTCTGGTGTGACAAGTATCAGCTCCTCGGCTTTTAGAGGATGCAGCTCCTTGACCAGCATCAATATCCCATCGGGTGTGCATGGTATCGGCTCCTCAGCTTTTTCCGGATGTAGTTCACTGACCAGCATCAATATCCCTTCTGGCGTGATAAGTATCGACTCCTCTACTTTTTATGGTTGCAGATCGCTGACCAGTATCAATATCCCGTTGGGTGTGACCAGTGTCGGTTACTCAGCTTTTGAGGGATGCAGCGCACTGACCAGCATCAATATCCCTGCTACTGTGACCAGTATTGGCTTCTCTGCATTTTCAGGATGCAGCTCACTGACCAGCATCAATATCCCGTCTGGTGTGACATATATCGACTCCTCTACTTTTGATGGATGCAGATCGCTGACCAGCATCAATATCCCGTCCGGTGTGACAGGTATTGACTCCTACGCTTTTAAAGGATGCAGCTCGCTGACCAGCATCAATATCCCGTCGGGTGTGACCAGTATTAACTCCTCTACTTTTAATGGATGCAGCGCACTGACCAGCATCAATATCCCGTCTGGTGTGACCAGTATCGACGAATATGCTTTTAATGGATGCAGCTCGCTGAAAAGCATCGATATCCCGTCCGGTGCGACAAGTATCGGTATATTTGCTTTTAACGGATGCAGCTCGCTGGCCAGCATCGATATCCCCGCTACGGTGACCAGTATCGGTGCCTATGCGTTTTCCGGATGCAGTGGGATCGCCGAGGTATCCATTCCGCCATGTGTCACGCGATTGTCCACCACGTTTCCTGATTATAAACCTTCCAAGATTACCAAGGTTGCGCTGGTTGGGAATTGGACGAGCATCGTCTACAGTATGTTTTCTGGATGCAGCTCGCTGACCAACATCAGTATCCCGTCAACTGTGACCAGTATTGGGTACTCAGCTTTTTCCGGATGCAGCTCGCTGACCAGCATTGATCTCCCGTCTGGCGTGACCAGTATCTACGATAGTACTTTTTCCGGATGCAGCGCGCTGACCGGCATCGATATCCCGTCCGGTGTGACGAGTATCGGTTCCTATGCTTTTTCCGGATGCAGTGTGCTGACCGGCATCAATATCCCGTCCGGTGTGACAATGATCGACTCCTCTACTTTTTATGGATGCAGCGCGCTGACCGGCATCTCTATCCCGTCTGGTGTGACCAGTATCGGTTACTCAGCTTTTAAAGGATGCAGCGCGCTGACCAGCATTGATATCCCCGCCACTGTGACCAGTATCGGCGAAGATGCTTTTTCCGGATGCAGTGAGATCACCGAGTTATCCATTCCGCCGCGTGTTTCGCGATTGTCCACCACGTTTCCCGATTATACGCCTTCCAAGATTACAAAGATTGTGTTGGTTGGGAATTGGACGAGCATCGGCTCTGGTATATTTGCCGGATGCAGCTCGCTGACCAGCATCGCTATCCCGTCCGGTGTGACAAGTATCGGTGAATATGCTTTTTCCGGGTGCAGCTCGCTGACAAGCATCGCTATCCCGTCTGGCGTGACCAGTATCGGCGAAGAAGCTTTTTTCAGATGCAGCTCGCTGACCAGCATCAATATCCCGTCTGCCGTGACCAGCATCGGCGAAGAAGCTTTTTCCGAATGCAGCTCGCTGACCAGCATCAATGTCCCGACTGCTATGACCAGTATCGGTCCCTGGATTTTTTCCGGATGCAGCTCGCTGACCAGCATCAATATCCCGTCTGGTGTGACAAGTATCGGCGATGGCGCTTTTTCCGGATGCAACTCGCTGACCGGCATCAATATCCCGTCTGGTGTGACAAGTATCGGCGTATGGGCTTTTAACGGATGCAGCTCGCTGAAAAGCATCTCCATCCCGTCTGGTGTGACGAGCATCGGTGTCGCTACTTTTTACGGATGCAGCGCACTGACCAGCATCGATATCCCTCCAAGTGTGACGTTCATAGGCGATTACGCCTTCGCGTATCGTTCTTCCAGTCTTGTTATCAATACGACCATGGGCTCTTATGCGGCAGATTACGCGACGCAAAATGGTATTGCCGTCAACTATGTCGATGCGGTGAAAGTAACAAAGGTCACATTGAATAAGACATCCGCGTCGATTTGTCCGAACGAGACGGTGGCGCTGTCCGTTGTGATCGCCCCTTCAGATGCTACATTCAAGAATGTAACATGGAAAAGCGGCGACACATCCGTTGCCACGGTGTCTTCAACCGGCGTGGTTACCGGTGTGAAATTCGGTAACACGACGATTACCGCGACAGCGACAGACGGCAGCGGCAAGTACGGCAGCTGCTCTGTGACCGTCAAAAACCCCGTAGTAAGCTTTGACAGCCAGGGCGGCACGGCTGTCGGGAGCAAAACAGCCGTTTACGGCTCTACCATCACAGCGCCAACCGTCCCGACCAGAACCGGCTACACGTTTACCGGCTGGTATACATCGGCGACCGGCGGCACAAGGATTGACTTCGCCACATTTACTGTTACAGCCAATACGACGCTGTACGCCCACTGGACGATGATCACCTACACAGTGACGTTCAATTCAAACGGTGGGTCCGCCGTAGCCTCAAAAACAGCAAACTATAACACGGCGATCACAGAACCGACCGCACCATTAAAGACAGGCTTTGTATTCGCAGGTTGGTGCACGGACTCTACCCTGACGACTCTATATAATTTCGCGGCCATTGTTACAAGCTCAAAGACATTGTATGCCAGATGGGCCAATCCAACAAACACCGTCAAATTTGATTCAACCGGCGGGTCGGCTGTGGCATCTAAGACAGCCAAATACAATACGACGATCACTGCCCCGGCGGCCCCAACCAGAACCGGCTATACGTTTGCCGGCTGGTACACTTTGGCAGCCGGCGGCACGAAGATTGACTTTGCCACGTTAAAAGTCACCGCCAATATCACGCTGTACGCCCACTGGACGATCAACACCTACACCGTGACGTTCAATTCGAACGGTGGGTCCGCCGTAGCATCAAAAACGGCAACCTATAACACGACGATCACGGCCCCCACGGCGCCAACCAGAAACGGCTATACGTTTGCCGGGTGGTACACGTCGGCGAAGGACGGCACAAAGATCGACTTTGCCACATTCAAAGTGACGGCAAACAAAACGCTGTACGCTCGCTGGACAATCAACACGTACATAGTTTCGTTCGATTCAAACGGCGGGTCGGCTGTGGCATCAAAAACAGCCAAATACAATACGTCGATCACTGCCCCAAAGGCCCCAACCAGAACCGGCTATACATTTACCGGCTGGTACACATTGGCGACCAGCGGCACGAAGATTGGCTTTAGCACATTTAAAGTTACCGCCAATACGACGTTGTACGCCCACTGGACGATCAACACGTACAAAGTGACGTTCAATTCGAACGGAGGGTCAGCCGTCGCGTCAAAAACAGCAAACTACAACACGGCGATCACAGAACCAGCGTCTCCTGCCAGAACCGGCTATACGTTTGCCGGTTGGTACACATCGGCGACCGGCGGCGCAAAGATTGACTTTGCCACATTTGTGGTAACAGCAAACAAAACGCTGTACGCTCACTGGACAATCAACACGTACACCGTGTCGTTCGATTCAACGGGTGGGTCGGCTGTTGCTTCAAAAACAGCCAAATACAATACGTCGATCACTGCCCCGACGTCCCCAACAAGAACCGGTTACAGGTTCGCCGGCTGGTACGCATTGGCAGCGGGGGGCACAAAGATCAACTTTGCCAAATTGAAAGTGAAAGCCGATACAACGCTATACGCCCACTGGACGATCAACACGTACAAAGTGACATTCAATTCAAACGGAGGGTCAGCCGTCGCATCAAAAACAGCGAACTACAACACGGCGATCACAGCCCCCACGGCTCCAACCAGAAAAGGCTATACTTTTGCCGGGTGGTACACATTGGCGACCGGCGGCACAAAGATTGACTTTGCCACCTTTAAAGTTATAGCCAATACAACGCTATACGCACAGTGGACAAAGTAAGAAAGAGGCAAATCCACAAAATATTGGGAACATCTCCCGCTCAGTCCGGCAGGGATTCGTCCGCTGTCGTTTGAGAAAACCAGCTTCTCGTGGTTTCAATCAGGCTCTGATGCACCACACTGCGCGGTTCAAATTTCAGCAGCCTGAATACGACCTGCATGGAAAGGCCGATACCAAATGTCGCGACGACGGTTCCAATGCCGATGGGCGCTCCCAGCATCCACCCGCCACACAGGACGACAGACAGGATGATCGTATTGACAACGCCAATCGGGAGTTTGGGAGCGCGCTTCCCCAGCCCCACCAGAAAGGCGTCCCTCGGGCCGCAGCTCAGCCCGGCCGACATGTAAAAGAACTGTCCCAGGCTCATGATGACCAGCCCCGCAAGCATCACGGCGATTCCAAGCGGCACATTGGATTGCGCCGGAACGATCCCTATCTTGCCGTAAAGATCCACGAACAAGCCGACGAGGACTGCGTCGAGAATCGTTCCGTAACCGATTTTTTCGCGCATTATCAGATCAATCACAACAATAACGCAGCTGATCATGATATGCGCCGCGCCATAGGATAGCGGCGTGTGATATGAGATGCCCATGCTGAAAGAATCCCACGGCGCAAGCCCTATGTTGGCGGAAATGGTCAGATACACTCCGAACGCGAAGACAGCAAGGCCTAAGGCCGTTTTTAAGAGGCGCATGAGAATTGTGCCACGCAAATGCATCTGTCCAAGCCCTTTCAAGGCGTATTCCTGGCGCAAGGATGAAACAAACGCGCCAATGAATCAGTATAGCACAGCGCGATGCGTTCGACAACCCGCGCCGTGCCTTTGGGCCGAGGCTTGGATTTTTCTTGACTTTCCCTAATGATCAGGGCCATGCAACGCTATGCGCACAAAACCCGCCTACACCGTCCGGGTGCGGACGCCCTGCACGTTGGCGTACTCCGTCAGGCTGTTGACGATGTCCTTGTAGGTGGACTTCCCCTTCATATCCAGCGTGTAGAGGTTGGTGTACAGGTTGTACTCGCCCTTGTTCTCCACGTGAAAGTCCACGTCCAGGACTTCGATCCCCATCTTCTGGAAGATTTCATTGATGAACGCGATCGTCTCCATCCGGTGGATGAACTTGACCTCCACATGCTTGACCGCGTTGACCTTGACGACTTTTTGAAGCATGGTCAGGGTCACCATGACGATGGCGCAGCCCACCGCGGCCAGGCCGTAATACCCCATGCCCGCCACCAGGCCCAGGCAGGCGGCGTTCCAAAGGGACGCGGCGGTGGTGAGCCCGGCGATCTTCTTCTGCGCGATGAAGATGGTCCCCGCGCCCAGAAAGCCGATCCCGCTGATCACCTGCGCGCTGATGCGGCCCAGCGTGACCGTCACGCCGCTGTCGGCGTGCGCAAGGTTCAGGGCGATGGCGTCGAGGGCCAGATATCGCTCCATGATGGCGATGAGCGCCGCGCCCACGCAGACCAGCACGTGCGTCCGCATGCCCGCGGGTCTGTTCTTCCGCTCCCGCTCGACCCCGATGACGCAGCCGATCGCCGTCGCCAGGATCAGCCGAAGCCCCGCTTCCCACCAGTCCACGCGCCACCCCTCCCTTCGGATACGGTCTGGGAAATTGTATGCCTACAGCCCGCTCTTCTCCCATTCCTTTTGCTTCAGATTCGTATAGAGGTAGACGACGGCGGAGACGGAAGAGAACAGGAAGATCACGACGGACAGGGCGGCGGACAGTTCGTAGTTCATGTTGGTCTGGAACTGGCGCCTCAGGTACACGCCGAGCATCATCGGGTGGTTCGGCCCGATCAGGTAGGGCGTGGTGAACGAGGAGATGTTGCTCATGAAGATGAACGTCATGGCGATCATGACGTCCTTGACCGACAGCGGCAGGATCATCTTGAAAAACACCTTCAGCTTGCCCGCGCCCACGTCGCGGGCGCTCTCGATGATGCTGTCCGGGATCGAGGACAGCGCGGCGACGATGATCATCGTGGCAAAGGCGATGTTGAACCACAGGTTCATCATGATGATGCCGTTGGCGTTGAACAGTAGCCCCGGCTTGAAGTTGCCGCCGAACAGCTGCGACAGGCGGTTGATTAAGCCCGAATCGCGCACCACCGTCATCATCGCGTAAATCGCCACCAGCTCCGGCACGAACCGCGGCAGGAGGTACAGCGTGGAGATGATTTTTCGCACCCTGGAATTGGAGAACCGTAGGTACAGCGCCAAAAGGTACGCGATGGAAATCGCCAGCACCACCGTGACCACCGTGATCCAGAACGTGTACCAGATGTCGGCAAGCGCCACGCGGTCGGTGAACAGGAACTGATAGTGCTCCAGCGTGAAGCCGCTTCCGTCCGCCCGCTGGAAGCTGCGCCAGACCGTGTTCAACATCGGATACGCGATGATGCCCAGCGCCATGGTCAGCGCGGGGAGCAGCATCAGCGCGATGAACAGGTTGGTTTTCCAGGTGCGTGGTTTCACAGGCATCTTCCTTTCACGCCAGGGAATCCCTTGGGATTACAGGGTCTTGCACAGAAACATTTCCATCGGCTGCTCCAGCGGGCAATCGTTCAGCACCAGGCACCCGCAGTCCCGGTAGCCCAGCTTTCTATAGAAGAATTGCGCTTCTTCGTCCACCTGGGTGGAAAGGAGGACCATCTTGAAACCCTTCGCGCGCATTGCATCTTCCCAGTGCTTCATGGCGCTCGCGCCGTGGCCGCGCTTTCTGTATTGCGGCTTGATATGGATTAAGTTCAGGAACGGCATATTGTCCCATAGCAGGACGTAATGCATGATCCCGATCGGTATTTCGTCCTCAAAGATCACATAGCCCAGCTTGCCGCAAACCTTCAAGTGGAATCCGCTCTCGGAAGTATGACTGTCCATTGAGAGCCAGAATTCAATGTCCCGCTCCATGACATCCTGTATTGAAATCACGGGAGATCTCCTTTGCCCACCCGCGCTCCGGGTGACGGGCGGGGGTGTAAGCCCCCGCCCGAACGGCAGGAAAAGTCTTCGCGGGTTAGCCGAGTGTTCCGATCTCGTTGTCCCACTTGTCGTTGAGTTCCTTGCTCAGTCCGCCGATGGACATGATCGCAAACTTTGACACGTCCAGCGAGGCGACCTGGTCCTTCTTGTCGCTGTCGATCAGGCTGGGGTCGATGACCGGGATGGCAAACATCTTCTCCAGGCAGATCTTCTGCGCTTCGGGGCTGATCATGAAATTGATGAAGTCGTGGCAGGCTTCGGCGTTGGAGCCGATCGAGGTCACAGCGAGCACCACGTCGGTGCCGCTGAGCGGCTGGTCGAGCTGCATCATCTTCACGGTCTCCGGCAGCGTGCCGGTGGAGAGGTTCGAGAGCACCTGGTCCGCCCAGGCGGGGATCATGTCCACTTCCTTGTTGATCAGAAGGTCCAGCGTGCCCTGGTTCTTGTTGGGGTACATGGTGTGGCCGCCCGACTGGTACAGGAAGGGATGGATCTCCTTCAGGTATTCAAAGCCCTTGTCCCAGAAGCTCTTGTTCGCCGCGTCGGACGAGGTCCAGGTCTCCCTGGGCTGGTCCTTGTACAGAACGGTCTGCACGAAGCTCGAGCCAGAGCCGCCGGTGGCCGGCGGGTTGTAGGCGAACCGGCCCGGGTTGGCCTTCATCCACTCGGTCAGTTCGGCCCAGGTCGTGGGCGGCTGAGGCAGGCGCGCGCTGTCGTAGGCGAATACGACCGTGGTGCCACGGTAGGGCACGACCTTGTCGTTGTCGAAGGCGGATTTGATCTTGACGTTCCCGTAATTCGGGATCAGGCTGAAGTCCAGCTTGGCGAACAGATCTTCGCTGCCCGCGGCGGCCACGTACTGCGCAAGCGCCGTGCTGTTCTCGGCGATGATGTCAAAGCCGCTGTCCTTCTGACCGGTCTTGTACGCCGCGCCCAGCCGGTCATACAGCGCCGTGTCGCCCGCGCCGCTCAAGATAAACTGCAGCTGAACGTCGGCCTTGGCGTCGGGCAGCTGGTTGTAGGCCTCGATGCAGGCGGTGAACAGGTCCGAGACGTTCTGGGAGCCGGTCGTCCAGAGGTTGACCTTGACCTTTTCCGCGGACGCGATGCCCGCGAAGGACAGGACCATCATGAGCACCAACATGAGAGAAAGCGCGCGTTTCGTCTTCATTCCGGAAGCCCTCCTTATGATGATTGGATCCCCGCTATCTCAAAGCTGAATCTCAGCCTCTTGACTGGAAAAAAACCTTCGTCTTATCTTCCGATCATTCCCGGGCTCTAGCGCGCCGGGAACGTGTTTCTTCGCCCAGTGCGCACACTGGGGGAAGAAACAATTCCTCCAGTCAGTGCGCCGCCCGGGACGCCCGCGGGCGTTACAGGCGCATGCAGACTTCCTCCTTCGCGTTGAAAAACCTTCGAGGGTTTTTCAACGCTCTAGCCTTGCGCCACCCGGTCAAATTCCCGCCTTTCGCCAAACGTCAATGCCACGGCGTCGCCCTTTTTGTACCGGGCGGCCTCTTCCGCCGACACGAACAGCTTCACGATGCCCCCGTCGGTATCCACCGTCATCTCCAGATAGTGGCCCAGCATCATGATGTTGCGCACATAGCCGTCGAGGTCGCCGCCTTCGCCCTTCCGGACGGCGATGTTCTCGGGGCGGACGGCCATGGTGCCGCCGCCTTTCTTTTCTATGAAGTTCATTTCGCCGATGAAGTCCGCCACATAGCGGCTCACCGGGCGGTTGTAGATGTCCTGGGGCGAGCCGATCTGCTCAAAGACGCCCTTATTCATGACCACGATGCGGTCGCTGAGCGCCATGGCCTCCTCCTGGTCGTGGGTCACGAACACGACGGTGATGTTGAGGTCGGTCTGGATCTTGCGCAGCTCCTCGCGCATCTGCGAGCGGATCTTGGCGTCCAGCGCGGAGAACGGCTCGTCCAGAAGCAGCACATCCGGCTGCAAAAGGAGCGAGCGGCCGATGGCGATGCGCTGCTGCTGGCCGCCGGACATCTGGGTGGGGTACTTCTTTTCGAAGCCCGGCATCTTGACCAGCGCCAGCATCTCGGTAATTCGGCGCTTCTGCTCGGCCCGGGGCACCTTCCGCAGCTTCAGCCCGAACGCCATGTTCTCATAGACCGTCATGTGCGGCCACAGGTTGTAGCTCTGGAACACCATGGCCGTCGGGCGCTTCTCCGGCGGCAGGCCCGCCACATCCACGCCGTCGATGAGCACCTGGCCGCTCTGGTTGTTGAGAAAGCCGCCGACGGTGCGAAGGATCGTCGTCTTGCCGCAGCCGCTGGGGCCCAGCAGCGTCACCAGCTCGCCCTTTTCAACGCTCAGGTTGATGTTTTTGACGCCGTCGCCGCTTTTATAGAGCATGGTCATGTCGCGAATCTCGAGCTTGGCATTGCCCAATGCGGTTCACCCACCTTTGAAAACGTAAATGCTTGAGAACGATCCGCCGTGGCTTTCAGCGGCTCACATCTTGAACCCCTTCGACAAAGTCTCCGGCCCCACGTACTTGCGCATGAGCATGAGCATCAGTACGTTCGGGATCAGGAGGATCAGCGCGAATACCGCGCCCGCCGTGGCCGGATAGTCCAATATGACACCGTACATCTCGACCGGCATGGTCCGGTACTTCGGAAGGCCTACGAGGAGCGTACCCTGGTTCTCGCCCAGCGAGCCGATGAACGCGAACATCGCGGCCACCGCGATCCCCGGCCAGGCCATCGGCAGCGTCACGTGGATGAAAGTCCGAAGCGGCCCCGCGCCCGCGTCGCGCGCGGCCTCCTCTTGCTGCCTCGGCACGGAGCGGAACGCGTTGGTGGGCAGCCAGATCATCATCATCATGCCGCCCAGGAGGTGAATGATGAGGACGCCCGGAAACGTGCCCATCAGGCCGATCCGGTAGAAGATGATGCCCATGGACGTGTAGATGCCGATCTTCGGAAAGGCGTTGCCCAGAAGAAACGAGAACATGACCGCCCTGCGCCCGGGAAAGTCATACCGCGCCAGCACGTAGGCGGCGGGCAGGCAGATGAGCATCGAAAGCGCCGTCGTGATGATCGCGATCAGAAACGACAGCGAGATCGAGCTGACCAGCGTGGGCTGGCTCAGCACATACGCCCACCACTTGAACCCGAAATCCTGCGGCACCACGCCGGGCATTTCGTACTTGTTCGCGAACGCCAGCATGAACATGTGCAAAAGCGGCCCGTAGAAGAACAGCAGAAACGCGACCAGCAGCATATATTCCCAGAAGCGCCTGCGGCCCATCGTGTGGTACATGCGCCTCGGCGTCATCATGAGCATGAACCCTTCCCCCTCCCGCGAAGAATCATAGGGCGGCGCGCACCTCGAGCGCCAGCGCGACGCGCCTCGTCGTCAGGTTTTCCAGCCACGGCATCCCAAACAGTTCACGCATCTCGTCCGGCTCGTTGATCGTCCAGGCCGAGATTCGCACGCCCGCCCCGCCCAGCCGGTTCAGGTATGGCCGGACGAAAGGCCTTGGCGGCAGGTTCAGCGCGCGGATGTCGAGTCCCTTGCAGGTTTCGATCAGCTTTTCGATCCACGGTGTCAGGTCTCTGCCCATGAAGCTGCGCACCACGTCCCAGGGGGGCGCGCCCAAGGGTACGCCGGTGGGGTCTTTTTCGCGGTACAGTTCGCACAGGATTTCTTCAATATTCAGGTACACCCGCGCGCGCCGGGCGATGAAAGGATCGTCCGCCAGCTGACGCGGCGTCAGGCTGCCCGAGAACGACAGCTGGCCGTCCCCGAGACCGCAGTCTTCAGCCAGCGTAATCACATCGCGCGCCAGTCCATATTCCTTTAAATCGCAGTTGATGCCCACATTCGGGTGTTTTTTGATTTCAAGAAGCGCGGCCATGAGCGTCACCAGCCCGGCGGGGTCGGCCGCCGCGTCGTGCGACAGCATCAGGCCTTGCCCCGCCACGCGACGCACATCCACTTCCACCAGGTCCGCGCCCAGTCCGACGCCGCGCAGGATGGCCGCCATGGAACCGTCGGCGGTGCCCTCACAGCCCGAGTGCGCGGTGATGGTCGGCCTCATACCAATGGAGAACATAAATCACTCCAAAGCGGCGAGGGATTTTTGATGCGGCGCAAGGAGCCGGAGCGAGGAATAGCAGCGCCATTTTGAGCGGTAGGCGACACTGCGCCGCGCGAAAAGACCCGGCGCAACGAGTGATTTATGCTTGGAGTTGGTATCAACATTCGTTCCCCTCTTTCGTTTTCGGGGTGTTGCCGGGCGCGCCGGTAGGGATGCTCCGCGGGGGCCTGTAACAAAGAAATTGACATTTCAGAGGCGATGCACTATACTAATGATGAAAAATGAAACCGGTTGTAATTGGCGATGACAACAGTATATACGATATTCATGAAGAATGCAAGGGGTTTTTGAAGCGATTCCTGCATTCCGCGAAGAGGTGGCGTGAAGAACATGCAAACAACAAAATTGAGCGACATCGCCAGGCTGGCCGGGGTATCCAAGGCAACGGCCTCGAGGGCCTTGGCCAACTCCCCGCTGGTGCGCGAAGCGACCCGGCAGCACATTCAGCGCATCGCCAAGGAACAGGGCTATGTGCCCAACGCGCTGGCCCAAGCGGTCGCCACGAAGCGGTCGGGCATCATCGGGATGTGCATTTATCGCAAGCAGCTGCCCTACTTCGCGCATACGTTCTTCGGCCCGCTGCTGGACGGCGCGATTTCCGAGGCCAAAAAACTCGGCTACCACATCGTAGTCACGTCCACCAGTCAGGACTTCGACACCTTTGACGAGCACTTCATTCAGGACAGCATCGACGGCGCGATTTTGACCTCCTTCACGCCGCTGGAGGCCGTTGCGGAATTCAAGCGGCGGCGCATCCCGCTGGTGCTGGTCAACGACGTGCTCAAGACCGAAAACAACGCGTTCATCATTCAGGACGACTACGGCGGGGCGGCGGCCATGATGGACCATCTGTTCGAACGGGGCCACAAAAGCATCGCCTTCCTGAGCGACCGCCTGAGCCACGTCAGCTACCACCTGCGCTACCTCGCCTACCTGCACGCGCACCACCGCCGCGGCGTGAACGTGTACAATAATCCAAATTTGCCGACAAGGGATCTGTGGGGCGACTTCCCGCGCCTCGACATCGACGCGGCCAAGCTGAAGCTGTTCGGCCTTGAGCCGCACGCGGTGGAGGGCACGCCGCTCATTATGACGGACACCACGGCCGAGTCCGGCGCGAACGCCATAAACGAACTGCTCCGGGCCGGAAACCTGCCCACGGCCATCTTCGCCTCGTCGGACAGCCTGGCCATCGGCGCGCTGCGCGCGCTGCACAAAAAGGGCTTACGCGTGCCGGAGGACATCGCGGTGGCCGGATTCGACGACATCGCGCTGGCGGAGAGCGTCTGGCCGCCGCTGACCACCGTCAAGGCCGGGCCGTTTGAGATGGGGCGGATCGCCACCCGGGAATTGGTCAGGCAGATCGAAGAACCCGAGCTGGAAAGCCGCGTCCTGAAAGTCGCCACAAAGCTGGTCGTCCGGGAAAGCACGTGAAAGGGGCGGTACGCATGAGCCAATATGACTCGCTGATCCTGGGCCAGGTCTCGCTGGACATCAATGTGGACCACAAAGGCCACGCCGTTCATGAAGTCGGCGGCGCGGTGGTGGCATCCGGTTTCACGGCTTCGGCGCTGGGGCACAAAACCTGCGTCCTGCCCAAGGCGAACCTGGAGCAGGTGGACCTTGCCGCGCTTTTCTCGCGGGCGGCC
This sequence comes from Bacillota bacterium, assembly GCA_023416655.1. Taxonomy (GTDB): domain Bacteria; phylum Bacillota; class Clostridia; order Christensenellales; family Aristaeellaceae; genus JAEZHK01. The sequence goes on from JAEZHK010000013.1 coordinate 104,872, forward strand.
AACGTCGACGTAATCCCGCTTTCAAGCCCCAACTGCACGTCCATTGAAAACGTGTACCACACGGCGGACAAGGAAAAACGCACCTGCCGAGCGATCAGCCGGATCGAGCCGTACCGCCTTACAGAAATGCCCGATGTGGACGCGTCCGTCATCCACATCGCGGGACTCATGCGCGGCGACTTTGGCGGCGAGATCATTAGGTGGGCGTCGGGCCGGGCCAAATGCGCGCTGGACGTGCAGTGCATGCTGCGCTGCGCCGAAGGGCCGGAGGGGATCATGGCGTTCCACGACTGGCCGGAGAAGCTCAAGTACCTGCCGCTGATCCATTTTCTGAAAACAGACGCCGCGGAGGCGGAGATTATGACAGGCCTTCAAGACCGGCGCGAGGCCGCGAAGGCGCTTAACGGCTGGGGCGCGCGCGAGGTCATGATCACCCACAACACCGAAGCGATCATTTACGACGGCGAACGCTTTTACGCGGAGCCGCTCGTGCCGCGCAACCTGTCCGGCCGCACGGGCCGGGGCGACACCTGCTTCTCCGCGTACATCACCGAACGGCTCTCCCGGCCCATCGGGGAGGCGCTCCTCACCGCCGCCGCGCTGGTGTCGCTGAAAATGGAAACCCCCGGCCCGTTTACCGGGACGAGGGCGGATGTGCAAGGCTACATTCGGGCGTTTTATCGCTGATCTCCACCGGGTTCAAGGCTGTTAGCTGTTCCGTGGTTATATGATATAATGCGTCTATGACATGATCCGCGAAAACCTGGACGCGGATGGGCGGCTACCGCCCCTCTTTTCCCTGTCACGCGAAAAGACCGCCCGAACGAGCTTTGCTTCATCTGCTGGAAGGCGCGCAATACCAATGGAGAACATAAATCACTCCAAAGCGGCGAGGGATTTTTGATGCGGCGCAAGGAGCCGAAGCGAGGAATAGCAGCGCTATTTTGAGCGGAAGGCGACACTGCGGCCCGCAAAAAGACCCG
>JAEZHK010000021.1 GCA_023416655.1 Bacillota bacterium
GCCGACGCCCGAACCCATCCCCGAAGGTCAGGTAGTGGAAAACGCGACGGTCGACCATCTGGCGGATCTGCTCAACGGTCAGGATCCCGCCCCCGATCCGCTCTATGACCGGAACACCGCCGTCCTCTGGCTGCAGCAGCAGCTGACCGCCATGCTGTACTTCGTGGACGGCAAGAACAGCGGCGTGTACGACCAGCCCACCTTCGACGCGGTGACGAAGCTGCAGGAAGACCTGGGCTTGGACCTGAAGGCGTCCGATTACGGCCTGGTCGGAAAGAAGACGCTTAACGCCATCCTGGACCAGGGATCGACCTGGACCAACCCGGGCGACCCGATCGACAGGTAGACCAAGACAAAGCCAGCGGCCCTGCGAACCAAGGTTCGCAGGGCCGCGTCATAAGCGCCTTGTTTCATTAAGAAAGCGCCGTCGGGTCCGTATAGGACAGGCGGTCCAGGTCGGCGTAGAATGACGCGCGCTCATCCGTCGTCAACGTTCGAAGCGGGCTGCGCACCGCGGCGCACCCGATGACGCCGCGGCGCACGAGGCCTTCCTTATAATGCGCGATGTTGTTCGCGCCGCTGATGCGCTCGCACAGAAGATTGGCCTTGCGCTGCAGCGACTTCGCCAGCTCGTGGTTCCCCGATTGGAAGGCGTCGTAGATGGCCACGAAGTATTCCGGGATCAGGTTGGAGTTGCCGGAGATCGTGCCCTCGCCGCCGCAGGCGAGCGCCGGGTAGAACAGCTCGTCCGCGCCCGCGATCAGAGAGAATCGTCCGCTCTTTACGTTCATGAACTGGATCATGCGCGGCAGGTTCGGGTAGCTGTACTTGATGCCCAGTACGTTCTCCGCGCCCAACGCGACGCGCTCGGCAAGCGAAGGCGTGATGTCGTTGACGGCGAACTGCGGGATGCCGTAGAGGTAGACCGGGAAACCCGGCGAAACGCTCTTCGCGACGGCGATGAAGTGCGCGGCCAGCTCATCCGCGTCCAGCCGGAAATACCACGGCGTCACGACGCCGATGCCGTCCGCGCCGCAGGCTTCCGCGTGCCTCGCAAGCTCGATGGTCTCGGCGGTGGTGATCGCGCCGACCATTGAAAAGACGTTCACGCGCCCGGCCGCCGCTTTAACGCAGGTTTCGAGCACGCGCTTGCGCTCGTCCGTCGTCATGAGGCCCATCTCCCCGGCGGAGCCGTTCGGGTACAGGCCGTGGACGCCCTTTTCGATCAAAATTTCGCATAGGCGCTTTAGGCCCGCAAAATCGATGCTCTGATCCCCGTTCATCGGCGTGACGACCGGCGTGTTGACGCCAACCATTTTCTTCATCTCTCTGCCTCCTTCGGTGCATGTCCATCTTACGCCGCGCCCCCGGCGCTGTCAACAGGGCTTTCGCATGTGCCCCCGAGCACATGCGAAAGCAAAGGGAACGGGGCCGGATTTCTAAATTTCCTGCGGGAAATTTCGGGCGCAATCCGGACGGGCGGTGTTGATCCCCGTCGGGCGGGCAAGCGCGCCCTTTAGGGGAATCCATAAGTACCGGCAAAGCCGCCGCTTATGGTTGAACATGGAGGGCTTCGGCCCTCCATACCTCCCGGTGGGTTTACCGAACGTGCCCGCCACTGGAAATTTCGGGACGCGCTGTACAAAAGACCCGGTCTTGTGGTAGTATGGTCTCACTAGGTTTAACGCTCAATCTGACGACAGGGGATGAGCGCCATGGTGACCATCGACGACATTGCCCGCGAGGCGGGTGTCAGCTGCACCACGGTTTCCAACGTGATCCTGGGCCGGAGCAACCGCGTGTCGCAGCATACCAAGGACAACATCAACCGCATCATCCGGGAGCGGGGCTACGTGCCCAACATGTCCGCGCGCGCGCTGGTCTCCCGCACGTCCAAGGTGGTGGCGCTGATCAACCACCTGGACCCCAAGACCAGCGGCAACTTCATGGAGGACCCGTTCCACACCGCGTTCATCGGCGCCATCGAGGAGGCGCTGAGGCAGGGCGGCTATTACCTGATGCTGCGCACCGTTACGAACTCGGAGGATCTCACGGCGTTCCTTCGCAACTGGAACGTGGACGGCCTCTTCATGACGGGCCTCTTCGAGCACGAGGAGCTTCATCAGACGCTGGCGGGCGCCGGAAAGCCCGTGGTGCTGGTGGACAGCTACCTCGGCGACTACGGCGGCGTGGTGAACGTGGGCCTTCAGGACTATGAGGGCGCGCTGCTGGCCACGAGATACCTTCTGGAGCAGAACCACCGCAGGATCGCCTTCGCCGGCCCGCCCATCCGGGTTGGCGGGGTGGTGGAGCGGCGGCTGATGGGCTACAAGGCGGCGCTTGAGGAAGCGGGCGTGCCGTTCGACCCGGAGATCGTGTTCGAGCGCGAATTCTCCACCACCGGCACGATTGAGTTGGGCGCGCTGCTGGCCGACCGGCGGGACATCACGGCGCTCTTCGCCACCGCCGACATCATGGCGGCAGGCATCATGTCCGGGCTTCAGCAGAACGGGCGCAAGGTGCCGGACGACTTCTCCGTGGTGGGGTTTGACGACATCAACTGGTGCCGCATGACCATGCCCATGCTGACCACCGTGCACCAGGACGCGGGCCGCAAGGGCGAAATCGCCGCCGGGGCGATGATGGCGCTGCTCGAGGGCGAGGCGGTCCCGGAGCGCAACACCATCCTGCCGGTGCGCCTCGTCGTCCGCGACAGCGTGCGCGCGCTGCCGGGCGCGTAAAGCGGATGTTAAATCTTACGCGAACTCTTTACATTCGCCCTTTCTTTTGATACCATGCAGTTGAACGATAAACCTAGCAGCCCTCCTGTCACATCGCCCGGTTTTTTCAATTTCCGTATGCGTCTAATACCAATGGAAATCAGTAATACTTCCAAAGCAGGGAGGGGTTTTCGATGCAGGGCAAGGAGCCGGAGCGAGGCGTAGCAGCGCTACGTTGAGCGGAGAGCGACACAGCACTGCGCGAAAAGGACCCCTGCGACGAAGCATTAATGGTTGGAATTGGTATCAAACAGGTCCCCCGCCCCCGCGCCCCTTCCCCGGAATGTGGAATGCATGGCAGGTTGAACGTTGAACTTCGCCCGCCGCCGCATCCAATCATGTAAGGAGGTTCCCATGAACACGAAAAGACTGGTCAGCCTGCTCGTCGCGCTCATCCTGATGGTTTCCCCGTTCTCCATGGCCTCGGCCGAGTCCGGGAAGGTCAAGCTCAAGCTGGGCATCTGGCCGGAGGACACGATGACCGCGGAAGTCGAATTGCACCAGGGCTACGCCAAGACCTTCTCCGAGACCCACCCCAATGTGGAAGTCGTGCCCGCCTATTACAAGTACGCCACCGACACCTTCGTGTCCCTCGCCGAGTCGGGCAACCTGCCCACCATCTTTGAGTCCTGGTACACCGAGCCGCAGAAGCTGATCAAGGGCGGCTTCGTGAAGGACATCACCGACCTTCTGGCCGCGCGCGGCTGGCTGGACGCCATCAACCCCTCCATCCGCAAGATCATGAGCGACGGCAATGGCCGCGTGTACGGCATCCCGCGGGACGGCTACGCGCTGGGCCTGATGTGCAACGTGGAGCTGTTTGAAGAAGCGGGCCTGGCAAACGCTGACGGCACCATTCAGTATCCCAAGACCTGGGAAGAGCTGGCCGCCGCCGCCAAGACCATCAAGGACAAGACCGGCTCCGCGGGCCTCTGCCTGCTGGCCAAGGACGCCGCGGGCGGCTGGCACTTCTCGAACATCGCCTGGGCGTTCGGCGCGGACCTCTGCACCGTGGACGAGAACGGCAAGTTCAAGGCCAACCTCAATACCCCCGAAGCCATCGCCGCGATGGAGTACGTCAAGAGCCTGAAGTGGACCTACGACGTTCTGACCGCTGACCCCACAAACGAAGACTGGGGCACCGGCTTCTCCGAGCTGGGCACCGGCAGCGCGGCCATGTACATCGGCGCCAACGACGCCGTGCAGCAGCCCACCTACGCCAACGGCCTGCCGGTGGACAAACTGGCGCTGGTTCCCATGCCGGCCGGCCCGGGCGGCCAGTTCTCCCTCTCCGGCGGCACGCCCTACATGTTCGCGGCCAACGCCACCGATGAGGAAGTGAACGCGGCGCTGGACTACCTCGAAGTCATGGGCAAGGCGCCCGTCGCCTCCGACGCCGCCATCAAAGGCATGAAAGCCGACGCGGAATACCGCGTGGCGAACGGCATCCCGGTCATCCCGCGCTTCCCCTGCTGGACCAAGCAGGAGCTGCTCGACGCCGAGGCCGCCATCATCAAGGAGTACAATAACGTCAACACCGCGCTCTTTGACGAGTACTTCGCCATCACCAAGAAAGAAGGCAACCTGCACATGGAGGAAGAAGGCTCCACGCAGGACATGTACGCGGAGCTTACGAAGGTGCTGCAGGCCGTCGTCACCGACCAGAACGCCGACGTGGCCGCGCTGATGAAGACCGCCAGCGACAACTACCAGACCATCCTCGACAACGGCGTCAACAAGTAAACCGCGCCGCGGCGCGCAAAACAATCACGGGGCTGCCGCAGACCGCTTTCAAAGCCGGTTCTGGGCAGCCCCAGGTTTCAAAAGATGATATAATGAAGCGGGCGGTCCCGTCGCACAGCGAAAGCGCTTCATTTCGGGGAGGTTGAGCGGGCATGACAAAATTTGAAGGCGCGATTGCCCGGAATACCGGGGCGAGGGATGCCAATCCAAAATATTACTTCGTCCAAAGCGGCGAGGAATTTTCGATGCAGAGCAAGGAGCCGCAGCGCAGGAATAGCAGCGCTATTTCAAGCGGAGAGCGACACAGCTATGCGCGAAAAGGACCGCCGCGACGACGAAAGAATGTTTGGGAGTGGCATAAAAAGGAGCTGGTGGCGTGGTCCATCATGCTGCCGGGCGTGGTGCTCTTCGCGTTTTTCGTGTGGTCGCCGCTTCTGGAGAGCGTCAGGCTATCGCTCTACGAGGCCAAGGGCATCCGCCTTCAGCAGTTCGTGTGTTTTGATAACTACCTGCGCGTCTTTTCCCACCCGAACTTCTCCCCAGCGCTCCGAAACACCTTCCTCTACATCCTGTGGTCGCTGGGTCTGGGGTTCTGGGTGCCCATCATCATCGCCGCGCTGGTGAGCGAGACAGCGCATTTCCGGGGCTTTTTCCGGGTGGGCGTGTACTTCCCCAACATCATCCCGGGTCTCGCCACGGTCATGATGTGGGGCTTCCTGTTCCGGCCGGGCGACACGGGCGTCCTCAACATCTTCCTCCACGCCTTCGGCATCGGCCCGCAGCCCTGGCTGACCAACCCCCGCTGGACCATCCCGCTGATCATCCTGACCATGACGTGGAAGTCCGCCGGAAGCACGGCGCTCATCTACATGGCGGGCATCAGCGGCATTAGTCCCGAGCTCTACGAAGCCGCCACCGTGGACGGCGCGAAGCCCCTCAAACGCTTCCTCCACATCACGCTGCCCGGCATTCTGGAACTTGGCAAGACCCTTCTGATCCTTCAGGTGATTGCGGTGTTCCAGATCCTCTACGAGCCGCTGGTCATGACCAACGGCGGCCCCAACAACGCCAGCATCTCCATCATGCAGCAGGTGTACAAGTACGCCTTCGAGGACTACAACTACCCGATGGCCGCCGCGCTGTCGGTCATGATCTCGATCATCCTTTGCGTGATGACTGTCGTCTACTTCCGCGTGACAAAGCGGGCGGAAAGGTAGGGGCGCGCATGTTTTACGATAAGTACGAACAGAAAAAAGAGGGCGCGATTCGCTTCTATGACCTGAGTTCCACGTCGGCCAGGATCGCCTGCGCCGTGATCTTTCTCATTTGCCTTTTGATGGTGGCCGTGGCGGTCTTCCCGGCGGTGTGGGTGTTCCTGTCCGGCTTCAAGGACATCAAGGAATTCCGTCGCGTGCCCTCGGTGCTCCCGGCCGCGTTTGACTTCGACCGATATTTAAAGACCTGGAACGACCTCAAGTTCGCAAGGTTCTACCTGAACTCGCTGATTTCCGTGGCGGGCAGCGCGGTGTGCGCGGTGCTGTTTAATGGCCTTCTCGCCTACGGCCTCGCGGTCCTCCGCCCGCGCGGCCACAGGGTCGTGCTAGGGCTGGTGCTGTGGAGCCTGCTCATCCCGCCCACGACGGGCATCGTGGCGCTCTACGTCAACATCAACCGGCTGGGGATGGGCGGCAGCTTCCTGCCGCTGTGGCTGTCGATGGGCGCGAACGCGTTCTGGGTGCTCCTCTTCATGCAGTTCTTTGAGACCATCCCCAGGGACTACCTGGAGGCGGCGCAGCTGGACGGCTGCACGGACTTCAAAATCTTCATGAGCATCCTGATGCCGCTCTCAAAGCCCATCGTCTCGGTGGTGGCGATCTTCGCGGTCACGGCCGCGTGGTCGGATTTCCTCTTGCCCTACCTGATCCTGGCCGGGTCCGACAAGGAGACGGTGATGGTGCGCCTGTTCGCGTTTCGGACCAACATCCGCACCACCGACGTGGACATCCTGCGCGCGATCCTGTTCTCCATCATCCCGCCCACGATCCTCTTCGCCGCGTTCCAGAAGCAGATTACAAATGGCATAGCCGCCGGAGGGATCAAGGGATAGCATGGGCAAGATCGCAGACAGATACTTTGAGGTGCACCCCTGGGCGGTGCGTGAAAGCGGGTTCGACCCGGAATACGCGCAGGCGGCGGAATCCATCTTCTCGCTGGGCAACGAGTACATGGGCGTGCGCGGCTACTTCGAGGAGGGCTATTCCGGCGCGGGTCTTGAGGGCAGCTACATCGGCGGCGTGTACGAGCGGCGCATTCTGCCCAGGAGCGGCTACCGCGGCATGATCCCCCACACCGAGTTCATGGTCAATTCGGTGGACTGGCTGTACGCGTTCATCCGCGTCAACGGCGAAGCGCTCGATCTCGCGAAGAGCGAAGTCACCAATTTTCAGCGCGAATTGGACCTGAGGACGGGCGTACTCACGCGCTCCTTCCTCTGGCGGGTGGATGAAAATACACGCGTCCAAGTGACGTTTGAGCGCTTCGTCTCTATGCCAAAACCCCAGCTGGGCGGGCAGCGCGCCTCCTTCCGGGTGATCGAGGGCGAGGCTTCCATAGATATTATCGCAGGGCTGGACTTCTCCAGAGCGCACGTCTCCGCCGGGCGGAACTTCTGGAACTGCTCCGAAAAATCCGGTGGGCGCGTCTGCCATATTACGGGTGAGACGGCGGGCACGCGCCAGGGGGTCCGCGCGTATGCAGCGTTCTCCGGCATGGAATGCGCGGGTGAGGCGGAGGCGGAAAACGTAAGAATCGCTGCGGGGCGCTTTGTGGCCGCGCTTAAAATGGGCGAGGAAACCGCGCTCACGCGCGTCGTTCGCGTCGAACGCATCCGGGCGGAAGCAGAGAACGCATCGGCGGCGGCGGAATCCGACCGCGCATGCATCGACGCGTCGGCAGCGGAGGAATCCGACCGACTCAAAGCGGAGAGCGCATACATCGACGCGCCATCTGCTACGGAATACGACCAGCTCAAGGCGGAGAGCGCCGCCTGGTGGGCGCGGCAGTGGGCGGTTTCGGACATTGAAATCGAGGGCGACGATGAAAACCAGCAGGGCATCCGCTACTGCGTGTTCCAGCTGCACCAGACGCTGCACACCGCCGAGCACAGCGCCATCATCGGCGCGAAGGGGCTGACCGGCGAGGCTTACAACGGCAACACCTTCTGGGACACGGAGGTGTACTGCCTGCCGTTCTACCTGTTCAATAACCCCGTCGCCGCCCGGAGCCTCTTAAAGTTCCGCTACGAAACGCTGCCCCAGGCGCGGGAGCGCGCCAGAGCGCTGGACTGCCGCGGCGCGTTCTACCCCGTCGCCACCATCAGCGGCACCGAGTGCTGCGACCTGTGGCAGCACGCGAGCCTGCAGCTGCAGGCCTCCACCGGCGTGATGTACGCGCTGTGGTGCTACGCGCGCCTGACTGGCGACAGGGAATTCCTCTACGACATGGGCGCGGAAATGCTGGTGGAGATCTGCCGCATGCTGGCCTCCCGCGGGGACTGGAGTCCGAAGGGCGAATACGGCTTCTACGGCGTGATGGGGCCGGACGAGTTCCAGATGATGGTGCACCACAACGCCTACACCAACTTCATGGCGAAGAAGTGCTTCCTCTACACGCTGGAGGTGCTGGAGGACATGCGGGAGCGCGCGTCCGATAAATTCGCCGCGCTTACCGAAAAGGTCGCTCTTCAGGACAGCGAACCAGCCGAATGGCGCAAGATGGCCGAGGCCATGCGCATTCCCATTGATCCCAAGACGCTCGTCATCGAGCAGCACGACGGCTTTTTCAATCTGCCGCACCTCGACATCGCCGCGATCCCGGTTTCGGAATTCCCGCTCTACGGCCACTGGTCCTACGAGCGCATCTACCGAAACGACATGCTGAAGCAGCCGGACGTACTGATGTTCATGCTGCTCTTCAGCGGCGAGTTCTCGAATGAGCAGCTGGCCGCGAACTTCGACTACTACGAGCCGCGCTGCATCCATGAGAGCAGCCTCTCGCCTTCGGTGCACTCGATCCTGGCGGCGCAGCTGGGGTACAATTTGCAGGCGTATCAGCTGTTCCGGTTCGCTTCGCGGCTGGACCTGGACAATTACAACCGAAACACCCACGAGGGGCTGCACATCACCTCCATCGCGGGCAGCTGGATGAACATCGTCTACGGCTTCGGCGGCCTGCGCAGCGACGGGGCGCTTTTGAAGCTTGCGCCCTCCATCCCCGAGGGCTGGGCGGCCTTCTCGTTTAGCCTGAAGCACCTGGGCAGGACACTTTCCGTCCGCGTGACGCAGCGGGAGGTCACGCTCACCTGCGATGTTCCGGGCATGGAGCTGACCGTCTACGGCGACAGGGTCATCCTGGGCGAAGCGCCGCTCACCCGCCCGATCCCCGAAAAAGGCTGTCCTAAAGGATAAAGGCGTGGCCGGGAGTCGACTGACTCCCGGCCACGCTGGATATTCTTTGGCCTCGCGAGCGCCCTGCGGGTAAGTTGCCGCGCCCGCGCTGGACTTTTGTATTCTACAGATGGTAGTCCCCCGCCGCCTCGGGCTGGTAGAGGATCCGGCGGATCTCAATGGAGGTGCGGCCGCCCGCCACATCCCACTGGATCTTGTCGCCCTCGCGGTACCCGAGCAGCGCCATGCCCACCGGCGACAATACCGACAGGCAGCCCCGGGTCCAGTCGGCCTCGTCCGGGTAGACCAGCTGGGCCTCCTCTTCCTCGCCGTCCAGCGCGATCAGCGCGCGGGAGCGCATGGTGAGCACGTTCTCGGGCAGCGCCTGCGGCTCCACCACACGGGCGCGCACGATCTCTTGTTGCAACGCGCGGTAGGACGGATCCGGCTCCCTGCTGCCGTATATCGCGTCCTCGATCAATTTGTTCAGCCGCTCGCGGTCGATCCGGCTGATGATGAGTTCCCTCTGCATCGAAATCCCTCCCTGAATGATTTGCAGATAGTCCTTCAGCGCCAGCGCGTGGCGCATCCATTCCCCGTCTCGCACCGGCGTAAACCCCAAGCGTGCGAAAAGCCTGAGCGAACGATGATTGTCCCGGTGGATCACCGCCACGACCTTCGGCGCGCGCATCTCAAAGAACGCCAGCTTCAGCGCCTCCCGAAGGATCGCGTCGCCCAATCGCCTGCCCCAGCGGCTCTTTTCCACCATGAGCACGATCTGGGTCTCCCCCGGCCCGGACGCCAGCCGCACGAACCCCACCGGCTCGCCCCGCTCCTCCGCAATGAAGAAACGGCCGCCCTGGTTGAAAAGGTGGGTCACAATGCCCATCCCCGCGCATGCGAGCGCCCGTCGGATTGCCGAGGAAACCCCCGGCGCGTCGCTTAAGTGCAAAACCGTCTCGCCGTCCTCCAGCCACGCCGCGATCCTGCGCGCGTCGTCCGCCGTAATTTCCGGGCGTAAACGAACAAAAGGCCCTATCATAAGCCGCACCTCGCCGACAGTTGATAAAGCCTTTCACGCAAATGCTCTATTTTAAATGGAGCGCTGCAATGACGGTTCTTTGCCCATCCATCATACCAGATGCATCGGCGGATGTCAAATTCCCAAGGGGCGGAAAATACAAAGCGCCGCGTTTCACTCGGCGCTCAAAGCGATTCAAGCAATGAAGAATTGCCCTACTTCGACCTCAGCATTTCGGTGACGTGCTCCCGCAGTTTTTCGAAGCTGATTTGGCTGATCACATGCTCGATGCGGCAGGCGTCCTGCTGCGCGGTGTCCGGGTCGACGCCAAGCCCCATCAAAAAGCGGGTGAGCAGCGTGTGCCGCTCGTAGACCTGCTCGGCCAGCGCGCGGCCAGCGTCCGTCAGATGGATGCCGCCCGCGTCGTCCACGGTGATGAGCAGCGCCTGGCGAAGGTTCGCCATCGCCACGCTGACGCTGGGCTTGGAAAACTCAAAGTAGTTGGCCACGTCCACCGACCGGACGAAGCCGTGCTCCCTGGAGAGCACATAGATGGCCTCCAGATAATTCTCCTTCGACTCCTCGACGCGCACACCCTTCGCCTCCCTAATAAAAGGTATTATAGCACGCCCGGCGCGGCTTTTCAATCGCCGGATCATGCCGTGATTGTTGCGCGTGGCGGGGGGCTGTGGTATCATTTAGAAGCGGGCGCGGGCGCACCAAGGTGCTCCGGCTGCAACCGGGCATCAGGAGGAAATATGCGGGTTCTGCACATCAATTCCTACTACCAAACCGGCGCGTTCTATAAAAATCTCTTCGACCGGCAGGCCGCGCGGGGCGACCGGATCGCGGTCTATACGCCCGTGCCGAAGGGCTTCGACCCGGCCGGGCGGGACTTTGGGCCGTACAGCGCGGTGGACCCCAACCACCAGAAATGGGATCGGCTCGTCTTCCCCCTGAAACAGTGGAAAATGCTGCGCGGCGCGCTGAAGCGGTACGCGGTGGCGGATTTCGACGTGATCCACGCGCACTCGCTCTTGACCAACGGAGGGATCGCTTACGGCCTCCACCGGCGCTTCGGCGTCCCCTATATTGTTGCGGTGCGGGACACCGACGTAAACGTGCTCTTAAAGCGCATGCCGTATCTCAGGCCGCTGGCGCGCAGGATTTTAAAGCACGCGTCGAAGGTCATCTTCCTCTCCTCCAGCTACCGGGACAGGGCGCTCGCGCCCTACCTTTCCGGGGAGGCGCTGAAGGCGGTCATGGAAAAATCCGCCGTGGTCCCCAACGGCATCGACGCGCTCTGGCTTAAAGACCAGCCCGCGCCCAGGGAGGCGGCCAGCCTCAACGAGACGAACCTCCTCTTCGTAGGCCAGTTGGTTCCGCGCAAGAACCTGCCCGCGGCCATCCGCGCGGCGGAGGCGCTCGCCGCCCGTGGCCGGAAGGTCAAGTTGACGGTGGTTGGCCAGCCCGTGGACGAAAAGGTGGTGGATGCCGCCAAAGCCTGCACGCTGGTGGAGCTGCTGCCGCCACGGCCGATGCCGGAACTGATGCCGCTGTACCGCGCGGCGGACGCGTTTTTGCTGCCGTCGGGCCGGGAGACGTTCGGCCTGGTCTACGCGGAGGCGATCAGCCAGGGGCTTCCGGTTTTATACACCCGCGGCCAGGGCTTCGACGGCCAGTTCGCGGATGGCGAGGTCGGCTTCGCCATCGACCCGGGCGACCCGGGGATGATCGCGGACAAAATCGAGGCGATCCTCGAAGGCCGCCCGCGCTTCAGCCGCGCGGCGCTGGCGGGCAGTTTGAAGTTCGACTGGGACGGGATCACGTTAGCCTACGCGGCGATCTACGAGGAGGCAACCCTCCGCCGATGAACGTTTTGGCAGTTCCTTCCGTCCAACGCTCATAAACCCGGCGAAAAGCGCGTAATAGAGCGCGTGGCGGGCATCAAAGATCGCATGGAGGAAGGGCTGTGAACCAATTCTGGAAGGGTGTCGTCATCGTGGCGGCGGTCGGCGCTGCGCTGGAGCTGGGGCTGATGTGCGCGGTGTTCATAAGCGAAAAGACGCCCCGGACGCTTTCCAAGCGGGACGCGATCGTCGTGCTGGGCGCGCGCATCATGCCGGACGGCGAACTGTCCACGACGGTGCTGCACCGGGTGCAGACGGCGCTCAAGGCCTATCAGGACGGCTACGGGAAGCTCATCATCGTCTGCGGGGCGAAGGGGCGGGACGAGCCGGAGACCGAGGCGGGCGCGATGGCGAAATGGCTGCTCGCAAACGGCGTGCCGCAAAGCGCCATCGTGGTGGAGGACCAGTCCACCGATACCATCGAGAATTTGAACAACGCGAAGGCGGAGATGAGCGCCCGCGGGCTTTCGACCGCCATCGTCGTCACCAGCGACTACCACCTGACCCGCGCGCTGTGGCTGGCGAAGGACCAGGGCCTCGATGCCATTGGCGCAGCCGCGCCCGGCAACATTACCTGGGGCCAGCGCATCGAATCGCGCTTCCGCGAGAGCCTGAGCTGGATCAACTACGCGCTGGGCGGGATGCTGAAGGACCTGGTGTTCTGGCGCTAGGCCCGCTTCCACACAGTCTTTAACGCGGGATGCTGAAGGACCTGGTGTGCGCTAGACACGTAAAGGAGGGCGTTCATGCAGGAAGCCAATCGCAACTGCCCCTGCAAAAAACTCAAATGCCCCCGCCACGGGGACTGCGCCGCGTGCAAACAGCACCATGCCACGCATAAAAAGTATCCGCCCTACTGCGAGCGGCCAGGCAAGAAGGACAAAAAGTCTCATGAGGAGGCGGAGCGCCCCATCGCTCCATGATTCCAAGCTGGGATTCTCAGCCCCGCATCCCCTCAAGAACTTCCTTCAGCACCGCCGCGTGGTTGACTGATTCATCCCTCGCGGCGTATAGAAGCGTCACCCGTCCCGCCGTCCCGGCCTCCCAAAGCCGCCGGACGGCGGCTTTCTTTTCGAGGTCAACGTGCAACTCGGCGCGGTACTTCTCCGAGAATTCCGCAAAACGCTCCGGCTTGTGAGCGAACCAGGTGCGAAGTTCGGGGCTGGGGGCCGCGTCCTTCACCCATTCATCCAGCCAGGCGAACTCTTTGGTGATCCCCCTGGGCCACAGCCGATCCACCAGACAGCGCCGGCCGTCTTCCTCCGAAGCGGGTTCATAGATTCTCTTGATCGCAAAGGGCACTTCGCTTCCCCCCTGAAGCATGATTGGGACAACCTTATGATACCACAAAATGCGCGCACCGCATCGGGAATCAAACGGTTTGTGAAGCTTTTGCGAGGCCGTTGACGCCCGCGCGGGCGCATGCTATAATCAGGCAAAATTGTAAAAAGGGGGAAGCATCCGTGGGCGACATCATGGCGCATCTTGTGAGCTGTGTACGCGGAATGTTCGGTTTTTCCGGGCGCGACGGGATAGCTATGCCCTTTTTCGGCACCGCGCGCGCAAGATAGAGATCTTTTTGCTGCGGCGGCCCGAAGGGGCCGCCGCTTTTTTGTTGCCCGAAATTGACCGATATCGGCCCAGGCGGTCCGCCGCCCGGCCCGATCCCGAAGGGGTGTTGAAAGATGAAACGATACCTGGCCACATCCAAAATGTGCCTGATTGAAAAGAGCTACTTCGGTTTTTCGGAGCTTCTGGGGCAGTACCTGCTGCGCGCCGCCGCGATGGGCGCGCTGATTATGGTCTGGCGCTCGCTGTTTCTGCAGGGCGCGGACACCCAGGGACTGACGCTGAACCAGCTCTATGTCTACACCGTGCTCTCGACGGTTCTCAAACCCATGCTGGATGTGCGCACGCCCGCCTCCGACTGGCTGCACGACGGCACGGTGCTCTCCCTCTACCAGCGGCCCTCCCCCATCTTCGGGCAGCTGATCGCCCACACGGTGGGCGGCTGGGCCATGCAGCTGCTGCTCCTGTCCGTGCCCGCGTTCCTGATCGCCGCGCTGTGCGGCGTGGACATGACGCCGAGGAGCCCCTGGTTCCTCCCGTCGCTGGCACTGTCCATCTCGGAAGGGTTCGCGGTGGACTTCCTGTTCACCTGCGTGATGATCCGCCTAAGGAGCCTCGCCTGGCCGGTGCATAGCCTACGCGAGTCGCTCACCGCGCTCTTCACCGGTGCGCTGATCCCCTTCTCCGCGCTGCCCTGGGGCGTCGGAGACTTCCTCGCGCTTACGCCGCTGGGCACGCTGGCGGGCGCGCCGCTGTCCCTGTACGCGGGGCTGGGCGACGCGAAGACCCTCCTGGCGGCGCAGGTCTTCTGGAATCTCGCGCTGTGGCCGCTGGCGGTCCTGTGGTTCAAGAAATCCCGGGAGAGGATGGTGTCCTATGGCGGGTAATGTCAAACAGCTTTTCCGCCTGTACGGCCTCTACGGGCGGATGGACCTCAACTGGTTTTTGCAGGACATGGCTACCTGCGGGATCGTGATGGCGTCGGAACTGATCGCCAACATCGCGTCGGTTTCGGGCGTGCTGCTCTTGGCCGCGCGCTTCGGCGGCGTAGGCGGCCTTTCGGCGGACGAAGTCCTCTTCATGCTGGGTTTCTTCCAACTGGCGGACGGCTTTTCCTACATGGTGTTCGGCGGGTTCAACGTGATGATGATCAGCCGCCGCGCGGCGCGCGGGCAGATCGACCACATGCTGATCCAACCTCGGCCCCTCTGGATGCAACTGATGGGCGAGGCGTTCATGCCGGTGTCCGGCTCCAGCGGATTTCTGATGGGCATCGTGGTCACAGCCATCGCCTGCGCGCGGCTGCAAATCGCCGTCACGCCGCTGTGGCTCATGGCTTTCCTCCTCTACGTCGCCTGCCACGCGGCGCTCAAGCTCGGGCAGGGCTACCTCTACGGCGCGGCGGCGTTTTACAAGCCCGTCGCCTGCGAGGAAATCTCCGCGCAGGTGATTGGCCTCAATAACCTCCTTGGCAAGTACCCGCTCGCGGGCCTGCCCGCCTGGGCCATGACCGCGCTCACCACCGTGTTCCCGGCGGGGCTGATGGCTTACCTGCCCGCGCTGGCGCTCCTCGGGAAGCTGGGCAAAAGCCCCCAGCTCGCGCTTCCCGTCGCCGTGGCCGCGGCGTTTGTGACGGCCGCCACCTACATTTTCAAGAGAGGGATGAAACACTATGCGAAATTCAGCTGCAACCGCTACCGCGACATCGGACACCGCAATTGAGATGAAGCGCGTCGTCAAGTACTTCGACCAGAAGCGGCCCCTGTCGCTCTTCAAACGCGAGAACAAGCGCGTTTATGCGCTCAACGACGTCTCCTTTTCGCTGCAAAAAGGCGAATTCTGCGCCTACGCCGGGCCGAACGGCGCGGGCAAATCGACCACGTTCAAGCTTCTGAGCGGCATGCTCCTGCCCCAGTCGGGCGAAGTGACCGCCTTCGGCATGGACCCCAGCGCCCACCGCATCCCGCTGATGCGGAAAACCGGCGTCCTGTTCGGAAACCGCAGCGAACTCTGGTGGGATCACCCGGTGCGCGCGTCGTTCGAGTGGAAAAAAACCGTATGGGACGTGCCGGACAAGGCCTACAATGAAACCTTGGGCATGCTGCAAGAGCTTCTGGGCCTCAAGGAGATCTGGTTGAGCTTCGCGCGAGAACTCTCGCTGGGCCAGCGGATGAAGGCCAACCTGGCGCTGATGCTTCTGCACTCGCCGGAACTGGTGCTGCTGGACGAACCGACGCTGGGGCTGGACGTGCTCGCCAAGCGGCAGATGATCGAGTTTCTGAAGCGGATCAACGCCGAGCGAGGGGTGACGATCCTGGTCACCTCCCACGACATGGACGACCTGACCGAGATGGCGAAGCGGCTGATCCTGATCAACAAGGGCACACTCGCCTTCGACGGGGACCACCAAGAGCTTCTGCGCCTCGCGGGCGACAAGCGCGTGCTGAAAGCAGAAGTGAAGGGTGCGGCGCCCGAGATCCGGGGCGCGAAGCTGATCAAGCGTGAAAACGGAACCTGCGAGTACGAATACGACGCGAGGGCGCTTTCCCCGTCCGATCTCTTCGCGGCGCTCGCGGCGGCGGACGAGGTGACGGACGCCGAAATCGCCCGCGCGCCGATTGAGCGCGTGATCGCCGAACTGTACGTTAAGTGGCAGAGCGAGGGCGCCTGACGCCTTGACAACCAAAAGCGCGCCACGCATAATGGGTAGATAGTGAAGAAAGATGGAGTAACCAATGACTTGCAAACGTGACGACCTGACCCAAGGCGGAATTTTGAAAAAGCTCCTCTGCGTGGCGGTGCCGATCATGGGCACGCAGCTGATGCAGATGGCGTACAACCTGACCGACATGTTCTGGCTGGGGCGCATGGAAGACAGCGTCATGGCGGTGGCGGCCAGCGGCC